>CAXUHM010000004.1:0-11725 GCA_964250935.1 uncultured Terriglobus sp.
GTTGGCCGGTGCACAGGTGCCGACGCCGACGGGTGTGGAGATCGAGCGTGGATCGCCGACGATTTTTGACGAGCAGGTTATCCCGGACAAACCTCGCTTTACGACTGCGGACGCGAAGGCTGCGGAATTCCAGCATGCGCTGGACATGGCCAAAGCAGCCGACACGACGGTGCTTGTTCTGGGCGAGGCGCAGACCATGAACAGCGAAGCGGCATCGCGCGCTTCGATTGCACTGCCGGGTGAGCAGCAACGTCTGTTGGAAGCAGTAGTCGCACTAGGCAAGCCGGTAGTGCTCGTGGTGATGACCGGGCGGCCGGTAAACCTGAACTGGGCCAACGAGCATGTGCCAGCAATTTTGAATATCTGGTATCCGGGAACAGAGGGAGGCCATGCAGTGGCAAACCTGCTGGTGGGGGCGGCCAACCCGAGTGGGCACCTGCCAGTGAGCTGGCCACGCGATGCAGGGCAGGAGCCGCTGTACTACAACCAGAATATTCCGCAGAACCCGGACAATGTAGCGCACCGGTACTGGGACATGCCGAGCACGCCGCTGTACCCGTTCGGGTATGGGTTGAGTTACTCGAAATTTACGGTCGGCGCGCCTGCGATGGAGTCGACGGTGAGTGCTGACGGCGTACTGCGGGTCAGTGTACCGGTCACGAACACCTCCGCCGTGGCGGGAGCGACCGTGGTGCAGATGTACACGCACCAGCAGGCCGGGAGCGCATCGCGTCCGCGACGGGAGTTGAAGGAGTTCCAGAAGGTGATGGTGGGGCCGGGCGAGACGAAAACAGTCGTACTGAACTTACCCGCAAAAGATTTGACCTACTGGAGCGCTGCTTCAAGGACGTGGGTGCTGGAACCGGGAACCTTTGATGTGTGGGTTGGGTTGGATTCGCAGGCATCGCAGCATGCGGAATTTGCCCTGAGAAAGTAGGCAGTAGCGTTTCAAGAAGAAATGGCCTCAGTACCAGGAAAGCTCTGGTCACTGAGGCCGGCCGAATCTGTTTTACCCTGGCACGGGAGATTTCCCGGTTTAGAAATAGCTACGCGCTTGCATGTCGGGTTCTGCAGGCCGCTTCGCTGAGTGCTTGGCCGATATCCTTCGGTGCACCTCGGGAGCACGGGAGCGTCGAGGCGACGTAGAAGATCGCTGAGCAGCCACCTCGATCGCCGCCTCTGTATCCGAGCTCTACAGCTTGCTTCGGGTCAAGGGCGGTTAAGATGCGCTTCTTGGGGAGCGCCTGCGGTGGCCTTGGCGCGGTACTGGTCGGCGAGCGGGACGTTGGTGAGGGCCTTGATAAAGACACCACCCACAACGCTCCGGGCCTGGAAGCCGATTTTCTCCCCGGTGATGGTGTCGTACCAATCGGTCATGGGAACACGGCTCTTGGTCTCGTTGGTCCAACGGTAGACGGGATCGATGAGGGCGTTGAAATCTTCGGGGTGGTCGGCCAGGGTAGCGGTCCAGACTTCCCAGTCAAGCTTGGTGTAATCCTTGCGGCTATCGAGCGGTAGGCCATAGGCATTGAGCTTGGTTTTATAGAAAGCGATCTCGGTTTCGCGGACTTCGCGAGGGAAGAGCTCATAGCCCATCACCTTGTCCCAGACGAGATTGTACTTCTGGCTCCACGAGCCGGGAGTGTCGAACGCCAGCTTGTAGTGGTCGCCATCTTTGGCCAGGCCAACCCATTCCTTGGCCATCTGATGGGCAAGCTGCTGGTACTCGTGGGCAGCGACGGTGTGGCCAAGGGTACGCGCAATGTTTGCGTAGGCGGCAATGCCGTCGATGGCCTTGATGCTGAGATTGGCGTTATGCGCGAGGTGACCTGCGAAGTCGTCCGTGGAAAGCTGGTTTTCGGGATTGAGGCCCTTCTCCTTAAGGTAGTTAGCCCACTGCGTCAGCTGGGGCCAGAAGCGCTCCGCAAGGGTGCGGTCGTGCGAGGTACGCTCGTAAGCATCCATGAGGATGAGCAGATTGCCGGATTCCTCCACGGGCATCTGGTCTTCTTCCGTTCTTTCGCCGCCGCCATACTCCTGGCCGTTCGCGAGTGGGTACTGGCCAAGGTCGTGCGGTGCGAAGGGGAACTTCCAGTGGTTGGGCATCGCCGCATACTCCAGTACCGGGAGCAACTGCGCTTTGAGCAGGCCGGGATTGAAGAAGAGGAACATGGGCGAGGAGGGATAGAGGACGTCCACAGTAGCGATGTCGCCATTGGAGAAATTCTCTTTGGCGAAGAGCATGGGCTCGCCGAGCGGGCCGGCAACGAGCTTGTGCGCGGCGATCGCCTGGCGGTAGCTGAGCGTGCAAAGCCAGGCATAGTGCTCCCCGGCAGTCGCAGTCATATCCGCGATCAGCCTAGTGTCGAAGTCGTTGCCACGGGCGTCAAGAGCGGCATAGTCGTGAGCTGCTTCGTCAAGCATGGTGCTGACGGGCTTGTTGTCGCGTTGCCAGTAGGGGCGCAGGTTCTGGCCCAGCAGCTGGATCGCATACTCCTCGGTGTAGCTCAACAGCAGGTGGCGTGCAACGGGTTCGCCGGTGACCTTGCCCATGTTCAGCACGACGGCCATTTCCGGCACAAACCTGTTCAGAGTCACGGGGCCGTTCATGACGTCGGCGGCGGCGAGAGTGCCGTCGGCAGCAAACTGGCGCTCGGGATGCGGGCTGATGGTGCTGAGCGCGGGCTCGTCCTTGGGTGTGGCAAGGTGCAGATAGCCCCAGTCAATGCGTAGATCGTCACCGGAGCGGTTGAGGACGGACTGTTCGCGACTACCGACGGAGAGGACGTTTGTCGCCGCAGTTTGATTGCGGGTAAAGAGAACCTGCTGACCTTCAAAGCTGGTGGCGATATCGGGATTAGCACCGAGATAGACGCTGACGTCGTGCGGCTGGCCGTCGAGCGAACGCGCGGTCCACGTGATGTAGGTCACCGGACGGCTGAGGAGGTCGAGGTCGTCGAGAAATGCCGGGGTAAAAAAGGCCAGATCGAGTTCAATGCTGGCGTTCCCGAAGCGATAGCGCGTATGTGTGGGCGTGAGCTGGGTTGCAAGCTGGTCGAGGGCCGGGATGTCCCTGGGATCGCTCCCCATGATGCGGAAGGGCTTGCCGTCCACGCGCAGGAGGCCGGTAAGTTGCTGGGGGTGGCCGGTCCAGTGACGCGTGGGCGAATCGGTGAGCTTGTCCGTCTCAGACCAAATGCTGAAGTAGGGGTCGTGCGTTACCAGCGGCGTAGCAGGCGGGCGCTCATGAGCCTGGGCAAGCAGCGACGTCGCGGCGATGGCAAACGTCGAGAGAGGAGCTACGGCACGGCAGGCGCGCTGGAAAGAATGGTCGGCTGCAGCAGGGCCAGGTGTCGAGGGTACTTCGTCGGTCGTGTTTCGGGGCATGGGTGCCTTGCTTTCTTGCGGACGAATGTACTCGGCCGGTCTCATCCACAACTAGTTACTGGATGCCTGAGATCTGCACCGGTGACGGGCTGATCCCTCGGCAAGGGGTACTTCGCAGGGATTGGATGCAGAGTCTTGGCCATTTCGCCAGGCGGTCTCTGTCGAAATTTGCACGGTGGTCTGCGCCAATCAATTTGACCTGCTTGCCCGGAGGCGAGACCAGCAAGTGCTGGCTACGACGTATCACGCGCGAGTCCTTTTGAGCTGGGCACAGCATGAACCCACCCGGTCGTTGCTGGGACTAACCGTGCAAAGGCGCGGTAGAGCGGCGGCGAACCAGGGTCGGGACGAACACGTGCGCTTCGCCGAAGGAATCCAGACCGGCAGCTTCGTCGAGATGAAGCAGACTCATAAATGCGGCGGAAGCCACCTGCTCGCGCGGGACGGCGACTGTGGTGAGACCGGGATGCGTGTACCCGCTGAGTTGAATGTCGTCGTAACCGACGATCGAGATGTCCTCCGGGATACGCAGGCCGCGCTCGTAAATGGATTCCATGGCGCCGATGGCGGTGAGGTCGTTGGAACACAGGACAGCCGTGAACGTGATGCCGGAGGTGAAGATCTGTTCCATTGCACAGTATCCACCCTCAACGCGATGGTCACCCTGAGCGATGCGGTGGGGGTCCATGACGTGGCCTGCCTGCTGTTGTGCCTGAAGAAAGGTGTCATGACGCAGACGCGCGGAGGCAAGACCGAGCGGGCCGGAGATGTAGACGGGGTCGCGATGGCCGAGCTCGGCGAGATGCTCAAGCGCCAAAAGGATGCCGGCCTTGTAGTCGACGCGGACACTTGCAACACGGAGGGCACTACTTTCGGTGTCAAGAAAGACGAGTGGAATCTTGCGACGGGTAAATACTTCAAGCAGGCCATCGTCCATCTCAGAAGTCATAATGGCGACGGCATCGACCTTGCGCTGCATCATGCGGGTGACGCAAACTTCCATGCGGGCCGGGTCGTAATTCGTATTCGCGATCAAGATTTCTTTCCCGTGCTTGACGGCAACATCTTCAAAAGCCTTGACGAGTTCGGGGAAGAACGGATTGGTGATGTCTGAAATGATGAGGCCATACAGACTGGAACGGCCGGAGCCAAGCGCACGGGCGTTGATATCCGGGTAGAAGCCGAGAGCAACAATGGCTTTGCGGACGCGCTCTGCCGTTTTCGGGCTGACGTTAGGCGATCCATTGATGGTGCGGGAGACAGTAGCGGTGCTGACCCGTGCCTTGCGCGCGACGGCCGTGATGTTCATAGGCAGTGACTCCACCGCACAAGGATTGAATGCAATCGCGACAGAAGCGTGCAGCCTTCCCCAGAGAGGATACGGCGCGGATTGCGGGTGCGCAATACGCAGTTGCTGCGGGGCTGGTGAGCGGTCAATGATTCCGGCATAAGGAAGCGAATCGAGGGGCTGTGGACTTTCCAGGTTCGTGGTGGTATCGCTTACATGTGCGAAGCAGTGGCGGGGCCTGGCCCTGAGTGGCTGCGGTGTGCATGGTGAGATTGGGAGATGCAGCATGAACTTGCTAGTCACGGGCGGTTGCGGGTACATCGGCGGAACGGTTGCGACAATCTTGATGCAGGCCGGCCACCGTGTCACGGTGCTGGACAGCCTTGTCCACAGCCGGCGCGACCAGCTGCCCAAAGGCGCGGACTTTGTGGAGACGGATATAGCAAACCGTGAGGTTGTGGAGCGCGTCTTGCGCGATCTGCAGCCCGAGGGCGTGTTGCACTTTGCTGCATTGATCGAGGCAGGCGAAAGCATGCAAAAGCCCGAGCTCTATTTTCGGAACAACACCGCTTCAACGCTTGCGCTGTTCGAAGCAATGCATGCGACCGGTGTGACGAAGCTGGTCTTCAGCAGCACGGCTGCCGTCTACGGGGAGCCAGAGGTGGTGCCGATTACCGAGACTGCCAAGCTGCAGCCGACCAACACATACGGAGAGTCGAAGCTGCTGGTGGAATATATGGTGAGCTGGCTGAACCGGCTACAGGGTCTACGGTACGCGTCCCTGCGGTACTTTAACGTAGCCGGAGCGCTGCCGGGCCGCGGGGAAATGCACGAGCCGGAAAGCCATATTATTCCACTGATTCTGGACGTTGCCCTGGGACGCCGCCAGAGTATCGCCATCTTTGGGGAAGACTACGACACACCGGATGGCACCTGCATTCGCGATTATATTCACGTGGCGGACCTGGCAGATGCGCACATTCTGGCATTGCATGCGCTGGAGACGAAGGACAAGCTGATCTGCAATCTGGGGAATGGGACAGGATTCTCGGTAAAGCAGGTCGTTGAGGCAGCGCGGCGCGTGACGGGTCATGCGATTCCCGTGGAAGTGAAGCCAAGACGGGCAGGAGACCCGGCCCGCCTTGTGGCGAGCTCGGAACGCGCCCGTGTCGACCTTGGCTGGACGCCAAACATTGTGGAGATTGACGACATTGTGCGGTCCGCGTGGGAATGGCAACAGCAGCGCTATCGGATTGGGAGTGGTACGAGCGCATAACGGGCACTGCGTGTAGGGATCACAGGCGAAGGAGTACGGATGGACAGCACGATGACAAAAACAATTACTCTTGTTGCGCCCGCACGCGTGAACCTGATCGGGGAACATACCGACTACACGGGTGGCCTGGTGATGCCGATGGCGATCCCATTTACGACAGAGGCCTCTGTTTCACCCGCAGCCGATGGTGGGTACACCTTTCGGACGGAGATGTTCGCCAACGAGCGTCGCCTGACGATTGAAGATCGCAGCAAGGCAGTGGGCGATTGGAGTGATTACCCCGTGGGCGTGCTGCGCGAGCTCCAGAAGCTGGGCATACACCTTCCGCCGTTTGTGCTGCAGCTCAAAAGTGACGTTCCCCTGGGTTCTGGATTGAGTTCGTCGGCATCGGTAGAGGTCGCGACCTGCGTGGCGTTGCTGGCGCATGCGGGCGAGACGCTGCCAGCGGAGACCATTGCACTGCTGTGCCAGCGGGCGGAGAACGAGTATGTCGGCTCTCCCTGCGGGATTATGGATCAGTTCGTGGTGACTGCTGCGACCAAAGGGCATGCCCTGTTGCTGCACACACGTGACCTACAGTACGAATTGCTGCCCATGAATCAAGGTGACCTCGGGAAGTGCAAGGTGGTTGTCGCGAACTCCGGGGTCAAGCATTCCATTGGTGCTGGAGATTACGGACAACGGCGGCGCGAGCTGGAGGCAGGACAGGCCGTGCTGGTCAAGCGCTTCCCTGCTTTACGAGACCTTGGGGATGCGTCGCTGGAGCAATTGGAACAGGTGAAGGCCGAAATCTCAGAGGAAAGCTATCTGCGATGCCACCACATCATCAGCGAGAACGGTCGCGTGCAAGCTGCCCGGGCGGCGATGCTGGCCGGAGACGCCGTGCAGCTAGGAACGATTATGACGGCGGGCCACGTAAGCGAGCGCGACGACTTTGCGGTAAGCGTTGATGAGATCGACTTTCTTGTAGACGCGGCGATCGAGCTGGACGGGTGCTTCGGTGCTCGGCTTACCGGCGGCGGCTTTGGTGGCTGTACGGTCAATCTGGTTGATGGGAACAAGGTGGAAGCGTTCACGCTCAGCCTGCGAGAGAGCTATCGCAAGCGCTTTGGCATTGATGCAGAGGTATACGTATGCGAAGCCGTGGACGGCGCCATGGCACGCTGGCACCAGATGCAGAGTGAGATGAGGTAAGGAATGGATGAAATCTTTTTACAGACGCCGCATCGTCGGTGGAATGCGCTGACTGCGCAGTGGGTTGTGGTTTCGCCGCATCGCACACAGCGGCCGTGGCAGGGTCAAACTGAAGACGCGAACGCGACCGTCGTGGCGCAGTACGACCCGAGCTGCTACCTGTGCCCCGGCAACATGCGGGCAGGTGGACACCAGACGCCGCAGTACACCAGCACCTTTGTGTTCCAGAACGACTATTCGGCGCTGATGATCGATACGCCCGTTGCAGCCATGGATGTGGACGGTGCCGGATTGCTCAAAGCACAAAGTGAGCGCGGCATTTGCCGTGTTCTGTGCTTTGATCCGCGGCACGATCTGACGCTGGCGACGATGGCTCTGGCCGGCATTCGGCATGTGGTGGAAGTGTGGGCTGAGCAGGAAACCGAACTGGCGGGCCGCGGCGACCTGCAGTATATCCAGATCTTCGAAAACCGAGGCGCGATGATGGGGGCGAGCAACCCGCATCCACACGGCCAAATCTGGGCGACGGAACACATTCCGGATGAACCGGCTGCAGAACTTGCAGCGCAGAAGGCCTACTTTGCGGAGCATGGGAGGACACTGCTTGCCGACTACCTGGCGATGGAGTTGAAGGATGGGGAGCGCGTCGTAGCCCAGAACGAGACATGGGTGGCGGTCGTTCCATTCTGGGCGGTGTGGCCTTTTGAGATTATGCTGCTACCACGTGCCATGGCAGTGACAATGCGCGGGCTGGACGACGCCCAACGTGACGGACTTGCGGCTATTCTGCAGGTCGTCACTGCGGGGTATAACCGTGTCTTTCACACGCCTTTCCCCTACTCGATGGGCTTCCATCCCGCGCCCTGTGATGGCGAGGACCATCCGGGGTGGACACTGCATGCACACTTCTACCCGCCACTGCTGCGATCGGCGACGGTGCGCAAATTCATGGTTGGATTTGAGTTACTTGGATCGCCCCAGCGGGATATCACGCCGGAAGGTGCGGCAGCCACGCTACGCTCCTGCATGAAGGCGTAGCGGAGATTTCGGGCGCAAAGCCCTTGGTGAGTTCAAGCCTTGCGTTTGCACGAATGCAGAAGTTGGCGTCCCCGACGGGATTCGAACCCGTGTTACCGCCGTGAAAGGGCGGGGTCCTGGGCCACTGGACGACGGGGACGCTTGCAACGGTGACTACCGTGATGCCCGAGTTTAAGGCTAACCGGAGGTCGTTGGCTTGTCAAAGTGTGCGCGCAATGCCTGAGCAACCATCGTGCACGACAGAGTTCCTTCGAGGCACGCAGTGCAAGGCCAGCACTATGATTGACCCATCATGTTGACGGTATATCACACCACGGATGGCCACCTGCGGGTGGTTGAGGGCCAGCACAGCGATGCGTTATGGCTGGACCTGCTTGACCCAACGAAGGAGGAAGAACAGCAAGTCGAGACAGCGCTTGGCCTCGGCATTCCAACACGTGAAGAAATGCGTGAGGTCGAGAGCAGTAGCGCGTTGTACCGCGAACATGGCGGCACTTTCATTACGGTGCGGGTCGTCCTGCGCGATCCAAATCAGCAGCCACGCCTTACTCCCATGACACTGGTGCTGGTCCACGGCATTTTCCTCACGGTGCGCTATGCGACTCCCGGGTCATTTGAGCAATTTGTTGCCAGAACACAGAAGCCGGATGCGGTCTTCGAATCTGCCGCCTCGGCTATGCTGTGCTTGTTGGAGACGATTGTGGACCGTGATGCAGACCTGCTGGAGGAGATTGGCGATGGACTCGACCCTATCTCGCTCGAAATCTTTTCGCAAAATGCGGGAGCGATGGCCACAATCGCCGCAGCCGATCTGGGCCGCGTGCTGAAACGAATTGGGCAAAGTGGGGATCTCGCATCTCGCGTACGGGAGAGTTTGCACAGTGTGGGTCGTGCGGTACCTTTTCTGGAAGCGGAAGAGTTGCCCAACGATCTTGCAGGTCGTTTGAAGACGCTCGGCGGCGATGTGAAATCGTTGCTGGAACACGACAACTTTCTGCAGACGCAAATTCAGTTTTTGTTGGATTCAAATCTTGGCCTGATCTCAATTCAACAAAACGCGATCATGAAGACACTTGCAGCAGCCACTGTCATCTTTTTGCCACCCACGCTGATTGGGTCCATTTACGGCATGAACTTCGACAAGATGCCGGAACTGCATTGGCATCTCGGGTATCCCTACGCACTTGTGCTCATGGTCCTTTCCGCCGTTGGATCCCTGCTGTATTTTCGAGCGAAGAAGTGGCTGTAGCTGACCCAGCATGCGATAGGCATTAGCTTCGTGGGGCTTGTTCGGGAACGCGGGGTATGCGAAACTCGAGAGGCGCCGGGATGGTGGAACTGGCAGACGCAGCGGACTCAAAATCCGCCGAGGGCAACCTCGTGGGGGTTCGACCCCCCCTCCCGGCACCACACAAAATACGAACTTACGCGAAATTGGCCTCTCTTACCCGAGAGGCCAAATTATTTGGTGGCCGCTTCTCTATGCAGACCCAGCGCCGCATAGACCTTTTTAGCCGAGGAGACCAAGAGTTGGACAAACTTCATACCAATACTGCCCCACAGAAACCCAACACTGGTAACCTTCCGCCTGCTAAGGATCGGTCACTGGCACGCGATGGAGGGCTGCAAAGTCCTCTACCTTTGCTTATAAGGTTTAACAGCAGATGTGAGACGAACGCTGCGCTTCTCGCAGAAGCTCCCCCTTGCAAGCGGGGTCATTGAGATTCGCGACATCTTCGACGTGCTTAGAAGGTTCATGCAGCAGGGAATAGATCCGAAGGAAGCAAACACTGTTGTCGACCTCATCCTCGTCGAGATCCCAGTTGCGGGCGTTTCCTCGCATTGCTTGGACTTCATTAAGACGTTCGGACGATCCTGCATTGAGGCATGCATCACTGCGGGGGGTA
The DNA here is from genome assembly GCA_964250935.1 of uncultured Terriglobus sp. Classification (GTDB taxonomy): domain Bacteria; phylum Acidobacteriota; class Terriglobia; order Terriglobales; family Acidobacteriaceae; genus Terriglobus. The sequence goes on from CAXUHM010000004.1 coordinate 10,091, forward strand.
GTCGAGCATGTCTAACAGCGGCACCGTGGCCTCGATCGCGAGGGCGCCGTCTACCATCTCCATGCTTTCGATGCGCCCACGCCGCGCGTTCAGATCACCAATGATCGTGCCCATCCAGTCTTCTGATACCGCTACTTCGACAGCCATGACCGGCTTCAGCAGCACGGGTTAGGCTTTGCGGGCTGCCTCCTTGAACGCCATTTCGTTCGAGTCCACGTCATGATGGCTGCCGTCGTAAAGACTGACCCTGATGTCCACCATATCCGTTCGGACCTTGAAGGTGGCATCTTCCTGCGCCAGCCTGCTGAGCGCAGCGCCCATCTTTTCCTGGTCAGCCCTGGTCTTCATCTGCACGGCGGACATAATCAAGTGCGCTGATGTCATGAGATCTTCACCCGGTCCGCGCTCCATGGGCGCGGTCTCATCCTAGACTCGACGTCCTCTTCGCGCCTGCCAATATGGCTTAGCGCTACTCTCAGTAGTTAAGCCCACGCTCCGGTGAGCGGATTCTTCAGGCCGGACCACTGCCGCAAATAGAACTGCCCAGGATCAGCTTTGCTCTAAAGGAGAACTAGCGAGGTATGCGGAGAGGGCCAGGATAAGCATTGGGTGGCGAAACCTCCTTTGACGGCCAAGTGGGCCCCTAAGCAGCCGTGGCTGCTGTTGCGAGACAGCAGGAACTCGTGCAATTCCTAGACACGCGTTGTGCGTTTGTTTACAGAGTGCTACGGGCAGTCAGCTTTGCTGGCGAGCACGATGCGCGCCCTTTCTGCCCCAACGTATTGTGAGTATGAGGCATCAACAATACCGTCACGGGAACGCTGTGAGGAGGAGATCCAGATGTCCAAAATTCTCGGAGTTGGCATCATTGGAGCAAGCGCGGAGCGAGGTTGGGCAAAGGACTCGCACATTCCCGCCGTGCAGGGACTCAAAGGTTTACATCTAGCCGCCGTCGCCGCAGGCGGTGAACGGAAAGCCGAAGCCGCTGCAAAGGCGTTTGGCGCTCAGAGCGGCTTCGCCAGCGGCCTGGATCTCATCAAGGACCCCGCCGTCGATATCGTCACCATCGCGGTCAAGGTGCCAGATCATCGCGAACTTGTCCTTGCAGCCATAGCTGCCGGCAAGCACGTCTACTGCGAATGGCCACTCGGCAAGAATCTGTCCGAAGCCGAAGAAATGGCAAATGCCGCAACCGCCGCCAAGATTCACGCAGCCATCGGTCTGCAAATGCGCAGCAGCGCCGCTGTGCATCAGGCTCGCTCAGCACTTGCGAATGGTAGGATTGGGCGCCCGCTCACAGCCCGCGTCACCTCAAGCACGGCGGCCTTTGGCCCGACCGTTGAAGATGCCATGCTCTTCGGCGAAGACGCCTCGAACGGTGTAACTCTGGTCAGTATTCAAGGCGCTCACACCTTTGATCTCGCCATTTTCGTGCTGGGCGGTTTTGCGAATCTGTCTGCGCTTACCACCACGCAATTCCCGCAGATCAAGGTCGGCAAAGACGCGAAAACGCAGTCACGGACCACCAGCGATCACATCTTGCTGCAGGCCGAGCTTTTATCCGGAGTTGCGATCGGGATCGAAGTGGGGGGGGGGGGCCCCCCCCCCCCCACCGCCCCCCACCAAAAAACCCCC
>CAXUHM010000004.1:11735-163745 GCA_964250935.1 uncultured Terriglobus sp.
TTTATCGGGTGTGGCTCTGGGTAGCCATGGGGGGGGGGGCCGCCCACCACACGAACCTACGCACTTCGAAATCACCGGCACCGATGGCACGCTCTCTCTGCAGGGCGGCGCCATGCGCGGCGTGCAGTCCGGTCGTCTCCAGCTGCTGCTTAACGGCGAACCTCAAGCAGTGGAGGAGGGCGTTTTGGCAGACATCCCGGATGCAGCCGCAAACGTCGCCGGCATCTACGCGACCTTGCGCGATGACATCGCCAACGGTACGAGTAACGCACCCGACTTCAACCACGCCGTAAGCCTTACCCGCCTGGTCGATGCCGTATTCACCTCGTCACGAAGCGGGATCCGGCAAGAGAGCTCGGGCTGGCCCGTCCGCTAAGCCGCACCTCTATCCCACTCAAGCTACAACGAAGTGAGCGCTGCTGAATTTTGAAAGAACTCTGGCTTTAACATTGATAGAAGCAATACGGCTTCAGAGTATCGACAGTTGCTCCTCAAGCGCGTTGAGCTCGCCGGAATACTGCGTTGCCCAGCGGCCATTCCTTGCCACCCGGGAAGACCGTCAGCGCAAGATTGAGTGTATCTGGATCCAGCAAGCTGACGACTTCTTGTAGCACCACAGCACCCTGTTTTCGACCGATACCTTGAATGCAACCAGATTCTGAGGTGTAGGCGATCTCCTCGATCAGCGGTGATCCCTTGATTCGGTAGAAATTTCCGTCGAAGGCACCGACTACCTCAGCGACGGAACGACCATCTGCGCGTGCAATCTCCTCACGCACTGACACGCAATTGCCGACGATCTGAATCACTTGCTGCCACTTAGCCGGAGGTGACTTCAGGCTTGGAATACTGCTGTCCATCTCCCAAGTTCCTGAGAAGGCTTCGACTGACATTCGACCCCCGATGAGGATTCTAGAAGCAAGCTTGAGAGTAGGAAGAGGTTTGTGTGTTCCATCAATCAGCAATGTCGCCGGGTTGATTTGGAGGATTCCAGACCGGGTTTCATTTCTGGGGGTTCACCATCGTGCGAAGCATTAGTAACCCATCATTGGGCTTAGGACGCAGTCTGGGGTGCTGGGTCGGGTTGGTGGACGGCTTCCAACGCGCACCGGTACAGCTTGTTGCGACGATCGAATCTGCCAGACGCGCGAGTAACGTAGCGGATGACAAGATCAAAGCCAGCGGTAGAGGGACGAAGATTTACTTCGGGTTCGGCGGAAAATCGGCTTAGACCGCGCTGCAGAGAGGAGGCGCTCCACTCAGATTCAGCGCGGTGGGCATCGTCTTCGGTTTCGTTTGTGACAACCTGGTGGACGCGATCTGTGATGGCACGAGCATCTCCGCCAGTAGGCAAGTTTACGGTGATTTCATCCCACATCCACTGCCCAACGGTTGAGAAATTGAAGAACTGGCCACTAATGGCAAACTTATTGTTGAACGCAACGCGGCGGCCTGTGGGATGGCCTTTCGCGGTCCAGTTGCCGGTCTCCAGGAGGGTGGTGCGGAAGACGCCGATGTCAACGACCTGGCCAGTAACTGCGTTAATTTCGACGATGTCACCGACACCCAAGCCACTACGGCCCATCAGAAGAAACCAGCCAACAAAGCCAAGAATAAAGTCCTGCAAAGCGACAGTCAGACCTGCGGTGGTAAGGCCGATGACGGTAGACAGCTGCTGTGGCGGCCCAAACACGACAAGCAGCACAGCAATGAATGCGAGCACCTGAACGCACAGGCGGAGGATACGACTAAGTGTATGGATGCGCCGACGATCCAGGATTTCGCGCTCTGCCACGAAGTGAACGACGGCGCTGGCGATAATGGCGACCAGCAGAATAAGCAGGATGTAAGTGCACTGAACGGCGACAAGGTGGGCGACGATACGGTGCTGCAGTGCAACCTGTGCCAGCCACTTGCCGTACACCTCAGCAAGCTGCGTTTCAGTACTGATTCGGTCGTCGTAAGCGGCCATGAGCTGCCGCTGAAGAGAAAGACGCTTCAGTCCAGCGATGCGATCTTCTGCACGCTGCTGAGCCTGTTGGTACGTGTCGGCCTGCTGCCTGTTGGCAGACTGTTCCATACTGTTGTGCTGGCCGATCAAAGCATTAACGGTATGCTGCGCGGCAGACTGTGCTTCCAAAAGGAGAGCGGAGCGTTCGTTTTGACGATGCCACGCCGCGACGAATCGGGCGAGCGTACCGTATCGGCGCACCACAGCGACCGCCGCGTCACCAGTGCCTGCGGAAGCATCATATTTCTTCTCATCTGCCTGATGGGCAACAAGTTCCTGTTGAATCTGTGCACGTTGGTCGCCGGACGCGCGGGCGAAGTCTCCCTTGGCGTCATTAAGCTCATCCTGATCGAGCCCAAGCTGTGCCTGTGCAACTTCGAGGTCGTCACCTCCCTTTAGCGTGGCCTGCGTGACGACCTGCTGATCAGCAGCGGTCGTGGTTTCGAGTTGCGTCATCTTTGCCTGCAAGGAAAGTGCATCGCCGGTCAGGACTCGCTGCTTCAGTGCGGCCACGCGAAAAGCGACGGCAAAAGCCTGATCCACATCCTGGTCGGCGAGATGCTCAGCCCGACGGGCGTAGGCAAGTTCCTCCTGCGTGGTCGCCAGAGCGGCAAGGGAGACAGCGGTCTTCCAAGCTGTCTGGTCGACGAGCGTCTGCTGCGTGCGAGATGACTGAGCCGTGCTGCTTTTCAAATGGAGAAAGGGCAGATTTGACATGGAATCTTTGGTTTGCCATGCGATGGTGATGCACAACGCGAGTGCGATCAGTAAAAACCCAAGGGCAAGCCACGCTCGATGGCCAAGAAGTGGTGTTTTTACAATGTCGCCTGTTTGAACCGAACGATGCGTTCCCGGCAGGTCTGAAGGTGTTTCGCTCATCCGCTACATTCTCCCACCGCGAAGACAGTCTGCAGCCTGATTCGCTCTAAAAAGCTCTCTGGCAGACCATACCAAGGCAGAAGAAGGATGACTTCTGCCCTGCCAAGAAGCGCCGTCCGTAAGCGCGGTTGCTGATCCCGGCATGCGGTGATTCAATGAAGAGGTTGCGTAAGTTTCTCTCCATGTTGTTGCTGGTATGGATCATCGCTCCGACGATGCTGCCCGCGTTTGCCCAGAGTCAAAATGCGGTAAGTGTGCCGGCCTGCTGTCGTAACAACGGCAGACATCACTGCCAGATGGAGTTTGTCGAGACGACGCCACGCCCAACCAGGAACGCCTACTTTGCTGCCTCGGTAGAGCGTTGTCCGTACTGCCCGAAAGTAATGGCGACCAGGTCTTCTAACTGGACCGGCCCCGCCCTAGTCACGGTAAGTTTTTCAAGATTGACAGGGTCCTCTGCTGCAACTGAGCAGACAGACTCGAAATGTTCACAGGTTCATGACCGAAGCCGACAAAAACGCGGGCCGCCTCAAGCATTTGAGGCGTAGTTCCCTGCCTCGCAGTTGATTGCTTTACGTGTTGGGTGGCCACCTACCGCCTCTGCGAGTCGCTTGAGCAATGGTAGCGGTGCTCTGGCGGGGCGTACTTTTCGCATACTACGCCGTGAGACGAGCGATACAAGCTTCAACTTGCGTCGGCGATGTAGGCTTCGTGTTGCACCGATGACGCAGGGATTCATCCAGCGAGTTGTCTCGCAGTCGTGTCGGTAACTTGTCGCAACCGGATGGAAAAGCGAGCCAAGCGCCGGTTGGCTTAGAGCTGCTTCTATGCGGCGCTCCTGTGAGTATGAGTCATGAGGTTGGTATTACGTTTAGCGAGTCACGAACCTGTTGTTCGGAGAAACATGCCCTCCCTTAGATCCACATCCAGCTTCCTGATGCTGCTCTTGCCAGTCAGCACTCTTGCGGCTCAAGAGACACTTACGACTGCATCCATTTCTGGCCGCGTTACGGACATCACAGGTGCTGCGGCAGAGGACGCTACTGTGTCCGCGGTACAACTTGCAACGAATCAAAGACAGTCCACGCGGACAGATCAACAGGGTCGTTTTCAGTTGCCCTACCTGCCTGTGGGCCAGTATGCGGTCACGGCAGTTGCTCCCGGGTTTTCCGAATCCAGGCAGAAGATTCAACTCACCATCGGATCGGCATTCGACCTGTCGTTTACGCTTCGAGTAGGCTCTGCAATGACCGTCGTCGATGTGATGGCTCAACCGCCCATTGTGGAGCAGGATCGCAGCCAGATTGCACAGACGATCAGTGAACACGAAGCCAAGAATCTACCTTTTAGCGGACGCAATTACCTGGACTTAGCATTGCTGGTCCCGGGTGTTTCTCCAACAAACACCGCCAACGTGCAGACGTTTACAGAGACATCAGCAGTAATCGGGCAAGGCTTTTCAATTAATGGCCAACGTAACTTTTCAAACGGCTTTATCGTCGATGGACTTTCTGCAAACGATGATGCTGCCGGCCTTGCAGGAAATGTATATGGTCTGGACGTGATTCGAGAGTTCCAGGTCGTAACCTCTGGCGGACAAGCCGAATTTGGACGAGCGCTTGGCGGCTATTTCAACATCATCACTAAAAGTGGAACGAACACCGTTCATGGTGATGTGTACGGCTACTTGCGCAATCAACGACTCAATACGACAAACGCACTTTCACAGAGTAAGTTGCCACTAACGCAGGGGCAGTATGGCGGAAGCCTCTCAGGGCCAATCCAACGGGATCGGACCTTTCTTTATACGAATGTAGAGCAGCGACGCCTGAATACCGATGGCCTTGTAACGATCACACCGGCAAATGCGATGGCGATTAACCAGAAGTTAACCGCTGCAGGATATCAGGCGCCCCTGCTGACCGTGGGCGCTGGTCCAACAACGCTGTATCCGACGACGGTGCACACGACTACAGGCTTCATCCGTGGGGATCATGCCTTCACCGGTCGTGACCAACTGAGCCTGCGTTATAGCACTTATCGATTGGATAGTATCAATGCGCGTGGGGTTGGCAGCCTGGCGGCCGTGAGTTATGGAACTGCAGTTCAGGATGTGAATCACACCGTAGCGGTTAGTAACGTGGCAACACTGTCGCCGCTTGTTTTTAGCGAGACGCGCGGGCAGTATACCAAAGACAGCCTGAACGCTCCGCCAAACGATGCGGTCGGGCCAGCCGTAACGATCTCGGGCGTGGCCTTCTTTGGGCGTTACTCGACCTCGCCGACAGCACGCTTGAATGACTTATACGAAGTTGTTCAGAATCTTGTCGTGCAACATGATGCACACACCATAAAGGCCGGCATCGACTTTCTTTACAATCGCGACACGATTACTTCTCCGCAGGCAACGCATGGCGTATACACCTTTGCTTCGCTGGCGAGCTTTCTGTCCGGCACATATAACACGCAGGGATACTCGCAATCGTTTGGCATCCCAGATGTTCCTCAAAGTAATCCGAATGTCGGTTTGTACCTGCAGGATGAGTGGAAGGTGTCATCGCGCCTTAGCTTGAACACCGGTGTACGCTACGACCTCCAGTTTCTACACACCATTCAGACGGACAGGAGAAATATCTCACCACGTGTAGGACTGTCCTGGTCCCCCTATGGAGACTCAAAAATGGTTGTTCGCGCAAGCTACGGCTTGTTCTATGACCGTGTGCCATTAAGAGCATTGGCAAATGCCCTACTCTCAGCTAACAACACAACTGACGTTCGGCAAGCCAAACTCCTGAGTTATACGTTCAGTCCCGGGCAGGCTGGTGCGCCAACGTTTCCACACGTGGCAAGTGTTGCGCCCGCGGGTGTTTTGCTGAACTTTACCGTCATGAATCGGGCTATCCAGAATGCCTATGCGCAGCAGGCCAGCCTTGAGGTGGAACAGCAAGTTTCCAGTCGCGGCAGTGTGGGTGTCAGTTACCAGCACCTGCGTGGAGCCCACCTGCTTACGTCGCTGAACACGAACATCAATCCGGATGGAAGCCATCCCAACGCTGCACTCGGCAATGTCCGCACTTACGATTCGGTTGCCGATTCCTACTATGATGGCCTTGCGGTGAGTGTCGTGCAGCGACCGACGCGCTGGGCAAGCGCAAGACTTTCCTACACATGGTCGAAAGCAACGGATGACATCGGCGAATTCTTCTTTAGCTCACCCGTGAATAATTTTAATGTCGGTGAGGACCGCGGACGATCCGACGACGATCAACGGCATCGTCTGGTACTTGATGCGACTTTATTTTCGTCGACTACGGTCACCTCCAGCCTGGCAGGACATTTGACGCATGGATGGCGGCTTGCCGGCATTGTTCAGTACTATTCGCGACTTCCGTTCAATGTGGTAACCGGCACAACGACGAAGCAGGGTACAACGCAACGACCATGCGCACCTGGCTTCAGCCTTGCGGCAAATGACGGTTTGAATCCCTGCACGGAAGCCCTGCCGGGTAGCCTCATTCGACGAAACTCCGGAACTGGCTTCGATTCTTTTAACCTGAATGCAAGGTTGAGCCGAACTGTCGCTCTGTCGGAACGTGCGCAACTTGAAATGATTGCCGAAGGATTTAATGCACTTAATCATCGAAATGATTTGATTCCAAATAGTACGTTCGGCACGGGGGCTGTCGCGAGCAGTACATTCGGAAACGCAACTGCGGTTGGTGATTCGAGGAACATTCAGTTGGCAGCAAAACTTACCTTTTAGTTCAATCAAGAAAAAGCTCCCGAACTCTTTACGGAGTTCGGGAGCTTTGCCATTCACCGTGCCGGATTAGAACTGTGCTTTGAGGGCGAACTGGTAGAGTCGCGGATTGTAATTGGAATCAGTATTCTGCACTGTTCCGAAGGCTGAGCTGCCGACCTGTACGCTGCCGCTGCCATCAAGGATCTGGTAGCTTGGCGTGTTACTGATGTTGTACGACTCTGCGCGGAACTGGACGTTAAGCCTCTCCGTCACAGCGAAGTCTTTGAAGAGCGAAAGATCGACGTGACGGAAGTGCGGTCCAAAAAGCGCATTTCGCTGCGTGGTCCCAATCGTTCCCAGCGCCTGCGGAACAAAGGCGGCCGTATTGAAGAATGCACCGTTCGTCGGGTGACCCAGGCGCGCGTCAAAGATCTGGTTTGGACGATCGTTGCCGCCGTTGTTGACAGGCGTGGCGCGATTGCCGAAGGGCTGGTTCCCACCACCGTTGGTGATGTCAAACGGCTTACCGCTCTGCCACACGGAGATGGTGTTGATGTGGTAGCCCGCGAAGATCTGCTTCTTCAGGCCATGGAAGTCCTTGCCGTAAGGAATTTCGTACGCCAGGGAGAGAGCGAAGCGGTTTTTGATGTCGTTCTCCGCCTCACCATATTCCAGCTGCTGGATCCGAGTCGGGTCGGCATTGCTCCAGCTACGGCCACCACCTTCTGCTGAAAAGCCGGTAATGTCGCTGAGCGCCTTGCCCCAGGTGTAGTTCGCGTCAAAGGACAAACCTTTGCTGAACCGACGCTGGATAGAGGTTTGCAGTGCGCTGTAGTTGGAAATGCCTTCACTGGCCAGGTAACCGACGCTGCTAAGCAGGGGAAGTGTTCCGGAAAGCGGGCGTGCGCTTGAGCCCGTTGCCGGATCAAACGGCTTTGGGACGTTGATGTCGTTGATGGTTTCTGGCAGGTGCTTGCCAATGTTGCCGACGTAGCCAATGGTGACCACGTTCGGTCCGAACTGATGTTCCATCTGTACGTTGAACTGTTGAATCACGGCAGAGCGCAGGTTTGGAGTTTCTGCGGTGAACGAGAGCGAAGACACTGCCGCAAGATTGGTGACGTTGGGCGCAGCCGGCAACGGCAAACCCTGGTCAAAGGTGGTTGGCGCTCCTGGAATGGTGGCACAATCGGGCGTCGTGGAATTGGGATTGAAGCCGGCGTTTCTCCGTTCAATCTGGAGGGCGAGGCTGGACTGGCAATTTGGACTGAAGACCGACACAAAAGGAATATTTTTCAGGTCGGCGTTGGACGTGTAATTGGTGGGAAAGTAGCTGAGTCCATAACCCGCCCGAACCACCGTTGTGGGATCGATGGAGTAGGAGATCCCGATGCGCGGTGCCACGTTGGAGTAGTCGGTCTTGACGCCCGCATGCCCGTCGACACCGTTCACATTTGCGACCTTCAGAGCCTGACCGATGTTGGCCGTGGGCAGTGTAAGTGCCTGGCCGAAGTCGAAGTTGGAGATGTGATTGTGCGCCTCAGTGAACGGGGTAAAGACGTCATACCGTACACCGTAGAGAATGGTTAGATTAGGACGAGCCTTCCAACTATCCAGGGCAAAAATACTTGGCTCGTATGTGCGGTAGTCCGGTGGAAACAGGTTGTAATTCCGGCTGTCGGAGCTGAAAGCACCCACAAGGCTGGAAGCGAGCTGGTTGTCCTGCGTCTTCTTCTGCGTCGATGCATTGTCAGTAATCAGGCCGAAACCATACTGGCCGGCTGCGAACGAGCTCTGCACGTTGCGCGCCTGACGACGAATGTAGCTGGCACCAATACGGACGCTGTGGCTACCCTTGGTATAGGTCAGGATACCGGCGTACTGGAAGGTATTGTCGATGTCCTGCAGTGGCACATACGCACCGTCGCCAATGTCGCTGAATGGACCAAAGCCGATCGGTGTCAGGAAGTTGGAGAGCGTGTTGAAGTTCATGTTTGAGCCAAAGCCAACCGTGGTGTCGGGGCTTGTGCCATAGTTCAGTGGTAAAGACAAGTTGTTAATACGGGTGAAGCCGGCCTTTAAATCGAGTACAAGCGTCGAGCTCAGGATGCGTGTGTAGTCAAACGCGTACTGCTGTGCTGCATCGCTTGCCGGTCCAGCGAAAATATAGCGTCCACCGCTGATCTGCAAACCATTCACAACACCAAGTGCAGGTGGCGTAAAAGTATTGACCTTGTTGGAGGAGTAACGGCCAAAGAACAGATTCCTCTCGTTGAAGTTATGGTCAATGCGTATGTCGAAATTGTTTGCGGACTGGGTGCGATTCGGACTAAGCACGAAATTGTTGGTGAGTTGCCCAATAGCCCCGGCGTTGGGTGCGGGAAACAGCTTCAAGTAGTTCAGAGCAACCGGGTCCACAGCGAGACCCTGGGTGCCTGCGCCCTGGTTGATGAGTGCCTGTGGCGATCCGCCGTTCAGGCTGTTGATGTTGTTGTACTCGTCGATTGTCGGAACCGTGCTGGTGTACGTCAGGCCGTTGACCTGGCGAAACCCTTCATAGTCGCCAAAGAAGAAGGTCTTGTCCTTGAAGATAGGACCACCAACCGAACCACCGAACTGGTTCTGTCGCAATTCGGGCTGGCGTCCGGAGCTTTGCAGAACGTTCCGCGCATCGAAAATGTCGTTGCGGAAGAATTCGTAGGCGGATCCATGGAACTGGTTCGTTCCCGAACGAGTAACAATATTGACCACGCCGCCGGCTGTACGTCCTGCCTCTGCGGAGTAGCTATTGGTCTGTACGGTGATCTCATTGATCGCTTCGACGCTCGGCTTTACGCCGCTCGTGCCGATGATGCGTTCGTTGTCGTCAAAACCGTCGATGATGAAGTTGTTGAGCGTATCGTCCTGACCGTTGACCGAGAAAGAACTGGAACTACGACGATCGTCCGGACGTCCGCCCGAGGTGAGACCGTTGCCGGGTCCCTCGTTTGCGCCAGGCACCAACTGGACCAACTGCACAAAGTTACGTCCGTTTAGCGGAAGATCCTGAACCTGCTGCGCAGTGACTGTTGAACTAACTGTCGCATTGTCGGCCTGCAGCAAAGGTGTTTGTGCCTGCACGTCCACGGTTTCCGTCGTGGCGCCAGTTTCCAAATGCGCATCGGCGCGGGCCCGGTCGCCTGCTTCCACGTCCAGATTAGAGGTGGTGGAGGCCTTGAATCCCGGCGATTCAATGCGAACGCTGTATCGTCCGGGTTGCAGCAGGGTAAAGGTGTAGGTGCCACCATTATCGGTATGCGCCGTTCGGGTCTCGTTCGTACCCAGGTTCTTGACGATGACAGTAGCGTTTGGCACAACTGCGCCTGTCGCGTCGGTCACCGTGCCCAGAATGTCAGAAGTTGTGAGCTGAGCATGAGCAGCGGCGGCGGTCAGGATGCAAGTTACGAGCAGTGGGGTAGCTTTCCTGAGTAGACGCTGTCCGTGACCTCTTTTTGGGTCGGCGCCCGGATTCGGGATTGTGACTAATTCGTTTATTTTCATAGGTTAAGGCCTCTCTGGAGAGAAGTCGTACTCGTTCGCGACGGTCAATGAGGGCCGCTTCTCTCGGGTTGCAACTTAAGCTATTCATGCTGCAACATGCAAGTGAATGGCCGAAAAGAACATGGTCCCCTCCCAATGGAGTAATTTGTTCTCCGTCAGAGTCAGGAGACGGTGATTCCAGACTCGACGGGTTCGTGTCAGCTTATCGGTAGCACGCTCCAGCAGATGCAATGTGCGACTGGCTGGGCAAGAGCCTTGGGCAAGGTCTAAAGTGTTGGAATGCGTGCGCGGCTTGCTGTGTTGTTCTGGGTTGTTTGGTGCGCTGGCCTCTGCCGTGCGCAAGGAAGTATTGCTGCAGCCAATGCAGTCCTACAGCGGGTCGTGCCACAATTCGCATCGCAGATTCACCTTGAGTTGCATGCGGGTGATTACACGGGCAAGCAGGATGGATTTCGCCTGAGCGGCGGGCGTGCAGACATCCATGTGCAGGCCGCAACGGTGCCAACCCTGCTGTTTGGGGTGAACTGGTATTTGAAGTATGTTGCCCGCCTTGATATTTCTACCAATGGCAGCCAGCTCGGGGACGCCGGATTGCAGCTTCCTGCAGTGGCACAGCCCATCGTGCAACCTGCGCTGTATCCGTTTCGCTATGCTTTGAATGAGAACACGGACGGCTACACGACACCTTATTGGTCTTTTGACCGCTGGCAGCACGAGATCGATGTACTCGCGCTTTCCGGATTTAATGCCATCCTGATTCAGCGAGGGAACGACCTGGCGGTGTACCAGGCCTTTCGCACGGTCGGGTACGGCGACGAGGAAATTCGACGCTGGATTACACAACCCGCCCACCAGAACTGGCAGTGGATGGGCAACATGTGCTGCTTCATTGAGCCAATCTCGCTTGGCTTGATGCAGGAGCGCGCCGCAAGCGCGCGCAAGATCATGGACGAGCTTCGCGACCTGGGCATTACCCCGGTGATGCCTGGGTTTTGGGGCGTGGTTCCTGCGGACCTGGTACGGCACATTCCTGCCGCCCATGTGGTGGTGCAGACTGAACCGTGGAACGGCTTCCAACGCCCGGGATGGCTTGATCCCCGCGATCCAGCGTTTGCGCGACTGGCAGCGGCGTTCTACCAAAGTCAGCAGACGCTCTTTGGTGAGAGCACGCTCTACGACATGGAAACCTTTCAGGAAGGTGGCCAATCTGGAACAGTGCCCGTGGGCGACAGTGCACGTGCAATTCAGCAGGCGCTGAATAAAGCCCATCCCAAAGCGTTGTGGTTCATGATGGCGTGGCAGGATAACCCGCGCGCCGAGTTGATTCGCGCAGTGGACCGCGACAAGATTTTGATTGCCGACATTGAGCAGGGACGCATTCCACGCGAGACGCGAGAGCAGGAGTTTGAGGGCGCACGCTGGCTTTTTGGCGGTCTGTGGGAGTTTGGTGGACGAACGACGATGGGATCGGCTCTGTACGATTATGCCGAGCGCATGCCGCCGATGCGCACACGATCAGGAAGTCACCTATCCGGCACAGCGCTTTTTACCGAAGGTTTGGACACCAACCCGTTTGCCTTTGAGCTCTATACCGAGATGGCTTGGCGCGCCGAGCCAGTAGATCTTGCCGCGTGGACGGAGAGCTATGCTGATCGACGATATGGGGCACCGGATGCGCATGCACGACGAGCATGGAAGATCCTGCTGCAAACCGCGTATGGCTACCATGCAGATGGAGTGCGGAACCACGGTGAACGCGACGCGGCCCAGGATTCCCTGTTCAATGCGCAGCCGTCGCTGACCAGTACCCGAACCGGCACATGGTCCCCCGATGTGCTGCGCTACCGTGCGGAAGACCTGAAGCCTGCCCTGACCGAATTACTGCAGGTCGCAGCTGTGCTGCGGAATACGGCCAGCTACCGCTACGACTTGACAGACCTGACCCGCCAAGTACTGGCAAACGATGCACGTCGTCAGTTGCCGCTGATCAATGCAGCATGGAACGCACGCGATGCGAACTTGCTGCACACACGCACGCAGCAATGGATGGAATCGATGGCCATGGAAGATCGCTTACTGCAGACCAACGAATTTTTTCTTCTAGGTCGATGGCTGAGTTACGTGCCTGCGTGGGCGCATACGCCCGATGATCTTGAGTTGCTGGAATACGACGCACACTCCATATTGACAACATGGGGCGACCGAACGGCCAGTGCTGATCTGCATGAATACGGCAATCGAGATTGGGCCGGCCTGGTGAGCAGCTACTATGCGCTGCGTTGGCAAGCGTACTTTGATTCTCTGCAGACTGCACTTGCCACCGGCACACCACCAAAGGCCATTGACTGGTTTGCCGTTGGTGACGCGTGGAATCGATCGACCAAGCGCTTTGCGACAGAACCCAGCGGCGACACCTACACCGAGAGTTTCGCCATCGCCGTGGCTCTAGGATTGGCTCCTAAGGAGATGCAATGACGAGCCAGGATCCTGATTTTGCAAGGACCGTCGACCAAGACGTTGTCATTGCTCGCACCACGGTTTCAAAACCTGCACGCCTCCTGTCCATCGATGTGCTGCGAGGCGTGACCATCGCGCTCATGATCGTGGTGAATGATCAGATTGGACCTGTACCGTTTGCCCAGCTTTCACACGCAGCGTGGAATGGCGTTACAGCAACAGACCTCGTATTTCCAACGTTCCTGTTTCTTGTCGGTCTGACCACCGTGTTGTCCACAGAAGCGCGCATGGCGAGGGGTGCTTCGCGTTCGGAACTGTTTCGGCATACCTTACGCCGTGCCCTGCTGCTTATTGCATTTGGCTTTGTGGTGAATAACTTTCCTTTCTTCCACCTGGCAACGGCTCGCTACTATGGTGTGCTGCCGCGCATCGGGATTTGTTACCTGGTAGTGGCAACGCTGTACCTTCTGTCCCCTCGCTGGCAAAGCAAGCTGCTCATTGCCGTGGGCTGCCTATTGGGATACTGGGCACTCATGCGTTTTGTTGCGGTGCCCGGGTATGGCGTGCCGACGCACGGTGTTCCATTAAACGATCATGACGGGAATCTTGCCGCATGGCTCGATCGCGCAATCTTCAGTGCGCCTCACCTGTATGAGCGCACGCGCGACCCGGAGGGCCTGCTTTCTACCCTGCCTGCGATCGCAACTACACTGTTCGGTCTGCTTGCGGGAGTTTGGCTACGTGCGCAGGCCACCACGACACGCAAGGCAGCAATGCTGTCTGTTGCTGGCGCGTTGATGATTGGCGGAGCTCTGGCATGGAATCCATGGTTCCCCATGAACAAGAAGCTGTGGACAAGCTCTTACGCGCTCTTTGCAGGTGGTTGCAGCGCGCTTTTGCTGGCTGGAGCGATGGCCGTTATCGACCTGTGGCGGATTGGTCGCAAGCCAAGGGCAGGTGACGATCCGGTTGCCCTTGTGCACCCGGTACTTTACCGGCCGTGGTTGGTTCTAGGTACCAACGCCATTCTTGCGTATATGATTTCGGAGTTGGGTGACAGCATTCTCCGACTGATTCATACCAGAACCGGCGCAGACCTGAAAAGAGCAGCGTCAAACGCTATCTTCCAAGCGGTACCGCAGCCAGCATGGGCCTCACTGCTGTATTCACTGTTGTATCTTCTACTGTGCTGGTCCCTGGTTTATCCCCTTTATCGCAAACGTATTTTTCTACGGATCTGAACAAAATACTGCACAGCAGCTCGCAGCGAAGAGCGGTGCTCCCGTCGCCCGACTCTCTTCTTAGAGAATGTGATTCTTATCGTGCAATGTCTCTGCCAGCGAGGCCGCTCGCGACTTCGATGCCACGGTTGTCTCCTGACTAAGCGCAGCAATGGTTTCCCATGTGCTTTTCTTGCTTTGTTCGGGCATAAACCTGGGCAGGGTAAAGTGCATGTAAGCCGAGATCATTTCGGCTGAGGGCTCATACAGACTGCGAATCTGCCGAAGACGCTCGCGCGCTTCATGCCCAGAGCAAAGTTTAAGGTGTACTCCTTCCAGGGACTCACAAAGCTGGCGAAAAGTCTCGTCCGGCAGTCGGTCTTCGCCATGGAAGGAAGGCAGGTTGTGGTTGATTTTGAAGACATGACCAATGTCAATCAGAACGTGGCGACCCATGGCGAACGTCAGCTGCGCCTGGCGAACAGGTTCACCCTCTAATACGGTGATCAATAAGGCACAGGTGTCCAGAATGCAAACGAGAGCAGCGAGCCAGTTCTGGTTGTCATGCTGCGACCGGTAGTAGCAAAGGATGGGGTAAGAGATGTGCGATTCAAGAACCTCGGCAGCCCACTGCTCCCACCGAATCAGGAGATCGCTCATCGCACTGTCGCCTGAAGAGTGTGCGTGTCGGCGGAGGAGTTCGCCGGCTGAGGGCGGCGAACCAGCTCGACCATCAAGCATGGCAACGGCGACCTCGCGATGGCTGAAGGCCTGGTAAATGACGGGGATGTAACCGATCACAAGAGCAACAAAAGCAAGCCCTACCCCGGATTCAAACACGATGAGCGCACGGCTGGTCTGGCTCAAAGGCGTTACGTCGCCCGGACCCAGCGTAAACAGGCTTGTGCCGCTTACGTAGAAGTCGGTCAGCAGATGCGGCGTAATGGCAAAGCGAGGCTCTAACACGTCATGAAAGCGGGATCCCAGCGCAAAGAACAGAAAGCCGAAGCCGGCCACAAGCACAGTTGCCCAGACCACAAGCAGCAGAAGCAACGCAAGGGGGCCGAAAATGCTGTAAAGCTGATCCCGAACGCGGGGGTTTGAAAACATGCCTGCAAACGCGGTCCAGGGTCGCCATGTAACCAGGAAGAACATACGAGTGATGCGGAGTCGGCCTGAGGGGCGGCGGGGTAAAATCACCGTTTGGAAGGCGTCCAGCATGACGCTCAGGCAAAAGAACAGTCCGAGAATGAGCGCGAGAAAGTGCATATGTCGCTCTTTGGATTTCCTGTAATGCGGTATGGATGCATTTTGCGTGCACGACGCATGCTAAGCGTTTTGAATTGCGCTGCCTAAAAACCACGTAAGAGATGTTGGCCTCTGGGTCCGCACGCTCCGCTGCGTCACTCTATGCTTGAGGTGAGGCGCTCTTCGATCAAAGATCATTGATTGCCCATTGCAGGTATACGCATGCCCGATTTGATTGATCTCCCCTCCCCATCACGCCGTCCCCGTCGCCTGCTGATCGCCGTTGCGGTACTGGCGGCTCTGTTTCTAGGTAGTGGCCGCCTGCTCTCCTACTATGTGGATGCTTTATGGTTTAACTCCCTCGGGTATACCGAAGTGTTCCGTAAAACGCTCGCGTTGCAGTGGGGCCTTTTTGGCATTTTTTTTGCCCTCACCTTTGTACTCCTGTTCGGTAGTTACCTGCTATTGCGTGGCACGCAGGCCGGCAGTGGCACCGCCATGATGCGGTCCGTGCTGGTAAATGGGCAGCCGCTAACCGTTGACATGGGGCGCTGGCTGACACCCGCAGCGCTTCTGGGTTCTTTGTTCGTCGCTTGGATCAGTGGCTCCTCTCTCTCGGCAGAATGGCCAACGTTTGCAAGATGGCTGTATGCACCCCATACGGCAAGTGTTCTTGACCCGGTGCTTGGCCGGCCACTGAACTTCTACCTGCTGACGCTGCCCGCATTGCAATTATTGGCAAGCTGGATCACGATTATGGCCGTGCTTGTATTAGGCTTGGCCATTGCCATGGTTGCGCTGCGAAGCCAGCCACAGTTGCAAGATTTTCGATTTAGCCGTGATGACCGGACGCGGTGGCAGGGCGTATATGGAGCTGTTGCGTTCTTTTTACTTTCCTTGTCCCTGCACGCGTGGCTTAGTCGATTCAATCTACTGGTAGCGGAACACACCATTTTTTCCGGAGTGACTTATACCGACGCTCACGTGGAGTTGCCTGGTTTGCTCCTTGTCGGATTCGTTCTATTGCTGAGTGCGGCATTCGCAGCGTTTCGTGTTGTGCGCCCCGCCGGCGCGCGAGGTATTGCAATCGCTGTATTACCTGGCGTGCTGCTTTACCTCGCGGTTCAGGTGATGGGGGCGGCGGTAAATACTTTTATTGTGAAGCCGAATGAGTTAGTAAAAGAACAGCCCTACATTCGAAACAACATCAACGCCACGCGCACAGCGTATGCACTTGACAAGATTGTCGTGCGACCTTTTGCCGCAGGAACCACCGTCGCCGATGCCAATGCTGCGAATAATCAACCGACCCTGCAGAACATTCGTCTTTGGGACACGCAGGCGTTACAGGATACGCTTCGCCAGATCCAGGAGATTCGTACCTATTACGATTTCCCTGGAATTGATATTGATCGTTACGTTTTGGACGGACACTTGCGTGAGGTGATGCTGGCCACACGCGAACTGAGCACCAACAAGCTTCCCGAAAGCAGTCGGAACTGGATCAATGAAAAGCTAATCTACACACACGGTTATGGCGTGACGATGAATCCAGTAAATGGATTTACACCAGAAGGTTTGCCAACATTGCTCTTGAGTAATATGCCCGTGCAAAGTACCGTTGCTGGCCTCAATGTTGCGCGCCCGCAGATTTACTTCGGCGAAATGACCGACACTGATGTTTATGTAAAAACGCGTCAGCAGGAATTCGACTATCCACAAGGTCAGTCCAACAGCCTTACCAGCTACACCGGAGCCGGCGGTATTGTGTTGAAAGGTTGGCTTCGCCGTGCAGCCATTGCACTGGAGCGAGGCGACCTGGCGAAATTGCCGTTTAGCGATGACGTTACACCCGATTCAAGACTGCTCATGCGGCGTAATATTACTGAACGCGTGCTGGACATCGCGCCGTTCCTGACGCTTGATCCGGATCCATACCTTACAGTTGGCGACGATGGCCGGCTACGGTGGATTCTGGATGGCTTTACAAGTGCCGATACCTATCCCAATGCACGCCACTACGATCTTGGTGATACTTCGGTTAGCTACTTGCGCAACAGCGTAAAAATTTCGGTTGATGCCTATGACGGCACGGTCACTTTTTACGCTATGGATGACGCCGACCCAATTCTAGCCGCGTATCGCAACACCTTCCCCGCCCTGTTTCAACCAGCATTGACCATGCCCGCTACCATGCGTGCACACCTCCGCTACACGGACACGTTCATCAAAGTACAGGCGCATGCCTATGGCCTGTACCATATGACCGACCCGTCGACGTTCTTCAATCGTGAAGACCTGTGGACGCCCGCGACAGAATCTGCGGTAGATCCATCTGGCCAGCGTGGCACTCAGGAAATGCAGCCAAATTATGTCCTGATGAACCTTCCCGGCGAACCAGGCATGGAGTTCGTGAACATTCTGCCTTTCACGCCAAGCAATCGGAACAACCTTATAGGCTGGATCGCAGGGCGCAGTGATGGCGTAAATTACGGGACAGCGGTCGCTTACAATTTTCCGAAGACCAGACTTGTTGATGGGCCATCGCAAATCGAAGCGCGCATTGACCAGAATGCGCAAATCAGTGGTCAGTTGACGTTATGGAACCAGCAAGGTTCGCACGTTCACCGGGGTAATTTGCTGGTAATTCCGACTGGATCCGCGCTTTTGTATGCGGAGTCCATTTACCTACAAGCTGACCGCAGTCCCATGCCCGAATTGCGACTGGTTGTGCTCGCCTTACAAGATCGGCTGGCGTACGGCACAACTTTTGAGGCCGCATTATCAAGCCTTTTCAACGGGACCGAGTCGTCCATCACGCAACTTGCTGAGCAGGAAAATACATCTTCATCAACTGGCGCGCCAGTGGTTCAGCCGAACGCACAAGTGTCACCTACCGGCAGCGTGTCCAATACCCGCAATGGTGAAATCCAACAGGCAGCACAGGATCTTGCCGAATACCAACGTCTTACCGCGCAAGGCAAGCTTGGCGAAGCCGGCGCAAAGCTTGACGCATTAAAGCTGCGCTTGAATCACCTTGCCGGAAACAGAGAGCAACCCTAGCTGGCGACGTTGGATAGTGCTGGTTCGGTAACTGCCGGTTCGCAGCGGCATAGTCCATGCACTATGTCGTGGTAATTATGCGAGTAACGAGAAATCTATCAGCTCACTCTTTTAGTGAAAGTCATGAGACTGCATCGGCGCAGATGTAACGTCAAGTACCTCGATGTGTTTGGCCCGGATGTGAATGACCCTATCCACGCACTGTAATGTACCTTCAACGAGTACAAACTTTGCATACGTCACGATAGATCGATTTGCCTCATACAGATCCGGATCAATGATGGCATTGGCTATGCCGCTCTCATCTTCAATGGAAAGAAAGATGAAGCCATGCGCTGTGCCAGGGCGTTGCCGCGCAATTACGGAGCCCGCGATGCGAGTAGAAACACCGTGGTGAACGAGTTTTAGGTCGGCAGCGCGAAACACACGGAGGCCTTGAAGCTGTGACCTGTAATGGGCCATCGGGTGACGACCAACGGTCACGCCAGTGCCTGCATAATCCGCGATGATGCGTTCTTCCGAGTTCATGGCGGAAAGTGGAGACACATCTTCTTCGTGAGGATTGAGAGAAGCAAGCAGGGGGCCGACCTGGCGGCTAGCGCGTTCAACCTGCCATAGGGCATCACGGCGGTGCGTGCGTTCGCCTAAGGAATTCAGGGCACCAATTTCGGCAAGCATCGCAAGATCCGCACGACCCAGGGACGGAACACGGCGCGCGAGTTCTTCAATGCCTGCGAAAGGCCGCATGGCACGCGCAGTCATCATGTCAGCGATGTTTGCTGACCGTAGACCGCGCACATAGCGCAAACCAAGGCGCAGGGAATGCCTGCTGCCTTCCTCCGGCTCCAGGGTACAGTCCCACTCTGAGTAGGCAACATCGACCGGTTTTACGCGTAGACCGTGGCGTTGGGCATCTTTTACCAGCACGGCAGCAGAGTAAAAACCCATTGGCTGGTTGTTAAGAATGGCAGCAGTAAACACACCAAGGTAGTGGTACTTAAGCCATGCGCTGGCATAAGCAATCAGTGCAAAGCTGGCAGCGTGCGACTCTGGAAAGCCATACAACGCAAAAGAACTAATCCCGAGAATGATCTGCTCCTGAGCGGTTTGCTCGATACCGTTGGCAGTCATGCCAGCCCGGAGCTTTTTCTCAAGCGCGTGCATCTTTTCCTGCGATCTGCGGCTGCCAAGGGCGCGGCGCAACTCTTCCGCTTCGCCACCGGAAAAGTTAGCGACGGTCATAGCAATGCGCAACAGTTGTTCCTGAAACAGTGGCACGCCAAGTGTGCGTTTCAGTACAGGCTCAAGCAGCGGATGCGGGTAAGTTATGGGCTGCCGCCGTTGCCGCCGTTCCATATATGGATGCATCATTTTGCCGACGATCGGCCCGGGGCGGATGATTGCAACCTGCACGACAAGGTCATAGAATTTGTCCGGCTTGTTGCGCGGCAACGAAGCCATTTGCGCACGACTTTCTACCTGGAAAAGTCCGATCGTGTCCGCCCGCTGCAAGCTGTCGAATACCTCTTTATCTTGAGGAATTTGTGCAATATCGACGGTTTTGCCGTGGTACTTCGAAATCAGCTCAACGCAGTCTTTAAGTACGGCCATCATTCCCAAACCAAGCAAGTCAACTTTAATCAGGCCCATGTCGGCGCAATCCTCCTTGTCCCATTGCACAACGGTGCGGCCAGGCATACTTGCCGGTTCCAGCGGAACGACGGAAGCGAGATGGCCCTGCGCAATGACCATGCCACCAGAGTGCTGGCCCAGGTGCCGCGGCAAATCGAGCATTCGGATGGATAGCTCAAGATACCGGGCGATGCGTGGATGCGCGAGGTCGAAGCCGGCATTGCGGAACTGGTGCGCCATGCTGTCGCCTGGACCCTTCCACTCCCACGAGTTCACCAGGCGAGTGAGACGAGTCTGGGTTTCTGCATTAAAGCCGAGCGACTTTCCTACCTCGCGTGCGGCGGACCGGCCACGGTAGGTAATGATGTTGGCGCACATGGCCGCGCCAAGCTGGCCGTAGCGTTGGTACACATACTGTATGGCGCGTTCACGGTCATTGCCGGAAGGCAGGTCGAGATCAATGTCAGGCCACTCGCCGCGCACCTCGCTCAGAAAGCGTTCAAAAAGCAGGCTCATGCCGACGGGATCGACTGCAGTGATGCCAAGCGCGTAACACACGGCGGAGTTTGCAGCAGAGCCTCTTCCCTGCACGAGAATGCCGTGCTTCCGGCAGAACTCCACAATGTCCCAAACAATCAAAAAATATCCGGAAAGGCCGAGCTTTGTAATTAGCTGAAGCTCGAAATTGACCTGCTTGTTCGCCCGCGCGCGCAGCCTGGCATTGCGCTTGCAGCCATATCGGTCGGCTACACCCTCCAGCGTACGTTTACGCAAGAAGGTATCCATGGTGTCGCCCTCTGGCGTGGGATAGCGCGGAAATTGGTAACCCATGTCCTTCATCTGGAAGGTGAGCCGCGACGACAATTCCCACGTTTCAGCAATGGCGTGAGGCACGTCATTGAAGAGCCGGGACATCTGCTCCGGAGATCGCAGGTGACGCTTGTTATTGTGTTGCAACAGCATGCCGGCTTCGTCCAGTGAGCAGCCATGGCGAATCGTCGTGAGCACATCGAGGATTTCCCGCTCAAGCTCGGTTGCCATGTTGACGCCGTTAGTTGCGAGCAGTGGAAGCTTGAACTCCTGGGCGAGCGCAATTGCAGCCTGGTTCCGTGCTTCCTGCGCGCGCAGACCGTGTCGCTGAAGTTCGACATACACATTGCCAGGTTTAAAAATCTGCAGTAGCTGCTGCAGCGTCGATCTTGCTTCAGCCATACCGCCTCGGTTGAGTGCTGCCGCAAGTGGGCCCTCATCACCGCCGGTAAGGCAGACGAGGCCGGTGGCATGGTGGGCAATCTGACGCAGGTCGGCAATGCCATCGCCCTTGGTTCGCTGAGCAAGTTTGTAGGTAGAAATAAGGGTTGAGAGATTCTGATATCCGGCCTGAGATTCGCATAGCAGTGAGAGCCGTACCGGACGCGAAGGCACAGTGTGCGGCAGCCACACTGGCGGTACGGCCTGTACGCCAAAGCCCGCGACTGAGACCTCTGCGCCAATGTGGGAACGCAGGCCATGCTTTTGCGCGGTGGTATAAAGCCTTGGTGAACCGTAGAGTCCGTCGCGATCGAGAATGGCAAGGCCGGGCAATTGCAGATTGGCCGCTTGCTGCGTCATGGCTTCCGGTAACGATGCACCTTCAAGAAAGGAAAATGCCGAGCGAGCGTGGAGTTCCACGTAGTGCTTAGTCATAAATGCCTAGGAGATACCACGTGCCGGAAGCATGCTGCTGCTGAAGGCGAACCGTCTGCTGCAATTGTGTGGGTTGCTGCGATGCTGCAAGAACGACGTCCCATTCGTCGGTATCCCACGCGTTGCCATCCCACCAACTGCCGCTGGTATGCCATGGGCCGACTGCAGTCTGAACAGCGAGATTTGTGCCATTCCAGAAAAGCATGTGTGGTTGATTGGCCCATAAATCGACACGAACCTGTTGCACCGGGCGGAACGCACGCAATGCAAGCCGGCCGGGAAGTATCGCATCCTCCGCAGCAGGTTTTGTATGAGGTTGGAACGGCACCATTTGGAAAACATCGTCGCGGTGGCTGTTGAGTAATCGAGGTGATCCCACATTTTCCTCACCTGCAATCGACCGTAGACGTGCCAGCAGTAAATCCAAACGATCAGGCTCGGGAAATTGCGATTGGAACAAGCCACGTTGGGCTCGTTGTGGTTGCGCCGCTTCTGCCGATAACGCGACGGCAACGATGCCGGATTGTGGCGGGTGCGCTTGCAACTCCAAATTGAGTAGTTTGAGGAGCAGGTCGCGACTTTGGGTGGGGATTGCCGGCCGTACTTGCACGGCATGGCGTTCGGCGCGCTCCAGTTGCAGTTGCAGGTGCAGCGAACGAACGGAACAGGCGTGGTCTACGGCCTTCTGCACGATTGCTTCAAGCAGTGGCGACAGCACAAACAACAACGAATCGAGGATCTCGACCGGCGTATCGAGGACGGTGTTTTCGCAAAGGGTGAACGCCTCCTCTTCCGGAACGAGCAGGTGGTCCGCCGTACCCAGGGCAAGTTGCCGCAGCCTGTGAGCCTGCTGACCGATGCGGCTGATGAGCGCCATCTCCGGCAGGCGCGCAAGGTCGCCCAGCGTGGCAATCCCCCATCGGTGAAAGGTCGCCAAGGTTGCTTCTGTACAAGGCAGACATGACATTGGCAAAGGCGCGAGCCGAAGTTGCAGCTCTGACTGCTTCACGCACAGGACACGGGAATAGCTGCGGCAAAGCAGCAGCGCTGCTTCTGCATTTGGCGCAATTGCGATGGACGCTGGAAAACCCGCCTGCAGCAACGCCTCATGCAGTTGACGGGCGTAGGCCTCCAACGGGCCAAAAAGGGTTTCCATGCCGGTGCAATCGAGCAGCAGCGCTGCAGCCAGCCGGGCATCGTCGCCATAGCTATTTGTCGGGGATCGCACCGCCTGCACTGCGGGCGAAAACTTCTCGACAACTTCCATCAGTGCAAGAAATGCTTGCTGCTCCTGGGTAAGGTCGCGCGTGCGGAATCGAGGTGCGCCGGTGGCTTCGGCTTGTACCTTACTCATGCCGCGTTCGATCCCGGTCGCTTTCGCTGCCGCGTTCAACGCGACGACGTGCTCATGAGGAGCTTCACCCTCCAACACAGAAAGCCGGTTGGGCTTTTGCTCCGGCTCGGCACGTAACCAGGCTGCCACCGGGAACTCCGCAATATGAATGGCAGCGTAATTCACGTTAGTTTCCTACAGCCTGCATCCAGCTTGGCGAGGAACTACACTCCGTAGAACGCCCAGGTGCTTTTTTGCCGAATGTGGGTGCGGTACGCTGCCGCACAACTTCAATCCGGTGATGCGCCTTCGCTAACACGCCACAAACAGAAGGCAGTTTACCGGCGGAACACTCCAATGAATAAGCAGCACTGGAACGTGCACAGGACTCCACGGTAAGCAGCAGCAGAACAGCGTCGCTTTGCTGCGCGGCACGCCGAAACCGGAACCACGTCGCCAAAGGAATGCGTAACGCCTGCTCTGCCGGTACTGACGCAAGGTCAAGGACGACTACACGGAAGCCGCCAGCCTGGAGAATCTGGTCGGTCGCGCGAATTGCCTGACTCAGCCGGTCGAAAGAGTGTGCCTCACTCTGCTGGATGTGGCGAATTATAGGTTGAGGCGCGTATTGTCTTGCGGCTTCGGCCGCTTCTCTATCAGTTACACGAAGCGGATCGGCTTCATCGACTTTTCTGGAATTGAACCACTCCCACTCGACCTGATCGTGCGATGCGCTGCCAAGGCCAAAAGTCTGGTTTGGCACGCCGGGCGTACCTTCTGTCTTTCTGCGGCGACGTTCTTCCTTAAGAAAGAGCATCTGCTCCAAAGCCGAAGCCATGCCCTTTGACTCCATACGCGGGTGTGCTGAGCTGCCATGCTGCGATTGGTCTTGGGAAGGGGGGACCATGGTTGGAGTCACTCGCAGGGGTCGAGGTGTGACGCCACTCCCCCTTGAATGCGCCGTAAGACGGACCCAAAGCAGGTTGTCGAGATTGACTCCTGCAGATGCCGCGCTGAAGGGCGCAAGCGTGTCACTCCAATCAATGTAGGCGCAGGCTGCCTCCCTGCAAGCGTTGGCGAGTAGCGCGTGAGCAATGGATGTTCTACCGGAAGAGGAAGGCCCTGTGACCTCGGTGATGGAACCCAAAGGAAAACCACCATGGAGAAGATGATCAAGGGATGCATTGCCACTGGAAAGCAGGCGCACAGCCTGTGTGGGCATGGGTGACAACGCCGCAGGAATACGTGCTGCCAATTTTGCTTCAATTTGATGTTTTAGAAGAGCATTGCCTACGTGCATCATTTCGCCTTTTCTTCGCTAATGGAAGATCAGCGTACCGCAATGCGCTAAAAAAATCCAGCTTGCCTGAGATTTTGTGCGTGGTGACATGCATTGATGACTTACGGCCACTTTTTTCCCAAATAGGAACGTCCTCGAGAGCTTTCGAGGGCATATGAAAAGGCTAATCCGCAGGATTGGCCTTTTCATGTTTACAAGTCTGCCGTGCGTGGAAACTACTTTGACGTTGGTAAGTCGTCCTGAGGAATGTCTTTCCCTTCCCCAGGAAAGGGCCATACACGATTGATAGGTTGGGTCGCTTCACGAACGGGTTTGGGTGTGTGATCGATTTTTAGATTTTCAAAGATGTGCACGCCGAGTTTGCCTGCTGTCGCAAAGTCGATGTCGCCGTCGTGGTCGAAATCTGCAGCGACGACCTGGGTGCCGATCGTTGCGGTGCCGTTCAGCGAAACAGCGATGCGCTCCCATTCAACATCGGAGAGGCCATTCCTTGCTGCAAACTGAGCAGCAATCGGCAGACGATACGCGTAGACCACGTTGGAGTCGTAGGAGCCGGGATCATTGCCATCGTGACCACGATAACGCTTGCCGGTCACAAGTTCGGGGGTGCCGTCACCATCAAGATCGACGAGAGCGAGAGCGTGCGATTGCGAAAAGGACTCGTCAATGGTGTGTTTAACCCATTTGGGAGTAGCAGACGTGCCTGCCTGCTCAAGCCAGTAAAGGCCGTAGCCATGACCCTGACCGAAGATGAGGTCAAGCTTGCCATCATGGTTGACGTCGTAGCCGAGGATCGGAAAACCGGTGTCACCGAGGCTCCAGTCACCGTGCCAGGTCCACTTATCATTGTCCGCATCCACCTGCTCGAACCAGCCATGAGGGGTTAGGATATCGGGCTTGCCATCGCCGTTAATGTCGGCAATGCCGATGCCGTGACCGTCCTGGGTTGAATCGCCGACATGATGGACGCGCGGCGTACCGTGGCCGAAATCGACCCAGATCACACCAGAGTGGTTGTAATGGGCGAGCGCGACGTCAGGCTTGCCGTCGCCGTCAATGTCACCGAAAGCGCCTCCCTCGGTGTCGTAAGTGTCTGTAATTTTTGTTGGAACCCACTGTGCGCCGGCAATGGTGGCGGCGGCACCGGGGTTTTTGTACCAGTACAGGCCGTTGGCGATCCAGCCAGTGGTGACAAGGTCGGGCAGACCATCATGGTCGACGTCAACGACCCACTCGCCACAATCGGAGACGAATTCGTTGTGGATGCCGACGGTGCGGAACTGGTGCTGCTTCCACTCACCACCATTTGCACCGGGGTTTTCGTACCAGTAGGCTCCGCTAAGCAGGTCGACAAAGCCATCTCCATTCATGTCGATCGCCGAAATACCTTCAGCATGGTCGGAGCCGAGGCGATGTGTGAGAAAAGCAATACGCGGCTTACCGTCAGGGCCGTTACCTGGGTGCTGCATTCGAAATTCGGTAGCGTGTGCGGGATCCTGCGCGCGTGCGCAGGGAGCGCACGCTGCAACTGCAAGCAGGGAGGACAGGAGAAAGCGATTAATCTTCATTTGGGTACTCGCAAGTTGGAGAGAAGTCAGGCAAGCTGCATGGTTTCGGGGTTCCAATGAACGACAGTGTCACGCTCAATGCTGACATTGCTGAGCAGGGCGGCACCAGAGGCGCGAAAGCCAAAGGTTGCATCTTCTACCACAGGCTTGCGGCTGCGAACTGATTCGAAGAAGTTGTGGAAGTGGTCATAGCTGTCGGAGTAACCCGGTGGTGCGCGGAAGGAGAGGTTGTCCTGCGGCGGCGGACCGGTGGGATGCTGCACGGGGTATTTTTTACGATATTGCTCTACATACGCTTTTTGCATGCTGTCCGTAAAAGTAGAGACGGTGTAGCCGGGCTCCGTGGCAATCGGCGTCCTCGTTACGGTGACGCTGTTGGTCTGGCCCGAAATTTCCATCAGACCCTCAGAGCCGGTAAAGAGAAAGCCTTCGCTCTCCTCCCCGCCATCGACAAAGTTCACGCGAAGGCTGAGGTTGAAACCTTCGGGGTAATCAAACAAGGCAAGCAGAACGTCATTCGCATCACGGCCGTCTTTCCAAAAGCGCAACCCGCCGGTGGCCATGGCACGGGTGGGGCCATGGGCACCGGTAATGTAGTGAGTGCCACTGAAAAGGTGTACGAACAGGTCACCGGCGACGCCGGAACCATAGTCTTTCCACTTGCGCCACTGGAAGAATCGCTCTGCGGAAAAGGGGATCTTAGGGGCGGAGCCTAGAAACTCAGGCCAGTCGCAGGTTTCAGGCGAGGCGTCGAGGGGGATGGAATAGTTCCATGCGCCAAGCGAGGAGTTACGGTCCCATCGCGCAGTGACCATGTTCAGCTTGCCGATAGCACCGGAGGCAAGCAGTTCTTTTGCCTTGGCATATACGATGGAGCTGACGCGCTGGCTGCCGACCTGGAGAATGCGATTGCTCTGCTTTGCAGCGTCAATGATGGCGGGGCCATCGCTGTAAAGGTGGATCATTGGTTTTTCCAAATACACGTCTTTGCCGGCCCGCACACTGTCGACAGCGGCCTGCTTGTGCCAATGATCCGGGGTTGCAATTAGAACCGCATCGACATCGGGGCGGCTGAGGATTTCCTGGTAATTGCGCGTGGTAAATACGTCACTGCCCCAAAGCTCTTTGGCGTGAGCAAGGCGACCGTCGTAGCAATCGGCGACGGCAACGAGCTTTACTCCAGGAACCATCAACGCATTCTTGGTGTCGCCCTGGCCCTGGATACCCGCACCGATCAGGGCAAGATTGATGTTGTCGTTCGGAGACCGGCGCCGTGGTTTTGTGGCCTGTGCGTACAAGGGTTGCAGGTATGTCGATGTTGCCGCGAGTGCCGCAGTCTTGGTCGCAGCACTCAGGAAATCTCTTCTGTTAGGCATCCATGGCCTTTCATCATTGGAATAAAAGTCTTCGACGGACAAAACCTTATGCCTTTCAGTGGAGGTCTGTCCAGCAACCTTGTCGGAGGTGAGTGTTCGTTCATCGCTAGTTGGGTAAGGGCGCGAGAACGACGGTCTTGCCAGTCTGCGCGGATTGCCGGGCTGCATCGAGAATTTGCATGACAACGAGATTGGTGTCGAGGGCGGAGAGATCGCCGCTGGCTTTCACCTGGCCTCGCAACACTGCAGCCAGGTAGCTGAGGGAGTTACTTTGTGATTGCGGCAGCACGGGCGCCGTGCTCTCCGACGGTTTGGGTTCACCCTTCAGGCGTACGAGGAGGTCTGCCGCGCCAACCGTGACCATGGAGCCTTCCGTGCCATAAACTTCCATGTCTTTACGCGCAAAGCTCCAGTTCCATGAGGGCATCAGGACAGTTTGAGCACCGGGGTAACGGAGGATCACTGTGGCATCGTCGTCAACCTGGGGATAGATGGCAGGCTTGTCTGTCTGAGTGACAGCGGTAACGGTTAGCGGCGCTTTACCATGCATCATGACAGTCATGAGGTCGGCACCGTAGCACCCAAAATCAAACAGGGCACCTGCGCCGTTCTGCGCGGGATCGGTAAGCCAGGGGAGCCATTCCGGACCGACACCGATTTCCTTTGGACCTTCATGACCGTCGTGCACAACGACCTTGCGAATCGTCCCAAGCTTGTTTTCGCGAACGGCGCGAAGCACCTCCGCATTGCTGGCGTACCAGGTAGTCTCGTAGTTGACCAGCACCTGCACGTGATATTGCCGGGCGGCTCCACGGATGGCGAGCGCGTCCTCCATCGTCGTCGAGAGGGGCTTCTCAACCATGGATGAGACACCATGCCGCGCCGCAGCCTCAATGACTCTGCGATGGTCCAGAATTGTGGTGTAAACCAGCACCGCATCGGGGCGTTGCTGGGCCAGCATGTGTTCCAGGTCGGTATAGAACAGGGCCGCTGGCAGCTTGTAGCGGGCAGCATACTTTGCAGACAACTGCTGATCCGGCTCAACGATGGCAACCAGTTGTGCATCGGTGTTGTTTGGCAAAGCGGAAAGAAACCCCTGCACATGACCGTGAACCAGACCAACGATCGCGACACGGATGGGATGCGGCGTTCCTTGCGCACGAGTTGCGGCAGACGCGAGAAAAAGGGCGAGAAGGAGCAGACAGCGCTTGGTCATACGTTCTCCAAACGCATGGTATCTCCATTGAGCGACTTTTGCCCTCAGGGAGTCGATGCCGCTGCGAGTGGGGCAGGAAAATCGACCTAGTGCCTGGACTGTGCTAGTTCCGGCGTTTCATCAGGCACGCTGAAAAGGGGCCAGCATCGTGGCAAAACACAGCACTTACCCTCTGCAAGTCAGAAAGAGCATTTGATGCTCGCACGACAGTGTAATCGTCCATATTTGGCGGCCAAAAACTGTGGAAAGGCAGGTGCGCTCAGTGTATTAAGGTCGGCATGGCGGCGTCACGCAGCGACCGAAGCCTGAGGATCGACCTGCATAGGGGATCATGTTCACAGCTGACAACAGCTTAGACGGAGGAGTGTCACCGGTCGCTCCCAACACGAAGCATAATACGAAAGTGTGCTTGCCTTGCCGGCGTACTGCAAAGGTGAGCAGTTGATCAAGTGGCCGACTGCACCGCTTAGTAGCCACCATGGCTGTGCTTATCCGGGTGATGACATGCTGTCGGGCTATAAAACGTCCATGTCGGTGCTGGGAGATGGATTCACAGCGGCCGGACGGCTGTCCCAAGCACAGGCCCGTAATGCTCCGCCTGCGCGAACAAAATCAGGTGATGACCGCCTTTGCCCAGAACGAAGTTGGGCGGAACAGGGATGTCGACCGTTGTTTGGCCTTCTGCCTGAACCTTGGCCACTTGCGTCAGGACGCGGGCAACGGAAGCGTGTTGAAGCGTGCGGCCAGAGTTCTCGCCGCGCAGCACGCTGGAGCGGTCCAGGTCGTCGGCCAGAACGGCATAGACGTTGAGCGTGGCGATTCCGGGCACAGCACCATGGGTGAAAGTGACGTGCAGCTTGGAGCTGTTCCAGGAGGAGGAGTCGATGTGAAGATTCATCTGTGGGCGATTGCTCTCCTGACGGAAGGCCTGCACCAACGCAGCACGATCGCTGCCGACAAATTGCTCACTGCCATTCACGACCATCTGCGGCGTGTAGACACTATCCAAATTAAACCGGCCGCCATAGGCGTTTTGCCGTTCCGTGTAGGCTTCGGTCGAGAAGGGATCGGACCAGCCCAGGCTATTCCAGTAAGTGACATGCTCGCTGATGCCGACGACCAGTTGACCGGTGGCGGTGTGAGTCCCGTCAAGCTGTCGGAGCAGGGCATCCGCTGGGGGGCAGCTGGAGCAACCTTCGGAAGTGAAAAGCTCTACCAGCACGGCGGAATCGGGATGGGAGAGATTTGCTGGCAGCTGTTTCTGCGCAAGCAAGTTTGGAAGCGGGCCGCAGATCAGGGCAAGAACAGCTGTGGAAACAAGGGTCTGAATGGAATGACGCATGAGGTGCCTCACGAGGGTCACTGAGTAGAAGCGACAAAGAGTGAGAGTGTGCGCCCAGGCTTTGGTGACAGGCGCAGCAGTGCTGTATCGCCGGCATTGATTGCGTACAAAGCGGAGTCGCTCGCGTAAATGCTTTCGTCCCGTGTTCGACATCGTCTGACTACAGGAGCCTAAGCGTCAGCAAAATTCTCAAAGCGCCTGAGCGTCTATCTCAGGAAGGAGGTGCTGTGGCAAAGAAAACACGAGACGATCGCTATGCCATTAATGCGGGCTACGCGGAAATGCGCGAAGGCTACCGCACAAGCGACATTGAGCGAATTATGGCTGTTTATGCGAAGGGATTAGGGGATCTTGCGGATGGCTTTCCGAGCCTCGGGCGCGAAGAGGCGCTTGAGGTCAGACGCAAGCGGTTGCAGAAGCTTTTTGCCGACGGCCAGGTCACCTGGACGCCTGTCATAGCCGCCATCGAACAGCACGGCACCGTCGCCATCACTTACGGCTGGCACAGTCTCACCATCCAAGCGGATGCCGAGTCTCGCGTCTGCTCGCGACGAAGCCGCTTTGTCCATGTATGGCGAAAGAGCATGAACGGTGAATGGCATCTTCAGTTGATTATCGACAACAAGGATCAAGTGCCCATGCTGGCGGAGGATGTGGTCGCGGAACTCTGCGCAGGCACCATGAGTCCGATAAGTGGCGAAAGTATTTCAACCTGCGCAGAATTCCAGCGAGAGCCGCTGAAAGAGACGCTCGGCAAAGCCCTGCGGTAGTTCAAAGGCACGTTCGTCGCCAATCAGCCGAACGGCATTGCTGGTTCCGTCGTAGACGGCCGTACAGTGAGCGCAGTGGGCTAGGTGCAAGCTCATGCGCGCCTGCATCTCTGGCTCGAGCATGCCATCAATCATTTCCGATATCGCAAGCCACGCCTCAACGCAACTCAATTCGACAACAATCATTGCGGTCTCCTTCTTGTGTACACCTTGTATGCCGCTTACCACGGTCTTACCTTCTTGTACTCTCGGGCTTCATGCGTCCAGTTTCCGTCATATCCAGGAGCCAGCGCTTCGCGAAGTCGCAGCCTGGCGCGCAGAAGTCGCGTTTTGACCACCTCCTGAGAGACGCCGAGCAATGCAGCAGTCTCACGCACACTCATCTGCCTCACGTCCCTCAAGACGAGGACTTCGCGATAGATGGTTTTCATGCCTGCAACAGCGCGCATAAGCGTTTGTCGCAGCTCCTTCCGTGCCAAAGCCTCGCTGGGGATTTCCCGCCAGTCTGCAAAATCCCTCGGAATGAAATCGCCCTCAGGCGTATCCTGCCCCTCATCCAGGGACTGATATTGCTTTCTGCGGCTGCGGCGCAGAAACATGCGGGCTTCATTGAATGCAATCTGAATCAGCCAGGTGCTGAACTTTGCTTCCGCGCGAAATCCGCCCAGGCCCCGCAGCGCCTTTAGGAAGACTTCCTGCGCAACGTCTTCAGCGTCGGCGTGACTGCCGAGCACGCCGAAAGCAGTGGAATAGACGGCACGCTGGTACGGCTGCACGAGATCAAAGAACTGCTCTTTCTCGCCAGCGCAGATACGCCGAATCAGTTCGCCTTCGTCCCGAGGTGCAAATTTCTGACTAATCATCAACCGAGGCGTCCTGGTGACTGGCTCCCAATGTGTTGGTTTGGCTCATTGACACGATAAGGTTCGGATGCGGAGACCCTTAGCAAAGTGACAGCACAGGCAGAACGAACCTGACGGAGCCCACAAATTTTGTCACCTTCTAAGGTTTTGAGAAGTCTTATCTCTGCTCATCGCTACAATACAGCTGCTCTGAAATGTGGCGGTCTGTGGGCGCGTGGAGCAGGAGCAGCGACATGGAACAGCACCAGACAAATGAAGCAGGGTTGACTGCAGGCGACGCCACCATCCGGATAGAGCGCAAACATCTGCTGGCAATTCGCTGGATGCATTGGATCAACTTCCCCGTGCTGTTTACGATGGTCTGGACCGGTCTCCTCATTTACTGGAACGATTCTGATAATGCCTACCGACATGCTCATCGTGTTTACCGCATTGGCGTGGGTAAATTCACGCTGCTTTGGTTGTTTCCGGACTGGTTCTACCATTTGCTGCATGTTCCCTATCACGTGACACAGGGACTGGGATACCACTCGTTCTTCTTATGGATTTTTGGTTTCAATGGTATCGCCTATGTGTTATATCTGGCGCTCTCCGGAGAATGGCGTTTCATGATTCCACAGAAACGCAGCCTAAAAGACGCCATTCAGGTGACGCTTGTAGACCTGCACTTGCGCAAGGGCCTGCCCGAGCAGACCAAGTACAACGGTGCTCAGCGCATCGCCTACAGTTCCGTCATTGTGATGGGAGCGGGAATGCTGCTTACTGGGCTGGCAATCTGGAAGCCGACAAGCGTGCACTGGCTGACCACGATGCTGGGCGGCTATGAGATGGCACGGTGGCTGCACTTCTGGTTGACGATTGCGTTTCTTGGATTTTTTGTAATCCACGTTGTGCAGGTGATGATGGCGGGCTGGAATAACTTTCGTTCCATGGTGAGTGGATTTGAGATTCAGCGAGTGGAAGCTCCCTCACTGGAAGAGGAAAGGAAAAGCTGGAAATGATTGAGCCAGACGAGCATAGCCGCAGAAATGGCGGGGACAAGGGCGCTGCCGAGCGGACCGAAGATGCGGTTGGGTCGCCGAATCAGATGGCTGTTGGCGCAGGTTCTCGGACCCAAGAAGGCTCTCGTAGTCAGGCCTCAGACGAAGCACAACGACGTCAAGAGGAATTTTCCGCGGGCAAATTCCCTCAGCGAACGGATACGAAGGAGCCGCGGGGTAAGTTAGATCAGCCGATCCCTCCATTGCCCAATACTTCACCTGCTGAGTCTGAAACTGATGTAGAACAGAAGCGTGAAGCTGCGGATGCACTGGTGCTTGCAGCTTCACGGCAGCATACGCGGCGCTCTTTTCTGGGAGCAGCAGCAGCCACTGCGGCTGGCATTGGCGCCTACTATTATCTGAACGTCGCACCGAGTGACAACATGCAACCGGTGCCGCTTGAGGATGCTTACAAGTTCAATGCCTCTGTGTCTCGGGCGGTTTTCCGCAATGAACCACTAGCTCCGACCTACCCTCTAAGTCGTGCGGAAACGCTACGGATTAACGGCATCTACGGACTTAAGAAGGACGTTGTGCTGGAAAGCTGGCGTTTGCAGTTAGTGGGGATGAAGAACGCGGCACAACACCCTCGTTTTGTGCCGGATGTCACGGAATGGATGTACCAGTACAAGGCACCCCCAGCAAACGAAGACAAGGGCCACGATACCAAAGTCGATCCGAGCAAGGAAGCTGGTGGCGCAGCGCCTGCAAATGGTGGAACGCCGCCAGCAAGTGGACAGGCTCCGCCCAACACGCCGCCGGACAACGAGAAGAATGCTGGCCAGGGTGCAGCGCGTGGCGACGCGAAAATGGCGTCCGGCAAGGGTGATCCCAAGATCATGTCTTCTACAAAGATGGCGCCAGCGGCCATGCTTCAGCAGGCCATGAAGAAGGAAGCTGGTGGTGACACCGACGACGATGACGAGGATGATAACCACACGGGTCGAAAGGCGCGCGGCATGGAAGAAGCCGGGGAGAGTGACTCGACACTGCCGCCGCACACACCTGGCTTGTTGCTACAACTCCCTGATATCACCCGGTTGCCGCGTGTTGAACTCGTAACACAGTTCAAGTGCATCGAGGGTTGGAGTCAGATTGTCCACTGGGCAGGCGTGCGCATGGCAGATTTTCTCGAGCTTTATCCGCCTGCACTGATCGATGGCAAAGAACCCAAGTACGTTTATATGGAAACGCCGGACGGCGATTACTACACCGGCTATGACATGCAGGTGATGCGGCACCCACAAACGCTGCTTGTGACAGAAATGATGGGCGCTCCCTTGACGCAGAATCACGGCGCCCCATTACGCCTTCATATGCCCACTAAGTACGGATACAAACAGATCAAACGAATCGGTTTGATCGCCTATACCGATACAAAGCCTGACGACTACTGGACCAAGCTGGGATACGACTGGTATGCCGGCCTTTAGTAAATTTTAGAAGTCCATTCTCAACCTGTCGCAGGAAGGGTATGGCTTGGTCGGGCAAATACAGGGAGACGTTTACTTGCTTTCGACGACCGAAGACCCATCTTCCTACCCAGGCAGCCGGCTTGAAGAGCAAAGACTCCAGCGCGGGTTCGAGCATCAAGAGAATTGGCAACGATGGGGCACATATCTTCCCGAGCGGCAATGGGGAACGGTGCGTGAAGACTACTCGGAAGACGGCGATTGCTGGGCTTCCTTTCCGTATGAGATGGCGAGCTATCGCGCTTATCGCTGGGGAGAAGATGGACTGCTGGGCTGGACCGATCGTGAATGCCGACTCTGCTATGCGACCTCCCTCTGGAACGGACAAGATTCCAGCCTAAAGGAACGTCTGTTCGGCCTTACCAACCCAGAGGGAAATCATGGCGAGGACGTTAAAGAGCAGTATTACTACCAGGATGGTTTACCGTCCGGATCTTACGCAAAGGCGCTCTATCTCTACCCCCAACGCGCGTTCCCGTACGAGGATCTTCGCCGCACCAACGCGGAACGTGGCTTCAGTGATTCAGAGTATGAGCTGATCGACACCGGTCTTTTCAACGAGCAGCGCTACTTCGACATTCAGGTGGAGTATGCCAAGTATGCCGTGGAAGATACTCTGATTCGTTTAACCATGACCAACCGTGGTCCAGAAGCGGCGCCATTGTGGGTGCTTCCCACTCTGACTATCCGGAACAATTGGTCCTGGGGCGCTGCTGATGGACTGCAGGAGAACCCGCCCTCACTTTGTCGTCAGAACGACGAGGGTATGCCAAGCGTTGATGTTGATCATGCAACCGCAGGAAAGTTCCACTTTCAGATGTTGGGTGATTGGGCAATGCCACCTGCCCTTTTGATCACGGAAAATAAAACCAACTTCGCAAGGCTCGACGGTTCGGATCAGCTTGACGACAAATTTACCAAGGATGCCTTTAACCGCTACCTGGTCCACCATGAAAGCAATGCCGTTGATACAAAGGACAAGGGAACAAAAGCGGCCTTTGTTCAATCTCTGGTGATTCCGGCTTCAGGCACTGAGGTCCTACATTTGAGACTGGTGCGTACAGACACTGGTCCGACTGAAGACTTGAGCATATTGGATGCCGATCAGTGTTTCGCGAAGCGCATTGAAGAAGCTGATGATTTCTACTCCAGGAGATTGCCGAAGACCCTTTCCGACGACGACCGATCAATCGCTCGGCAGGCATATGCCGGCCTGCTCTGGTCCAAACAGTTTTATTACTATGTCTCCGACCGTTGGTTGCAAGGTGATCCTGCACAACCGCATCCCCCGGAGGCCAGACTCAACGGTCGCAATAAGAACTGGCGCCACATGTTCTGCCGCGACGTCCTCTCCGTTCCGGATAAGTGGGAATATCCATGGTTCGCCGCATGGGACACGGCATTCCATATGATACCGATGGCGGACATAGATCCCGCCTACGCCAAACATCAATTAACGCTGCTCCTGCGAGAGTGGTACATGCACCCCAACGGGCAGGTACCCGCTTATGAGTTCTCATTTAATGATGTAAATCCACCGGTGCACGCCTGGGCGGCATTGGAGGTATATCGGATCGACGCTGCAAATCATGGCGGCAACGGCGACACGGATTTTCTGGAGCGATGCTTTCAAAAACTGCTTCTTAACTTCACTTGGTGGGTCAACCGACAAGACGCAGAGGGACGCAACCTCTTTGGCGGAGGCTTTCTCGGACTCGACAACATCGGGGTATTTGATCGTTCCCTGCCACTCAATGGCGTGCAACTGCAGCAGGCTGATGGAACGGCGTGGATGGGCTTTTATTGTGCCTCCATGTTGAATATAGCTCTGGAGCTTGCACTTACTCGGAGCATTTATGAAGACATTGCTTCGAAGTTTCTTGAACACTATGTCACCATTGTCGACGCATTGAACCATGCTGATGGGAGCGGTCTGTGGCAGGACGATGCGGGCTTTTACTTCGATCGACTCGTACTTTCGACTGGTGAGACACGGCAAATCGCTATTCGATCACTAGTCGGCCTGATTCCACTCTTTGGTGTCGCAGTATTGCATCAGGAAAAGTTAGAGCGGCTTAAGTCATTCAAGGACCGGCTTACATGGTTTACGCAACATCGACCCAATCTCGCGCGCCACATCGCGGTGGCGGAGACGGCTGAATCAGAGCACCAAGGTGACTTAGTACTTTCCTTAGTACCCAAAGATCGCTTACTGACCCTGCTTGGTCACGTCTTCGATGAAAAAGAATTTCTATCTGATTTTGGCATTCGATCACTCTCCCGCCATCACGAAGAGCATCCTTACATGCTGGAACTGAACGGCATGAGCTATGAGGTGCGATACCTTCCGGCTGAAGGCGATAGTGCTCTGTTTGGAGGGAACAGCAACTGGCGCGGTCCCGTTTGGATTCCGATGAACAAGTTACTCCGTGATGCAATCGCGCAGTACAGCATCGCATTCGGTTCAACCTTGACGGTTGAGCATCCTACAGGAAGTGGGCAACGCAAAAGCTTTGTTGAAATTGT
This sequence comes from uncultured Terriglobus sp., assembly GCA_964250935.1. Classification (GTDB taxonomy): domain Bacteria; phylum Acidobacteriota; class Terriglobia; order Terriglobales; family Acidobacteriaceae; genus Terriglobus. Next base: position 48,020 of record CAXUHM010000004.1, read on the forward strand.
GAAGGACCTTGACCGACGCATGCTCTCCCTTGTGCGAAGAAACGGAGATGGCCGGCGACCCGTCCATGGGAATGAAAAGCGCTACATGAAGGACGGTGCGTGGGGTGAGTTGTTGCTCTTCTCCGAATTTTTGCGGAGATACCGGCCGTGGTGTGGGAGCGAGTCATCAGACTGGATGGACGGCTTTACTTGCAAGTACACTTGCACGCGTTGAACGAAGTTCGGTGGGATTGCAGGAGAGTGTCGCGCAAGAAACATAGATGTTCTAGCAACGCGTCGAAGGAGACACTTTGCGGATCGAGCGTGTCAAGATCGCATCGTAATCTCTTCTACATGAGCTTTATAAAAAGAAGAGGCCACCAGACATGGTGGCCTCTTCTTGTATATCTGGGCTTTACTTAGTCGTTGTAGTAATCAAGGCCGAGGTGCGTCACTAAATCTTCTCCCATGATGTGCCGAAGGGTATTCTTGAGTTTCATGGATTGAATAAAGAGGTCGTGCTCCGGATAGACTCCGGGTGCACTGTCCGGAGCTTTGAAATAAAAACTTAGCCACTCCTGAATACCAAGATGCTTCAAAGACGGCGTACGTGCGGCGAGGTCAAGGTAGAGACAGAGATCGAGCGCCAGCGGTGCTGCAAGGATGGAGTCGCGGCAGAGGAAATCCACTTTTAGCTGCATCGGATAACCAAGCCAGCCGAACAAATCGATGTTATCCCAACCTTCCTTGTTATCGCCGCGCGGCGGATAGTAATTGATCCGTACTTTGTGGAAGATCTCCTTATAGAGATCGGGATGCTTGTCCGGTTGCAGGATATAGTCCAACACGCCGAGTTTCGACTCTTCCTTTGTCTTGAAGCTCTCCGGATCGTCCAGCACTTCTCCATCGCGGTTCCCCAAGATGTTGGTGGAATACCAGCCACTAAGGCCCAGATGCCGTGCTTTGAACGCAGGTGCAAGTACAGTCTTGATGAAGGTCTGACCCGTTTTAAAGTCCTTGCCGCAAATTGGAGCACCCATCTGCTTTGAGAGCTCACGCAAGGCGGGAATATCGACAGTGAGATTGGGTGCACCATTGGCAAAAGGGATTCCTTCCTTGAGACACGCCCACGCGTAGAGCATGGAAGGAGAAATGGACGGATCGTCCTCTACGAGACCTTTCTCAAAAGCGGCAAGTGTTTGGTGGACTGCAGTCTGTTCAAGAAAAATCTCCGTGGATCCGCACCAGATCATCACTTGCCGGTCTGTCTTTGTTTTGAAGTCGGCGATGTCGTTGCGAATCTGATTCGCCAAGTCGCATCTGTTTTTGCCTGTCTTGATCTTTTTGCCTTCCAGCCGCTTTACATAATGCTGGTCGAAAACTGCAGGCATTGGCTCGATGCTTTCCAGATAAGGCTTGATCTCTGCGAGTTGGTCACGATCCAGAACCTGCGCGGTCTTTGCTGCGTCATACAGGTTACCGCCGAAGATGTCCCATCCGGTAAACACCAAGTCGTCTAATTGCGCAATCGGTGCAAAGTCCTTGATCCTAGGCGTACGGTCGTCGGTGCGCATGCCCAGACGAATGGTGCCCATCTGCGTCATGGACCCGATCGGTTTCGCCATGCCGCGGCGCACTGCTTCGACACCGGCGATCAGCGTGGTTGCGACGGCTCCCATGCCGGGAATCATGATGCCGAGTTTGCCTTCGGCAGGCTTGATTTCTGCCGCGCTAGGCGTAGCATTTGTTCCGCTCATGCTTTGTCCTGCTCTCCATTTAATAGGTACGAGGAAGTTTCTTGAAGCCGAGTACCATCTGCCAGCATAGCCCCTCAAGCGTCTGAACGAAACCCGCGTTGATCGCACATGCCTTGCTACTTAGAGGAAGAAGAAGCTCCGCACGGGTACTTAGAAGAAGTAGCTAAAGGACGGTATCGGTAACGCTGAAACTTGCCTGCCTCCCTCAAAGAACGTGATAATCACACGAATGGTGAACCAATCCATTGTTGACGTGGTCGGGGTCGGGCTGAACGCAACCGATACTCTCATTCGCCTTGCCCGCTTTCCTGTAATCGGCAGCAAGGTCGAGTTTGAAGATGTGTCCATACTGCCCGGCGGGCAAACTGCCACGGCCATTGTCGCCTGCCAGGGATGGGGGCTGCGGACGCGCTATGTCGGTAAGCTGGGTGACGACACCGCAGCAACCTTGCACCACACGGCGTTTGATCTTACCGGGGTCGAATCGCAGGTGCTGACGGCTTCAGGTTGTCCGAGCGCTCAGTCCATCATCCTGGTGGACGGCAGCGGAGAGCGCACGGTGCTTTTGAAACGGGACAGCCGTTTAGCCTTACAGCCAAGCGAGTTACAAAGAAGCTGGATTACCAACGCTCGTGCGCTGCATCTGGATGGTTTTGACACGGCGACGGCAACCCTTGCCGCTACCTGGGCGCGCGACGCCGGCATACCCGTGATTGCAGACCTGGACGAGCTGTATCCTGGCGTCGATCATTTACTGCCGCTGATCGACTATCTCATCGTAAGCCGCGATTTTCCGACGCGCCTTACCGGTGAGGACGATCTTGAAACAGCTCTGAAAGCCATGCATCATCGCTACGGCTGTCGCCTAACAGCAGCAACCTTGGGGGCCGATGGAGTGCTCGCGTGGGATGGCCGCTTGCTGCATTACACCCCGGCATACCACGTTCCTGTGGTGGATACCACGGGCGCTGGCGACCTGTTTCACGCGGCCTTTATCTACGGTTTATTGCAGGACTGGCCGTTGTCGCGGCAGCTGGATTTTGCGTGTGCCGCGGCAGCGCTTAACTGTACCGCACCCGGCGCGCGTGGCGGTATTCAGTCTACGGCCACCATTGAACAGCTCATGCGTCACGGATCACATTACCCGTCGCTCTTCCCAGCGATCGCACGCGGCAGCCGTTTTTGACCGGCAAGTTTCGCCGAAGCCGTAGTCATGTCGGACAGTACCGTTGATTCCTGCTCCGCTTCATGCCATCGTCATCAATGAATGATGATAAAGGTCCGATTCGCTGATTCAGTAACTTGATGGTCGAGACAGTCTTCTCTTGGGCAGATCTGTAGACGCATAGTCTGGTCCCAAACCAAGCTGAGCATGTCGCCATTTGACAGACACCGTTAGGCAGGAAGCGACGATGGTAACGATTTATGTTGCGACAACAAACGTGGGAAAGCTGCGCGACTTCCGCTTTGCCGGCGAGCAGGCGGCGAGCGACATTCAATTAGAGCCTCTTCCGAAGCTGGAAAATTTTCCTATCCCCGTAGAGGACGGTGGGACTTTTGAAGCGAATGCTCGCCTAAAAGCTGTCTTCTACTCGACCAAGGCGCCTGGCCAGTGGGTTTTGGCGGACGACAGCGGTTTGGAAGTGAACGCACTTGAGGGGCGGCCTGGCGTGCGCAGTGCACGCTTTGCGGAGGACCTTGGCGCATTGGACACGGCCACAGGAGTGGATGCCAGCAACAATGCTGCACTGCAGCTTGCCACGCTGGAGGAAACAAACCGCATCTGCCGTTATCACTGCGCGCTTGCGTTGGCTCGTGACGGCGAAGTTCATCACGTCACGTCCGGCGTGCTGGAGGGAGAATTACTGACCGATGCGGAGGGCTCTGGTGGATTCGGCTATGATCCGCTATTTCATGTGCCGGCGCTGGGCTGCACGATGGCGCAAGCCACACCAGAACAGCGATTGATCTACAGCCATCGGGGCCTTGCGCTGCGGCACTTGCTTGCCATATTGCCGCGCTAGCATCCATCAAGTCCGGCCAATTCTCTTGCTCGAACGAAAATCTTCGTAAACATCGAACGATCAAGGCGTCCGGTGTTGGTATTGCGCAGGGACGGATGATAACTGGCAAGCAACGACGTTGCATCCGGCATCGTGTACTCAGCACCGTGACCAAACAGAAAATGGCGCCGCGAATCGATCTGTCCTTCGCGAATCAAGTAGTTTAGGTAGTTATCGAACGCGATACGGCCCAGGGCAACAACGACGCGCACACGGCGCAGAGCCTTGATTTCTGCTGACAGGTGGATGGAGCAATTGCGAATCTCCTCTGGAGTGGGCTTGTCTGCGGGCGGTGCACAGCGACAAATGGAACAGATGCGTGCGCCCCGCAGACGCATTCCGTCCGCCCGCGACGTTGCAGTCGGCTGCGTCGCGAAACCTGTGTCATACAGAACCGGGTACATAAAATTGCCAGCGCCGTCGCCGGTAAATGGACGACCGGTGCGGTTCGCTCCATGAGCTCCGGGTGCAAGGCCGATAATCAGCACTCGCGCGGCAGGGTCACCAAAGCCGGGCACCGGTTTTGCCCAGTAGTCCCAATCCATGTAGGCTCGCCGCTTCGTCTCGCCCAGCGCTGTGCAGTAGTTGCGCAGCCGAGGGCAGCGTTCACATGCAATCACCTGGTTCGAGACAATGTTGAGAAGATCACCGATCGAAGACCTGGAGCTGGGGCGCATGCTTGCAATTCAATGTTATCGCGATTCCGAGGATCGACGGACTTTGCAGCTTTACTGCTAGGAGGCGTGCGATGGACGGGTCTGGTGGCGAGAGTACTCAGCGGTGGCATGCGAGGTAAAGTGCAAGCTCAGTGCCGAAGGATCGATTGCGGTGTCGTATGAACCGCAAAGTCCGGTGGAGATTGAGCACCTTTCGTGGCCCGCTGATATGTAGGCCCAGGGTGACAGGTCCCGGAGCGACCGCCAACGCCCTCAGTGCACGCTGCAGCGAGAGATCGGCGATGGCCGACGAATCGCTTGACAGGTGGGCGGAGTAGGCTGTGCTGCACCTCGTGATGCCAGAGCCGTCGATCAACAAGGCGCGCCCATGGAACTGCTTCGGCCATGCAGATCCTTATGCACAATCTGGAATGATAGTGGACCTAACTGAAACGTTGCTAGAGCACGAAAGTATCGTGCGTGGCAGAACTCGACAGGCAAGCCGGACGCTCTTTGTCGTGCACTTGCGCGGTTTCGCCGCGCGCTGCTGTTTGACCCCGCTCGTCGTGCTTCGTACCATGGGAGAAGTCCGTTGACCCGCGCACGTGTGGCGCACCGCTTCGGTTAAAGCTCCTAAGAAAAAGGCAAAATCTTGACAGACGAAGCATTGGCAGTAGACGAGAGCACGGCGCCGGCCGCAGCGTCCGAGACCCCTTCCACAGAATTGCAGACTGCGGAATCCTCCCATGATCACAGCGGTCACACGCATAGCCAAGCGCCCAGCATGAATCCCGAACTGAAGCGGGAGGTTGCCATTGAGGTGCCGGCCGACGTTGTGACCAAGTCGTATGCGAATGGAATCAAGCGCTTTCAAAAGCAGGCACGCATTCCCGGCTTTCGTGCGGGCAAGGTGCCTGAGAGCCTGATCCGTAGCCGTTTCGCAAAGGAACTGCGTCAGGACGTGATGGACTCGCTCGTGCAGGATCGATTTCGCGCTGCGGTGGAAGAGCAGGGTCTGACTCCGATCTCCCAGCCGCAAATCACTGAATTGAACCTGTTTGATGGTCAGCCGCTGCGCTTCCGCGCTGAATTTGAGATTGCCCCGGTTATTGACGTGGAGGGGTATGAAGGCGTCACGGTGGAGAAGCCAAACGTCGATGTAGACGATTTGGAGTACCAGGCTGAGCTTGATCGCGTGCTGGAAAGCCACGGTACGGTTGAGCCAATTGAAGATGACCGCCCCTTGCAGGACGGCGATTGGGCCGAAATCAGGTTTGTCGGCAAGCGACGCGAGACGGATGGCGGAGAGCCTGACCCCACCATCGAAGAACGAACTAATGACGTGCAAGGTGATGATGTACTGGTAGAAGTTGGAGGTAAGAACACGCTTCCAGCTTTTACGGAAGCTCTTCGCGGTAGAAAAGCCAACGACGAATTTACGGTCGAAGTCGACTATCCGAAAGAGTTTGGCGACCCGCGTCTTGCTGGCCAGACCGTTACTTACGACGTGACCGTACAGGCAATGAAGAAGAAGACCTTCCCCGAGCGGAATGAAGAGTTCGCCAAGCAGTTGGGCGACTTTGAGAGTTGGGAGGCTTTTGAGAGCAATCTGAGAGAAGGAGCGGCCAATCGGAAAAAGCAGGGCCTTGAACAGGAGTCGAAAGGTAAGCTGGTCGACGCGCTGGTCGAGAGATTTCAATTCCCGGTGCCGGAGAGTTTTGTGCAGCAGCAGATTGATGTCCGTCTTGACCGTGGTCTACGTGCACTCGCGCAGCAGGGCATGACGGAAGAGCAGATGCGCAGACTGGACTTTATTCGACTGCGTGAAGCGCAACGCGATGAGGCACTGAAAGAGGTAAAGGCGTCGCTGCTGCTGGACGCCATTGCCGCTAAAGCCGATATTAGGGTGAACGAGGAAGATCTACAACGTGAACTTATGATGGCTGCCATGCAAAACCGGCAGCCGTACGAACAATTGCGGGATCGCATGCAAAACGACGGTAGCCTACAGCGCATGCGGGACCAGATGCGCCGCGAGCAGACTGCCACCATGGTGTACGAGAAGATGATGTAACAGAGCCTTCGGCGAAGTTGATATGCAGAACATGGTAGCGACTACTACGTGAACTAAAGAGCACGGGAGAAAAGAATATGGGTCTGATTCCAATGGTGCTCGAGCAGACGAGCCGAGGTGAACGTTCTTACGACATCTACAGCCGACTGCTGCGTGACAACATCATCTTTCTAGGAACGCCGATCGACGACAACGTAGCCAATGTCATCATTGCGCAGTTGCTCTTTCTCTCAGGCGAAGATCCGGAAAAGGATGTGCAGCTTTACATCAACTCGCCAGGTGGCTCTGTTTCGGCTGGCATGGCAATTTATGACACGATGCAATACATCAAGAATGATGTGTCGACCTTGTGTATCGGGCAGGCAGCAAGTATGGGCGCCTTCTTGCTCATGGCTGGGAAAAAGGGCAAGCGATTTGCTCTGCCAAACTCTCGCATTTTGATTCACCAGCCGCTGATTATGGGCGGTGGTATTCAAGGTCAGGCGACGGAGATCGACATCCATGCTCGTGAAATCCTGCGGCTGCGCGAGCGCATGAACCGCATCATGGCGGACCACACTGGACAAAGCTTTAATCAGGTGGAGAAAGACACCGACCGTGACTTCACCATGGGCGCTCAGCAGGCCAAGGACTACGGCATTATTGACGACATCATTACCCGCCCGCGCGCCTAATAACGGCTTGCCACAGAAAGGGCCAGCTTCGGCTGGCCCTCTTTGATGGAGATCAGAGGTGGCGTCTCGGTGGGTTCTCGGCCGCATATCCAAATACTTACGAAGCACCAGTGCCGGATACCATTTGGGATGCAGGGATCCCCGTACGCACTACCGCAATCACCAACTGAACTTCCCGCTGCTGCAGCCGGGTGCCACCGTCATCAATACCGCTTCAGTGGAGGCGTATGAGCCAGCAGCGCGTCTTGGATTGCGCCATGGTAAGGCACCGGGTTGCAGTCATAAAGGTATGACACCCAGTTGATGATGCTAAAGTGCAGATCGACACAGTTGCACCGATCCATTCTGGAGGTCAATCCAGCCTAGGAGTCAGTGCCAGAGACTTTGCCGAAGTTGGGAACCGAGACGGCCTTGCTCGCCCCCGGGTCCGCCGGCGAGTTTGCACTAGCGTACGTTTTACTTGCGTCACAGCAACGGATGTATACCATCGGGAAGGTGTGCCGTGCTATCGATGGTGAAAACTTCGCTTCGCCTTCTGGGCTTGTCGTCAAGGTGCCCAAATCGGCCGTGCGGACAGCTTTTCCGCTGAGTCGCGCCATCACAGCCAGTGAGTGCCATGTTCGCGAGCTTGCGGTGTAGACTCTAGAGGGCACGCGGATGTTCATGCTGTGGCCGTAGGAGCTGTTCCTGACTATGAAGACGACCAAGAGTCCCGACGATTCTTTGCGCTGTTCTTTTTGCCACAAGACGCAGGAGGCCGTTGCGAAGCTCATTTCTTCGCCTTCGGACTACCCTCGTGCGTACATCTGCGATGAATGTGTCGCCGTTTGCAATTCCATTCTGGATGACGATCGCAGCGAGGCCCAGCCAGGTGCCGCCCCAACGCATTTGCCGAAACCACACGAGGTAAAGGCGTTTTTGGATGAGTACGTTATTGGGCAGGACCAGACCAAGAAGAAGCTGGCTGTTGCTGTCTATAACCATTACAAGCGGATCCAGATGAACCGCACCCGCGGCAATGATGTGGAGCTTGCAAAGTCAAACATCCTGCTCGTAGGACCGACCGGCAGTGGCAAGACCCTGATGGCTCAAACCCTCGCGAAGATGCTGGATGTGCCCTTTGCGATTGTGGATGCGACAACCTTGACGGAGGCCGGCTACGTTGGCGAGGATGTCGAAAACATTCTGCTGAAGTTGCTGCAGGCGGCGGATGGTGACGTGGCAAAGGCGCAAAGCGGCATCATTTACATTGACGAAATCGATAAGATCGGCCGCAAAGACGAGAATCCCTCGATCACGCGCGACGTCAGCGGTGAAGGTGTACAGCAGGCACTCCTCAAGCTGCTAGAGGGTACTGTTGCTTCTGTGCCGCCACAGGGTGGCCGTAAGCACCCACACCAGGAATTTACCAATGTGGATACGACGAACATCCTGTTCATTTGTGGTGGCGCATTTGTGGGGCTTGAAAAGGTTATCGGCCGCCGGGTAGGCAAAAAAGCACTTGGGTTTAAAGTAACGGCCGGCGACAAGGAAGCAGAAGTGACGCCCATTCGTCAGTTGCGCGACACCGAACTGCTTCGCCAGGCTGAACCTCAGGATTTGCTGAAGTACGGTTTGATTCCGGAGTTCGTCGGTCGCCTACCGGTTTTGGGAATTCTGGACGAATTGGACGAAGCGGCCTTGATCGACATTCTAACGCGGCCACGAAACGCCATCCTGAAGCAGTATGCCAAGCTTTTTGAGTACGAAGGCGTAAAAGTGACGTTCACCCCGGATGCTGCGCAGGCAGTTGCGCACGAGGCTCTGCAGCGGAAGGTGGGAGCACGTGGTCTTCGCATGATCCTGGAAGAGTTGATGCTCGACCTGATGTACACCATTCCTACGAACAAGAAGATCAAGGAATTAGAGGTGACAGCAGAAATGGTGAAGAATCGTAATATCGTGATTCCGCCCATGCTGCTAGAAAAGGCCGGATAACGCGGTCTGGCAACTGAGGTCCATAAAGCCGTACCCACGTCGGGTGCGGCTTTTGTGTTATGTACAAGACCCGTTTTGACCTATCGTTGAGGTTTACAATCGCGAGAACGAGACACCCTGCAGCGCGCACCTTTCGCGCGCAATCGGACGTCTAATGAGGAGATTATGTCCAAGCCAATCAAAGAGCCTAACGGCGAAGTGTACAAGCTCCCCATGATGCCCATCCGTGAGATGGTGATCTTTCCGCACATGATGACGCCGTTCGTTGTCGGCCGCGAAAGCAGCGTACGCGCGCTCGAAGAAGCCCTGACGGGTGATCGCAAAATCTTCCTTGCTACCCAGCATGATGCATCGATCGATGAGCCGAGCGCCGACGACATCTATGCCACGGGGGTTATTGGCAATATCGTGCAGAGTGTTCGCATGCCAGACGGCAATGTGAAGGTGCTGGTTGAGGGTGTGGAGCGCGCTCATACGCTGGAACTGAACGACGAAGATGGTTTCTTTGTGGCGACAGTTCGTACTGGCACTAATTCACTCACAATGACGCCTGCTGTCGAACAACTGATGCAGCGAGTGCAAACACTTTTCGAGCAGCATTTGAAGCTCCAGCAGTCGTTAAACTACGAGACGGTAGTCGCTTCTGCTCGCACCGATGACGCAACAAAGCTTGCTGATACCATTGCGGCGAACCTGCAGCTCTCTATCGAAGAAAAGCAGGCGCTCCTGGACGTTTTTGATCCCGTGGAGAGATTGTCGAAAATAGCCGACACCCTCGACATCGCCATTGAGAAGCTCAATGTGGATCGCACCGTCCAATCACGCGTAAAGCGGCAGATGGAGCGTGCACAGAAGGAGTACTACCTCAACGAAAAGATTAAAGCAATTCAGAAAGAGCTTGGTCGAGGTGAGAAGAGCGAGTGGGATGAGCTCAAGAAGAAGATCGAAGCTGCTGGCATGCCAAAGGACGTCTTTGACAAAGCCATCCAGGAATTGAAGAAGCTGGAGGCGATGCCTCCCATGTCAGCCGAGTCGACAGTTTCGCGGAACTACTTGGATTGGTTGCTGGCAGTGCCGTGGAAGAAGCGATCGAAGGACATTCGGTCGATAGAGCATGCGGAAAAGATCCTGAACGAAGATCATTATGGCTTGGAGAAGATTAAGGATCGTATTCTCGAGTTTCTTGCGGTGCGGCAATTGGTCAAAAATCCGAAAGGTTCGATCCTTTGCTTCGTCGGGCCGCCGGGAGTCGGCAAGACTTCTCTGGGCATGAGTATCGCAAAGGCGACAGGCCGAAAGTTCGTTCGCATGTCGCTGGGTGGGGTTCGGGATGAAGCGGAGATTCGCGGCCATCGTCGTACCTATATCGGGTCCCTACCTGGTCAAATTATTCAATCGATGAAAAAGGCCGGAACAAAGAATCCGGTCATTATGCTGGATGAAATTGACAAGATGGCAGCCGACTTCCGCGGAGATCCTGCAGCGGCATTACTCGAGGTGCTAGACCCAGAGCAGAACTCGACCTTTACGGATCACTACCTTGATGTGGAGTACGACCTGTCGCAGGTTCTATTCGTGGCAACGGCGAACGTTCTGCACACCATCCCCGGTCCATTGCAGGATCGCATGGAGATCTTGCGCCTTCATGGTTATACCGAGGTTGAGAAGCTCGAGATTGCTAAACAGTATCTTGTAAAGAAGCAGTTGGAAGGAACTGGCCTGACGCTGGACAATATCGATTTGACGGATGAGGGCCTGAAGTCGATTATCCGTGGCTATACGCGCGAGGCTGGGGTACGCAATCTGGAGCGCGAAATTGGGAATGTCTGCCGTAAGGTCGTTCGACGCGTGGTTAAAGAGGCAAACAAGAAGGACGGCAAGCACGAGAAGGAAACGGTGACTGCGGCAAACCTGGAAGATTTTCTGGGTGTCCTCAAGTTCCGCGATTCACAAGTGCAGGAGAAGAGCGAAATAGGCTTGGTAACGGGTCTCGCGTGGACCGAAGTTGGAGGCAGTATTCTGCAGATCGAGGTGCAGGTACTGGATGGTAAAGGAAAATTGACCATCACCGGCCAGCTTGGCGATGTCATGCAGGAGAGTGCGCAGGCCGCGCTGAGTTATGTCCGTTCACGTGCACACCATCTTGGCTTGCCAAAGGAGTTTTACAGCAAGCTTGATATTCATGTGCATGTTCCTGAAGGGGCAATTCCAAAAGATGGTCCGTCTGCCGGCATCACCCTTGCGACTGCTCTGACCAGTGCATTGACCAAAATCGCTGTCCGTCGCGATATAGCGATGACGGGCGAAATCACACTCCGTGGCAAGGTGTTACCAATCGGCGGCCTGAAAGAGAAGTTACTTGCTGCGCACCGTGCAGGAATTTTCGAAGCTGTCCTGCCCTCAGAAAATCGCAAAGACTACTCGGATCTACCGCAGCTGATTAAAGACAGCATGAAATTGCACTTTGTTGAGCAAATGGACGAGGTTCTGGAGATTGCGCTCGATGGAAAGCTTCCAGAGTTAGTGGAAGAAACGCCTGCGGTTTTGGAGACGGCAGTGACGCCGATGCCTCCGCCAGCCGGTCGACCCGCACCCACTACTCCAGCGCACCAGTAGTAGATCTCACCACATAGATAGAAGGGCCGGCACTTTGCCGGCCCTTTCTTTATGCCGTGCTTTGAAACTAAGCCGACTTTCTTCCGCCTATGAAGTTGAACACAATCGAGATAACTGCGAGGATGAGCAGAATGTGGATGGCAAACGCCGAAACGTGGAATACGACGAAGCCGCCAATCCAGAGCACGAGAAGAATGATGCCGATCACGAGAAACATGGAAGTCCTCCGGGAGTTGATGCAACTTCCAGAGAGCTCACTCTCCAGAATATTCATGCCATAGGAGATGTGTAGGAATCCGTGCGTTGTATTCCGGCGAAATTTCGTACGCCGGTCAGTAACCGCCTGCAATCGAAGGGATGAACATGACCTCATCACGGTCCTGAAACTCGTACGTGTCGCCGCCTAAAAAACGAATGTCCTCGTCATTCACGTAGACATTGATGAATTTTCTCAGCTTGCCGTCCTCATCTTTGATGTGAGTACCAAGTTGGGGAAACTTGAGGCCAAGATCCTCTACCAGGACGGGCAACGTCGTGGCAGCAGACTCTACCTGCTTCGTACCGTCTGTGTGACGAGCGAAAGCAGCAGGAAGCATAACGCGAATCGACAAGCTAAATCTCCTTTGTGGTTCAAACTGCCCGTTACGCATCGGCAAATTGCCAAACGGCAGCCTTCTGGCGGCAAGAAAGAAAGCAACTCAGATGTGTTAACTAATCAGCCGGGACAAGCTCCGGTTCTGCTGCAACCTGCGTTGGCAAGGGCGTAATGCTCTCCAGCTCGGCAAGGTACACCTCAAAATCAGCCAAGCGCGGACGTACGGCACGGCCCACCTCAAATCTGTCGTGAAGGCAGTCCAGCGTCTTCAAGCCATTGCCCGTAATGCAACAAACTGTTGTCTCACTTGCGCCAATATGTCCCTGTGCGAGCAAGCGGGCTGTAACCGCAGTCGTAACGCCACCAGCTGTCTCAGTGAAAATTCCTTCGGTTTCGGCGAGTTCCTGAATCCCGGCGACAACTTCGAGGTCCGACACGTCCTCGGCCCACCCGCCGACATCGCGAATCATACGGGACGCAAACGGTCCATCTGCCGGATTCCCAATCGCGAGTGAACGAGCAATCGTGTTGGGTCGCTGCGGCGTGATCGTTTCCGTATTCGCCTTGACCGCTTGTGAAATCGGGGAACAACCTGTTGCCTGGGCCCCGAAGAAGCGAACCTTCTTTGCTTCAACAAGTCCAAGGTAGATCAACTCATCGAATGCCTTCTTGATTTTGCGAATCAGCGAGCCGCCCGCCATCGGTACGACGACGTTATCCGGCAAACGCCAGCCAAGCTGTTCAGCGATCTCGAAGCCCACCGACTTCGAACCTTCCGCGTAGTAGGGACGAAGGTTTACATTCACGAAGCCCCAATTGTACTGGTCCGCGATCAGGGAGCAGAGGCGATTGACATGATCATAGTTACCGTCGATACGCACCAGTCGCGCACCATAGACCAGTGTATTTAGGATTTTTGCGGGTTCCAGATCCGCTGGAACGAGGATGCAGGCCTGAAGTCCCAGGCGAGCAGCCTGCGCCGCAACAGAATTGGCAAGGTTGCCCGTGGAGGAGCAACCAACGACCTGGAATCCAAAAGCACGGGCGTTGGCAAGTGCGACGGCCACCACGCGGTCCTTGAACGAGAGCGTTGGAAAGCAAACGGCATCATTCTTGATATAGAGATTTGTGCTACCCACTCGCTTGCCAAGATTCGTAGCGCGAACTAGGGGTGTGAAGCCCACCGGCAAATCTGGTTCAAATCCTTCAGGAATGGGTAGGAGTGAACTGTAGCGCCACATATTTGTGGGGCCGGCTTCGATAGTCTTGCGTGTAATCTGACCGCGTACGGCGTCGAGATCGTACTTCACTTCCAGCGGAGTAAACGACTCATCGCAGATGGAAAGCGGCTGATTTCCGTAGCTTTTGCCCGATTCCTTTGAGTAAAGCTCATACGGCGTTCTACACGCAGATGACATACAAATTCCTCTTCCAGAATGGAAGCGGGTACGGCCAAGGCGACGCTCTCAGAGTGGGGACAGCGAATGGAATCGCTGTGGAAGTCTGTTTAGACGGCCATACTGCTGGTCCACATCGTACGTGGGGCTGTATCCCGAATCTCATGTTCCCTGGAACATCCAGGAGAGAGGTGACACCGGTACAGACCTCGTCCGGTTGTCGTGGCGTCGCAGGGCTCGTCCCTCAACCACTCTTCATGAAACTCAGATCTGCAGACTTGCCCATTTTGGGCTTGCCGCAAATTTGATTGTTCTTAGGGATATCACGCCCACAGCTTGGCGAGCAAGCGTTTGTTTACGCCAGTGCTCAATCCAGCTTTGTGCAAACCGTCGAATACCACCACAACCGCTCATGAAGCTAAATCCAAGCCGCTTACACGTCGTCGCGCCAGCCTATAAGGCTACGTCTGGATGGTAGCCAGACGCCTCACAGCCATCACGTCACGGCATTATTATCCGGCGATGGTATCCGCGACGGGCGACTCACCAGCAAGCAGGCCAGTTAAGCCACGGTCTCGCAGCATCGGGTCAATCTCCGGATCTCGCCCACGCCAACGCCTGTACAAGGTTGCGGAATCTACTGTGTTGCCGCGAGACAAAACCATGTGTCGCAACCGATTTCCGTTGTCGCGAGTCATGCCGCCATTCTCTTCAAACCAGGCGTAGGCATCCGTATCCAGCATTTCGGCCCACAGATAGGAGTAATACCCTGCGGCATACCCACCGCCAAAGATATGGGCAAAGTAGCTGGAACGATAGCGTGGCGGTACTGCGTCGAACGCGACGTCCTTCTTTACCAACGCACCTAGTTCAAAAGCCGCTACGTCTTGCAAGGGAGCTTCAGCGTCAATCGTGTGCCATTGCAGGTCCAACTGGGCGGCCGCAAGGACCTCGGCAAGCGCATGACCGCCATTAAAGTTTTTTGTACGGCGCAGCTTGGCTTCCAGCGCGGCAGGCATCGCCTCCCCTGTGGTGTGGTGACGCGCATAGCTGGCAAACACGGTGGGATACATGCCCCAGTGCTCGTTGAACTGCGACGGAAACTCGACAAAGTCACGCGCCACGGCCGTTCCGGCAAGACTTGGGTATGTCACGTCGCTAAAGATGCCGTGCAATGCATGGCCAAATTCATGAAAGAGCGTTGCCACCTCGTCCGAGGTAAGCAGGCAGGATTCGCCCTCTGCAGGCTTGGTGTAGTTACAGACGTTGTAGATGATGGGCTGCTCATATAGCAGGCGGGATTGACCCATCAGGCTGCTCATCCAGGCTCCGCCACGCTTGCTGTCGCGCTTGTAAAAATCGGTATACAGCAAGGCCAGATGGCCGCCGTCCGCATCAAGAACCTCGTAGACGCGAACATCAGGGTGCCAGGTGGGCAGGTCGGTAAGCACATCAAAGCGAACACCGTACAATTCGGAGGCCGCAAACAGGACACCCTGCTCAAAAACACGCGTGAGCTCGAAGTACGGTTTCAGTTCATCCTCGTTCAGGTCGTACTGCGTCTTGCGAACCTGCTCGGCATAAAAATTCCAGTCCTGCGCTGGGAAGGTTTCCACGCCCGCTGCCTGCTGGCGAAGCGCTCTTGCCTCACTAGCAAGATTGGTGTGGGTCGCGGGAACAAGCCGGTCGAGGAAGGCGATGGCTGCCGCTGGGGTACGAGCCATCTGGTTTTCCAGCTTCCATGCGGCATAGCTGGTGTAGCCAAGCAGGGCTGCGCGCTGAGCACGCAATTGCGCCAGCCGGGCAATGTCGGCGCGGGTATCGTAAGCGTCGCCCTGCTCCGTGCGATAGAGAGACTTCTCCCAGAGTCGCTGACGGGTTGTCGCATGCGCGAGCGTGGCGAGAAACGGCTGTTGGGTGGTATTCAGGATTGGCAGCAGGAAGCCATCCAAGCCCCGGTTCTGTGCGGCAGATTGTGCGGCGGCGATCTCCGCATCGTTCAGGCCAGCGAGTTCGTCCCGCGTTTCAATATGCAGAGCTGCGTTTTTCGAGGCCGCCAGCACTTTGTTGACGAATGCCGTTTGAAGCGTTGCAGTTTCAGTATTCAGCGCGCGCATCCGCCCTTTTTGCGCTTCGTCAAGCAGAGCCCCCGCACGAACGAACCGTTCACGCGTTTCCTGCAAAAGACGATGCGATTCTTGATCCAGATCAAGTGTTTCTCGCTGCTCATGGATTGTCTGCACCCGGGCAAATAGTGCCGCGTCCAGGTAGATGGCGTCGGAGTGGGCGGACAGCTTCGGTGCGATCTCCTGTTGGATCTGCTGGATGCGATCAGTCGTGTGCGCACCGGCGATGCAGAAGAAAGGTGAGGCCACTCGTGTAAGCAGCGTGCCAGTCCGCTCAAGCGCAATGATGGTATTGTCGAACGTCGGTGCGTCTGCTGACCGAACAATCCCGTCAATCTCAGCACGCTGCGCAGCCATTCCGGCGTCGAACGCGGGCAGGTAGTGCTCTTCCTGCAAGCAGTCGAAGGGAGGCGCTCCATAGGGAAGCCGGCTTTTTGCAAACAAGGGATTGGCAGGAGTCCAGGCATCGGTAGCGCTATCCCGGGACGTGAAGCTTGGTAGGCTCTCTATCATTGCGCTTGGCTCTCTTTCGGGCAAGGCTACTCGCAACGCAATCAGCCGCGGGCGGAATCAAGCACTGGAACGGAAAGGGCGCGAAGCCAGATGGCATCGCGCCCCAAAATTTGGTCGCAACTAGGCCAGTACGTTCGCCTCGGCAGCTTGTGAACCCGGAACAATGGGCAGCGTCGGCGCTGCAACAAGCAGGTCTTCTTTACGCATTACCAGATTTGTCGCGTTCAAGGTCGCCAGTTCAAAGCCGTGACCGTGCGTGATGGCATCGGTTGGGCAGGCCTCGACACAATAGCCGCAAAAAATACAGCGGTTGTAGTCGATGTTGTAGACCTTTGCGTAACGCTCCGCAGACGAGATACGCACTTCTTCGGTGTTCTCTGCTGCCTCAATGTAAATGCAGTTTGAGGGGCAGGCAGCCGCGCACAGAAAGCATGCGACACACTTCTCCAAGCCGTTTTCGTCACGCTGTAGCTGGTGCTTGCCGCGAAAGCGCTCCTGAAAGATGGCGCCGCGCATCGGACCGGGACCATCAGGATAGTTCTCAACCTCAGAGGGCTGAAGCATCTCCTTGAAGGTGATGCTCATGCCCTTGGCAATGCCTGCGATGTTCTTGACGACCGACATGAGTTGAGTATAACCCGGTGGGGACGTACGCTGGAGAGCATGACACGCCACCATCTCCTCACCGTTGCAGCGGTTTCCGCCTTGCTCGCCAGCCCCATTGTTTCTGCGGGAACAGCCGCCGGGCAGATGGCTCACGAAGGCACGCTGGCGCCGGGCGGGCACGAGTCATCTGCCCCTTCCGCGACGCTGACGGTCACCGGGCTGGACGGCACCGTGAAGACACTGACCCTTGCCGAGCTCATGGCGATGCCGCAGACGACCGCGACCGTGACGAATGCGCATTCTCATCAGCAGGAGAGCTACGGAGGCGTCGCCGTCACGAATCTGCTTGCTTTGGTCACACCTGCTAGAAGCACGCCAGTCACGGGCGCCGGCGACACCATGAAATCGAAGATCTCGTCTCGCATGACCGTGGTTATTGCGCACGGCACTGACAATTTCCGCGTAGCAATGACGCTCTGCGACACCGACCCAGCATGCCGGTCAGGTCAGTCCATTGTGGCAGACACTATGGATGGAAAACCGCTGACCACCGATGGTGCGTTCAAGCTCATTCTGACCGAGGACAAGACACCAGGACGATGGGTACGCAACCTCGACGCTCTGACCATGAAAAATGTCGGAACGATGTAGGCAGGTGCTTTACTGATCCGGGCACGCCGGATGGCAGCCGCCTAAAGATTCAGCTTTTTCCAAATGCTGTCAACGCGTGCCTTTACGGCATCTGGCATCGCCAGCATTTCTGGCCATGGCCTTGTAAAGCCCTCGGCAGGCCATTTCCGCGTGGCATCAATCCCCATTTTGCTACCGTAGTTGGGTAGACGCGACGCGTGGTCCAGTGAATCCACCGGACCAAGAGTGAACTGAATGTCTCGCTCAGGATCTATATTGTTTGCAGTGCGCAGCGTAACTTCGCCTACATCCTGCACATCGCAGTCTTCGTCGACGACGATGATGCATTTGGTAAACATCGCCTGGCCCAACGACCAGATCGCACTCATCACCTTGCGCGCCTGGCCCGCGTAACTCTTCCGAATCGACACGATCATCAGGTTGTGGAAGACACCTTCTGCAGGCAAATTGATATCGACAATTTCAGGGATGGTCAGACGCATGAGTGGTAAGAAAATGCGCTCGACTGCTTTGCCCATCCATGCATCCTCCATCGGTGGCTTGCCGACCACGGTCGCGGCGTAAATGGGGTTCTTGCGATGTGTGATGGCCGTTAGATGAAATACAGGGTAGTCGTCGGGCATGGTGTAAAAGCCGGTATGGTCGCCAAATGGTCCCTCGCTGCGTAATTCGCCAATATCGACATAGCCTTCCAGCACGTACTCTGCGTTTGCGGGTACTTGGAGATCGACGGTCTCGCACTGGACGAGTTCCACCGGGGCCTGCCGGAGAAATCCCGCGATCAAGAATTCCTCAATCTCTGGAGGCGCGGGCACTATGGCAGAAAAGGTCATTGCCGGGTCTGTGCCAATTGCTACGGCAACGTCCATCCGCGAGCCGCGAATCTTGTTGAGCGTGACCGCTGGCAGGCCCTCTGTGGTGGCAGCAGCCATCGTACCCCCGCCAGTCATCGCCATCAGTCTTACGCGGTCAGCTTCTGTTGCCGCGGCGGAACGCATCCGGTCGCGCAGGTGCTCTGCGGCATTCTTCTGTCGTTGCCAGTGCATGCCAGTGGTGCACTCGTCGTAGACCTGCATGCGGTACATGCCAGTGTTTCGCTTGCCGCTTTTCGGATCCTTGGTAATCACGAGCGGCAGCGTGATGTATCGGCCGCCATCGCCAGGCCACGTCTTCAGAATCGGCAACTGGAGCAGGTCAATATTTTGCCCGGTGTGGATGACTTCTTTGCATGGCGCTGCCCGACGGTCGATCACCTTTGGAAAAAAAGAACCAATTTCTGCCAGTATCGGCAGTAACTTCAGCTTATCCATCAAGCCCGTTGGCATCTGTGGCTTTAGCAGCACGTCAATTCGGTCGGCGATGGCGTCCAGCGAATCTGCCTGCAATGCCATTCGCATGCGACGTTCACTGCTGAACTGGTTCATGAGCACCCGAGCACCGGCATACCCTTTTACGTTCTCAAACAGAAGTGCAGGTCCCCCTGCCGCAGGCGTACCTTTGCCCATCTTCGCACCCCGATCGGCAATCTCTGCCATCTCAAGAATGGGGTCGACTTCAACCTTGATGCGCTTTAGTTCTCCAGCCTTCTCCAACTGCTGCAACCAATCCCGTAAATCGCGATACCCCACGCTTTCCAGCCTCCGCAGGCACGTCGGCGCCTGCAGACCCTATCGTACTGGTTCAACAGCATGCGCTATCAACAAGCCCATGCTGCCTTGCGATTCCGGTGAATCTACATGCTTCAAAAGCTTCTCACCACAAACAGAAATGCCGCACAGCATTAAGCTGCACGGCACGCCAGAACCCAGCGGCTAAGCTACTTTGCGAAGAGGATGCTCATCACGTTCACTCGAGCCACTGGATGCGCGAACTTCTTCCAGCAACTTTCTGAGACGATCTGTGGTGGAGGCTTCACCAATGCTGTTGTCCGCAGAACTTATTACCTTACCACCCGCATGCAGAATTAACGCCCGCACTTCATCTTCCAACTCTGAAACAATTACCTCGCTCTCAAGCTCTGCCGATTCAACCGCCGCGTTTGATCCTTCCACAGCAGTCTTCCCCAAACCGCGATGCATCCATGCTTCGAGATCGCTGGTTCGCGCCAGAACGACATTGCTTGGGGCTCCTGGGGGACGGCGAATTGGAAGATTTAACGTTTTCTCCCAACGCTGTACCGTGCGTACACCCTTGCCAAAAAAGTGAGCAATCTCTTTCCACGAACTCAACATCTTGTTCAATGCAGTCTCCAGGGGCTACGCTCGGCAATGCAGTATTCTTCAGCTTTGCTCCGCTAAACATACCCATCGCCTGTGCCGCTCTAACCTAGTAGATATAGACGCGTCATGGCGTGTATAAGTTATCCTCCGCTCTCTTGCATTCACCGGGTCCTCAACTCTGTTCGTTCCGTACGATAGGGCCACATTTTACTGCTGAGGCACCATGCATCTGACCAACACCGATTGGGCAATTATCGTTCTGTACTTCGCTATTAACCTGGGCATTGGTTTCTATTACGCACGCCGCGCATCGGGCGATGTAGACGACTTTTTCCTTTCCGGCCGATCGGTGCCATGGTGGTTGGCAGGCACCTCCATGGTGGCGACAACCTTTGGCGCAGACACACCACTGGTCGTTACAGGACTCATTTATAAGCAAGGCATTGAAGGTAATTGGTTGTGGTGGTCCTTCGCGCTCAGCGGCATGTTGACAGTCTTCTTTTTTGCACCGCTATGGCGCAGGGCAGAGGTTCTGACCGACATGGAGTTTGCTGAAATTCGCTATGCCGGCAAGCCTTCGGCTTTCCTTCGGGGTTTTCGTGCGCTCTATCTTGGCCTGCCGGTTAACACCATCATTATGGGCTGGGTTAACCTGGCAATGGCCAAGGTACTGGCGCTCACCCTTGGCATGGGCAAGCTGCAGGCCGTGTTCGTTTGCCTCACCATCACGCTGATCTACTCCACCGTCAGTGGCCTTTGGGCAGTACTTTGGACCGATGTTGTGCAGTTCATCCTCAAAATGAGCATGGTTATCCTGCTCGCATACTTTGCAGTCAAAGGCGTTGGCGGCATGGGCGCCCTGATCGACAAGGTGCAGGCATCGGACATGGCGCGCGGCGCGCACTCGCTGAATTTTTTCCCACACAGTACCGAGTCGTTTTTTCTTAGCTTCCTTGTACTGCTCAGTCTTAACTGGTGGGCCTCCTGGTACCCCGGTGCGGAACCCGGCGGTGGCGGCTATATTGCGCAGCGTATCTTCAGCGCCAAGGACGAAAAGAACTCCCTGGGTGCGACGCTTTGGTTCAACATCGCCCACTATGCCTTACGGCCGTGGCCCTGGATCCTGACCGCCCTGGTCGCGCTGGTGCTCCTGCCCGCAGCAGGCGACAAAGAAGGCGCGTACATCCAGGTCATGATCCGCTTTCTTCCACCAAGCCTGCGCGGCCTAATGCTGGCGGGCTTTGCCGCAGCGTACATGTCCACCATCGCAACGCACCTCAACCTGGGTGCCTCGTACTTGGTCAACGATGTTTACCGCCGCTTCCTGGTGGGCAACAAGAGTGACAGGCACTATGTGAATGCCTCACGTGTGGCTACGCTGTTCTGCGCTGCCCTCAGCGGCGTCGCCACGCTGTACATGGATTCCATCTCGTCCGCATGGCGCTTCCTGATCGCGATCGGTGCAGGCGCAGGCCTGGTGTTCATCCTGCGCTGGTTCTGGTGGCGCATCAATGCCTGGAGCGAGATCAGCGCCATGACCGCCGCAGCCATCATCTCGCTGACGCTGCAGTCCGCGTTCGGCATCAGGGTTGTGGGTCTGCTGCATGGAGTCGACGGCAGGCTGCCCATGGTCCCACTCAACACCGACGATCCCCATGGCTTTGCCTGGCTCATGCTGTTGACGACCGGCGGCACCACCCTCGTGTGGGTGGCCACCACGCTGCTGACCCAACCGGAACCCGTGCAGAAGCTGCAGGGCTTCTATGATCGTGTGCGTCCGCCCGCGTTTGGCTGGACTGCCTTTGCACCGGCAAGTGCACGTACCGAAAAAACCCTGCGCTGGAATTTTTTGCACTGGGTGCTCGGCTTTACCCTGATCTACTGCACCCTGTTCGGGATCGGCAATCTACTCTTTCGGCGGGTCGCGGACGGACTGCTGCTGCTTGTCCTCTCCGCAGCTTGCCTCACCCTGCTCTTTCGTAGTCTCAACCGGCAGAACTGGAGCATGTTCAAGTAGCGAGCACAAGCCCTGTCAGCGTTTGTGCGGTGCCGCTGGCCGGCAGCAACATGGCCGGTGGCGGCGCCTGCTGAGCACGGGGATCTACCGTGCGAACGAAGGTGATGGTTTGCAGCAGCCAGACGCGGCGACGAGTCTGCATGGTGTTTGCCTTTCGTGGAACAACGGTGGGCCTGTATCTATGCGCTTACTCGCAGGCCAGGAGCCTTCTCCAGCGAGCGGCCAACAGGCAAGGGTAGCGGCGGCATCGTCGCCGCAGGCCGACGTTCCTCGGCGGTGCGAAGTTCGCGCGGAAGCATGCGATTTGCCGACGGGTCACGTGCCACAATTACCCATGCCTCACGCACATTGCGCACACAGGCGATCACCTCCACCATCTGCTCCCGCGACTCGGCGTGCGATGCCTCCAGCGTCATCGTGAACATGGCAGCGTAAAAGTCACTCAGCGCCGCCGCGGGCTTGCCGCCCAGGTCCGGCCGCAGCCGCGCCTGCAGGTACATCAGAATGTCGAGCGCGCGCTTCACCGCATAGCGACGATCAATGGTGTCGTGCTCCTCAATCGCACGCACCGACCGATAGAGAAACCGGATCCAGCCGTCATAAAGGCTCACAATCAGGTCGACGCCGGTAGCACCGGTTAAAGCCTGTTCCTGGTAGGTCATCTGCATTTTCTCCTGGTACGTGCGTGTTTAGCTGCTGGTGTTGCCGGTAATGGCGTTGAAGAGGGCGGTAATGCCCTTGAGGGTCGAGGGGATCGCTTGCAGGATCTCGTTGGCGGTGGTCAGCTCTGTCGTCAAATTCGTCTGGTACACGGACAGCCGCGTCTCCAGGTTGGTCTTGTCGTCGGCAAGCGTGGCCTCCTCGCTGGCATTGTTCTGCGTCGCCAGGGCAAGCGCACCACTGCCGGTGCTTCCCAGGTTGGTCAGCGTCGTTGTAAAGTTCTGGCCGAAATTGCCGGCATCCTGAAAAAATGAAGTTACATCGGACAGCCTGCTGGACAGCGCGGTACTCAGCACGCTGGTGTCGAGCGTCAATGTGCCATCCGTGCCGGTGGTGATTCCAAGCGAGGGAAGAGAAAGTGGCTGGGTGGCGCCACTGGTCGTGCTATAGGTGCCCTTTGTAAATGCCAAGGCCGCTGACAGGCCGCTTTGCAATTGCTGGACGACGGGGCTGCCGAACAGCGGTTCCGCATTGCCGCTGGAGTCCTTGCCCTCCTGCGCGCTCAGGCTTTTGGTGAGCGTGTTGTAGGCGGAAACAAAGGTGCCGAGCGCGGTGGAAACAGAGCTGGTATCTGCCGCAACCTGGAGCGTAACCGAGGTGTTGGTGCTGGTTCCGGTCGTGGAGCTGCTGCTAGTTGTGCCGACCAGCTGAAACGTCACACCTGTCAGCGCGCTGCTGATCGTATTGCTGCCGCTTGTGAGCGATTGGCCGTCCAGGGTATAGGCGGCGTCCACACCCTGCTGGTAGGACGGCACGGAAAATGTGTTGTTATTGCTCTCGGTCACGCCGCTGGCATCGACAGTGAGCTGCCCGGCCGTACCGCTGGTGCCGCTGGTCAGGGAAAGCCGGGATCCGCTGCTGTCGGTGATGACGCTAGCCGTGATGCCGATGGAAGCCGCGTTGATCTGCGTTGCGATCTGAGACACTGTTGATCCGGAACTGATGCTCACACTCTGCGCGGTTCCGCTGCCGACCGTCAGCTTCAGCGTGCCCGAAAGCGTTGTGCCGGATGCCACGGCAGCTGAGACGTTTTTAGACGTCTGCGCCAGCGTCGTCACGGTCAGCGTGTGTGAATCGACATCTGCGCTGCTACCCACATTCGTCAACACGACCACGCCTGTGTCGGAGGTTGCACCCGTTTTGGCGGAGAAAACGCCGTCAAAGCTGGTAAGCGCGGCCACTGCGGTGGAGAGCGCTGACGCGTTGGTTCCCAGCGTGGAAAGGACGGTATCCTGCGCCTGCAGCGCCGTGGTGCGCGTAGCCCAGGTGGTTTCGGGCGTGCGTTCCACCGCCAGAATGCTCGACACCGTGGCCGCCACATCGAAGCCGGTCCCGCTGGTTGCCGAGCCGAAATTGATGCCAACCGTGCTCATGCCGTGACGCCCCTTTGCCGCAAACAAGCCGGCGAACCAGCAACGTGCACGATTGTGACCACGCTGCGGGTTCGCCAGGTTAAAAGTTCATAAGGGGTGAGAAGCGATGGGCCCTGCCGGCAGATTCTCCGTATGCCCATCGCCTTCGTGCCGCTGCGTTTTATTGCAGCAACTTCAAGACTTCCTGCTGTACAGAGTTTGCCTGCGCCAACGCGCTGATACCCGTCTGACTCAGCACCTGGTACTTGGACAGATCGGACGCAGCCTGACCGTAGTCCGTGGCGCGAATGTTGTTTTCTGCCGCCGTCAAATTGGTCTGTTCGTTGCTGGCCACCGACTGCGCGGAGGAGATCTGGTTGATGCTGGCGCCGATCGAACCACGCTGGAAGGCGACATCACCGACCGCCGCCGTCAGCTTATACAGGATGCTCGCCGAATCCGCTGCAGTGTCGAGTGCGGTGTAACCGGCCGCGGTAAAGTCTGCTCCAACGCCGGTTCCGCCGGCTGTTGCCGTTTCCGCGAAGGTGTTGCTGGCCGAAAGGGTAATGTTGGCAGCGCCATTGGCACCAGGGGGGGTGTTCGCCGTGATTTGGGAAAGAACGAGATTGCCGCTGCCGTTGATCGTCGCGCTGACGCCTGCCGCATAGAAAGAGGAGTTGGTGGAGTTGATCGCATCCTTGACAAAGGCCAGCGAGCTACCGGCGGCCACATCAATCGAAACCGACGCGCCTCCTCCAACCTGGATCGAGAGCGTACCGGAATACTTGTCGGTGGCACTGGCCGTGGACAGAGTCGAAACAGCTGCGACCGCAGCAGTCGAAGAAGTTGTGACCGCGAGCGTTGGCGTTGTGATGCCGCCGGCCTGCGTCTCACCCACGGTGGCGCTCGACAATGCGCCGACGGTCTGGCTGTACACCTTGGAACCGGAGGACGTACCGTCGGAGACAAAGAAGCTCTTCGCCGTATTGCTGAATACTGCCGAACCGTTGAAGTTCGTGGTTGCACCGATGGTGTTGATCTGGCTCAGGATGTTCTGGTACTCCTGATTCGCCGAGGACGTCTGGCTGGTAGACAGGGTTCCGTTGGCGGACTGAGTGGCCAGCGTAATGGCGCGGTTGAGCAGCGAGGTAACCTGCGACAGCGCGCCGTCTGCCGTCTGCAACAGGCCGACTGCATCGTTGGCATTGCGGGCCGACTGCGCGAGCGCGGTCGAGTTGGCGGCGAGACCGTCCGCAACGGCAAGGCCGGCGGCATCGTCAGCACCGGAGTTGATGCGCGAACCCGAGGATAACTGCTGGAGCGTCTTCTGCAGGCTGCTCTGCGTGCTTGAGAGGTTGTTCTGCGCGTAGATAGCAGAGATGTTATTCAGGACTCCGAGCGACATGGGTAAGACTCCTATATAGCGTGAGGTGAGTGACTGCGCCTCCGTTCCCGGCGCTCACAAGCTGTATCGTCCTGCTCCACGTAAACATGAGAATGGAGTTGCACAGTTTTTCGGACTGCGGTAAAGAAGCAAAGTGGAAGCAGCAGCCTTGGCGGGTCCCGGTCTGCCGCGGAACTTACTTCGTGCCTCCGGTACATTCCTCCGCCGTAGCAGGAGCCGCCGGAAAGACAGAACACTCCTGAACCTCGCCGCCATCTCAGCCGATAGAGGAAGGGGAGTCGACCCATGATTGAACTTACCCGCCTGAACGGGCATACCCTGCTCGTGAATTCTGACCTGATTAAACTCGCAGAGGCCATTCCCGACACCACGCTTACCCTGGTGACCGGCGACAAACTGGTCGTGCTTGAAAGCTGCAGCGAGGTCTTGCAACGCACCCGGCTATGGCGCGCCGGCCTCTTAAAAGCGGCATGGCCTACCGCAGACAGTTCTCTTGCCGCGCATGGCGCCTCCTTTGCCGCACAACAGCATCACCAGGCCGAAATCGCAGCCAACGCATAACGCCTACACGGAGGATTTCCTATGGATCTCGCAAGCATTGGCGGCATTGTGCTGGCTCTCGGCGCCATTCTCGGCGCCATGCTGATGGAGGGCGGAAGCATTGGCCAGGTGTCGCAGTTAACTGCTGCCATGATCGTGATTGGCGGCACTGCCGGCGCCGTCATGGTGCAATTCCCCCTTGAAATTTTTCTCGCTGCACTCAAGGGCGTCGTCGGTGTCTTCCTCCACAAGGGTGCGGACAGCGAGAAAATTCTTGCTCAGCTGGTGGAGTTCGCAAACAAGGCTCGAAAGAGTGGCATCGTTTCGCTTGACGGCGATCTCGCAACCGTAACCGATCCGTTTCTCAAGCAGGGCCTGATGCTCGCCGTCGACGGTACCGAGCCTTCCGAAGTGCGCAAGATCATGCAGCTGGAGCTGGACAACCGGTCAGAAGTGGAAGAGAAAA
The DNA here is from genome assembly GCA_964250935.1 of uncultured Terriglobus sp. Classification (GTDB taxonomy): domain Bacteria; phylum Acidobacteriota; class Terriglobia; order Terriglobales; family Acidobacteriaceae; genus Terriglobus. The sequence continues at coordinate 74,423 of CAXUHM010000004.1, forward strand.
TTCCACAGGTTTTTGAGTCCGCTGGAGGTTTTGCGCCCACCGTCGGCATCATCGGCGCCGTGCTTGGCTTGATCCAGGTCATGCAGCACCTGGATAACATTGACGAAGTCGGCAAGGGGATTGCCGTTGCCTTCGTCGCAACCATCTATGGGGTGGCGCTCAGTAACCTTTTCTGCCTGCCCGCCGCAGGAAAGCTGAAGATTCGCCACAAGGAAGAAACCATGGTGAAGGAAATGATGCTCGAGGGCGTTGTCAGCATTCTTGAGGGCCTGAACCCGCGCATGATCGAAACCAAGCTCCGCACCTTTCTAGCCCACGGTGGTGCGGCAGAAGCGAAGGCCTGACATGGGCAAGAAGAAACACGCAGAGCACGTCAACCATGAGCGATGGCTTGTCAGTTACGCAGACCTGCTTACGCTCCTGTTTGCCTTTTTTGTGGTTCTGTTTGCAAGCTCGGTCAGCGATAAGAAGAAAAGCGCACAGATGGCTGCCGCGATGCAAACTGCCTTTACCGAGCACGGCGTTTTTGATGCACACGCCGCCACACCGCCCCTGGAGTCAGGCGCCGGCAACAGCCAGGGAACGCCCGCACCCCTGATGCAACCGGTGCAGGTTGCGCCGAACGAGGGTGGGGCCAAGGGTGCAGGTAACGGCAGCGCGGCGGCAACAATGCTGCAGCAGCAGGTCCAGCGGGCGTTAACTTCGGCAATGGCAAGCGGTGCCGCCAGCGTACACCAGACTGCAGATGGCCTGACCATCTCCCTGCACGAAGCCGGCTTCTTTGGCTCCGGCACGGCAACCATCAATCCACGCATGCTTGAGATGCTCGCAAGCGTCGCTGCCACGCTCCCGGATCGCGACCTGCGCGTCGAGGGTCACACGGACAATCAGCCGATTCACAGCGGGACCTTCCGTTCCAACTGGGAGTTGTCCACGGCTCGCGCTGCGGCGATTGCCGAAATCCTGATGAGCCGAAGCCATGTCTCGCCGGCGCACTTCGCGCTCGCGGGCTATGGCCCTTTCCGGCCCGTCACCGGTAACGATACAGCCGCGGGTCGTGCACAAAACCGGCGGGTTGACATCGTTCTTCTTGGAACGGCAGCCACCTCCGCCTCGCCTTCTGCTGAATCGCCGCAACGCCCCGCATCTGCGCTCGCCGCAACACAAGGCCATCCCGCGCCCCCTGGAGCAGCAACTGAGGTGCCTTCCCTTCCCTTCGCGTCGTCTCCCCGTTCGTTGCCACACCCGGAACCTGCGGGGCCTCGCATCCTGCAGTTGGCCACGGAGGCGGACCGGGCAGCCGCTCGCTGATGCCAAACCCTCCACACTTACTTCGTGACGCCAAGCACTTTCACGATTACGCGTTTGCGACGCTGACCGTCAAACTCCGCATAGAAGATCCGTTGCCACTGGCCTAGATCAAGCCTGCCCTTCGTGACGGGCAACGTCGTTTCGTGGTGCAGCAATAATGCCTTCAGGTGTGCGTCCGCGTTGTCTTCGCCCGTCTGGTGATGCTTATAACCAGGAAAGCGCGGTGCCAGCTTCTCCAGCCAGGTGCCGATGTCTTCAATCAAGCCGCCTTCGTTGTCGTTCACGTAGATGGCAGCCGTGATGTGCATGGGCGACACAAAGCAGAGACCGTCATCGATTCCGCTTTCGCGCACAATGCGATCCACTTCCGTTGTGATGTGCACCATCTCGTAACGGTCGCGCGTGTTGTACGTCAGGTACTCGGTATGAGCTTTCATCGTTGCAGCCACGGTCGCCTCCTGCTACTTCCTGAAGGTTCGATGCAGGACGATCCTGGCCGCAGCCGTTGCTGCCCCGAACAGGAGAAGACGCCCCATCGTGTGGGGTAAGCATGCGCTAGGCTGAGGCGGCTTCGCTCCGGTGCTTCAGGTGAGACCACACGAACCACACCACACCCGCCAACAGGAGCACCAGGATGACAGCGTCGGCCTTGTGCAGAATCTGCTTCAGTGGCGATCTTGGATCATCCCAGCTCGCACCCGCTTTCATCCCGACGTAAGCCAGCGCAAAGCACCACGGCCACGAGCCGATGAACGTGTACAGGTGAAAGCGCAGTTGCGGCATGCGCGCAATGCCCGCAGGCAGCGCAATAAAGGTACGCACAACAGGCAGCAACCGGCCGACTAGCACGGTGATATCGCCGTATTTCTGAAAATAATGGTCGACACGGTCCAGGTCTCGCCGGCTCATCAAGACGTAACGGCCAAATTTCTCTACCAGTGGACGGCCTCCGTGCGCACCGACCCAGTACGCCACAACCGAACCAAGGTTGCAGCCGATCGCACCCGCTGTCGCCGCCAGAAACAAATTCATCTTGCCCTGGTACACCACATAGCCGGCAAACGGCATGATGATTTCGCTCGGCAGCGGAATGCACGCGGACTCGATGGCCATGAGCAAGGCAACGCCCGGGTACCCCACTGCCGCGATAAGGCCGGTGATGTAAGGCAGCAAAAAATTGATGATCTTTTCGGTCATGGTCTCGTCAGGGTTCTTGAGCTTCAACGAAGTATAGCTGGCGGCAGTTGCACAGCATCAAGGCCTGGGTTGCTCCGCGGCTCGGCGGCTCGTATCCTTAAAAGATGGCAGAGACCGCGACTCCCGAGACGACACAGCCGACCCACACCGTTACCCCTGCCGTCACCTCCGCTCCGGCCAGCAGTTCCGGCAGCGCTCCTGCGGTCAGTAGCCGTCCCGCAACGCATGGCGGACCCGCGGTAAAACGGCAGATTGTAGCCTTCTCGTTTTACAAAATTATGCCAGAGTGGCGTCGCCTGCCCGCAGAAGAACGCTCGGCCCACAAAGCTGCTTTCCTTGATGTGCTGCAACGCTGGAACCGGGTCGGTGAGTTCTTGTCGCTTACCTACTCCACCATCGGCACGCGTGGCGATGCGGATTTTTGCGTGTGGTCGATCTGTTACTCGGTGGAGGAGATGAACCGCATGCGGTCAGAATTGCTGGCCACACCGCTTGGCGGCTATCTCAACACCCCGCACAGCTTTCTGTCCATGACCAAGCGGTCCCAGTACCAGATTGACCGGGTAGACGAAAGCGAGGGGGAGGGCCGTGGTGCCATTCGTCCAGGCGGCCACAAGTACATCTTCATCTATCCCTTCTGGAAAACCAGGCCGTGGTACCTGCTGAGCATGGCCGAACGCAAGCGCCTGATGGACGAGCATATCCGGATCGGTCTTAGCTTCCCTCGCGTCAAGCTCAACACCACCTACTCGTTCGGGATTGACGATCAGGAATTTGTGGTCGCATTTGAGACAAACTTTCCCGAAGATTTTGTCGACCTCGTACAGCAACTGCGCGAAACCGAGATCTCGCTGTACACCTTGAAAGATTTCCCGATCTTCTCGTGTGTTCGACTCTCGCCGCAGGACATGCTGGATCGGCTGGGCTAGGTCGATGGGGAAGGCTGCAACCCGGGGAGTGCTGAAAGTTGTTGCGGCTCAACCTGTGCCGATTGCGGAGAAAACCGCCAGAGCCCGACAAATCGCAGCCTCGGAACCGGTGGCGGCGAAAAAACGCCTTGGTAAGACCAAAAAACCTCTTGCACCGGAACGCGTTGCCGCGATTCTTGATGCATTGCAGCGGACCTACCCGGACGCGGTTTGCGCTTTAACGCATACCAATGCATGGGAGTTGACGGTCGCAACCATCCTTTCGGCGCAGTGCACCGATGTGCGGGTCAATCTGGTCACGCCCGCACTCTTCCACTTGTATCCGACACCCCAGACCATGGCACAAGCCACACCGGAAGCACTGCAGGAAGTGTTGAAAAGCCTCAGCTTCTTCCGCCAGAAATCAAAGTCGCTGGTCGCTGCGGCCAAACTTGTTACCAACGAATTTCATGGGGAGATTCCGCAGACGATGGACGAAATGCTGCGCATCCCCGGCGCCGCACGCAAAACCAGCAACGTTGTGCTCGGCTCCTGGTATGGCATTGCATCGGGTGTCGTCGTGGACACCCATGTTCTGCGGCTATCGCGTCGGCTTGAGCTCACGGTTCATACCGATCCCGTCAAGGTTGAGCGCGACTTGATGGCGATCCTTCCGCAGGACCGGTGGATCGATTTCTCGCACCGACTGATCCACCATGGCCGTCAGATTTGCGAAGCTCGTAAGCCGAAATGCGCGGAGTGCTCGCTGGAGACGCTTTGCAACTCGGCCGATAAAACCTGGGCATCGCACTAGCGTCCGAACCGTGCTGTGACCGACCACAGCGGTCAGTTTTAATACTTGATTTAGGCACAACGCGATTCCGCTACTGGCAACACAAACAGCTTTCACTCGTCGCCATACCGAAGGTATCGCAACTTGCGCCCAACCCATCGCTCTGTGGCGCTGTAGGAAACCTCCAGGGATGGGCTAGCCGATCGCTTCAACTCGGCAGCGGGTGCTGACGCAGGTAGCGCGCCAGTTCACTCGCGAACACCTCTACCTGCGCTGAGGTCGACTCCATTGCCGCCCGATACCCAACTTCCCGCAGCGTGGCTGTCGTTATCGGGCCAATGGACGCCAGCACCGCACTAGCCGGCAATGTCACTCCGGCCGCGTCACACAGTTGTATCGTGTTCCGCACGGCAGAAGAGCTGGCAAATGTAATTGCACGGATCCGGGGAATTTCGCGCTGCAATGCCTCCACGGAGGTTGCAGGCACGACCGTTCGATACGCCGTTGCAATCGTTAACTCCGCGCCGGCCTGGCTAAGCTCCGCAGGCAGAACGTCACGCGCTGTTTCTGCGCGCACCAGCAGCATCCGTTTGCCGCGTGCCTGCGGCCGCAAGGACTTGGCCAACGCCTCAGCAACGGCGACTTCCGGTTGAAGATCGACACGCAAACCAGCGTCGCGGATAGCCCGGCTCGTCCCACTGCCAATGCTCGCGATCCGGCAGGGCACCTCTTCCACGCCAAGTTCCTCACGTTGTTCTGCAAAGGCTGCAACCGCGTTCGCCGAGGTAAATAGCAGCCAGTCGAATTCATCCAGCCGCTCCATCGCCGCATGCAGCCCGGCATACCCGTCGCTTGGCGGCTCCAGTGCAATGGCCGGAATACTGACGACCAGCAACCCCAACGCAGCCAGCGCATCTCCCAGAGCAGATGCCTGGTGCGCGGCACGTGTCACGAGTACGCGCGGCAGGTCAGCGCTCATGGCCAATCCAAAAGAGGCGATTCACCATAGGCTGCCCGGTGCTGCACGCACTCACAGGGAGAGCAGAGCCGCGTCCAGCCGTGCATCCTCTTCCTCGCTTTTATGTCCCACGCCGGCAAGCAGCTCGCGTGCACCCCGCGCCGCCAGCATCTGCGCCATGCGGGTACCCAGAGATTTGGCGGACTCCCCCCGTTCGGACACAAGCGAGATTACGATCATTTCCTCGCCGTCGGCTGCCGTGACGTTCGCCTGCAGTACCGCTTTATCCGCATGTTGCGGCAGACCCTTGCCGCTTACGGTACACAGGGCACCCACCGGCAGCGAGCAGCCGCCACCCAGCGCGTGCAGCGTCCAACGCTCGGCCTCGGTGCAGTAGCGGGTCGCGGCGTCGTTCAGCGGGGCAACTGCCTCTCGCACGTCCGCGGCGTCCACGGCGATTTCAAGCGCAAGGGCACCCTGCCCCGGTGCTGGACACACAACATCCGGTTCAAAACGCTCGCGCACCCAATCCGCCTGGCCTGGAAGCTCGTCGCCGACTAAGGCGTGTGGATCATCCGGGTGGGTCACGCACTCAAAGTGAGGGGGCCGACCATATTCCGGGTGCTCCGGGTCCAGCGCCACGGGACGCAGCAGAGACGCTCCAAGCCGGTCGATCCCGGCACAGGCAAGCACCAGGGCATCGCATTCACCGCGACCGAGTTTGCGCAAACGGGTGTCGATGTTTCCTCGGATGGCGACAAAGCGAAGATCCGGCCGGTGCGCCAAGAGTTGCGCGATACGGCGTGGCGACGTTGTACCCACACGCGCACCTTCCGGCAAAGTGTGTAACTGCAGCCAGTCCGGGCACAGCAGCGCATCTCGCGGGTCCGCACGCTCCGGAACCGCCGCAATGGCAAATCGCTCGTCCAGTACGGTCGGCAAATCTTTTAACGAATGCACGGCGACGTCGATGCTGCCGGCTGCCAGCGCTTCTTCGATTTCTTTGATGAAGATGCCCTTGCCATCCAGCTCGGCTGTAATGGGGTTGGCAGCGGCAAAAGCAGGATCCTGCATGCGATCGCCCACTGTGCGTATCAGCACGATCTCTGTCGTGTGGCCGAGCGACCGCAGCCGGGCCGCCAGATGATTGCTCTGCCAGAGCGCGAGTTTTGAGCCGCGGGAACCGATGCGCAGGTGCATGGCATCAGTGTATCGCCGCCACCACACAAAAGCCCGCACCAATCGACCGATGCGGGCCAGTACAACTCCGGAACGTGCGCCTACTCCCAGTTGTGAGTTTTGCCGTTGCGCTTTGGATCCTGCGCCGGCTCCGTCAGTGTTCCCGGCTCCCGACCCTGCTTGCCATACCCCTCTGGCGAGGTGTGGGCCTTGCCGGCAACTTCTGTATGGGCAGCATGCGACTTGGCATGGTCACCATGCTCCGCTGCCGGCACTGCATCCTGCTTCGAGGCGTCGAACGCCTCCATAGCTTCCTTGCTGGTCTTGCTCTGCGACATGGAATCCCTCTCTTAATCCCGCTTCTGCGGCTGTTTTTGAAGGCGCCTGCGCGTCTCATTCATCATCTCTAGTGCAATCCTGGGGGTGGCTTGATTGTGCCTTTTTCCAGGACTTCCGCCTACGATCTTTCAACTTCGTGTCCGGTCTTGAAAACGTCCGTACACCCGGAGAACCCTCCGCGTAGTCTCACTGGACTTGTCGCACTCTCCATTATAAGGAAGCAGGAGCGCAGAGGAACAAGCAGTAAGGCGCTACTCCAGATCGAAGCGCGTCGTGCCGGAGCCAACAGTAGTTGTCGCATCGGCGAGTGGGTTGCCGTCCCGCAGGATCTTGCCCGATGCGAACGACGGCAGCGTCACCGTCGCCGTTGTGTTGGGAGGTACGGTGACAGTAAACCGCAGCGCTCGCGAGGACTGGTAGGACAGGTCGGTCGAAATCAGGCCGTACGGCGAATCGTACTCGGCATGGCTGTGCGCCAGTGCGGCATCAATTTGCGGAGAGATGACGAGATGGTGGAAACCCGCACCTGCAGCATCGGTGTCGATACCCGCAACACGACGGTAAACCCACGCCATCACCGAACCAAAAGCGTAGTGATTGTACGAGTTCATCCCGGGGTCGCCGGTGTCGCCGTTCCATCGTTCCCACCAGGTAGTTGCGCCCTTTTTCACCATGTAGCCCCAGGAGGGATAGGTCTCATTCAGCAGCAGCCGATACGCCACGTCAGTGCGACCCTGCTGATCCAGCACAAAGAGCAGAAACGGCGTTCCCAGAAATCCGGTCGTCAGGTGGTTGCCATGGGCTTCGATGTTAGCCACCAGCCTGTCGGTAAGGGCATGCTGCTGCGCTTCCGGCGCCATGCCCGTGTACAGCGTTAGTAGGTAGGCGGTTTGCGTTTCACCTCTCACAGTTCCATCGGCCCGCAGGTATGCCGCTGCGTAAGCGTGGCGAATGCGTTGGTAGGTGCCGCGGTACGCTTCCGCTTCTGCGTTGCGGCCCGTTGCATCGGCCATGGTGGCCATCTGTTGTGCCAGCAGGGCCCAGTAAGCCGTTGCCACCAGGTCGTTGGGTGTTTTCGGGTCCGGTGCCAGCCAGTCGCCATAGTTCGGCCCAAGATCGTTCACGCGCAAGCCGTCCGGATTGCGCTGAGCGATCCACTGCATCCATCGCTGCATGGCCGCCCAGTGTTCGTCAATGATGCGGCGATCCCCGTACTGCATCCACGTGGCGTAGGGCACCAGCACACCGGCATCACCCCAGCCGGGTGCGCCCGTCGCCTCCGAACCCACCAACAACAGGTTTGGCGCAATGTTGGGAAAGACACCCTCTGCCGTTTGCGCATCGACAACGTCGTCCATGAATTTGTGCGAGAACGCATCCACATCAAAGTTGTAGGTGCCCGTTCGCCAGAAGACGCCGGCATCGCCCATCCAGCCCATGCGCTCATCCCGCTGCGGGCAGTCCGTTGGAATTGATACGTAATTGCCCCGCTGTCCCCACAGGCCGAGGGCAAACATGCGATTCAGCACCTCGCTCGAGCTTTCAAAGCGCAGGCTTGGTTTGTCGGGCAAGCTGTTCATGACTTCGCCGGTGATGGTCGGCGTGGCATCGCCCACCGGCAGCCCGGACAGCTGCACATAACGAAAGCCGTGGAAGGTGAACGCGGGTTGCCATTCTTCCGCGCCACCACCACGTAAGGTGTACTCGTCGGTGGCGTCGGCGTTGCGCAGGTTTTCGGTGTAGACAGAGCCGTCGGGCTGCAGGCGTTCGGCAAACTGCAGGCGTACAACCGTGCCGCGCCTTCCCTGCAGGTGCAGGCGCACGTTGCCTGCCATATTCTGGCCCATATCCAGCACCACCGTACCCGGGGCCACGCCGGGGGCAGTCAGTTTCGTACTGCGCACCGGCTCCAAGGTTTGGGTGATGCGCATGGGCAGGTCGGGTTGCGCGGTCACGCGCACGTCCGGCGCGGCGGAAGGCCTGGCCACCGCCGACCATCTCCGATCCGCGATAAAAGACGGAGTATCCCAAGCCCGCAGCTCCCGGCGCGCATCGTACATCTCACCGCCGTAAATCTCCGCGGATTCCGTTGGTCCCTCCGCTGCCTTCCAGCTTCGGTCCGTGGTCAGCACGCTCTGCCTGCCGTCGGTGTAGCTAACCACCAACTGCGCGCGAAGCAGGTCTGGTCCGGGAAACTCGCGGATGCCGGACCACAGCAGCGGACTGCTGCGCCAGCCGCCGGCCAGCGTGGCACCAATCACGTTCTTGCCGGCGTGCACCATCGCGGTCACATCGTAGGTCTGGTACAGCACACGCTTGCGGAAATCGGTGAACCCTGGCGCAAGTTCCGTTTCACCTACCCTTTGCCCGTTGAGGGAGGCGCGGTATGCTCCCAATGCGGTGATGTACAGGCGCGCAGAGCGCACCGGAGCCGCCAACGTGAACGGCTTGCGCAGCAGTGCCACGCCGGTCGTCAGCCGGTCGGGCGCGGGGACCAGTTGCCTGCGGTCTGACCCGACATTCACCCGCAGCGTGGACAGCGGGCCTGCGGCTTGTGCGGCCTGCCAGGCGGCGCTGGCATCGGAACGCGCCTCCCAGGTGGCATCGCTGGTGATGTCCTGTGCGCGTCCGTCGGCATCGCGCAGCTTTAGTACCGCTGCGACCGCATCCGTCACCGTATGGGTCGCATCAGCCTCGCGAGCCGTGGTGCGAATCACAAGCTCGTTCTGACCCGGATGCAGCGCGGTCCGAATATTCTCACGATCGAACGAAGCCCATTCCTGCTTGTGACCGGTGGTCTGACCATTGACCTGCACGCTGTAGGTGCCGCCTGTAAGCACATGCAGAACGGCCGCTTGCGGCAGCCTGTCGAGGTACAGCCGGTAGCGGAACTCTGCAGCTTGTCGCCCGCGCACGTGGTGCACGTCGGCTGCTGGCAGCCAGATCCACTGCGTCCGCGCCAGCAGTAACTGCTCGGCGGTGCGATCCGCGCCGATCCAGTCGGCCCTCCAGTCCGCCGCAGTCAACAGGCCGGTTTCCCACGAGGCAGTTTCTGTGGAGACCTCCTCCTGCCCAGTGGTGCTCCACGTGCGCACCCGCCAGAAGTAGCGCGTCCCGGATTGAAGCGGCTTGCCGGCATAGCGAATGCCGATCGATTCGCCAGAAGGAACACGGCCGGAGTCCCAGATATCGGCGTCGCCGCCGCGCAGCTGCTGCAGGGAAGAGGCGACCTGTACGCGGTACGCGGTCTGCTGCCAGTTGCTTGCCGTGGCGCTGCTCTGCCATGAGAGCGACGGTGTCACATCATCGATGCCGAGCGGATTGCCGCGCCGATCTACTTGCAGGTGAACTGGTGCAGCTAAGGCAGCCAGGGCAGTCAGGCTGAAACTTGCCCAACCCAGCAGAGCCAGCATCTCGCTGAGTCTTCGCCGCGGACGATCTCGGGCTACGCCAAGGGTCATTTGCTCCTCGTTTGCGTGTTCGACTTGCACATGCAGGTCAGGACCTGTTGGTGGTCCGCGTTAGGGTTTCCACTGGCACAATATAACGAGACTCTTTTTAAAAGTCGTATGCCGCTTGGGCACTGAGTGCCGCGAACAGATCGGGTGCCCAGGACTCTGTGCAAACAACGTGTGCCAGGTCACTGCCTGTGGCAGCTGTGCCTAGGAACTACGGTGAACTGATTGCTGCGAAACGGTTCCACAAGTACTCTTTGCTCGGGTCCTACTGTAGGCTCTTTTCCCGGCTTGCAACGTAACCGCCAAGATACATGCGCAAACTCCGATCCAGGAGTGTTCGCCTTGGTGCATATTCCGCTACTACATGTCGCGTACCGACGATGCCGGGAGATTCCCCCATCGAGTATGCGCCAGCCTTTCTGACGCACTCCGACATGCCTGAGCGTGCCATGCACACGACTGAGCGCAATATGGGTACACCACCCGAAACGAGAAAGGCGGCCCGCGAAGGCCACCTCTAAACTGAACGTTACCCTTGATTTGGTGACCCGGGCAGGAGTCCAACCTGCGACCTTCGCCTTAGGAGTGCGCCGCTCTATGCATCTGAGCTACCGGGCCGTGAGGCAAGTGTACTGCCAGCAGGCCGGCTGCACCAGCGGCAGCCCGGGCTGAGTCCCCTACCATGCGGTGGTGCTGGAACACCCAAAGCCTCCGCCTGGCGAGGGCGGCCAGCGCTTTGATAAACTTCAGGGGAGGGTTTATGTCTTCCATCGTGCGCCGCAATGCCGTAACGGTCAACATTGGAGGCGTGCGCGTTGGATCAGGCGCGCCGGTCGTCGTGCAATCCATGACGAATACCGACAGCGCCGACGTGGAGAGCACCGTGCAGCAGGTTGCTGCACTTGCGCGCGCAGGTTCGGAGATGGTGCGCATCACGGTCAATAACGACGCCGCAGCCAAAGCCGTGCCGTACATTCGGGATGGGATTGCGGCCAAAGGCTGGACGACTCCGATTATTGGCGACTTTCATTACAACGGTCATCAACTGCTGGCGCGATACCCCGACTGTGCCGAGGCATTGGCAAAATACCGTATCAATCCTGGTAATGTTTCCATTGGCCGCAAGGATGACGACAACTTTCGAACGATGATTGAGGTTGCAGTCAAGCACCAGAAGCCGGTGCGTATCGGTGTGAACTGGGGTTCGCTGGACCAGGCGCTGCTGACCAAGATGATGGACGAGAACAGCCGCAGCGCACGTCCGCTGGAAGCGCGCGACGTGATGCTGGAGACCATGGTGCGGTCCGCGCTGGACAACGCAGAAGCAGCCGAGCGTTACGGCTTGCGGCGCGACCAGATTGTGCTGTCTGCGAAAGTTTCCGGTGTGCGCGACCTGATTGACGTGTACACCGAACTGGGTCGACGCTGCGACTATGCACTGCACCTGGGCCTGACGGAGGCCGGCATGGGGATGAAAGGTGTGGTTGCCTCCACAGCCGGACTTGCACCCCTGTTGCTTGCCGGGATCGGCGACACAATCCGCGTATCCCTGACACCGACGCCGGGGGGCGACCGATCGGAAGAAGTTCGTTGTGGACAGCAGATTCTGCAGACACTGGGCATTCGCAGCTTTATGCCGCAGGTGACCAGCTGCCCCGGCTGCGGACGCACGACATCCACCTATTTCCAGATGCTGGCGGAGCAGGTGCAAAACTACTTGGTCGAAGCGATGCCAGAGTGGAAGCTGAGTTACCCGGGCGTGGAAGAGATGAAGCTGGCCGTGATGGGCTGCATCGTGAATGGGCCTGGCGAATCGAAGCACGCCAACATTGGCATTTCGCTACCCGGCACGTTTGAAGAACCAAAGGCCCCGGTGTACATCGACGGCAAGCTTGCGATGACACTGAAGGGCGATCACATCGTGGACGAGTTCAAGGTCGTTCTGGACAATTACGTGAAGACACACTACGGCAAGGCCGTGGTGGAAGAACTGGTCGTCGTTTAAGTTGGCCGTCACATCAGGCTGAGCGCGTCGACATCGACAAGTAAAGCTTTTCGTGGGATCCCTTGTCTGGCGGCGTGGGAGAGCAGGGCGCGCAAGGTACGCTGCAGGTCAGGCCGCTTTTCTGCTTTGAGCACAATGTGGAAGCGATGGATGCGCTTGAGCCGCGAGATGGGCGATGGCGATGGCCCAAGCACGCGCACACCGGGCGAACCATTGCCAAGCCAGCGGCCCAGGATGCCAGACCAGGCACTTGCCTCTTCCAGCTTTTCCGATTGAATGACGATGTTGGCAAGCACGCCATAGGGCGGATAGAAGAAGGGCCGGCGAAAGTTCTTTTCCTTGCGGATAAAGCCTTCATAGTCGTGCTTCGCCGCGAACTCGATGGCGTAGTGGTCTGGATGGTAGGTCTGCACGATGACTCGACCGGGCGCATCACCCCGTCCCGCGCGGCCACTCACCTGGGTGAGTAGCTGGAAGACACGTTCGGCAGCACGAAAATCAGGCAGGCCAAGGGCGTAGTCGCAACCGACGACGCCAACCGTGGTCACGCCATGAATGTCGTGGCCTTTGGCGATCATCTGGGTGCCAACAAGCAGATTGATCTCGCCAGAGTGGAGCCGTTGGAGCAGGCGTTCCATATCGGCGCGGCCGCGTACCGTATCGCGATCCATACGACCGATGCGTGCCGCGGGAAAGATTGCCTGTAATCGTTCTTCGCCCTGTTGGGAGCCGGCGCCGAAGAAGTAGAGGTGCTCGCTTTTGCAAGTGGGACACTGCTTGGGAACGCTGCGCTGGAAGCCGCAGTAGTGACACTCGAGGCGCTCACCCGGGTGGGCGTGCAGGTCGCTGCCCAGCACGGAACGATGGTGCGTCAGGCTGATGGCGCAGTTTTCGCACTCGATCTTGTCGCCGCAGGAGCGGCACATGGTGACGTAGGAGTAGCCGCGCCGGTTCAGCAGAATGATGGCCTGCTCTCCTCGGTCGAGCGTGGCCTGCGTTTCTTGAATGAGGGCACGGGAAAAGATGTTATCCGCGCCGGTGTCACGGAATTCCGCGCGCATGTCGATGAGTTCAACCTCGGGCAATGGGCGGTCGTTCACCCGTTCGGTCATGCGCAGCAGAGTGTAGCGGCCGCGCTCGGCGTTTGCCCAGCTTTCCATAGAGGGGGTTGCAGAGCCGAGGAGCACAGGAATCCCGAGCAACTTGGCACGCATCACGGCGACATCGCGACCGTGATAGCGCGGAGTTTCTTCCTGCTTGTAGCTGCTGTCATGCTCCTCGTCGATGATGAGCAGGCCAAGATCGGGCACGGGCGCAAATACCGCCGAGCGGGTGCCGACGACGATGCGCGCTTCGCCACGGCGGATGCGATGCCATTGCTCGGCGCGCTCATCGGGCGTGAGCTGGGAGTGCAGGAGGGCGACCTCGCCTGCAAAGGCAGCGTGCACTTGCCCGGTCATCGCCGGCGTCAGGCCGATTTCCGGCACCAGCAGGAGCGCGCCCTTCCCCACCTCCAGAGCGCACCGCATGGCCCCGATGTACACGGCAGTCTTGCCGCTGCCGGTCACCCCATAGAGCAGGTGCGGGAGAAATCCACCTGTGGCCAGGGCAGATGTAATTACGTTAAGCGCAGAAGTCTGCGTGTCATTGAGCGCGTGCTCGTGCGCATGCTTTTTTCCAGGCACAGACAGGCCGCCGAGGTGAAACGCTTCCGGCACGTCCTGCACAAGCAGCAGACCACGTTTGACGAGGGTGGCCAGCGTGGAATCCGGTACGGCCGCAACTACCAATTCCCCCTGCTCGTTGACCGCAGTACGGGCGCGCAGGCTGGCGCGCAACTGAGTCAGGCGAAGCGTTCCGCCAGCCGTGGCAAGTTCTTCCAGGACGGCCATCTGGTTGGCATTCAGCTTTGGTAAGCGAACGTCGTTGACGAGGCGTACGAGTTTTTCCAGCCGGCGTGCGTCACGGTCCGCAGCTGCGATCTCGCGGACGAGCCAGCGTTTGCGAACCATGCCTTCAAGCAGAAGTTTGTTCGCGCCGGTTGCTGATCGCAGCGCGGTAAGCTTCATGGTGCCGCCACTCTCGAGCGCGTTCAAGACGGCGTACTCGCGATTCTGGTCCTCGGAACTTAACCTGGAGCGACGGGAGCTGCCCTTAACCGCGCCTTCGAACAGCACGGAGCGGCCCTGGTCGGTAATGCGGTAGAGCACGCTGCGCCTGACCTCTGCCTGTAAGGGCAACATGCCGCGCAAGACTTCGCCAAGAGGCGCGACGTAATACTGGGCGATCCATTCTGCAAGTCGCATCAGTTCATCCGGCAGCAGCGGGGTGTTATCCAGGATTTGCTGCACAGGTTTGATCGCGATGCCTGCCGGGGGCTCGTCGTTATGGACGCGAAGAACGACGCCCATCAGGCGTTGTCCACTGAAAGGAACGAGCACACGCGCGCCCACGACCGGATCTTCGCCGGTAACCCCGTAGGTGAACGCCTGTTCCAGCGGAATCGGCAACGCAACGTCCACAAACCTTGCCACCCTACAAGTCTATGCGTTGCCCATGCGAGGCGCCTCGTCGACCAATGCCGAGAGATCATGCGTCATATACACGTCGGCACGTGTGTATCCCAAGTGCGGCAGTTCTGTCGGCGGTACATGACGAAAGCCAATCGTTTCATAGAGATGTACGGCGTTAGCGAGGATGCTGCTGCTTCCCAGGAAGACACGGGTTGCGCCGAGTTCGCGCGCACGCTGCAAGGTATGCCCGAGCAGGGCGCGGCCGATGCCGGCACCACGCCGGTCGGGTGCAACGGCCATCTTCGATAATTCGAAGTCGCCATGGCCATAGGCAAGCAATGCAACGCAGCCGACCCGCACTCCGCTGATCTGCGCAATAAAGACGTGGCCGCCCTTTGCAACAATCTCGCCCTGCGGATCATTCAGGGTGCGGTTGTCTTTTTCTTCGAGTCTGAAGTACTTTCGGATCCACTCTTCATTCAGGGTGCGAAAGGCTTCGGCGTCCGCGGCCGACGTCATCGCGTGCACCGATACTGTTTGTGTTTGAACGCTGGCCATGACCAATCTCCTGGACAAGGGTATGGTCGGTCCATTGATGCGTCCAATCGTTTGTTTTGTTGGATTGATAAGCTGCTGTGATGGATACCGACATCGAATTGCGTCATCTCCGCTCCTTTGTTGCGGTCGCCGAACATCTGCACTTTGGGCGGGCTGCAGAGACGCTCCATCTCGCGCAACCGGCGCTGTCGCAACATATCCGGCGGTTGGAGGACGTGCTTGGCTACACGCTGCTATTGCGCACATCGCGCAGCGTCGCCTTGACGCCGGCCGGCACCCTGCTGCTGCAACGAGCTCAGCGCATGCTGGATGGCCTGCATACAGATTTGGAAGAGGTGCGCAGCATCGGGCGTGGTGAAGAGGGTTCGCTAAATGTAGGATTCATCGGCTCGGCCATGCTCTCTGCATTGCCCGCTGTGCTGAAGCGGTATCGCTCACGTTACCCAAGGGTGCAGATGCGCCTGCATGAGTCCTACACGTCGCGGGTCCTCTCCGGCCTGCAGGACGGCACGCTTGATGCGGGACTGGTACGCGACAGCGATGTAGCACTAGGCATCACGCGAAGGGTGCTGTGGACGGAGCGTTACGTCGCGGTGCTGCCAAGTCACCACGCGCTCTCGGGCAGACAGACGATACGTGCGCATGCGCTGCGCGATGAGCCATTTGTGTTTTACGCACGTTCTGCCGGAGCCCTGGCGTACGACAAGCCGCTCGCGCTTTGCTCCAGCGACAGCTTTCGTCCACGGGTAGTTCAGGAGGCCTCCCATTGGCTTACCATTCTCCGGCTCATTGCAGTGGGCCTGGGTGTTTCGATCGCGCCGGAATCTGTGCGCAGCATCGCGGGTGACGATGTGGTTTGTCTTCCGCTTGTGGGTGCGCGTGTTCGCAGCGTGGTTGAACTTGCCTTTCGAGAGGACGAACAGCGTCCGATCGTGCAACGGTTCGTTCAGGTGGCGCAGACAACGCATGCTGATGCGCATCTTAGGTAGCATGGATAGTGTGCTACAGGCGTATGGAACGGTCCAACGTCCAAGTGGCGTGACTCACTTCCTGCTATTGCCAGGGGCCATCGCTCTGCTGTTTCGAAACGGTGCGGCATACCTCTACACGGAGAGCCGCACTGGCGAAAATCGCGTGCGCAACATGCGTCGGCTTGCGCTGCAGGGTCACGGTCTGAGCACCTACGTCAGCAGGCATGTGGGCGATCGTTTTGCCGAAAAGCTGTCACCGGTCGAGGTTGCGGAAGCAATCGCGCAGGCACGGGTTAGCGTGCTACGACCTTGACGGTGGCGTCAGATTCATCTCGAGCATCACCCGCTGCAAATCCTTCCATGCTTCACCTTTTTGCCGTGGATCGCGCAAGAGATATGCCGGATGATAGGTCACTGCGCACCTGGCACCGCGCACGTCGAACCATTGACCGCGAAGGCTGGCGAGCGATTGCTTGACACCAAGAAGGTAGATTGCCGCAGTGGCACCAAGGGCAACGATGACCTGCGGTTGGACGATATCGATTTGCCGAAGCAGGAACTGGGAGCATGTTCCTGCTTCAACGGGCTCTGGGGTGCGGTTCTTCGGCGGGCGGCACTTGACGACATTTGCAATATATACGGACTCGCGCTTGAGGCCCATGGCGCTGATCATGTTGTTGAGAAGCTGGCCCGCTTTGCCGACAAACGGAATGCCGCTTTCATCCTCGTCCGCGCCAGGACCTTCTCCGACAAAGAGCAGGCGCGCGGCCGGGTCACCATCCCCAAAGACGATGGTGTGCCGGCCGGCGTAGGCGAGGGGACAACGCGTGCAATCGCCGATCTCGGCTTGGAGCTGCAGCAGCGCCGCCGAGCGATCTGCAGGTGCGGGACGCTCTGCCGGCAAGGGCGCAAGCAGGTTGAAAGAAACAGGAGCCATCTCTCCTGTAACGATATCGTGGGAATCCTGAACCATTGGCGGTGTGGCGGCGCCAGCGCTTGAAGTCTGGGGCGTAATGGTGATCTGCGGACCGGTCTGGCGCAGGTTGGCGGCTGCAGTGGAGCGCGGCGGCGATGCGGACCGTTGCACCGATCGCTCGAAGGGCGTCAATTGTAGTGGTCCGGGCGACTTGCCGGCAGAACGAGATGGCAACGGCTGTTCGTTGTCAGGGCCTAGGGTTGCAGGTCCTGCGGTACTGCCCGTGATATCAAGGCCTTCATACCAGGCGAGAACCGCCTCGTCCGTCAAAGCACGTTCGGTGGCGTAGAGATCAAAGATACCAAGGTCACGCAGGTAGTCGATGTACCCGCGGAGATCTTCTGCGCGGAGATCAACGGCGTGCGGCATAATGCGATTTTACGCGCTTGCAAACCAGCGCAGCAGCGTGCTGCTAGGCAGGCAATGGCTCCACGCGTCGCGGCACAGGTGGGACGGTGAAGCGAACCTGGCCACTCAATACCTCATCCTGCGCAACGCGACAAGCTTTCAGGCTGGAAGTAACGATTAGCGGTGTCGCACCAGACTGCAGCTGCCGCGCACGGCGTGCCACACCCTTGACCATGCTGTATTTATTTCGCAGCGAATCGTCGGTTGGAAATACCATACGTTGACTCCTCGTTTATTGACGTTGACGATACTCTACGCCAACAAGCGCCAGAAATGTACATGGTTTAAAAACCAACATCATTTTTGAACAGGAGATATATCACTGTGAGCAGTCTGCGGCTGCGCGGAGAAGCTGCGAAGTGCAAAAGTCAGGCGATGAGAGGCCGCCTTTGTTTCACATTGCAGTGCGAGCGAGGTCTCACGCCGGGTAGAGATGCGGCGCGAGGTTAGCACGATGGCGCGCATCTCCGTTACAGCTACATCCAAAACATCGTTCACAATGGCGTAGCGGTACGACGGCAGAGAGGCGAGTTCGCCGCGTGCCTGCTGCAGACGGCGTTCAATGACGGCCTCGTCTGTCATGTGTTCCGCGACACTTCGGTTGCGCAGCCGTTTCTCGAGAACGGCGGGACTGGGCGGCATGATGAAGATGGATACTGCTCCCGGCATGCGCTGCATGACCTGCATCGCACCCTGTACATCAATGTCGAGGAGAAGATCGCGATGGTGTTCGGCGGCCAGGTGTAGGGCCGACCGAGCCGTGCCGTAGTAGTTGCCGAAGACTTCTGCCCATTCCAGGAAAGCATCATCGGCGATCATCTCTTCAAAGCGCTCGCGGGCGATGAAGTGGTACTCCCGGCCGTCTGTTTCTGATCCGCGCGGCGTGCGTGTGGTGTAGCTCACGGAGAACTCGAGCCCTTCGACCAGCTGACGGAGTTCGCTGACCAAGGTAGATTTCCCTGATCCGCTGGGAGCGGAGATGATGAACAAAATACCGGCCATGCACGCTAACCCTTCTCGTTGCCGCGAAGCCGCTTACGCAGGCGAAGCGACTGCTTCCAACTCGTCCATCGGCAAATCGTCACTGAACTGCAGTTCATACAAGCGCTGATACAGTCCACCGGCGTGAAGCAGCTGAGCATGTGTTCCCTGCTCCACGATGCACCCGCGCTCAACAACCAGGATACGGTCGGCGCGGCGAACGGTGGACAGGCGGTGTGCGATGACGAGCGCCGTCCGACTTGCCATGAGATTTGCCAGGGCCTGCTGCACAAGCTGCTCGCTTTCAGAGTCGAGAGCGGAGGTAGCCTCATCCAGAATTAAAACCGGCGCGTCTTTCAGCAGAGCGCGCGCGATAGCGATGCGCTGGCGCTCGCCGCCGCTCAAACGATGGCCACGCTCGCCGATGGTGGTGTTGTAGCCATCGGGCATCGCAAGGATAAAGTTGTGCGCGAGGGCTGCCTTTGCCGCAGCTTCCACGCGTGCCATGGGCACGTCAGGTTGGCCGTAGGCGATGTTGTTGCGTACAGTGTCGTTGAACAGCAGCGTTTCCTGCGTCACGGTGCCGACAAGCTTACGGAGAGTGGTGACGTTGGTGTCGCGGAGATCGTGTCCGTCAATGGTAATAACGCCACCGGTAGGGTCGAAGAATCGTGGGATCAGGTTAACCAGAGTCGATTTGCCAGAGCCGCTTGGGCCCACGATGGCAATCAGTTCGCCGCGGCGCACGGTAAAGTCGACGCCGTGAAGGACGGGCTTGGGTGAGAAATCCTCGTCGTCCTGGTAGCTGAACGAGACGTTGTGAAAAGTGATGTCCTGACGAAATGCCGGGAGCCGGACTGCGTTTTTCTTTTCCGGAACCTCGTCCGCCTCATCCAGAAATTGAAAGATCTTGTCGCTGGCTCCGAGTGCCTGCTGGAAGCTGTTGTAGAAAATCGCGAGCTTGCGCACGGGGTCGTACAGGGTGAAGACAGCGATCAGGAATGTGATAAACGAGCCGGCGGTCATTTGGTGGTGCACGATGCGGTCGCGACCGAGCTTGAGCAGAAGTGCGATTGCGACGGACGCGAGTGCATCCATCAGGGGCGATGACAGTGCCTGCACACCAACGGATTTAAGGTTGGCGCGAAGAAGGCGACGCGCGGCTCGGCGAAAGCGGGCCATCTCCCACGTTTCCATGCCGAAGGCCTTGACGATACGATTGCCCGTTAAGGTTTCGTGCAGGATGTTTTGAATGTCCGCGAGCTTGTCCTGACCGCCGCGAGTGGTGACACGCACGCGCCGACCGATGCGCCGAATGGAAAGGACGATGACCAGAACAAAGCCGAGCAGGACCCAGGCTAGGTTGCCGCCGTAGATGATCACAACGCCAGCAGTGAAGATCAGCGTAAACAGCTGTTGCAGAAAATCGCTGAGCACACTGGACATTGCAATTTGCACGCGCTCAATGTCATTGATCAGCGTGCTAAGCAGAGCGCCAGTGGTATAGCGCTGGAAAAAGGCAACCGAGCGGCGGAGGACGGCGTTATACAGATCATTTCGAAGATCGGTGATCATGCCGAACCCGGCGTAATTGACCAGATAGGTTCCGGCGTAGTCACACAACGCCTTGACGACGGCACTGAGGACGAGCGCAAACGCGACGACAGTCCAGGCATTATGCATGAAGGCCGGCACAAACGGCGTGAGGTCAAGTGCACGGCTGCTGTGGGGAATGGGAAAACGGAGCAGCGTGCGGGGGGAAGAATCGGCGCTCAGCACGTTGTCGAAGATGGGACGCACGAGCAGAATGCGCAGAGCCGCCATCGCGCCGACAATCGCCATCAGCACTGTCGCGCCAAGGGAGTAGAGGAAATATGGCCGCAAGTACAGAAACAGTCGCCAGATGCGGGCAAGCCCGTTCCTGCGGCCGGACAACGCTGTGGGTGATGCCTGCACTGTCCTTATTGTAGCCACTGTGCTGTTCCACGACCGATGTGCGGCCCAAGGCACATGCTAGTGCGGCATGTCACGGTGCGCGACCTTGACGCGATAGCCACCATTGCTGAGCCGTTTTTTCAGCTCTTCTGCTAACGCGACGGAGCGGTGCTGACCGCCGGTGCAACCGACTGCTACCGTCAAATAGCTTTTGCCCTCTGTAACGTAGTGCGGAAGCAGAAAGAGCAGCATTTCGGTGGTGCGCTGCAGGAACTCCTGCGTTTGCGGAAAGCTCTTCACGTACGCGGCTACCTTTGCATTCTGGCCGGTTTTCTTGCGAAACTCGGGCACAAAATGAGGATTCGGGAGGAAACGCGCGTCGAAGACGAGATCGGCCTCCGCGGGCACACCGTTCTTGAAGCCGAAGCTCATGACGGACAACAACAGGGGTTGCTCGCCCTGCTCACGGCTCCACTGCGCAATGACGTGGGCTCGCAGCTCGTGCACGTTGAAGCGTGACGTGTCCAAGAGCACGTCGGATACGTTACGAATGGGGTCCATGCGCTTGCGTTCTTCGCTGATCTGTCGACCGATGGTTTCTTCACGACCAAGTGGATGTGGCCGGCGCGTTTCGCTAAACCGGCGGACAAGAACGTCGTGCGATGCCTCGAGAAACAGAACACTGGTGGGCAAGGTACCGCGGACCTGCGTGAGAATAGCTGGAAAACGGTCAATCTGGCCTTCGCGCACGTCGACCACAATTGCAGCGCGCCGGATCTCACTGGAACTGCGCACAAGTTCCGCAAACTGCGGGATCAGCTCGAGCGGAAGATTGTCGACGGCATAAAAACCGAGGTCTTCAAAAGCCTTCATCGCAGAGGCTTTTCCGGCACCGGACAGCCCCGTGATGACGACGAGTTCACTGGTCGGGGCAGGAATGGCCACACTGTTGGAAGGCGCAGGTGCTGTTGCGGACTTACGTGCCCTGGTAGCGCGTGCCGGCCTGGAAACTTTGTCGTCGGACAAGGGCGCCATCGTGGCTTTGATGCTAGCACCCGCCAGACTGCGACAACGAGACAGAACGGGACGCAGCGATGCTGCGTCCCGTTCTACGGATCTGTAGAAATTAAGCTGCTGAAATCTGCGGACCTTCCATTTCATCGTCGTTCATCAACGCCATGTCCTTGCCAACACTGGTCTTGGCCTGGGCAAGGCGCTTGGCATTCCGGTCGATCTCGTTGACGAGCAAGTCATCCGATTCATTCTGCAGCTTTACGGAACCGGTCGCATCCTGCTCCGGATGGTGGTGCATGGTGATGAGCCGCTTTTTGCTCTTCAACACCTGTGCCTCGACCTTCTGCAGGGCCTGACTGAGCGCGTTCTCGAGCTCGGCATGTTCCTGGTGCATGGCGACCTTTGCCTCACACTTGGCGGAAAAGTTATGCAAAGGATTAAAGATCGCGACTTCTACCTGACACTGATACTTCTCGCAGGTCAGCACTATTTTGGCTGTGCTCTTGGGGCCAAGGATACGCTCGATGCGCTCGAGCCCTGCTTCCGCCTGCTGTCGTAACCTTGCACTGACCTGCGTGCCTCGACCGGTGAACTCAAGATCCATGTACAACCTCCACACTTCTAACCGGCTTGGATGCCGCTTGCAGGCCAGGTGAGGTCCACTGCAAGGCACTGAAGTTCACGGGCGTCTGCCGCGTCAGTTGCGATTGCGGCGTTGGTGCGTACTCGGAATCTGCAGGTCCTCACGATATTTCGCAACGGTGCGGCGGGTTACCTGGATGCCCTGCCGCTGCAGTTCTGCCGCGAGTGCGTCGTCTGTCATGGGCCGGGCACGATCTTCTTCTTCGATCAGCTTACGGACCTTTTTTTTCAACAGCATGAGCGGCAGATCGCCACCCTCCGGGCCGTTTACCCCTTCGGAAAAAAAGAAGCGGAGTTCGTAGACGCCCTGGGGCGTATGCACGTATTTGTTGGAAACGGCGCGGCTGACCGTGGATGGATGAACTCCAATTTCTTCCGCGACTTCCTTGATCATCATGGGCCTCAGACCATCAACACCACGCTCCAGAAACTCGCCCTGCCGGCGGAGGATAGATTCGCAGGTACGAACGATGGTGTTCTTGCGCTGCTCAATGTTGCGCAACAGTTGAATGGCCGACCGATACCGCTCCTTGACATACTCCTTGACTTCACGCTCCGTCTCTTTCTGGCGCAACATGCGACGGTAGCCGGCATTGAGCCGCAGGGTCGGTAGATCCTCTTCATTCATGACCACTACCCAGAGGTCATCGCGCCGCACAAAAGCAACGTCGGGTTCAATCAGTCGGGTGTGCGGGATACCGTAACGCTGGCCGGGTCGGGGGTCGAGGGTGCGAATGACCTCAAGCGCCTGCTGCACCTGCTCCACCTGAGCCTGCAGCGTTTTGCTTAGGTCGCGCAAATCACGCTTTTGCAGCACGTGCAGATGCGACTCCGTGATGCGCTGCGCGAGTAAGACAATGCAGCGCCGATTCTCCAGCATGGGAACGGTGCCGTGCGGATCTTCCGCGGCGCGCAGACGTGCAAGCGCACCCTCGACCTCGCGAAGGGACATGCCGAGTTGCAGAAGAAGACACTCGCGAAGGTCGCGTGCACCCACACCGATCGGATCGAGCGCGGTGATGATGGAGCGTGCTTCCTCGATCAGGGCATCGGACAGATAGTTGTCGCGCGCGGAGTCTGCCAACTCCACCGCGTTCGCGGTCAGATAACCATTCTCGTCCAAGTTGCCGACGATCAGTTCTGCGGCGTCGCGAACTTCCGACTTGAGCGACATGGAGCCAAGCTGCCAGAGCAGATGATCCGCAAGGGTGCTGGGTTTGGAGAGAAAGTTTTCGAAGGACGGACTATCGACGTCTTCAAAACTGGAGCCGCCGGTGCGAAATCCTGGATCGAGATAATCCTGAAAGTAGCTGCCGAAATCAATTTCGTCGAAGGGGTCTTTTTCAGGCCGCTCCTGCTCCGCCGCTTTCTGCTCTGCACTCAATTCGCGATCGCCTTCGCGACCCGCAAGTTCGTCAAAGCTGGCGGTGGATTCGTCGATCTCCTCGAGAACGGGATTCTCCACGACTTCCGTATTGATCATCTCCTTGAGTTCGAGCTTGTTGAGCGCAAGTACATTCACCATCTGCACCAGACCCGGTGTTAGAACCTGTCGCTGGGCGACGCGGAGATGGAGCTTGGGCTGCAACAGCAAGGCGAGACCTCAATTTGAAGCGAACTGAACGACACGTAACGCGGGCCTGACGGTGTTACCGTTTGGCACCGCGATTGCTTAACCACCATAGAATACTCCCGCGAAGGCAGCAGCGACGGAGGGTAGATCGCTTGGGAAAGCACGCGTAGGTTTGTTCCAAAAGCGGAAGGTCGCAGGGCACCTGCGAAGTTCAGAGAGAGAAATTGTTGCCCAGGTAAATGCGTTTGACGTCGGCATCGCGGCCAAGCTCGCCCGGTGTTCCCTGCCGGAAGATGCGGCCATCGGCAATAATGTATGCGCGATCGGTGACGCTCAGCGTTTCGCGCACGTTGTGATCGGTGATGAGGATGCCGATGCCGCTGGCCTTGAGGGCGAAGATGATCTCCTGCAGGTCGAGCACGGCGATCGGATCGATGCCGCTGAAAGGCTCGTCGAGCAGGATAAAGGACGGCTGAATGCAAAGACAGCGCGCGATTTCAACCCGGCGGCGCTCTCCACCACTCAGGGCGTATCCGCGCGTCTGGCGAATGTGCCCGAGGTTGAGCTGATCAATGAGAGCCGAGGTGCGGGCACGGCGGCTCTCCCAGTTTCCCGGCTGCGTTTCAAGAATTGCGAGGATATTTTCTTCGACGGTGAGCTTGCGAAAAACGGACGGCTCCTGAGGAAGGTAGCTGATGCCATAATTGCGGGCACGCAGGTACATGGGCGTGCGCGTAATATCGTCGCTGTCGATGAGCACACGCCCAGCATCCGGTCGCACGAGACCGACGATCATGTAAAAGCTGGTCGTTTTGCCCGCACCATTGGGGCCGAGTAGGCCCACGACCTCACCCTGCGAAATCGTCAGATTGACGCCGCGCACGACCTCGCGGCCGCCATAGCTTTTTGCAATGTTATCGGTTGAAAGTGTCCGCATCCTACTTTTTCTGATCCGCGCTGCCCGAGAAGCTACCCGTAGCCTTGCCAGGGCCTGCCCCGTGTCGCGGCGGCGCATCGAGTTCTGTGCGCACCGGCTGATCTGCCGCCCCGGTTACGTCGACGCTATCATCGCCTGCGTGGAAGAGCAAAGTTGTTCCGGTAACGGTGCCCTGCACGCTGTCGTGCACACTGGGCAGGACTCCCGGCTGGCCGGTAAGTGTAAAGAGCTGAGATGCTGCCGTGTAGACCAGGCGGGAACCGTTTGCCGTGCGGCCGGGCTGGGTGATGCGCACGCGGCTTTCTGCGGTCATGGTCTCTAAAGATCCGCCAAGCAGGCCCTTTGCCGCAGTCTTTCCGGAGTCTTGCAAAACGGCTGTCGCGTGATCGCAGAGAACCTGCCCACTTGCCGTGTCGAATCGAACGTTGCCGTTGAAATCAGCCGTCGCTGGCACATGGTTGGCGGCTTGTCGATACTGCAACGTTTGGCTCGTGACGCGCACCGGACCTGGCGAATGGGGCCGAACGACACCGGCTTTGTGCGTATCCGCCACGGGCATTGCAGGTGCCTGCGGTGTTTCAGAAGGCAGGATCGTTCGCACCGGTGCGGCGAGGTGTCCATTTGGCAGATTGCGCGCAAACAGCTCTCCCTTGAGCTGGTCGACCTCGATGAACGGCGCCTCAATTTGTGCGCCATCTCGCCACAGACGAACGGGACGCTGCTCGCCAAAGAACGTTGCCTGCTTCGCCGAGCGATGCATCACCGTTCGATCTGCCAGGAAGTGAAGCGGACCGTTGTCCGTGGAGGTGCGGGTCGCGCCGGGTTGCGGCTGATAGGTGCCCTTCACGGCACCGATGGCCTCAGCGTCGCCGGTCGTGCGCGCAACCGTGATGCGGAGGGCGGAGACTTCCACCTCGTTGTTTCGCACGGTCGGGGAGCCGGTCAGCACGACCTTGCCAGAGTTGGCCGCGTACTCGGCGTTCTCGGCATCGGCGACGCTCTCTACCGCGGCTTTTCCGTTCACCGCGGGCTGACGATCGACTGCATGCACGTGACCGTGCTGAAGAAAAGACTCAATCGCGTCAACCTGTGCGGAGTGCGCGGTTTCGAAGGGCGTGAGGAACAGCTCAAGATGAATTGCGGTGCTTACCCGGTCTTCAACGCCTTGCTCGCGTTCCTCCACGCGGGTTGCGCCGTCGCCTATCACGTGACGCACCTGCCAGCGCCCATTCGCAGCGCCACCAAAGGTACGCAATGTGTCGGCCGCCAAAATCGTTTCTTTTGCCGGTACTTTTCCGGTCGCCATGTCCGTCATGCGCAGGATGGCGTGTCCCGTTGCCACGCTTTGCTGTAGTACTGTGTGGCCGGCAGCATCACTCATCAGCGTGCCTTCCACGGCGTCGCCGTTAAGTTGTCGTGTGGCGCCGGTATCGGCTTTTTGCTGCAACTGCACTGTCTGCCGCAGTTCAACACGGGACGCTCGACCCTGTCGATCAAACACCAGCGTCGCCGTGCCGGAGTGGCCTTCACCACCCGGGTTGCGCATGAGCACGCCGCCACTCAGGTGTGCCTGTTGCAGATGATTGTCCGTGCTGACACTTGCTTCCAGCACGGGAGCGGTCGCGACATTGCCATCGCCCGTACGTAGCTCAACACCGCCGCTGCCGTGGATGGTCTCAATCGAGTTCTTGCCGGTAACATTTTCCTGGCGAAGCTGGATCAACAGTTGCTGCGCGTGGAGCAGATCGCTCGCCTGCGCAACGGTCGCACCCGTGAGTTGCGCCGTGCGGCCTTGCCGGTCAAGCGTTGCGGAGTCGGCGTCGATTTTCTGGACCTGGGCGCTCTCTTCGTTCCTAACCTGAACGTTATGTTGCAGATAAAGCAGGCCGGTGTGCGCGTCAAAGTTCGCGCCAATAGCACTGCCACGCACGTTGCCATACTCGAAGTGGATCGCTTCCTGCGTGATAGCGGTGCCGAGCTTTTGATTGAGGACAAGACCACTGGTCTTGGCATGGATGTGCTTTGCCCCGGGCTGCTCCACGTGCTCCTGCGCTGGGGACGCGAGGTCGATTTCGCTTTCGCCGAGGGCTCGCACAATACCGTTTGCTTGGTCATACTCAAACTCTGCTCCACGGATACGATCGACGCGGTTCGTCCCCGGTTCACCATAGAGGGTCACGGACACGTTACGCAAAGTCGTCTTGCCGTCGCGGTGCTGAATGGCCTTCGCCGCGTGAATGGTAAACAGCGTGCGACCCTTCACCGTTTGGGAATAGGTAAAGCCGTCAGTTTCTGACTTGATGTCGGCACCCAGCAGGTGAGGCAAATTGAGCAGTGCCGATCGTGCCCGGTGACGCGCAAAGCCAATGAGTCCCGCCAAAGTAGCGAGCAAGACGACAGCACCGCCCAGCAGCCAGCGACGCAGCCGCACCGCGCGACCAATGGTGCGCCTCGTGCGTCTTCCCGTTCGCGTTGCTTCGCTGCCGTCCAACTGCACCTCTGCAGCTATCTTCTCACTGGCGCATCTAAACGGGTCTATGTCCGATCAGCTGTATCTCAGCCTTTGGTTTCCCAACTTTCGTCTAAGCGCGCTTCCAGAGAAGCTTACTGCTGTTCTGCAACAGTTTGGCAAGGTGAGCGGCAATGCGCGTGTTGCAGTTGCCAGCGCGATTCCGCTGGGCTGGAACGAGTCACCCGTCTTCCAGCGCATGTACGTCAACGACGAGCGCTCCGAGCAGAATGACGACTCGCTGCCTGGGAATGCGGTGTCAGAAGCGACGGAGCAACTGCACGATGACATGGCGTACGAGTTTGAAGGCAAATGGCAGTTATGGCAGCCGGACGCCGGTGGCGATGGATTTGAAGCGACGTGGCGTCTTGAGCCGGCAACCGTGAAGGTGATTGGCTTTGGGCCTGAGTTTGACGATGGCTCCTACGAGCAGAATGGGCACGTACGGGTCGACTTTGGCCTGGACACGCCATGGGTGCAGGAAGAAAACGACCTGGATGCGGACGGAACAGATCGCGTAAAGCAGAATGTGGAGAAGCTACTGGCCTTTGTTCTCTCTGTGGAGAAGCACTGTGGTGTGAGCAGCCGACTGTTGTGGACCGAAAGTGGCGAACCCCTCGCGGAGAAGCTGATTGCGCGGTTGCAGCGAGTCCATTAAGTAATATCGCGGACAGAAGCTGGGACACGGACGGTTGTCCAGTATTGTGAATCCAAGATCGGCCGTGTACCTTCGTGCAAAGAAGGCAAGTGCAGTCAAAGCGGAATTATGATCCCGCGATGACAATCTCCGAAAAGTCTGCGATTTTTGAAAAGGCATGCAGAATGCGCTGCAGCATGCCGAGACGTGCGGCACGCAGGTCCGGCTCCGGCGCCATGACCATCACCCTGTCGAAGAAGGCATCGATGGCAGGACGCAGCGTGGCAATGACCGCGAGCGCACCATCGTAGTTGGACACAGCTCCCAGTTGGTCGGCCTCGTCTGCTACCCGTGCGGCTTCCACTTGCAGTACGGTCTGTTCGGGTTGCGATCCAGCAGGTGTTTCAAGGCTGGCGTTGATGACTTCGCCTTTTGCCTCGGCTTGCGCAATGATGTTCTTCATCCGTTTGAAGGCCGCGCTGACCGCCGCAAAATCTTCGGTATCTCGCACTTTGCCAAGAGCCTGGGCGCGGGCGATTGCATCTGGAACATCGGTGTGGTTGGTTGCCAGTACAGCCTTCACGACGTCATAGCTGGAACCCTGCGCTTCTCGCAAATACCAGTCAAGACGCTCAAAGAGGAAACCGTTCACTTCTCTCTGCGTTTGTGAGAACGGGATACTCTCGAATGAAGGCCCCAGCAGAGATGAAGTGCTCAAGCTGGTGCTACTAGCAACCTGTTCCAAAGTAAGAGGGATGGTGCCTTCCGCAAGGATGCGTACGATACCGTTGGCAGCGCGTCGTAGAGCGAAGGGATCTTTCGAGCCGGTTGGATGAAGACCGAGTGAAAACATGCAGGCAATCGTGTCCGCTTTGTCGGCGAGAGAGAGCAGCAGGCCCTCCATCGTGCGGGGCAGGTCACCTTCCACGGAGACCGGCAGGTACTGATCATAGATGGCGGTTGCAACGGCACCTCCGTGACCCTGCGCCGCGGCGTAGAGGCCACCGATCACGCCCTGAAGTTCGGTAAATTCCTTCACCAGTTCGGTGGTGAGATCTGTCTTGCTAAGACGTGCTGCCATCGTCAGTGCGGAAAGGTTGACCTTGACGGAAGGCTGGATCAACTCAGCAAATCTTTGAGCGAGTCTTAAGACACGCTCCGTCTTCTTGGCATAGCTGCCCAGGTCTTTCTGGAAGGTGACATTTTCAAGAAGCGGTACACGCGCGAGGAGTGGAATGCGCTGGTCGAACTCATAGAAGAATCGCGCATCGTTGAAGCGGGCGCGGAGCACGCGTTCGTTGCCGTGGCGAATGATATGCGTCGCCTGCTCAGCCACTTCGGTATTCAGCACGGCAAGAAAGTACGGCAGCAAGTTGCCTTCGGCATCCTGGGGGGCAAAGTAGTTTTGATGGTCCCGCATCACGGTGATCAGGACTTCTTCTGGAAGTTGAAGAAAGTCCTTTTCGAAGCCGCCCATCAGCACGGACGGCCACTCCGTAAGATGGGTCGCCTTGTCGACTAGCGGGTGGTCCTCGCGCCAGCGCGCGCCTTCTACCTGGCGGGTGATGTGGTCCAGCGCTTTGCGGATGCGCTGACGCCGTTCTTCCACATCGACGATCACTTTCGCCTGGCGCAGCGTCTCGCGGTAAGCCGCGGGAGAGTCGACCGGAACAGGTGCAGCGCCGTGCAGCACGCGGTGGCCGTAGCTCATGCGGCCTGCTGTGATACCGGCCCACTCAATCGGAACAACCACGTTATCGAGCAGCGATACCATCCACTGCACGGGACGGACAAACCGCTCCGGTTTGCCAGGACGCCAGTACATGGACTTCGGCCAATAGATGGCTGCCAGTTCTGACGGCAGATGCTCCGCGATCAGTTGGACAGTGGACCGGCCTGCGTGCCTGACAGTTGCGGAAAGGTATTCCCCCTTCG
Organism: uncultured Terriglobus sp.; assembly: GCA_964250935.1. Lineage (GTDB taxonomy): Bacteria > Acidobacteriota > Terriglobia > Terriglobales > Acidobacteriaceae > Terriglobus. The sequence goes on from CAXUHM010000004.1 coordinate 104,160, forward strand.
CATTGGTGATGGTGCGCAGCCCGCGAAGGTCGACGCCGGCCTTTTTTGCAAATGCCTGTGCCGCCGCGGTCGGTACGCCATCTTTGTAAGCGGCTTTCAGCGGTGGTCCGAGCAGGTCCTCCTCGGAATCAGCCTGCTGGAGCAGAACACCATGTACCAGCACGGCGAGCCGGCGTGGCGTCGAAAAACTTTCGACCGCAGCGTCCGCCTGCAGCAACCGCTCGCGCGCAAGCAGATCACGAACGCGCCGCGCTAGTTCCGCTTCGCCGGTTGCCAGCATACGTGCCGGGACTTCTTCCAAACCCAGCTCAAACAAGAAATCAGCCACGCAGTACCTCTGCTTCCGCGGCTGAACCGCTTGTATCTTCCAGGGCAGCGACACGCTCCACCTGGGCCGCATAGGATCTGGCCACACCGACAATCAAGGTGCGAATACGAGCCATGATTCCGACGCGTTCCGTAACGCTGATGGCACCGCGCGCATCCAGCAGGTTGAACAGGTGCGAGCACTTTAGGGCAAGCTCGTAGCCACCGAGGATGGGAAATCGCTTTGCCGTGAGCGGGGCGGTGTCCTGCTCCAAGGCCTGTGCGGACGCCAGCAGTGCGAGGCATTCGGCTTCGTAGAGTTCGAGATGCTTCCAGAGGCTGTCAATCTGGGCGTAGTCGAAGCTGTACGCCGAAAACTGTTGCTCCTCCGCAAGCCGGATTTCGCCGTACGTCGTGATGTGGCCGCTTTCTGGCTCGCGCGCCCAGGCGATATCGTAGATGGAATCAACATCCTGCAGGAATTGCGCAAGGCGTTCAAGACCGTAGGTGATTTCCCCCGAGATCGGATCCAGGTCCATACCGCCGCACTGCTGGAAGTAGGTAAACTGCGTGATTTCCTGGCCATCCATCATGACCTGCCAGCCCACGCCCCAGGCTCCGCCAACGGGCCACTCCCAGTTGTCTTCCTCGAACTTGATGTCGTGATCGGCAAGCACGATACCAATGGCCTGAAGACTTTGTAGATACAGGTCCTGGATGTTGGGGGGTGGTGGTTTGAGAACGACCTGGAACTGGGTGTGCTTGTAGAGCCGGTTCGGATTCTCCCCGTAGCGGCCGTCGGCCGGACGACGTGAAGGCTGGGCATAGGCAATGCGCACCGGCCGCGGACCAAGCACACGAAGGAACGTGTCGGGACTCATGGTGCCAGCGCCCACTTCCACGTCATAGGGCTGCTGCAGAACGCAGCCGCGCTCTGCCCAGAATTTCTGCAGGGTGAACAGGATGTCCTGAAAAAGGAGCGGTTTTGGTGCAGAAGGGGGCGGCGTGGCCACGGCTGACATGAGAAAACGTACTCCTGGAGACTTTGCATAAGTTTACAGGAGTGCAATTTTGACGCGCAGAGTGCCTAGGCCTCGGTAGGCGAGACATAGGACATTCCGGTTCTTTGCTGTTACGCGGTAAGGGATGGTGGGGCAATAGCGGGGTCGACGCCAAGTTGCAGATTCGGCGAGGGACCCAACTCAACATGCAGGTGCGCTCCCCTTGCGAGCTCGTCATGGTGAACCCAAAGGCGATCGAGCGGCTTACCATTCAGCTTTACGGTCTGGATGTAGGTATCCGTCGGCGAGGTGCGCGTGGCTTCGATCAGCAGTTCCCTGCCGTCGCCAACGCGTACACGCACTTTGTCAAACACCGGCGCAGAGAGAACATAGGTTGCACTAACCGGGTCGACCGCGTAAAGGCCGAGCGAACTCATAACGTACCAGGCAGACATCTGCCCGCAATCTTCGTTTCCACTCAGGCCGTCGAAGTCGTTGCGGTAGAGCGTGTCGAGGACCTGACGCACGCGCTGTTGCGTCTTCCATGGCTGGCCGGCATAGGTGTAGAGGTAAAGGATGGCGTGGCTCGGCTCATTGCCATGCACGTACTGGCCGATGTAGCCGGACATGTCCACAACCTCTTCATTGCTGACGCCGGGTGACGCCTCAAAAAGCTGATCGAGCTTGGCGGTGAAGGCATCGCGTCCGCCAAAGGTTTGGATGTAGCCTTTGGCGTCGTGCTGGACGAAGAAGGTGGTTTGCCATGCGTTAGATTCGGTGTAGTCACGGTAGTTCTTGAGATGGCCCGTGGCTTTGGGATCAAAGTTTGGAGCCCATTGCGCATTCGCCAATTTTGGCCGAATAAACTGCGTGCTGGGGTCATACAGATTGCGGTAGTTTTGCGAGCGCTTACGCTGGATCACGGCATCCGCATCATTCCCCGTTGCACTGGCAACGTGCGCGCAGGCCCAGTCGTTGTAGCAGTATTCCAGCGCGCGGCTTACAGACTCGCCGTGCTTGTCAGCGGGGATGTACCCAAGCTGGCGATAGTAGCCAAGACCTTCGTAGTCGTCGTCCATGTTGCGCTTGCGCATGACAGCGTAGGCGCGCTTCCAATCGATGCCGGGAAACTTCTTGGTGCATGCCTCGGCCATAACGCTGGCGGAATGATAACCCGTCATGCAGAACGTTTCCCCCGCCTGAAGCGGCCAGATTGGAATGCCGCCCGGGCTCTGCTCCGCCATGCGAACAAGGCTCATGACCATGGGACCGACCTGCTCCGGCTGCCACAGGGTGAAGCTGGGGTGCAGGGCACGAAAAGTGTCCCAAAGCGAGTAGGTGCTGTAGTTATGCTGGCCGGCGTCGAGGGTGTACACCTTCTGATCCATGCCGCGGTACTGGCCGGTAACGTCATCCGCCAGGGTCGGCGCGCACATCATGTGGTACATGCTGCTGTAGAAGATGGTTTTGCGCTGCGTGTCGTAGCTGTCGACCGCAATTTTGGAAAGCTCACGCTGCCAGGCATTACGTGCATCGGCGCGGGTGGCGTTAAAGTCGAACTCCGGGACCTCGGCTTTGACATTCGCAAGGGCATTTTCTGCGCTGACCATGCTGATCCCAACCTTGAGGACGACGGGGCCGGTCGTATCCGGATAGATCGCGGCATGCAGCGTCTTGCCTTCCGCGGCAGCACCTTCAATCGGCTTGCGGTCGCTGTAAAACTGCACTTTGGCGAAGGGCTTTTCAAACACCATGGCGAAGTAGAGTTGCCGCCTGGGCGTCCAACAATGTGAATTCCGGCCGCCAAGCAGCGTGTTGTTGCCGACGATCCTGACTTCGGCATTCTCCACGGGCTGCGGCGCGTGCATGTCATCACTGGAGTTATAGCAATGCACCATGTCCAGCAGCAGATGCGCCTGGCCTTTGGGGAAGGTGTAGCGATGGATGCCCACACGTTCTGTCGCGGTCAATTCTGCAAGGATGCCGCTCGCCAGTTTAACGGAGTAGTAGCCGACTTCCGCATGTTCGTCGTTGTGGGAGAACGGAGTGCGATAGCCGGAATCGGGCTGCCGTTTGTCCCCGGCGACCAGACGTACGTCGCCCAAGCGTGGCACGACGAGGAAGTCGAGCAGATCGCCACCGCCCGTGCCGCTCAGGTGTGTGTGACTAAAGCCCATGATGGACGAGTCCATATGGTGGTAGCCGGAACACCAGTCCCAACCACTGTTGCCGGTGTCCGGACTCAGTTGCATGGCGCCGAACGGAACGGTTGCGCCCGGAAACGTATGGCCGTGACCGCCGGTGCCGATGAAGATGTTGACGTACTTCGTAACATCGCCGATGGACGCCGCCTGCGCCGCACGACCAACTCTGCCATGTTGCGCCAATACCTGCGTACCAGCGACCAGGGAAGCGCCCTGCACAAACTCACGTCGACTCACCATGACTCCGACACCCCGCGTAGCTGCAGTTGCAGCCGCACACCAGTATGCCCTGTCGCGCGGGCGTTGTGCCACTGGCGACTACCGGACCGAGTCCGTCTCCCTACAGGTGAATCGTCCAGCCAAGCTGCTCCAACTCGCGCTCAATGGCGGCAAGGGCGTCTACAAGCGCGCCACGGCGATGTGGGTTCGAGGTCCGTTCGGACAAAATACGTTCGCGCTGCATGGTGAGCCCCTGCAGGCGGCGCTGCCGTTGCTGGTCTGCTACACGATCCAATTTCGTTTCGACCGCCTTGTCTTCCTCTACGTTCTGCTGTTCTTCCACGTTCTTGCTCTCCCAGCCACGCGCCATCTCAATATTCTAAGCGACCGTTGCAGGGTGCACGCACCGAATGGAGCGCTGCCGCATCTGGCATAGGAGAACCAACGTGGGCGTTCACCGTTGCGGCGGGCCGATTAGCGCCCTGCGGCCCTGGTAGAGACTGAAACTCTGGCAAAAGCAGAGGCTTTCACTGTCTGACTTTCGTCCTTCCCTTAAACTTTACCTAGAGGACGACACCATGTGGATTGTTCAGTTAGCGCTTCGCCGGCCCTACACCTTTGTTGTGATGGCTGTGCTGATCCTGATCCTGGGTGTTACCTCCATTCTGACGATGTCGACCGACATCTTTCCGCCGATCGACATTCCGGTCGTCTCGATTGTCTGGACCTACAGCGGGACCAGCCCGGACGAGATGGAAAAGCGGTTTACCACAATCAGTGAGCGCGCCATGACGACGACGGTCAACGACATTGAGCATATCGAGTCGCAGTCCGTCACAGGGGTGTCCGTCATCAAGGTGTTCTTCCAGCCCGGAGTCAAGGTCGACGCCGCCGTTGCACAAATTACTGCGGTCAATCAGACCATTCTCCGTATCCTGCCTCCCGGGTCGACGCCACCGTTTGTGCTGCAGTTTTCAGCGTCGAACGTGCCAATTCTGCAGGCCGTGCTGACCTCGGACAAGCTGTCTGAGGCGGATCTGTACGATTTGGGACTCAACTTTGTCCGAACTCAGCTCGCCACCGTGCAGGGTGCACAGGTGCCCTCACCTTACGGTGGAAAAGCGCGGCAGATCATGGTCGATCTGGACCCTGCGGCACTGTATGCCAAGAATCTTTCACCCACGGACGTCGTGAACGCCCTAACCGCACAGAACCTAATTCTGGCTGCCGGGGACGCCAAAATCGGCAACACCGACTACATTGTGCGGACCAATGCCTCGCCGCAGGTGCTGACGCAACTGAACGACATCCCGATCCGAGAGGTGAATGGCGCAACCGTCTACATGCGGGATGTGGCGCAGGTCCACGAGGGATTTGCGGTGCAGCAGTCCATTGTGCGGGTGGATGGGCGCCGTGCCGCACTGATGACGATCCTAAAGGCGGGAAACGCTTCGACACTCGACATCGTGAAGCGCGTACGAGCGCGTCTACCCGCAATCATCGCCAATCTGCCGCCGCCTCAGCCGGAAATCCGGCTGTTGTTTGATCAATCTATTTTCGTACGCGCTGCACTGCAGGGTGTGGTGAAAGAAGCCCTGATTGCCGCAACGCTGACCGCAATCATGATCCTGCTCTTTCTTGGATCGTGGAGATCGACGGTCATTATCGCAGTCTCGATTCCCCTATCGATTCTGGTGTCGATCATCGTGCTGCAGTTTACGGGACACACGCTGAACACCATGACCCTGGGCGGCCTTGGCCTGGCGGTGGGCATTCTTGTTGATGACGCAACGGTGGAAATTGAAAACATTCACCGGAACCTCGGCCTGGGCAAGCAAATTCAACCGGCAATCCTGGATGGTGCAGCCCAGATTGCCGTTCCCGCGTTTGTGTCGACGCTTGCAATCTGCATCGTGTTTGTACCGGTGGTCTTCCTGTCCGGGGCGGCAAAAAGTCTATTTACCCCGCTTGCCCTGGCGGTGGTATTTGCCATGCTGGCCAGTTACTTGCTTTCGCGGACGCTGGTGCCGACGATGGTGAAGTTCCTTCTGGCCAAAGAAGTCGGGGTGTATGCCCTGGCAGAGGCGGAGCACTCCGCGGGGCACGCACTGAGTGCCGCGGAGTTGGACGAGCTCAATGCAAAGCGCAATCAGCTTGGCTTGATCTGGCGCACGCACTTCGCCTTCAACACCGTCTTTGAGAAGTTTCGGTCGCGCTATCAACGATTGCTGGAATGGTGCCTGGGCAACACGCGGTTTACGCTTTCCTGCTTCGCAATTTTCCTGCTCATCAGTTTCTGCACGATCCCGTTCATTGGCAGAGACTTCTTCCCGGATGTGGACGCTGGAAGTTTCCGTTTGCATGTGCGTACACCGCCAGGAACGCGCATTGAGCAGACGGAAGAGATTTTTAAACAGGTCGAAGAACAGATCCGTCAGACCATTCCTGGAAAGGAGTTGAACGTGATCGTCGACAACATCGGCGTTCCGAACGGCTCCTTCAATCTTGCGTTTGGAGACGGCTCGCTGACCGACGTGCAGGATGGCGAAATCCTTGTTTCCCTTGAGGAAAAGCATCATCCCACGGCACAGTATCGGTCGCAGCTGCGCACCATCCTGCGGCAGAAATTTCCTGAAGACACCTTCTATTTTCAGGCCTCGGATATTGTGAACCAGATTCTGAACTTTGGGCTGCCGGCACCGATCGATATCCAGATTAGTGGTCGTCTGGCAAATACCAACTATGCCCTGGCTGAAGCGATTCGTAAGGATGTCGCGAAAGTACCGGGTGCCGTCGATGTGCACGTGCACCAGGTCATGTACTCTCCAGAACTTCGCGTCAACGTGGACCGCACGCGCGCCGAGAACGTTCACCTGACGGAGGCGAATGTTGCGAACAGCATGCTGTATGCGCTGGCCGGGTCCGGTACAGCGGTGCCGAACTACTGGTTGAATCCACAAAATGGCGTGAACTACGCGGTAGTCGTCCAGGTACCCCAGTACAAGCTCAACAGCGTGGATGCAATTAATGCGCTGCCAATTTCAGGAGAGGCGCCCTCCGGGTCGACTGTTGCTGCCGGCGTGAATGGAAGCAATCCCAACCAGGCGCAACTCTTATCGAATCTGGCGCAAATTCAGCACACCACCTCACCGGGCATCACCAATCACTACAACGTGCAGCCGGTGTACGACATTTTTGTTAGTACGCAGGGGCGCGACCTTGGCGGAGTTGCCGGCGACATCAACAAGATTTTGCGCAGGTACGACAGCAAGCTGCCAAAGGGTGCAACGCTGGCCGTTCGCGGTCAGGTCAAGAGCATGCAGGACAGCTTCACCGGCCTGGGTCTGGGTATGATTTTCGCCGTTGCCCTGGTGTACATGCTGATGGTGGTGAATTTTCAAAGCTGGCTTGATCCCTTCATCATCCTGATGGCGCTACCGGGTGCTGCCTGCGGTATTCTTTGGATTCTCTTTCTTACAGGGACGACGTTCTCTGTTCCATCCCTCATGGGCGCGATCATGACGGTAGGCGTCGCGACGGCGAACTCTATCTTGATGGTGACGTTTGCCAATGACCAACGGAGCGCCGGATTGAATAGCGTTCAAGCGGCGGCCGCCGCTGGATTTACACGATTGCGGCCGGTGCTGATGACGGCTCTTGCGATGATTCTGGGCATGCTGCCCATGTCGCTGGGTATGGGTGAAGGTGGCGAACAGAATGCACCGCTCGGCCGTGCCGTTATCGGTGGTCTGCTGCTCGCAACGGCGACAACCCTGATTATCGTGCCAATTTTCTATTCCCTGCTCCGCAAGCAGGCGCCCAATGGCCTGCAGATGGACGCAACAATGGAGCACGAGGAATTGCAACACGCCTGACCCTCTCGCACCAAAACTTCAGCGAACGATGCAATAGGAGACTGGACCCAGGATGGCGCAGAACTTTATCGATACGCCGGTTGGCGCAGAACACGATCCCCGCACGACGGCGGTAGATCCCCATCCACCCCGCCGTGCACCGGTTGCATTGGCCGCCGGCGCATTTCTGCTGTTGATCCTGCTGGGCGCAGCTTTCCTGGTCCCACGTTTCCGCCACCGGGATGCCTTGGTTGAGGAGACCCGTGTTGCCGCAGGTCCGCCTCCGGTAGAGATTGCGACCATTGTGTACGGCCCGACTACAGGCAAGCTGGAATTGCCAGGTAGCGTGCAGGCTTTTGAGCAGACGCCCATCTACGCGCGAACGTCCGGCTATGTCACTCGGCGTTTTGTGGATATTGGCGACCGTGTATCGAGCGGTCAATTGCTCGCGACGATCGACGACCCGCAAACCACCCAACAGTTGCGACAGGCGCAGGCGAGCGTTCTACAACTGAAAGCACAGCTTGCGCAAGCCGATGCAAATGCAAAGCTGACCACACTCAACGATCAACGGTATGACGAGTTGTACAAGCAGGGTGTCGTTTCCTTGCAGACGGCGCAGACCCAGGAGGCACAGTCGGGCGCAAACGATGCGACCGTACAGGCGGCACGCGCCAACATTGCAGCGGGCGAAGCAAACGTGCGTTCGCTGCAGGAGCAGGCAGGTTTCAGCCGTGTGCTGGCGCCCTTTTCCGGGACGATCCTTTCGCGTGGAATTGACACGGGTTCGCTGATTTCCGCCGGTTCCGCAACAACGGTGACACAGCTTTTCTCGATTGCCCAGTCGGGGACGGTACGAGTCTTTACGAATGTGCCGCAAGCGTACGCACCGACGGTGATGAGCGCACGTGTGGCTCAGGTTCAGTTTCGAGAACTTCCAGGGCAGGTGTTTTCCGGCAACATCACACGAACGTCGAGCTCGATCGATCCAGCATCACGCACGCTGCTGACTGAAATCGACCTGCCAAATGGAGCGGGCAAAATTTTACCCGGGATGTTTGCAACGGTCTTCTTCGACACGCAGCGCACGACGCAGCCCGTGTTGATTCCGGCGAACGCGTTGCTCGTCCGCACCGCCGGGCCGCAAACGTTTGTGGTCGACCGCAGCCACGTGGCGCACTTACGGAATCTGGTTCTCGGACGGGACTTCGGCAGCAGCACGGAAGTGCTGGGTGGCTTGCAACCAGGGGACAACGTTATTTTGTCGCCTGGCGATGGCATCGTGGATGGAACCAAGGTCGATCCGCAGATGCAGGGTCAGCAGAATACAGGCGCTTAACGGCCTGAGAGATACGCAGCGGGACCCACTCCTTGCCGCACTACTTAAAGCACTGCGCTAGCATGGAGGCTGTGATCTTAACCAACACTCCCGGTATCGTTTCTCTCCGCGGTCTGCGCAAGACGTTTCCGGGCAAGGTGCCGATCACGGCCGTGGATGGGATTGACCTGGATGTGCCAGCGGGTAGCATCTTTGGCCTGCTTGGCCCCAATGGTGCCGGCAAGACGACAACGATTTCGGTGTGCACCACGCGAGCCCTGCCAAGCGCTGGCACGGCAACGATTGCCGGGGTGGACGTGGTGGGTCAACCTGCAGAGGCTCGTCGCCACATGGGTGTCGTGCCGCAGTACAACACGCTTGAGCGGTCCTGCACGGTAGAAGAAAACATTCAGTTTCACTGCATGTATTTTGGGTTTACCCGGACTGCTGCGCAACACCGCACGGCAGAGCTGCTGGAACAGTTTCATCTGACCGAACGAGCGAAGTCCTACCCGAACCAGCTCTCTGGCGGACTTGCCCAGCGTGTGCAAATTGCGCGGGCAATTGCGCATTCGCCACAGGTTTTGTTTCTGGACGAGCCTTCCGCCGGCCTCGATCCCCAAAGCCGTATCGCGATGTGGGAATCGGTGCAGGGTCTGCACGAGCACGGCATTACGGTTGTGCTCACGACCCATTACATGGAAGAAGCAGACGCACTTTGCGACCGGATCGCCATCATCGACAATGGGCGCATTCTGGTTGAGGACACTCCCGAAGCGTTGAAAGGATCGCTCGGCGCAAGCACGATTTATGAGTTGGATCTACGCGATGTGTCCGAGGCGTTGCGCGCGCAGTTTGCCGCAATGCCAGGCGTGACGGCCGTGGAACCGACAGCAAAGGGGCTGCGCCTTTTGGCGTCTGGCAATCGAGAAGGTCTGTTGCCCCAGGTGGTCAATACCGCCAGCAACAACGGTTTACTTGACCTTCGCATCACTGAACCGACTCTTGAGACGGTCTTCATTCGAATGACCGGACGCGAGCTCCGCGAGTAACCCAAGCACGACACGAGGCGCCATGGCCACTACCACTGCTGTTCTTCCACCACGATCGGCAAGCGCCAGTTATGCGCGTGCGTTCGCCGGCATGTTGCTGCGGGATCTGCACGTGCTGCGGCGCGAACTCTTCCCGTTTGTTCTCCGCATCATCATGAATCCGCTGCTCTTCCTCTTCGTGTTTACGTACGTCATGCCGCACATGTCAAATGGTGCCATGATGAACCCAACGCAGCATATGGCGGAGAACACGGGCGTGAATTTCTCGACCGTGCTGCTGCCCGGTTTGATGGCGGTAGGCATCATGTTCTCCGGTATCGCAGCCGTCGCATTGCCGCTGGCTGTGGATTTTGGCAGCACGCGAGAGATCGACGATCGCGTGATGTGCCCGTTGCCCACCAGTTTCGTTGCCATGGAGAAGGTCATCTTTTCCGCCATGCAATCAGTACTGGCGGCATGCATTGTGTTTCCGCTGGCATACTATATTCCATCCACGCCGGTACACGTTCATGTAACAAGCTGGCCCTTATTAGTTGTGGTCGTCGTGCTGGCTTCATTGGTGGCTGGTGCCCTTGGCCTGGCGATCGGTACCGCCGTCAAACCGCAGCAGATCGGTTTAATCTTCTCGATCATTGTTATCCCGATCACTTTTCTTGGATGCGTGTATTACCCGTGGACTGCGCTGCACAGCATTCGGTGGTTACAGATCCTGGTGCTTGCAAACCCGATCGTGTACATGACCGAAGGTTTGCGCGCGGGACTGACGCCCAGCCTTCCACACATGCCCATTCCCGGGATCCTGGGAATGCTTTTGGTGTCCTTTTCTCTGCTGAGTTGGGTGGGGATGCATGGGTTTTTGCGGCGGGTCATTAATTAGTGCAATGTAGGCAGCGAAGCCCCAAACCGAAGTTTGGGGCTTTCCGCTTTCTGGACCATCAGGCTGCGACTGGCGACAGCTTTTCCGCAAGATCAGCGGCAATCAAGCCGCCATGGAAGCGGCCATTCTCGATGAAGATTTCGTTGGTGCGTTCGCCGGCAACGATCACGCCTGCAAGGTATATGCCGGGTACATTCGATTCGAGCGTCGCTTCATTCAGGTGAGGAACGCGATCATCGTCTCGGTCAAGCGTGACGCCGAGACTTTCAATGAACGAAAAGTCCGGGTGGTACCCGGTCAACGCAAAGACAAAGTCATTCGGGAGAACAACCTCACCCTTGGGGGTGTGCAGGGTGACGCTGTCCTCGGTAATCTGGGCTACGGTCGAGTCGAAATAGACCTTGACCTCACCATTCTTGAAGCGATTGTTGATGTCCGGCAAGATCCAATATTTGACGTGACGATGCATCTCGGACCCCCGGTGCACAAGGGTGACGTGCGCGCCATGTCGCCACAGGTCCAGTGCAGCAATGGCCGCGGAATTCTTGCCACCGATGACAAGCACATTTAGACCGAAGTAAGGGTGGGGCTCATTGTAATAATGCGCCACCTTGCTCAGGTGCTCGCCGTCGATGCCGAGGTAGTTTGGCAGATCGTAGTACCCGGTCGAGACAATCAACTTGCGTGCGCGGAGATCGACTTTCCGTTCGAAGCGGTCAACGGTATGAACGGTGAAGTCTGAATCTTGTCCGCTGACAGAGACGACACGGTGATACTGACGAATATCAAGATCGTAGTGTTCTGCGACTTTGCGGTAATACTCCAGGGCCTCACTGCGGGTCGGCTTCTGGTTTGGGCTGGAGAAAGGCATGTTGCCGATTTCCAGGAGCTCCGGTGTGGTGAAAAACGTCATGTGTGCGGGGTAGTGAAACAACGAATTGCACACGCATCCCTTATCTGCCAGCACAACGCGGAGGCCTGCCCGTTGTGCGTCGATCGCACATGCCAGACCTGTGGGCCCGGCGCCTATGACCAGCACATCGACAATTGCATCGCTCATGTCTCTATTGCACCACAGCGGTCGAGCGCCGCATAGCATGGCAGGCGACGAATATCGGCGCAGAACGAGCACGGGATGCATCCGAGGCTCGACGAGATTCATCGCATGGTCATCGAGGACACGCGATGCCTACGCTGGATGCCATTAAATACGCGGTAACGAATGAACCGGTGACAGACACCATTCTGCAACGGTGGAGCCCCCGTGCATTTGCTGACCGTCCAGTCTCGACAGCAGACCTGAGGACGATCTTTACCGCGGCAAGCTGGGCGGCATCGTCCTATAACGAGCAGCCGTGGCGCTTCATTGTCGGCGTGGCACCAGATGAGACTTACACGAAGATTCTGCGCGCTCTGTTACCGGTAAACCAGAGTTGGGCGAAAGCCGCGCCTGTGCTGTACGCGAGCTTTGCCAAAAAGACGTTTACCAAGAATGGCCAGACGAACAAAGTTGCGTTGCATGATGTAGGTGCGGCATCTGCGACATTATCCCTGGAGGCAACACGGCTCGGCTTGCACACCCATGGCATGGCGGGGTTTGACGCTGACTTACTTCGAGCCTCCTTTGGTGTACCGTCGGAATATGATCCGGTGGCATGCTGGGCGCTTGGGTACTTCGGCGACCCTGCAAATCTGCCGGATAACTTCAAAGTGATGGAGCAGCAGCCGCGCGACCGTAAGCCGCTTTCAGAAATTTTGTTTGCGGATTGGGACAAACCGGCAGCCTTGTAAGTGCTGCTTGATACCTCTGCTTCCAGAATGTACGCAGGTTGAAGGAAATGATTTGCGCGTTGTGGCTAAGAGGTTCAAGCGTTCACAGTAGCTCGCTGAAGTTTTATGAAAATTGTTTTGTCCCTGATGACCGTTCTTCTAGTGCTCGCCGGCCTGACATTTGGGACGTTAATCAGTGCGCGCCATACAGAGAGGGCTTTTGCTGCCCTTCGGCTGGGCGATAGCAAGTCTGAAGTGACCCATGTGATGGGTAAACCGAAACAGACGTCGGAGTGCACGGCGATTCCAAAACCCACACAAGCCTGTGTTGCAGAGATGCTGTACGCGCATCCGCTTGCACCGGTGGTGCCGGAGTATTGGATTGTTCGCCTGGACAGCACAGATCATGTGCTTCAGACCATTCAATCGACGGTTCGTTCAAGCTACTGAAAGATAGGTACTCCCGCGATTGCCTGCGTTTCACGGATACGGGCGGCCCACTCTGCAGGTCCGGTAACGTGGACGCTGGTTCCGTTGGCACTTACGGCAACAGTCACGGGCATGTCCTTGACTGTGAATTCATAGATTGCTTCCATGCCAAGATCTTCAAATGCCAGCACGCGTGACGCTGTGATTGCCTTCGAGACCAGAAATGCAGCGCCACCGACAGCCATAAGGTAGACCGCTCCGAATTCATGAATGGCCTCGATGGCTGCCGGGCCCCGTTCGCTTTTACCCACCATGCCCAGCAGGCCAGTTCGCTCCAGCATGAGCCGGGTAAATTTGTCCATACGCGTTGCCGTCGTAGGACCTGCCGGCCCTACGACCTCTGTGCGAACAGCATCGACGGGGCCCACGTAGTAGATAAAGCGGTCCGTAAAGTCAACCGGCAATGTCTCGTCGCGCGCCAGCATGTCGGCCATGCGCTTGTGAGCAGCGTCACGCCCCGTCAATAACTTTCCGCTAAGAAGCACGACCTCGCCAGCGCGCCATGTCGACACGTCCTCGCGCGTGACGGTATCCAGATTGACGCGGCGTGCATTCAGGGGATTGTAGGCGAGTTCAGGCCAGTCGCTTAACTCGGGCATGGCAAGCGTTGCGGGCCCACTGCCATCCAGCACAAAATGGGCGTGGCGCGTGGCAGCACAATTCGGAATGACCGCCACCGGAAGATTCGCCGCGTGCGTCGGATAGTCGAGAATTTTGACATCGAGCACCGTCGTGAGGCCGCCGAGCCCCTGAGCGCCAATGCCCAGCGCGTTGACCTTGCGGTAGATCTCGATGCGCAGCTCCTCCAACTTCGACGCCGGCCCCCGGGCGATCAGCTCCTGCATATCGATGGGCTGCATGAGCGCCTGTTTTGCGAGCAGCATGGCTTTTTCTGACGTCCCGCCGATGCCAATTCCAAGCATGCCGGGAGGACACCATCCCGCACCCATGGTCGGCACCACCTGCATGATCCAGTCAGCGACGGAATCGGACGGATTCAGCATGGTGAACTTCGATTTCGCTTCGGAACCGCCGCCCTTTGCAGCGACTGTGACATCAACGGTATCGCCCTGTACGAGGTCAACGACGATCACGCTCGGCGTATTGTCCCGCGTGTTACGCCGGCTAAATGCCGGGTCCGCAAGAATGCTGGCACGAAGTGGATTGTCAGTGTCGCCATACGCGCGGCGAACGCCTTCGTCGCACATGCCCTGAATGTCCAGGGTAGGGGCTCCGCCACTGTCCGCAGTGAACCGGACGTTCATGCCCACCTTCAGAAAGAGCGTGACGATCCCCGTATCCTGGCAAATGGGCCGGTGTCCTTCCGCGCACATGCGGCTGTTGATCAGAATTTGTGCCATGGCGTCTTTTGCCGCAGGCGATTCTTCCAGCTCATAAGCGCGTGCCAGGTTCCTCACGTAATCCGCTGGATGGAAATAACTGATGAACTGCAGGGCGTCCGCCACGCTTTGAATCAGGTCGCCCTGTCGAATCGTTCTCATCGCACTTCATTTTACGACTCGACCTGCAGGTAAGGTCGCCTGCTTTCTTTGAAATGAAATGCAGCCTGTCTGCCCGGCGAAATCCGCGAGAATCGCATCGGCTCAAGCCGGAGACGGGGGTATTCGGCCAGCTTGCCTGCCTGGGAGTGCGAATGGCTCTGTAGAGTTAAAGTCAAGCTCTGGTCCTATCGATCGATGTCGATCAACGCTTGCAGACGATGCAGAGCAATGGCTCAAGGCTTGACCGCGTACGCATGTGCCTGGCAAGACAGCAGGCGTAGAGGACTGGAGACCAGGTAAGGATGGCATGGGAACAGGTTTGCGAGACGACGAGAGAGGTGAGTTGGAGGCGCGGCTTCGCATTCTGCTTCCAGAGACGTACCAACTGTTCGATGACGACATTCGACCCATCTCCATGGGATCGGCTGGGCTGAAATTTGGAGCGGATGGAAAAGTACTTTGGCATGAGATGTGGGCCTCGTTTTGTGATCTGGCGATGGCCGGTGGACCGCCGCACAGGGGTACCCTGCTTCAGCCCTGCTCGGGTGATCGAACAGCGATGGAGACGGCCGCGTATCAGGAGGCATCTGCCGAAAGTTGCCGAGGCATAGGGCTGGTCACGGGACTCTGCGCGGAGCCATCGCCTGACGTGGGATGGATCCGGATGTACTGTACCAGCGCTGCCATGTGTGGCTGGCTCATGCGTGCCATTGTGATGGAAAATGTGTCCGCAATTGGGCGTGGCTTGGTGCTTGCCCTTCCTACTGGGCCGGAATTTCGGGTGCACAAGGAAATCAAAAACGTGATCACGGCGGTCGCGAAGACCTGCCACTACTGGCAGGACCACATGTCTGAGGCCAAGCACGAGGCGATTGCCAGCCTGCTTGCGACCATGCAGCGGGAAAGGCCGCTGATTTACCCAGGTTTCAATCAGGAGGTCCGACCGGAGGCGCTCAAAACAGTTACCGAATCCATGGCAGTCGCCATCGCTCAGGGTACTGGCCTGGCAATCTCGGAGCGTCAGGATCGTGGCTGGTTGGGTGTGGATTGCAGGGAGGTTCATGCAGCGATTTGGATGATGCGAGCGCTGGTCGCGAGCAATATGTTATCGCGCCGGGAAGGCACCGTCGTCTTTGTTCCTGTCCGTGCCGCCGATGAAAGTGCCGGCGAACGAACCGTACACGCGGTGATACAGGCGCACCGCATGGCGCTGAGCTACCAGATTTTTGTGTGACTGCGCAAGGCCGGCCTTTCGCAGAAGGCGCTCGCAGCGTGCAGAATTTGTCACGTAGACGGCACTTTAGGAACTCGCGACAGGGAAAACGGTCGTTGCCAGATATTCGAGCATCTTACGTTTGAGAATGACGCTCGCAAACAAATCGAAGCTGTTGGACGATTCCCTTCTTTCTCTGGGGTCTGTCCTGGTCGCCTACTCTGGCGGCACCGATTCTGCGTTTCTTGCCTTTGCTGCACACCGGGTGCTCGGGAGCGGCGCTGTTGCGGTCATCGCGGATTCGCCTTCGCTACCCCGCGCAGAACTGGCCCAGGCACTCGCATTCACGGAAGCGCACGGGATCGCTACACGCATTTTAGTAACCCGGGAACTAGAGGATGCTGACTATGTCCGCAATCACGCCAGCCGCTGCTTCCACTGTAAGGACACCCTGTTTACGGCGATGGAGGAGGAGCGCTTGCGTGTCGGATTCGCCTACCTGGCTTTCGGCATGAATGTCGATGACCAGGGTGAGTTTCGTCCAGGACAGCGGGCTGCTGCGGAGCACAACGCGGTAGCACCTCTGGTCACTGCCCAGCTGTCAAAGGCGGAGATCCGCTTACTCGCCCAGGAAGCTGGACTAGAACTGTGGAACAAGCCTGCCAGCGCTTGCCTTGCGAGCCGCATTGAGTATGGTCGTCCTGTCACCTCAGAAAATTTGCGGCAGGTGGAGCAGGCCGAGGCTGCCCTGCACACCCTTGGTTTTTCACGTGTCCGCGTTCGCCATCACGGAGAACTTGCCCGCATCGAAATTGATCGTAGTGACCTTGGACGAGCTCTGTCACTTGAGACCTTGAATAGGTTCACTGCCGCGCTTAGGCCACTTGGGTTTACGTACGTAACGCTCGATACGGAAGGCTACCGTTCCGGCTCAATGAACGCTATGCTTCCAGCATCTGCCATCGGACGCGCTCGCTAATGTTTGAGCGGCAGGTAAGTAAATCAACTTTCAGAGTTAACACTTGATGCGCGTTGCATACCTCGACTGTTTTGCAGGCATCTCCGGAGATATGTTCCTGGGTGCTCTGATCGATGCCGGCGTGCCTCGCAACATTCTGGAAGAGGCGGCTGGTGCGATGCAGCTAGGAGCTTCGTTGCGCTTCGATAAGGTTGACCGAAGTGGCATTTGCGCGATCAAGGTCGATGTTCTTGAAGGGGACCGCATAGTCGACGCTCTACCTGCGGGCGAACTCCCCGACGCGCTATCAATTCCCAAACATTCCGTTCGGCCGCCTGACACCCACCCCCCGCTTGGGATGGGGCACTCTCACCCGCACACGGTGATTACCATGACGGAACCACAGCCAGGTGACCCCTATGAATGTGGACCCGGTCGTTCTCTGACGGTCATTCGTCAACTCATTCAGGACAGCACTCTCGACGCTGCCGTTCAAACGCTGGCTATTCGAACATTTGAGTTGCTTGGACATGCCGAGGCGAAGATCCACAACGTCTCTGTGGAGGAGATCCACTTTCACGAACTTGGTGCGGTCGACGCCATTGTCGATATCATCGCGGCTGCTGCGGGCATCGTGTATTTAAACATCGACGCATGGTATAGCTCTGCGATCAATGTGGGGGGTGGCACGGTCCGGTGTGCCCACGGACTCTTCCCGGTGCCTGCTCCAGCCACAGCAGACCTGCTGCGCGGCCTGCCTACATACTCCGCTCACGTGCAGAAAGAACTTGTAACGCCGACCGGCGCAGCTCTCTTGCGCTCACTGAATCCCTGCTTCGGCCCGCAACCAGCCATGGTGGTCGACAATATCGGCTACGGCGCCGGTACGCGCAACCCTGCAAACTTTCCGAATGTATTGCGGCTGTCAGTCGGCACAGTGTCTACCGATGTTGTCAGCATCTCAGACCCGGTAGCCAATGCGATGCAAAGCTCGCATCGTTTACCCCCTGCTGAGATGGTGACCGTGTTGGAAACTGCACTGGACGACATGACGCCGCAGGTACTCGCCTATGTGGTAGAGCAGGCACTAAGGCTGGGAGCATTGGACGTCATGTTGACCTCCGTGACAATGAAGAAGGGTCGACCGGGAACGATCTTCACCGTACTTGCGAAGCCCGAGGATGCGGCCACCTTTGAGCGCCTGCTTTTGCGGGAGACCACGACGCTTGGTGTACGTGTACGCCAGGACCGGCGTACCTGCCTTGACCGGGAGCACGTCACCGTAGAAACGACCTATGGAACTATCCGCGTCAAGACGGGCTCACTCCATGGAGAGATTCTGAACATCCAACCGGAATTTGAGGATTGCCGGCGTGCCGCCGAAGAACTGAATGTTCCGTTAAAGCACGTGCAGGCGGCCGCGACCTCTGCGTATCTAAACCAGCGGCAACAAGGATCAAATCTATGACTCCGCCAATGCTTCTGGCGTTGCTGGCGGAGGTGCAACGGGGCGGCCTTACGCCTGAGCAAGCCTCCGCAAGGCTGGCCAATCTGCCATTTGAGGACACCGGCGAAGCACGTATTGACCACCATCGTGCTCTTCGTACCGGGTTGCCGGAAGTGATCTATGCCGCTGGAAAAACCGCGGCGCAGGTGGCCGACATCTTCGCGCGGATGGCTGCAGCGGGAAGCGACGTTCTTGCTACGCGCGCTGCGCCGGAGGTTGCGGAAGCGGTGCGAGTGCTCACGCCAGCGGCGGAATATCATGCCGTGGCGCAAATTGTCCTGCTACGCCGGTCGGATTCAGTCCCAACGCGGGGCCATATCGCGGTGCTCTGCGCCGGCACAAGCGATCTGCCCATTGCGGAAGAAGCAGCAACGACGGCTCACTTTTTCGGTGCGCAGGTTACGCGGCTTTATGATGTGGGCGTTGCTGGCCTGCATCGCTTGCTTGCAGTGCGGCAGCAGCTGTTGGAAGCACACTGCGTCATCGTTTGCGCCGGGATGGAAGGTGCGCTGCCGTCGGTTGTTGGCGGCCTGGTCGCTGTTCCAGTCATTGCGGTTCCAACTTCGGTTGGATATGGCGCGTCATTTGGTGGCTCCGCTGCACTGCTGGGCATGCTGAATTCGTGCTCACCCAATGTCACCGTCGTCAATATCGATAATGGCTTTGGCGCGGCCTACACGGCTACACTCATTGCGCGTGGTGCTACGGGTACCGATCAATCCGGCTGGTCTCTCCATCATCAGCAGGAGCTTTGAGGCTCATAGCCGTGGGAGAGATTAGGCGGCTTGCTCGATCGTTGATTTGCAAAGCCGCCATCTGTCGAAGCTGCATCTTAGACACCAAGTATGAGGAGCAATTATGGAGCGTCGTGAATTCCTGAAGACAGCAACGGCTGTTGGCCTGGGAGTGGTTGCACCCGTCGCAAACGCGGCTCAGGCGGGCAAAACCTCGGATCGAGCGCCTGTAAAGCGCGGGGAGGTTGCCGGGATGCTGTACCGGGAGCTTGGCACGACCGGTGAGCGCGTGTCTGCAATCGGTATGGGCGGATACCACCTGGATAAAGATGGCAAGATTCCCGAGCAGGATGCGATTCACCTGGTGCGCACGGCGATTGATGCTGGCATCACCTTCATGGACAATTGTTGGGATTACAACGACGGCATCAGCGAGGTCCGCTTAGGTCAAGCGCTTAAGAATGGATATCGGCAAAAAATATTTCTCATGACGAAGCTGGATGCAAGAACGGCGAAAGACTATGACAAGCAACTGGAACAATCACTTGGTCGGCTGAACACGGACGTCATCGATCTGGTGCAATTTCATGAGATTCTGCGCTTTGAAGATCCAGATCGCATCTTTGCGGAGGGCGGTGCGATCCACGCCGCCATGGCTGCACGCGCCGCCGGTAAAATTCGGTATATCGGCTTCACGGGACACAAGGACCCACAGATTCATCTAAGGATGTTTGAGATCGCAGCCCAACATGGTTTCAAGTTCGACACGGTGCAAATGCCGGTCAATGTGTTCGATGCCCATTTCCGATCCTTTACCAACCTGGTGATTCCCGTTGCGGTGAAGGCGGGAACAGGTGTGTTAGCAATGAAGACCTTTGGTGACGGTTGGCTTTTGAAAACAAAAACGTTTGAGCCTGCCGAAGCACTCCACTACGGTCTCTCTGTTCCAGGTGTCTCCGTTGTGATTACAGGCATTGATAAGCCCGAGATCTTGCAGCAGGCACTTGCCGCTACACGTGGATTTACGCCGATGACGGAAGCCCAAAGAAGCGATCTGCTTGGCCGCACGAAGGAAGTAGCGATGACGGGTAAGTATGAGCCTTTTAAGACATCGAACATTTTCGATGGGACTGCCCAGAACCCAAAATGGCTCGGCGGTTCGAGTGCCGATCCGGAAATCAAGCCTTCCTGAGGTCTTGGTTGCTGGTGTGAAACTTATCTGAGCTGTTGAACCAGCAATCATGCACCGACGCACATCCATAACCTGCTCTGGCACGAGAAGAAATCAAGATAACCTCATTCCACAGAAATACTCCTCGGTCTATGGCTTTCTTTTCTTGCGTCGCAAATCTGCTTCTTACCACCATTCCGCTGCATCTCCTGAGATTGAAGGAGAGCAGCTTAGGATCGGTAATCTTCATTTCCGGTCTTGGCCTCATTCTTGGGATGAGGCATTCCACTGACGCGGATCACATCGTAGCCCTATCGACTATCGTGACGAAGCAGCGTTCCATCCAACGCGCCGCTGTCATTGGGTCTTTATGGGGCGTTGGGCATACCATCACGATTCTTATCGTTGGTTCGCTGCTCATCCTTTTTAATGTTCGCATCCCGACGCGGCTCGGCCTTGCGATGGAGTTTTGCGTCGCAGTCATGCTAGTGGTGCTTGGACTTTTGAACCTTACCGGGCTGATGGAGCGCATCTCGACCTACTTCCTTGCGCGCGGGGAGCAAGCCTTACCATCAACGGTGGTGGTGACTAAGGGTAAGTGGTCGTCCTTTAAAGAATCGATCGATCAGATGGGTGTGTACCATTGGCTGCGCCCACTTGTGATTGGTCTCGTTCATGGTCTCGCCGGCTCCGCAGCAGTTGCCCTGCTTGTTCTTTCAACCATACGCAGCCCACTCTGGGCAACGGCCTATCTCTTGATCTTCGGCGTTGGAACCGTGATCGGCATGATGCTGATGACAACAGCGATGGTCTTACCGTTAAGCTACGGCAGCAAACACTTCGCCAAACTGAATAGCTATCTCGCGATTCTTAGCGGTGTCGTCAGCCTTTGCTTCGGTTCCTTTCTTATGTATCAGCTTGGTTTTGTTGGCGGCCTTTTCAATAGGCATCCGCATTGGACTCCTCAATAAGGTGCATCGTTTCCGTTTAATCTCTCTGCTGATTGCTAAGCTAAGGTCGAGATTATGACGGGAGCACTTGGCAAAGAAGATTCTTGGCCCGGTCGGAGATAGACCCATACTCTCGAAGATCGAGTTCGCGCCTTCAGCATGATCAAAGCCGGCGCGAGCTTCATCGACATCAACCTTGTGATTGCAGCCGGGCTAAGCCTGACCCTTGTATTGAACCTACGTTCGACTGCTACGGCCGCTGCCTGGTGCGCGGCACGTCTTTTCGAGTCGCGGGATGCAATGGAACTCTACTTGTCGTGGACAGTGAGCCGGCGATCAGGATGTCCACAATGCGACGAGCACTTGGCTCCCAACCAGGAAGACCTGTTGTGTAGAAGACTCCGACAAGTGCTCGAACAACGTCGTCGGGATCGAGGTCAGGGCGAAGATCGCCGCTTGCCATGCCGCGCCGGACAGATCCGACAAAGGCCGTATGGATTAAGCTGCGTGAACTCTCGACCAAACGCATGGATCCGCCAGGAACGGTTTCCATGACGGGCACAATCAGCTTCTTTTCGGAGACGTGGTCGATGAACAGAAGCATCCAGGAGCGGAGCGCCTGCAGTGGCGGCAGTGTTTCAGCAAATAGCTTCGCAGCTTCTGAGAGCTTTTCAACCTCGCTGCGGTACACCGCTTCAATGAGTACGTCACGTGTTGGGAAATGGCGGTATAGCGTACCTGGACCGATGTCGGCTTGACGAGCGATATCGTCCAAGCTGGCATCTGCGCCGTGCTGAGTGAATACCTGTTTTGCAGTTTTGAGAATGCGCTCGCGATTGCGTTGCGCATCGGCACGCATCTTACGTGTCGGTATAGTAGATGGCTGCTGTTTCGACATGAAAATGCTGTTGAAATTATATGCAACCGGAGAGCATCTTCGAGTATCTCTACACGGAGATTGTCTCCGCTTCTGCAGCACGCGGTGACTTTTACATGAACCGGCGTAACGCATGTTGCGCCTCCAACAGCAGGGGAGATGGCGATGCGCGTGTTTGTGACAGGAGCAACAGGATTTATTGGAATCGGGTTGGTTCAGGAGCTGATGGAGGCTGGTCACCAGGTGCGCGGTCTGACGCGCAGTGATGAGGGTGCCAGGCAATTGGCGGACGTCGGAGCGGAGGTGCACCGCGGCGATCTAACCGACCTGGATAGTCTGCGCCAAGGTGCGACAGGCATGGATGTGGTTGTGAACCTCGCGTTCAATCATGACTTCTCGAAATTTGCGCAGAGCTCGCTGGACGAAGTCCGGGCGATTGAGGTTTTGGGATCGTCCCTGGAACCGGGCAAGCTGCTCGTGGTGACTTCGGGGACTGGCGGCGCCCATGGCGAACCGGGTCAGGTGCGCAAGGAAACAGATCCTCCGCTCCTTATCCCGTCCATTCCACGTCGACCGGAGCAGGCAGCGCAAGCCGTCGCGGAGCATGGCGTGCACGTCGTCGTGGTACGGCTACCGCAGGTTCATGACACGCGCAAGCAGGGATTGGTGACCTACCTGATTCAAATAGCACGCGACAAAGGGCTTTCAGCCTACGTCGGAGACGGCGCAAACCGCTGGGCGGCGGGACCGCTTAAGGACGTGGTGCATCTGTATCGGCTTGCCATCGAAATGGCGAAACCGGGCATGGCAACTTACCATGCTGTCGAGGAAGAAGGCGTGCCATTACGGGAGATCGCAGAAGCGATTGGCAAAAGCCTAAAGATCCCCATTGCTTCTGTGACTTCAGAGAAAGCTGCTGAACACTTCGGGCTCTTCGGGCATTTTGCGATGCTTGACATGCCTGCCTCCAGCGAGTGGACCCGCAAAACATTGGGCTGGGAGCCAAATGGTCCCGGGCTCATTGAAGACCTATTGAACATGAATGGTTGACGACGTTTGGGGCTGAACTGGTCGGTTCGCTGCCGTAAACCTGTCGGCCAATCGATAGGTCCACTCGCCGCTATGGCTGGCTTGCTCACCGCACCATCAGGTTAATGGCCTGGCTATTGTCAATGAGGTCTGTGCATGATTGATGCGCAGACCTGAACTAACCAGACGGCGTGATCCTGCGTAATGGTCAGGATTGATCGTGTTTCCTTGCCTGTGTGGTGGACATACTCCTGTGCATCGATATCACCGGCAAGTCCCACCAGCGCTCTTTGCTTGGTGAAACGTCTGAACAATGACGCTTAAGTCTTGCACTTTGTTTCTGGCTGAGGTTATGCCCTTCAACACTGAACAACTCCAAGGCCACTTCTTTTGAGGACGGAGAGCCTTTAGGAGGAGTTGTGGTGATGTCCCCGGGTTGCTTAAGTGTCAGAACGTGTCGATGCTGTACCGAACGACTCACGCTCAGGATGGGGATGCCGATATGTTCCGTGAGGGAACGATCGGGGGTACGGTGCCAGACCAGGCTCCAGCCATTCTGCAACGAGACAAGATCTCAATTTTCAGCCGCTTCGATGCAACGCAGGCCATGCAGTATCTCAATGAGGAAGCTCGACAGATGCACGAAACGAGTCGGCTGATTCTGGATGCGGCTGGGGACGGAATCTATGGTCTCGACCTGGCTGGTTACGTGACCTTTGTGAATCCTGCTGCGCAGCAGATGACGGGTTGTCCGTCGAGGATCTTAAAGGCCATACTCAGCACAGCATGGTGCACCACTCGCATGCCGATGGGAGTCACTACCCGAGAGAGGAATGCCCCATTTATCAGGCGCTTCGCGACGGTCAAGTTCACCATCGTGAGGATGAAGTATTTTGGCGCAAAGACGGGTCATCTTTCCCGGTTTCTTATACCAGCACACCGATCCTGCGCGAAGGTAAGCCCATTGGCGCGGTCATCATCTTCAGCGACATCACAAAGCGGGTTCGGCAGCGGGAGTGGGAGGCGAGTAGAAGCGCGCTTTTTACAAGTATTCTGGCGCAAGATCCGGTTGAAGTCACCATCACCGCACTCAGCAAGGCGTTTCGTTCCTTACACCCCACCGCTTGGATTGCTTTTCAGATCAAGCAAGGCTCTTCTCTTACTCTTCTCGGCGGGCACTCTCTTCCCGAGTCGCTGCAGACGCAGCTCAGGGAAGTCGCAATTGGAATGGACTCCTGCGCATGTGGGCGAACGGCATTCTGGGGCAGGGAGCAGGTATGGTCTGGCGAATGCGGGTACGCGTCCCATAACGTCGACTACCATCAGTGTTTGCCGATCCTGAGTTCCACCGGCGAGGTTCTCGGGACGGCTTCCATCTTCACCGATCTCTGTGATGCAGGCGTTGTCGAGGAAACTCGCCCCGCCATGCTGAGCGCTGTTGACTTTGCACGCATGACACTCGAACACGCAAAGCTCCAACAACAACTGCAGCACCAGGCACAACATGATTTACTCACGGGTTTACCGAACCGCATGTTGCTGCAGGACCGACTCACCCAGGCTCTGGCTGCAGCAAAGCGCCGTGACACCAAGGTCGGCGTCTGCTTTATCGACCTCGATCGGTTCAAGCAAGTCAACGACACACTCGGTCATGGAATGGGGGATGAGTACCTCACGAGAATCACCGCCGTTTTGCGCGGAAGTTGTCGGGAGGTCGATACCCTGGCGCGCCAGGGCGGAGATGAATTCATCCTGCTACTGCCGGACCTGAATGACATCGCGGAGGTCGAGGACATCGCGGCGTGCCTGTTGCGCAACATTCGGAAACCTTTTTATATCGGTGAGAACGAGTTTAATGCCACTGCAAGCATTGGGATCAGCGTTTACCCCTGCCACGGAGAGACGCCGTCGTTACTCCTGCAAAACGCAGACACGGCGCTGTATGTAGCGAAACATGATGGGCGTAATCGCTCCACAATGTATGACCCTCTCATGGGCAGCCAGGTCAAAGAACATGCATGGGTGTATGCGGGTTTACAACAGGCGCTGGCGAAGAACCAATTAAGCCTTGTGTACCAACCCCTGTATACCCTGAAGGAAGAACTCACTGGCTTTGAGGCCCTGCTGCGATGGAATCATCCCATTGATGGCTTGATCAGCCCGGATCGATTTATCGCCATTGCGGAAGAGAGCGGTTTAATCGTCCCAATCGGTGAATGGGTCCTTCAAGAAGCCTGCATCCAAGCTGCCCTCTGGCAGGGCAAGACTATTTCGCCTGTTAGTGTGGCGGTGAACGTTTCCGGGGTGCAACTGAGTCAAAAGGACTTTGTGGTAACTGTTTGCCACGCGCTAAAAGAGTCCAGACTTGATCCTGCACTACTTCATCTCGAAATCACCGAAACGTGGGTCGTTTCCGATCCGCAGTACGCGGCAACACAGCTCGAACAGCTTCGAGCCTTGGGGGTCAAAATTTCCATCGATGATTTCGGCGCAGGCCAGTCCTCCTTCGGCTATTTACACAATCTTCCGCTTGATACCCTGAAAATCGACCAATCGTTCATCGCGAGATTAGACGGATCCAGCCGTCAGATTTCTATTGTGCGCGCGCTGGTACACCTGGCTCAGCAGTTAGGCCTGAGAGCAGTCGCCGAGGGAGTTGAAACCGAGCAGCAACTCGAGCAACTTCGGTCCATCAATTGCGATCTGCTCCAGGGCTTCCTCTTGGCCAAGCCATTGTCGCCAGCAAAAGTCGAGCATCTGCTCGATGAACAGAGGCCGCTTTGGCGACAAGCTGAAGATACCCGGGCGGTAGCGTCCTTGAGTCACTAGCGAACAAGGCCTGCTCTGGTCACGCCAGAGTTACTTGCCAGAGGCATGGCAGCTGCCCACAATTCTTTAGCTCACATGCCTTTGCTAAAGAACTTCAGCCAGCCGTGGGTAAATACCTACGTGTGCAACCTGATACAGGCCAAGTAGCCGACCGCGCATCAGGAAATACGCCGCAGCAGCCTCTTGGAGCTGGAAGGGTGCAGACACCCGGCCAAGCCCAGAATATGTCGCCAGTTGAATTTTCCAAGCAGCCCGTTTCAGGCGAACGCCATCTCGGCGAATCATTTCTGCTATGACTCGCCCCTCAACCTGATTCCACCGCGAAGCAAAAGCAGCAAGATCCAGAATTGCGTCTGCGTTCGCGATGAGTGCTTCCAATCCACTCATCTCGCCGATGCTCGCCCACATCATCGGCGGTTCCAGCTGGAGCTGCATTTTGGAAGGATTGAGAAAGTTCATCGCAATAGCGCTGATACCATCCACGTTAACCGGTTGAATCCGACTCACAAGCTCATGAATGCTTGTTCGAGACAGTCTCCGATGGCGCAGGTAGAAGCGGCTTTGAACTACCCCATAAAGTGCTACCAGGACACATAAAACTGCGAAGATCAACATTTTGACTCTCCATTTTCATGGATGGCTGAATAGTTCACACCCATCCTATTCCTGAATTCTGGCCAGGTATTCTTTTTTTATGTCCGCTGGCATCGTGGGCGCGTCTGGTTCAGGCACCCAGAATGCAACGCACCAGAATAGCAGAACCGCTTGGTACAGGCCGATCTTTATGTTTTCCAAAGCTCCGAAATATTGGATGGTCCGCCAATAAGCGTGCAAAGAATCCGTGATGAAGGCCCCAAGTGTCCAGATTGTCAGGCCAAAGCTTTCGCGTGCGACGAAACCTCGCCAATCCAGCCCGAGGTTTTGAGTTGCGCGGACGATAGCGACAAACAGGAAGCAGACCAGGATTGTTGAGAAGAGGCTTGCACGCGCTGCGAGTCCATCAAGCAGGTTGCTAGCAGCCGGTGTCACTAGAAGAGTCAGCAAGGCGGCGATCACAGATCCGGCCACGGCTACCGGCAAAACTGCCGCCCGCACTCCCTCGACCCACCTTCCCTGATGCGTGAGAGCGGACCGGGCGATTTCGCCGACAACTGCGATCTGAAGCAGAAAATCACCAAGAGCTCCGATCCAGTACACGAGTTTGTAGCTCTGGCCTGAGCCGAGACGGTAATCCAGAAAGCAGGAAAGCGCGTACAGCAGGCTGTAAGACATCCATACTGTAAACCAGGGTACGACTCGCCAGCGGCGTTTGAAGAACAGCACAAACACCAGAATCAGGCTGAGGATCGAGTTCGCCACCCAAAGGGCGACTTCCAGCAACGAGAGCTTCACGGGTACCCTCTCTTCGAAGAGGGTACCCGAAGCACTGCCCATCTTTAAAGGCCGCAGGCTGTGAGAACCGCCGCTAACCAGCTTGCGTCTTGTGGCCCTGGCCTTGGCCGCGGATTGGCTCCGCTCACGGCCTGTGGGCTTGGGTTCGCTTTGCTGATCGTGGCTGATGTGACTTGAGCTGCAAGGGACGAAGAGCTGAAGGTAAAGGCGACAACGACGATAAGGATTGAAACAATTTTCTTGACCACGGTAATTCTCCTTGAGACGCAGGTGCGCCCAAAGAGAGGCTATGGCTTTGTCGCCCCATTTTTGCAACATTTAGTGTTCTAAATTCTTTGCCACATCAATCGATTCCTGATTTGTTCAAAAAAGCAAGACTCAGTTGACAAATATCTGTGTTCAATAGCGATCCAGCGGGATTCGGCGATCTAGACAGGTCAAACCCCACACCTGGCCGTAGCGCTATCAACTCGAAGTTTCACGATTGCTGGCAGTCCCCACGTGTTTTGCGCAAAGCCGAGACATCGTGAATTGGCACATGCTTCCCGTCTGGCACGCCTCCCCGCAGTGTCGCAAACTTCTCACATCAAGTTTCCCGAAGCTCGCCTTCCTTCGGACCCCTGGGTGAGATTGGGAGCGTGATCCATCATCTTCATCATTTCTGGGCCGCCGGTGAGGAGGAAGCGCCAAAGAAGCATGGCGGTAATGCAAAGAAAAATAATATTGAGCACAGACGTATAGTTCCAGCTGACATGCTCCATCATGACGCGGGCGCCGCCATGAGCGGGAATCAAACGCAACCAGGTGAAGAGCAACTCGACAACAAGTGCAGCGAGCGACATGGCAGCGTAAAAAACGAAGAACAGGATCGCCGCTACCCTAAGTCCGTAGTACTTGCGATAGATATTTAGGATGGGCAGGATGATGAGGTCGGCGAAGAGGAACGCGATCACGCCACCGAAACTGATACCCCCGTTCCAGAGTACAGCCGCAAGTGGAACGTTTCCGACCGAACAAACGAACGAAAGTACAGCAACCATGGGCCCAATCAACGGTCCCCATACGCTTGCGAGCAGCGGATGACCAACGAGAAAAAGTCCTTTCCAGAAACCCTGCGGAACCCATGTGGCAAGGCATCCAGAGATGAGCAGACCGCCAGCAATGTCTGGCCACAGCGAGTACCAGTTCATCCAGAAGTAATGGCTCGTTGCGGTCAGGCCTTTTGCGCTCACGAGCTTTTGCCAGAAGGTACCGGAGTGCAGGCTCATGTCCATGGCAGCGTGCCCTTCCATCTTGCCTTCCAGCCCACGCTCAGCCTGCCGACGTGCTGCTTCAATGAGCTTCGGTTTAAGAGTGAGGCGCAGAAGAATGACAATCAGCCCGATCATGATTGGGCCGCCGGTGAACTCAGCCAGAGTGAACTGCCATCCCAGCATCACGGCGAGCAGCACTGAAAGTTCAACCACAAGATTAGTGCTGGCGAACTGGAAAGCAATGGCGGCGATGAAGTCTGCACCCTTACGGAACAGCGTGCGAGCGAGCGCGGCAGCTGCGTAGGAGCACGAAGAACTGGCCGCGCCCAAGCCACTGGCGATCAGGATGGTGCGGGGTGATGAGTCAGGCAGTAGCCGGCTTAGTTGTTCTTTCGAAACGACTGCTTCAATCAACCCAGAGATGAGGAAGCCAAGGCAGAGCGCCCAAAGCATGGACCAGGCCATGATGCCAGTCATCCGAAGAGCTTCAAGAAGGTAGTGCATCATGTAATACCTGGGTTCCTTCGTCAAGAGTGTCAGCAGCGATTGTGCCACGGAACCTTGACGTTGGAAACCGGCACTACCTTGTCAACACTATTGACACGAATCGAACTGTTGGTACGAATCAAAGCTTGTCAACGCTACCTGCATATAGAATGCAGTCGCAAGAAAAGTAAGAGTACAGCCATCAAGAGCGCCAGTTTCGATGAGCTTACTCTAGCGGGCCTAGTCGCAAGACTTCGGGTTAGCCCTTTCCGTTCTATCGTTCACTCGGCTGCCCGAGCGAGGTTTTTAAGCCAGCGCTCGACTCGTCATCACTCCCCCGAGATACGTCCGACACATCCACACCGTTTAGACTACCGGAGTGCCTCTTGCGTATTTGAGATCTGCTTATAAAGGAACGACGCTGCGTCAGGACTTACGCACTTGAATCGGTCGCTATCATCCGTGATAACCAAGATTCCGAGACCATTCATAAGAAGCTGATCCGGGACCTGATTGCTCCAATCCTTTCAGTGGAGAGTTCTCGCGTCTTCTACAGATCGATAGTTTGGATTGCCTTTCGCCTAAATGCGGTCCTCAAAAGATAAGCTCGCGAGTCGTTTCTGGCTGCAGTTGAAGTCCAGCCTCCCAATTTTTCGGAAGTCATCCATCAAGCTCCGTTCTTAGTCGGTCGTGCTCGCCAGTCGAGCAGCGATGTGACCGGGTCACAGCAAACAGCCTATTCGGCGCAGGCTTAAACACGCCGAGTGTTCCATGTCAAAGCCGAGGCGACTGAGCGATAATGCTCAGACGAAATGCACTTGGTTGATCAAACTAAAGACCGACCAACGGTTGGCAACTTCTTGGCCGCGTCAGCCGGTTGTTTAATCGCCTGCAACGGCGAATCGATTATCTCTGGAGAAACATGCCTGCAGCTGCAAGCTGGCGAATCAGCGCCGAATCTATCTCGGCAGGTATCCTTTCCCCGACGACCATCTTCTCGCCGGCGGCCACACCTGCGCATTCGATCTATACGCTGTCCCTTCTTGTATTCGGCGTCATTGGAGGCATCTTCCTTGTAGTGGGAGGGCTGCTGCTCTATGCGCTGCTGAAATATCGATTAAAGCCAACCGATGAGAATGCCACCGAGGAGCCTGCTCAGATCTACGGAAGTAATCAGATTGAGCTCTCCTGGACTGTCATTCCCATTCTTATTGTGGTGATGCTTTTTCTCGCAACAGCACGGGTCATCTTCGTCAACGAGCACGCTCGTAAGCCAGGCAGCGCCCTGAACGTCACCGTAATCGGTCACCAGTTCTGGTGGGAGTACAACTATCCCACGTTGGGTATTGTGACTGCCAATGAGTTACACATTCCCATCAGTGCGGCTTCTCATCCCACGCCTAGTTATCTCACCATGTCTTCGGCCGACATGGACCACAGCTTCTGGGTGCCCCGCCTGGCAGGAAAGCGCGACGTAATCCCCAACAAGATCAACATTCTTTGGATGGACCCGCAGAAAGCGGGACTATACCTTGGTCAGTGCGCGGGCTATTGCGGAACGCAGCACGCCAAGATGTTGATCCGCGTCTATGCAGACACGCCGCAACAGTTTGCCACGTGGATTGCCCAGCAGCAACAGCCTGCCCGACAGGATCCTGCCGTGGCAGAGGGACGTGCCGTGTTTGAAGGAAACGCCTGCATCAGCTGTCATGCAGTCCGTGGCACGGTGGCGAATGGCAGATTTGGCCCAGATTTAACCCATTTTGGCAGCCGCGACACGCTAGCTTCCGGCTCCGTCGTGAACAACCCCGCGAACCTACGCACGTGGATCGACAACCCCGCGCACTACAAACCGGGTGCCCTGATGCCGCCCATGCACCTGAGCGACCACGACCTGGATGCAGTAACTCTTTATCTGACCACCTTGAAGTAGCAACGGGAGCAACCATGGCAACGCAAGCGCCAATGACTGTAGTGGTGGACAAGACGGCCGTACGCTCCGGGCCGCAGCTGGTGCTGGAAGTGCTGCATAGCTGGGTCACCACTGTGGACCACAAACGACTTGGTCTGATGTACATCGGCTATGCACTGTTATTTTTGATCATCGCAGGCGCGGAGGCTCTGCTTATCCGGACGCAGTTGCTGGTGCCGCACAATCATCTGGTCGGACCGCAGGCTTATAACCGCTTGTTCACCATGCATGGCACAACGATGGTGTTTTTTGTGGGTATGCCGATCCTGTTTGGCTTCGGTATCTACCTTATTCCCCTCATGATCGGAACGCGCGACATGGCGTTTCCCCGACTGAATGCCTTTTCTTTCTGGATCTCCGCCTTTGCAGGGGTGCTGCTGTATTTCAGCTTTTTAGGCGGTGATGGCCTGTACGGCGCTGGAACGGCGCCGGATGTTGGCTGGTTCGCGTATGCACCCTTAACGGCGAAAGCCTTTTCACTCGGACACAGTACCGATTACTGGACCATCTCCATCCTGCTTAGCGGGGTAGGGTCAATCGGTGTGGCGGTAAACATCATCACTACGGCGCTCTGCCTGCGGTGCCCGGGTATGCGGATTTCGCGCATGCCACTGCTGGTATGGCTCTACCTGGTCGACGCATGCATGATCCTGGTCGCCGTTAGTCCATTGACTGCGGCGCAGATCATGCTGATTCTGGACCGCTACCTGGGCGCTCATTTCTTCGATACACAGGCGGGTGGCTCTGCCGTATTGTGGATGCACTTCTTCTGGATCTTCGGTCATCCCGAGGTCTACATTCTTGTGCTGCCCGCGTTTGCCTTTGCCAATGAAATTATTCCAGTCTTTTCGCGCAAGGCAATCTTTGGTTATCCCGCCATGGTGGCGGCGACCATAGCCATCGGCTTCATCAGCCTGAGCGTGTGGTCGCACCATATGTTCACGGTCGGACTGGGTCCAGGTGCCAATACCTTTTTTGTGCTGTCGACCATGATCATCGCGGTGCCGACTGGGATCAAAATTTTTAACTGGCTGGCGACACTGTGGGGCGGCAAGATTCATTTCACGACGGCCATGATGTTCGCAGTGGCTTTTCTGTTTCAATTTCTACTTGCTGGACTTACCGGCATCATGCTGTCGGTTGCGCCGTTTGACTGGCAACTGGGCAATTCTTACTTCGTCGTAGCGCACCTGCACTATGTGCTCGTCGGCGCAATCCTGTTCATGATCTTTTCGGCGTTCTACTACTGGTATCCGAAAATGACGGGCCGCCTCCTAAGCGAAAAGCTGGGTAAGTGGCACTTCTGGGTTTTCCTGATTGGCTTCCATCTCACCTTCGACTTCATGCACATTCCAGGGCTGGAAGGCATGCCACGCCGGGTGTACACCTATGAAGCCGACCGCGGCTGGGCGCTATGGAACATGATTGTCTCCAGCGGCGCGGTCTTCCAGGCTGTGGCGATTCTGATCTTCGTTTATAACCTTGTCTGGGCGGCCTTCAGGGGTAAGTTCGCCGGTCCCGATCCATGGGACGCGTGGACGCTGGAGTGGGCAACGGCGTCCCCGCCGGCCAGTTACAACTTCGCCACGATCCCAAGCGTGGC
Organism: uncultured Terriglobus sp.; assembly: GCA_964250935.1. GTDB lineage: Bacteria > Acidobacteriota > Terriglobia > Terriglobales > Acidobacteriaceae > Terriglobus. The sequence goes on from CAXUHM010000004.1 coordinate 136,726, forward strand.
GAGTCGCCGCCCACTGTGGGATTTAAAGCATCCGGATGACACCGACAGCGACTACGAGATGTGGGGGAGCAGCCAGTGACAAACTCCGTCGCGAGCTCGGTCTATCTTCCACACGTCCCCGTCAAAGATTGGATGCCGCCCTCGCGCGGCGTCGTGGGCATGGCCTGCCTCATCCTGACGGAGTCTGCAGTTTTCATCATCTTCGTCGTGGCTTATATCTTCTACATCGGCAAGAGCCTCAGCGGGCCCATGCCGCACGACGTTCTGAAGCTGCCCATCGTTGCCACTGTCTGCCTCCTGTCCAGCAGCATCACGGTGCACCTGGCAGTATCCTCACTGCGTGCCGGCAAACGCGAGCGCACGTCACTCTGGCTGGGTGCAACGGTGATGCTCGGGGTCTTGTTCCTCGCAAGCACCGCGTGGGAATGGTATGGACTTATCGTTGACCACAGCCTCACGATCCGCACCAATCTGTTTGGCACCACGTTTTACTCACTTGTCGGTTTGCACGCGTCGCACGTTGTCATCGGGCTCTCATTTCTAAGCCTCGCACTTTTCTTTTCCGTGACAAAACGCATGACCACCAACGACGCGGAAAAACTGAACGTGCTCTCCTTCTACTGGCACTTCGTCGATGCGGTATGGGCAGTCGTGTTTGTCGTCGTCTACGTGGTGGGCCGATGAGCACACCTGTGGTCAGGGAAGAGTCGAGGGGTGCGCCACCCTTCAAGCAGGAGTCACACCTCATCGACCTGCCGGCACCGACCAAGTGGCCACTGGTCATGGCCCTAGGCTTTGCGCTGATCGGCACTTCCATGGTGACCAACGTTGCTCTCGCCGTTCTTGGCTTGTTGCTTGCTGGCATGGGAGCCGTCGGATGGTTCCGCCAGGTGCTGCCGGCGGAGGTCTATGAACCGGTCGCGGTCCACACGGAAGAGATCCAGATTGCCAGCGCCCGAACCACAGCCAAAACCTCGCCGCAGGGCGATACCCACCGTCAGGTGTTGCCGGTGGCAAGCTTCCGCATCCTAACCGGCCTTGAGGGTGGGCTCGCCGGTGGCGCCGCCATGGTGGTTCCTGCTGCGCTTTATGGCTTGGTCAAGTATCACAGCATCTGGTACTCAGCGAACCTGCTTGCGGCCGGAGGATTCGTTCAATGGGCCAGTGCAAGTGCCGCGTTTCTAAGCGAGTTCCACTTGCGTGGTTTGCTCGCGGCGCTCGCAATCCATGTGGTCATGTCCCTGCTTATCGGCCTGCTCTATGGAGCGGTTCTGCCGATCTATCCGCGGCTACCCATCTTAACTGCGGGCATCATCGTGCCACTCTTCTTTTCCGCCATCGCATACTCGGCACTGGGCGTGGTCAGTCCCATTCTGAACGAGCGGATCGACTGGTTCTGGTTTGTGGCATCGCAGATTACCTTTGGCCTGGTATGTGGGTTTGTCGTCAACCTGCAGGAGAAGGTCCGTACGCCGCAGTTCCGCAAGCTGCCCTTCGCGGTACGCGCAGGTATCCATGGCGACCACCGGGAGTCTGGAAATGATGCCCCGAAGACGCCAAACAGCGGGGACGCCAAGTGATGACGCGCTTCACCATGCTTCTGCTCGCATGTGCTGTGGCCTTTGCTGCAATGGGTTGCCACGGTGCGCCGGGCCGTCCTGCGCCGGGAGAATATGCGCGCCGCCCGGACCAGACGGTGGACTTTCCCACCCTGTATGCCGAAAATTGTGCGGGCTGCCACGGCGCACACGGCATCAACGGCGCCGCACTTTCCATGGCCAATCCCGTGTACCTGCACTATGCCGGTGCTGCCCGTGTTCAGCAAATTACTGCCGAGGGCGTTCCCGGTACCCTGATGCCGGCATACGCAAAGAGCCACGGCGGCATGCTAACGGACCAGCAAGTCGGAGTTCTGACGCAGGGAATGATGGCAACATGGGCCGGGACGAGCAACGACCCTACGCCTGCGTACGCGCCTTCCACCGCTGGCAATGCCGTTGCCGGCCAGCAGGTATTCACCACATTCTGCGGCCGCTGCCACGGCGCGGACGGCACGGGTGTCGTCACCCCCGGCGGCCAGCAGGGATCGCTGGTTGAGCCGGCATACCTTGCGCTCATCAGCAACGCAGGCCTGCGCAGCATCATCGTCGCAGGCCAGCCGGAGCAGGGCATGCCCAATTGGAAGAACGACGGCCCACGCCCGCTCACCGAGCCGGAAATCACTGACGTTGTCACATGGCTCGCGCAGCACAGGACTGCTACGCCCGGACGAATGTACGCGCCGCTTCCCTGACACCGCACGCATTGACACAAAGGACGGACGCATGAGCGAACTCTTAAAGTATCCCGGGGAATCCAGCAACGACGCGCTTTCGCCGGAAGGAAAGGCCGCAGCCCACACGCGCCGCACGTTCCTGTTCAAGGTTGCGGTCGCGCTCAATGGTGCCGTTGGCCTGGCGCTTGCTGTCCCGATCATCGGATACCTGATCGGCCCGGCGCTACAAAAGGACAGTGACACCGGATCGTGGATTCCACTTGGTTCGGTCAGCAAGTTTCCCGTGGGCGAAACGACCTTGGTCGATTTTGTGAGCCCCGTCAAAACGCTGGGCGATGGGCAAACAGCGAACGTCCCCTGCTGGGTGCGCCGCATCTCTGGGCAGCAGTTCCAGGTGTTTGCAATCAACTGCGCGCATCTCGGTTGCCCCGTCCGCTGGTTCGCGCAATCCAAGTTATTTCTTTGTCCCTGCCACGGGGGCGCCTATTACGAAACCGGGGCGCGTGCTGCCGGGCCCCCAGAGCGCGGTCTGTTTGAGTACCGGCACAGGCTCGACGGAGAGGCCCTGATGATTCATGCGGGGGATATGCCGACCCTTGCAACCCATGCCTGCGCAGAAAAGCCGCTTGTTCAGATCGATTCTGCACAGCCTGTTGCGAGGCCCACATGGCAAGCCTGAAAGATCGCGCCACTGCGATCGGCGTCAAGACTTACTCGTGGGTGGAGTTTCGCCTCGGCCTCATTCAGCCGCTGATCAAGGCTGCCGAGCACGAGACGCCTTCGAACAACGCCAGCTGGTGGTATGTCTTCGGCAGCGCCGCGACGGTGATCCTCATCCTCCAGGTTGTCACGGGCGTCCTTTTGGCACTGGTCTACGCACCGACAGGAAACGATGCCTGGGCCAGCCTTCAACTGCTGAATCACAGCATCCCGCTTGGCTGGTACCTGCGTGCGATCCACGGCTGGGGTTCGGATTTTATGGTCGCCATCGTCCTCATCCACATGACGCAGGTATTCCTGTTCGGCGCATTTAAGTTTCCTCGCGAATTGAACTGGATGCTTGGTGTCGCGCTTCTTTTGTTGACGCTGGGCATGGCCTTTACGGGTCAGGTCATGCGCTTCGACCAGGACGCCTATTGGGGTCTTGGCATCGGCGCATCCATTGCCAGCCGCGTTCCCATCATCGGCGCGCCGTTGGTGCACCTCATCCTTGGTGGACCTATCATCGGTGGCGCCACGCTCACCCGCTTTTTTGCACTGCATGTGTTCATCGTTCCCAGCCTGCTGTTTGGAGCGGTCGGCGTGCACGTCTGGCTCTCGCTGTACCAGGGTGTCAGCGATTGGCCCATGCCGGGCAGGCTCGTGCGCAAGACCACCTATGTGCGCGAATACAAGGAACTCACCGCAAGAACCGGCATCCCGTTCGTACCCGATGCCGCGTGGAAGGATGCCGTCTTTGCCGCTGCTATGATCCTCGCCGTCATGGCGTGCGCCTTTTATTTTGGACCATTCGGCCCGAACGGTCCGCCCGATCCCACCATCATCCAGACTGCGCCGAAGCCTGACGTCGCCTTTCTCTGGATGTATGCCATTCTTGCGTTCCTCCCCCCAGGTCTTGAGACCCCGCTCATGCTCGTCGCTCCTGTCATCGGCATCGCTGCACTACTGGTGATTCCGGTTTTCGCCAGTCAGGGCGAACGCCACTGGAGCCGTCGTCCTGTTGCCGTGCTCAGCGTTGCAGTGATTGCGGTCGTGCTGGGTATCTTTACCCATTTGGGTGCCAAAGAGCCATGGAGCCCCGTCATGAATGCCTGGACAGCCGACGCCGTACCGCCGCAATACCTGCAAAGCCGTACGCCGCTGCAGCGACAGGGTGCCCTCGTGTTGCAGGACAAGCAGTGTCGGAATTGCCACATGCTCGATCACGTCGGCGGGATGCGAGGTCCGGCGCTGGACGCCATCGCAACCCGCAAAACCGAAGATCAACTCATCCGCCAGGTGTTGCAGGGCGGGGGCAATATGCCCGCGTACGGTAACGCGCTCAGCGCATCGCAGACGAAGGCCCTGGTCAGCTTCCTGATGACGCTGCGTGGCGACCACGACCTGCTGCCCGCCATTGACGCCTCACAGCATCTCACGCAGGCCAACGACACGTATCCCAGCGACATCAGCCAACCGACGCAGCATCACTGACCGTATGCTAGAAGCCACTCAAACCATTTTCGCTGCGTGGCAGCTGCCCGTCTGGCTGACCGGCTGTCTGATTTGCACGGCCGCCCTTTACCTGCGTGGCTGGGCACTCATTCGACAAACACGTCCAGCTATCTTCTCCGTCACGCGCCTGTTCTCTTTTCTAAGCGGCCTTGCCGTTCTGTGGCTTGCGATCGGTTCGCCTATGGATGGCTTTGCCGATGCGCTGCTTAGTGCGCACATGGTCGAACATTTGCTCCTCATGTCTGTGGCACCGCCTCTGCTTTTACTGGGCTATCCCGCGGTTCCACTCCTTCGTGGTCTGCCTCGCCCCCTCTTGCGTTTCATAGTCGCCCCAGTCATTCGCCTGCGACAAATGCGGCGCGTCGGGCACGCATTCACACAACCTCTCCCGGCTTGGCTGCTGATGAACGGCACCTTTCTGGCATGGCACATACCGCACGCGTACGACTTCGCACTGGAACATGAGAACTGGCATGCCGTTGAACACCTCTGTTTTATTGCGTCCTCGCTCCTCTTTTGGTGGTGCATCATTCAACCCTGGCCCACAGTGCGTCATCGGCTGGGTTGGGGCATTCTGATCTATCTCGTGTCAGCCGATATCGTTAACACCATGTTGTCTGCATTTCTGGCGTTCTGCGATCGCCCCGTTTACGCCTTCTACCGGGACGAGCCAAACCCGTTCCGTGTGGACCCATTGAACGACCAGATTCTGGGTGCGGTCATCATGTGGGTTCTCGGTTCACTCGCGTTCCTGCTACCCGCGGTGTTCATTACGCTGCGGCTGCTCGCAAATGATGGAGTCGTCCTTGTAGAGAGGGCGGGGCCAGAGGCGGATGGCTACCCGGCCGCACTGGATCTCTAACGACTTATGCTTGTCTTTACTCTTGGGCAGATTCCTAAAGAATCACTGGATCGCTCCTCCGCGCTTCCCAGCGGATGACCGGCGTGCAAGCCACTAACGGATCGCGTCAGCAACCGCGTGCGTTTTTCACGATGCGGAAACGTGACCGACTCTCTTCAGGATCAAAATCTTCCTCGTAAAACCGAGACGTATAGGTTGGCAGTGAAGACTGCTCTTTCTCTGACCAAAGATCTTCAGTCTTCATCGGTGGACAATACTCCGGCAGTTTCGAGATGACTTTTCCGGAATCTCCAGGTCAAGGAAGTGCTCAAAATCGCCGGCAAGACCACCTGCCGCGTCCTTGCAAGACTGTACATAAGCCGATCAGAATGAATGTGTTGAAGCCGTTGATACACTCAGCCGTGGCTTGTCCGACATGCTGTGGCCTTCGCTGGCGATCATCTGACACCCAGTCGCAAGCAATCTATGATCACGAGCGAGTACGCACCTCCACGAATTTGCATCCTACAAAGCGTTCGTACACTCGTCTATACTGACGATGCCTTAGCTCGTTGACCCAGGTAAGGTGAGGCTCTATGCAACCGAAGGCGAATCAACCCGTTCATCTTCTCTGCAGATTCGCTTTCCTGTTTCTGGCTTTTGCAGTCTTCTCGCTTGGCCTACAGGCGCGTTTGGCCCTTTACCGACCGGTCCCTGATATTACCGTTACTTCTGCAAAGCTGAATACGGAAAATCATTCGGCTCAGGTGCTCAGGACCATTGCAACACCCCAGGACGACAAGCTTTCAGGCCCAAACCTTGTTGATCAAGCAATGCTCATCGCTCGTTCCCACGAGCCCACGAGCGCTGCTTTTGCAGAACAAGAGTGCAGTCGAAGTTGTGAATCGACTCAAATGCAGTTGAGCGTCGTTGCGACATTTCGACGACCTCCCCCCTTTTCTATTTAGTGAATCGATAGAGCGGTCGATCGTGATCTCCATCCTCGTTCGCAAGGATGAAAGCACAAGTGGATTACGACCACCCGACTGCCAACTAAATAGATTCTCCTTCAAGGAGGAAGGGTTATGACGCAGCTACCCGCCGCACAACTTCGTGTCTCACAGGGAGAATTCCTTCCTTGTCTCACCTCCATCCTTCTGTTCGATGCCGACGCCGAACTGCGCGAGTCTAGGAAGCTGCTTCTTCGCTCCCTTGACAGTGCCGTACTGGCCATCGGTATGTATTCAGAAGTGAGTAGGCTTCCTTCTGACAGCAACATTGGCCTGGTTGTCATCGCAATCGGTTCGGAGAAGCGAGGGGTAGTGCGCGTCGCGCAATATGCTCGAAGAGTCTGGCCGAACGCCAGGATACTCGCGCTTGGGCAAGCGTTCGAGGTACTCGACGACTCAATGTATGACGAGTCGGTGATGCCCTCCTTCAATCCAGCAGGCGTCATTGCTGTTGCCAGACGGCTGCTGCGCGGCTAATTACTCCGTCACGCGCCCGACGTTTCGAATGACGCTCCAGATTCCTCCGCTTATCGAAAGGTGCATCATGCGCTCAAAGCGCTTTGGGACTGCTATCGCTTGCATCATCGTGGTGCTGCTGCTGGTTTACATGATTCATCGGCACCATGAGAAACCAGCCGCAACGGAGACACAGGCGCCTCCTCCCGCTGTCTCCGTCGCTATTGCACAGGCTGGCTTTATTGCGAATCAACTCACCGTCGCGGGAGTATTTCAGCCCTTTCAGGAAGTGGACGTTCACGGCAAAGTATCCGGCTACATACGCAAGATCTTCGTCGATATCGGCGACCGCGTTCGCCAGGGACAGACGCTGGCCGTGCTCGAGGTTCCAGAACTTCGGGCTGAGGTGGCTGGAGCACAGGCGGGCATCTCGCAAACCCAGCAAAACATCGCCCGATTGCAAAGTGAGACCGCTCGCGAACAGGCAGGCTACGCTGCGGTTCATGCAAACTACTTGCGACTCAAGCAGGCATCGGATCAGCAGCCCGGTCTTGTCGCAGCACAGGAACTGGATGATGCCCTTGCCAAGGATCGCTCCGCTGCTTCTCAAGTGGACGCAGCAAGATCGGCCGTTGGTGCGGCGCAAGGACAGCTCGGAGTTTCGCGTGCAGAGAATCTTCGGGTCAGCAGCCTTGCGCAATACGCCACGATCACGGCCCCTTTCACGGGAGTCGTCACGATGAGATATGCGGACACAGGTTCTTTGATTCCGGCTGGGACAGCGGAAGGCTTGAGTCAAGCCGTTGTTCGATTGGCTCAGAGCGATGTTCTCCGGCTAAGGATGCCAATTCCTGAGCGCGATGTTCCGCTTGTTCACGTCGGTTCCACGGTTTCGGTTCACGTGCAGGCGACCGGCCAGCAGTTTTCAGGTACCGTCGTGCGCTTCACCCGGGATGTCTCCAACGCAACCAGGACCATGATGACAGAGGTTGATATCAACAATCCCGCTCTTACCCTGACTCCCGGAATGTATGCGGACGTGACGTTCAATCTCGAACAGAAGAACCATGCCCTTCTTATCCCGGCAAGTGCCGTGATCCAGGGCGACCAGCCTTCAGTCCTCCTTGTCGATCGCAACAACCGTGTAGAGAAGCGGGCTGTCGATCTCGGTATTGCCGGGGCTAACCAGCAGGAAATCGCCTCTGGACTGCAACCGGGGGATCGCGTCATCATCGGCGGTATTGCCACGTTGCAGCCTGGGCAGCAGGTCACCCCGCAGGAGGCCTCTGACAAATTGACGGAGTTCCAAAGTGCGAATCAGAAAGGCGGCAAGTAGCCATGTCCTTCTTTGCAATCCGCTACCCGTTCTTTGTCCTGATGGCATGCATGATCGTTGTCGTTGTAGGCATCGCGGCCATCATGGGCATGCCTGTCGACCTGTTCCCTCCCGTAAAGATTCCCGTCGTCGTTGTAGCGACTTTCTACTCTGGTATGCCACCTGAGCAAATCGAGTCCGACATTACCGACAGTGACGAGCGATTCTTTACCTTGGGAAGCAATATCGATCACATCGAATCGCGATCCATGTCTGGCGTAAGCCTGATCAAGATCTTCTTCCAGCCTGGCACTGATCCGACGGCTGCCGTGAGTGGCATTTCCAATCTCGCGCTGGCGAATTTGCGCCGGCTCCCGCCCGGAACACTCCCGCCGGTTGTACTCAGCTTCGATGCCGCTAACCTGCCCGTCTGCCTCATCACTCTGAAAGGTGAGGGTATGAACCAGACGCAGCTAAAAGATCTGGCGCAGTTTACCGTTCGCAATCAGGTGGCCAATGTTCCCGGGGCATCTGTCCCCCAGCCGTATGGCGGAACGTACCGTCAGATCATGGTCTATGTAGACCCGCTAAAGCTGCAGGCGTCTCAGCTTGGCGTCATGGACGTTGTACACGCGGTGAACGACTCGAATCTTATCCTTCCCGCAGGCGACGTGCGCATCGGTCCCAAGGATTACAACATCTACGCGAACAGCCAGGTTGCAACGCCCAACGACGTGAACAGCATTCCTTTAAAGACTGTTGGGAACGCATCCATCTTAGTAGGTGATGTCGGACACGCGGTCGACGGCGGCCAGCTGCAAACAAACATCGTACGTGTGGACGGGCAACACTCGGTATATATCCCTGTACTGAAACAGGGCGGCAATTCCAACACGATCACCATCGTCGATGGCATCCGCAAAGCCACGGCTCACCTTCTCGACATACCATCGCAACTCAAGACCGCGGTCGTTTTCGATCAGTCAGTCTTCGTGAAAACAGCGATCAAGAACGTCATCAGCGAGGGGGCAATCGGTCTATGCCTCACGGGCCTTATGATTCTGCTCTTCCTCGGCAACCTTCGAGCCACCGTCGCTGTTCTACTGTCGATCCCAATCTCCTGTATCGCTACCTTCCTTCTCCTGAATGCCTTTGGGGATTCCATCAACACCATGGTGCTTGGGGGCATGGCGCTGGTGCTATCGCGCCTGATTGATAACTCCGTGGTGGTGCTTGAGAACATCTTCCGCCATTTCGAGATGGGTGAGGACAGTGTAAAAGCATCCCAGGAAGGTGGTAAGGAAGTTCAACTCGCGGTGCTGGCCGCGACATTCAGCACGGCCATTGTTTTCTTCCCTGTCGTTCTGCTCACGGGTGTCAGCAAATACCTCTTTACAGCGCTGGCGTTGGCTGTCGTTATCGCTCTCTTCTGTTCATACATCGTCGCCATGACAGTCGTCCCCCTGTTCTGCTCAAGATTCATCAAGCACACTGGCCATGGTCACGAACATGAAGCTGCCGAAAGTAACGATCCGGCTCCAGAGCACATGCGTGGGGGTCACGGGCAGAAGGGCCTGTTCGCCAGGGTCGTTTACACCTTCAATCTGGGCTTTGGATGGTTGCAGGCAAAGTATGACAAGGCCATCCACTTCTGTCTGGGCAGCCCCGGTCTCGTCATCGCAGGCTTCGCTGCCTTTGTTGTGCTCAGCTTCGCGCTTGCGCCCTTTCTGGGGAGAGCGTACTTTCCCCGCACCGATCCAGGTCAGTTCGTCATCAGCGTTAAGGCTCCTACCGGCACCCGTATCGAACTGACGGACCAGTACATTGCCAGAGTCGAAGACGATGTGCGTGCAGTCGTTGCTCCCAAAGACCTCAACATGATCGTTTCTAACATCGGGGTGACGCCGGATCTGTCGGCAATTTATACCCCGAATTCTGGCATGCATACCGCCTTCGTCCAGGTGAGCCTCAAGGAGGATCACAGCCTGAGCAGCTTCGCCTATATCGACAAAGTCCGTGCCAAACTGGCCGCTGATCTTCCTTCAATTCAGACGTACTTCCAAACCGGCGGACTGGTCGATTCCATCGTCAACCAGGGCCTGCCTGCACCTTTCGACATACAAGTCAGCAGCAACGACATGGTCGTTGGTTACGCGACAGCCCAGCAGCTCGCACAAAAGATGCATGTACTTCATGGAGTGAGCGATGTCCTGATCCCGCAGGATGTCGATTACCCTGGCTTGGCCCTAAACATTGACCGACAGCAGGCAAGCTTGGAAGGCCTCACTCCTAAAACGATCGTGGATAGCGTGATTACCGCGATGACTTCGAACGGTGTCGTTGCGCCAAGCTACTGGATCGATCCCAAGACCGGAAATAACTACCTGCTGACCGTGCAATATCCGGAAAGCCAGGTTCAGACGCTCAACGACTTCAAGCAAATCCCGTTGCGCTCCACGGATGGCAAGACCACCACTCCACTGGAAACTATTGCGTCTGTAAAATCCATCAACACGCCCACGGAGGTCGATCACTACCAGTTGCGCCGCGTCTTCGACGTGTACGTTATGCCGAAAGCAGAGAACCTGGCAACGATGAGTAAGGATGTGGACAAGATCGTCTCCGACATGAAGCTGCCTCGCGGGACCAAGCTCACCGTGCGCGGTTCGGTCAACAACATGAACGAGTCGTTCCGCTCGTTTGCCATTGGACTTATCCTCTCGATCATTCTCGTTTTTCTCATCCTGATGGCGCAGTTCGCATCGTTTGTCGACCCGTTCATCATCCTGCTTGCCATTCCCCCGGGCATCTCCGGCGTAATCCTCTTCCTGCTTTTAACTGGGACAACGATCAACATCATGAGTCTGATGGGCGTTCTTATGATGACGGGCATCGTCGTTTCAGACAGCATCCTGATCGTTGAGTTCACCGGCCAACTGCGTGAACAGGGACTCAAGCTGGAGGAGGCGATTATCACTGCCTGCAAGGTGCGACTGCGCCCGATTCTTATGACGACCCTTGCCACGGTACTCGGGCTTATCCCCATGGCCCTCGCCTTGGAGGCAGGGAGTGAGCAGTACGCACCACTTGCGAGAGCAATCCTCGGAGGCCTCACGGTCTCGGGGATTGTGACAGTGTTTCTCGTTCCCAGTGCTTACCTGCTCATCCACCGACGCATTGAGGCCCGTACAGAAACAAAAGTTCAGCCCGGGCAGACAGTACAGCCCATAGAGGCAACCGCATGAGAACTGGACTTGCTCTGTTGCTCATTTTCCCGTTGCCCGGCCTCGCTCAATCCGCCGCAGCCCTGCCAGCCGCGCCCTCTCCGACGACGCTGTATCTTCAGGTCTCCCCTCCCCCTAACAGTCGCGGTCTAGCGGGATCGGCTCCCCAACAACCCGGCCAGAGTCCTTTGATCGAAGCCAGCAGCCCTGCAGTTTCCCTGACCCGTTCGGAAGCAGAGAGGATCGCACTCAGGAACAATCCACGGATTACAGCAAGCCGATTGCTCGGTCTGGCCGCAGGGCAGATCACCCGGCAAACGCGTTCCGGAGAGCTGCCCCAAATCTCCGCAGCCGCTACAGCAGAAAAAGCTGAGGACGGTAGCCGCATTGGGTCTGGTTCGTTGACCGATTCTCGCCTCTTCACGCATGCCGGTACCGGCGGTAGCTTTAGCCAACTCATCACAGATTTTGGGCATACCAGAGAGCTTGTTGCCACCAATAAGCTGCAGCAGCGTGCGCAGGACCAGACCACGATCGCCACGCAGCAGGATGTTCTCATGGCCACCGACACCGCTTTTTATAGACTGCTCAACGCGCAATCCTTGCTGCAGGTGGCCAGGGCGACCGTGGCCGCTCGGGGCGACGTGCAGAGCCTCACTTCCGCTCTTACAAAAAGTGCGCTGAAAAGCGACCTTGACCTGAACGTCGCATCCGCGGACCTATCGCAATCTCAACTCTTACAGCTGGACGCAGAAAACGCGTTAGCTGCCGCCAGCGCCGCGTTGGCGCAGGTGCTTGCAGCTCCTGCAGATACGGTCTACACGGCTGTTGAAGATTCAAATGCGGCACCGCAAGCGCCTCCTGCAGTTGGCAGCTACGCCGCTCTCAATACCACAGCCCAGAAGGAACGCCCCGATCTGCAGGCCCTGCAACTCAGCGCTGAAGCCTACCAAAAGTATGCTCGCGCGCAGCTGTTACAACGTGCTCCGACGATCAATGCTCTTGCGATTGGCGGCCTCTTTCCTGTAGCCCCAAACGGCGTTTCAACGCCGCATTGGTACGCTGCTGGCGCCGTGAATCTGTCCGTTCCCCTGTTTACGGGTTTCCATATTGAAGCGCAGGCGGAAGAAGCACGGCTCAGGCAGAAGTCGACCGAGAAACAGGCCCAGGAGCTTTCAGACACAATCGCGCGAGACGTACGCATTGGAATTCTGAATGCCCAGTCGGCATTTCGCCGCATCGCTGTTACCGACCAGTTTCGCAAGCAGACAGCTCAGGCTTTTGCGCTCGCCCAGACCAGATACAAACTGGGTCTAAGCTCTATCGTTGAGTTGAGCCAGGCTCAGTTGCAGAACACGCAAGCGGACGTTGCCGCTGTAAACGCTCGGTACGATTATCTGCTAGCGCTTCGGTTGCTGGATTACGCGCAGGGAGAGCTCGCACCCTGACGCTTCTGAATACCCGCAGGAGATGGCAAGATTCAAGACAGCAATGAAACAAAGGCCCTCCTGTGTAGAAGGACCTCTGTTCATGCCGTTGCCGCTACAGAGGATGGTGTACTTTTCTTGCCTTGAGTGGTCTCGCACTCCTGAATGGTTAGAACTGGGTGCGGAGTTTTGGTTCGCGGTCGTAGATGCGCCCGTGAGCGACCTTGTTGAGGTAGTCGGTGGGCTTGCTGCTCATAAGGACACCTTCGTCGGCAAGGACACCGGCGGCGGTGAGCAGGGGCTGCGCTTCAGTGGTGGCTCCGATAACCTTCAAATGACTGAAAGCATCGTGAACCCATCCGACAGCTGCAGCTTCTTTCGAAAGCATTGCCGCGCCATCTGCCGAGAGTGCGACGTAGGTGGCGTCGAACAGAACGGACGAACCTCCAGCGAGCTGAAAATCGGCGCGGATCAGCGTGCCGTCTGCTGCATGGGCGCCGCCAATCTTGGGAGCGACGACCTTGACTTCCGCGCCACCATTGGCCGCCGCAGCCTTGAGGGCATCAACGAGCCCGGCATCGGTACCGTCGGCGACAAGCACGCCAATCTGCTTGGTCTTGATGCCAGGGACCATCTTTTTCATGATGCTGAGCATGGGTGACGGAGCCAGGTCGGTACGCACGGGGACGTTGGTAGCTGCGGGAACAATAGGGTCAGTCATGCCAAGACCGTTAGCAATGCGCTTCGCAATGTCGGGGCTGACATTGGCAAGCTGGCCGAGCATCGTCTTGCGAACATGCTCAGTCTGTACCTTGCTGAGCTCGAAAATAAAAGCGGAGATAATGTGATTCTGCTCCGGCTTCGTCTGCGAATTAAAGAACTGCAGGGCCTGGCTGTAGTGGTCGCCGAAAGATTCCGCGCGGACGCGGAGCTTGTCACCTTCCTCGTGCGCCTTGAAGCTGTTGTATCCATTCTTCGGGTCCTGACGCGGGGTATTCGCCTCAAGCGAACTGGGCGAGTAGGAGACACGACCCTTTTGCGGGATCATCGTCATGTGGCCGTCGCGCTGCATGTTCATGACCGGGCAGGCGGGGCGGTTCACAGGAATCCGTTCGTAGTTCGGGCCGCCAAGACGGGTGATCTGCGTGTCGATGTAAGACAGGTTGCGGCCCTGCAGGAGTGGGTCATTGGTGAAGTCGATTCCTGGAACGACGTCGGTGGTGGCAAAGGCGACCTGCTCCGTTTCGGCGAAGTAGTTGTCCACGTTGCGGTTAAGAACCATGCGGCCGACGATGCGCAGCGGCAGGATTTCTTCCGGAATGAGCTTGGTCGCGTCGAGCACGTCGAAGTCGAAGTTGTTGGCGAACTCTTCATCGAAAAGCTGGACGCCGAGTTCCCACTCGGGGAAGTTTTGCTCTTCGATGGCATTCCAGAGGTCGCGACGGTGGAAGTCGGGGTCGGCACCGCTGATCTTGAGTGCTTCATCCCAAACAACGGAGGCCAGGCCGAGCTTGGGGCGCCAGTGGAACTTCACATAGGTGGACTTGCCTTCCTCGTTGACAAGGCGGAAGGTATGGACACCGAAGCCTTCAATCATGCGGAACGAGCGCGGAATGGCGCGGTCAGACATAATCCACAGGAGCATGTGGGTGGCCTCTGGCGTGAGCGACGCCCAGTCCCAGAAGGTATCGTGTGCGGTTTGCGCCTGGGGGAAGCCACGGTCCGGCTCTTGCTTGGCGGCGTGGATAAGGTCGGCGAACTTGATGGCGTCCTGAATGAAGAAGACGGGGATGTTGTTGCCGACGATGTCCCAGTTGCCCTCTGCGGTGTACATTTTGACGGCAAAGCCACGGACGTCTCGCGCGGTGTCTGCCGAACCCATGTTGCCACCAACTGTGGAGAAACGGACGAAGACAGGAGTTTTGACGCCGGCTTCGGTTAGGACCCTGGCTTTCGTGATGCCCTTCAGCGAATCGGTGAGCTCGAAATAGCCGCGTGCGCCGTAGCCGCGCGCGTGAACGATGCGCTCGGGAATGCGCTCGTGGTCGAAATGCTGGGTCTTTTCCACCAGCATGAAGTCTTCAAGAAGGACGGGGCCGCGTGCGTTTGCCTTGAGTGAATTCTCATCGTCGGCAATCACGGTACCGCGCTGATTGGTCATCTGTGGATGGGTGCCGCCGGCGGTCTGGTGTAGCTCGCCGGCATTGCCAACGGGGGTTCCGGCGGTATCGAGCTTCACAGGAGTAGCAATTTCGTTGTGCTTCATTCATTATCTCCAGATCATCGTGCAGAAAGAATCATAGCCTTCTTTGCTTGCAGCCATCGGCATGATCGATTTCGCGTTGTTCAATCGCCGATGGAGATTATCAAAGATGCATCTCTCCTGGATGAAAGCTTCTCTAGTTCCTGTGAAATGTGGAGGCGAACGGCTTCGTTGTGGCAATAGCCTCCGCCATCGAGAGCTAGACCTTTAGGCTCAAATCAGCCTGGATGAAGAGAGAATGCGCTTGGCAATGCCGACACGATTATTGCTAGAGGTGACGCAAATCCAAGTCTGTAAGGACCTGAGCATCGTCTTTCTTGCCAGCCAAGTGTCGAACGGTCGAACGAAGTGCGATGCAACTGTAGAGGTGCACCCAAGAATGTGCAACGTTCTCACCCGGGCAAGAAAGCTTCGATGAAAGCTCTCGACGACTGGTACGCCGATCCGAAAAGCGGCAGATTGCTCCAGCTGCCATCGCCAGCAGGTCTGGAGATCACCCAAAAGCTTAAGCGGGGTTGAAAGGTGAAGGCTCACGCATCGTCTCAGTCGCCGGAAGTTGAACTTCAGTCCAACTGCGCACGGTAACGGTAACCCATCTTGTGCGTCCGTGATCTTCATAGCTCACGCACGCTACGCCAGTCACACTCAGTGCGCGTGCAGAGTTAAAGTCAGGCACCAAAAGGCCTACGCGCGAATCGACTTCGAGGTTTCCCAAGGTATTGAACAAATTGTTCCCTGGATAGTCAGGGAAGCGAAGTGTGTCGCTGCCGAGAACTTCAACGAAACCAGGATTGCCCCCTCGGTGCGAGGCGTCGAGACCACGGCGAGGATGCTGCGAGGCAATAAAAAAGATGTCGGTGCTCCGCAGCGTGCTCCGCTGGATCTCTGTCAACGTACGGCCCGTCAATGCACCGCCGTCACGCACAGGGTCATGCATTGCCTCGTCAGACCAGACAAGCCTGCGTCCCGTGATGTATTTAGGGCAGTTAGGAAAGGCCTCCGCGACCCTGAGCACAAGCATGTCGCCGGGCGATTTCTCGAGCCGGCCATTGATTCGTATCCGGCGCCGGGTTGCGAAATCAAGCGCAAGACAGCCCACCTTCTGATTTTGCTCAGAGGCACGAAGAATTCTTCCATCGACAGCCCCATACCCTTGCCTTAGATCAAGGTGCATCGAGTCCCGATCTGCGGAGATCCATCCCTCTTGTCCGGCAACAGGCAGGCACCAAAGAGCATCGTCGTCATGGACTGCAAACACCAGCAGAGACTGCCTCTGCAGAAACGGTACCGCACCCTTCGGAATGCGCGCTCCGATCATCGGGCCGTTCCGATCCGCTTCAGCAGCCACACCGACTCGTTGCTGAACGCGGATCTCACCCTCATGAAAAACTTCACTAGACATGTGTGCCTCCAAGCTGCCGGGGCTACCTCAAGTGCTACCCCGGCAACCTCTAGAAAAGAAGAATTTGTCTGCCCTCGACCATCCAGCTGCGCATGCTAGGAAGTCCCTTTGTGCCTGGTACCGCATTTTCCGAAATGAGCGGTAGACCCGCAGCAACCGCCCCTTCCGACGCACCAAAAACCGTCGCGCACGCAGATGACACACCGGCGATCCGGTCACTCACCAGCCCATAAAGGCTGTGGGCAGGGTGTTCAGGCGCGGAAACCACACTTGGCCAGCGAGTTCCGGCACCTTGAAATACCACTGTCACGTCATCTCCGTTTTGTTTCAGTTCATACGCTGCTGCTAAACCATTAAACAAGCGGCCCAGTGCTTCTTCTGAATTCCCCTTTGGATCGGAAAGGATCACGATTACAGCTTTCATGGAGACTCCTTGTAGACCGTTTGGTCTAATTAGGATAATAGACCGAACGGTATACTCACGCAAGGGTGCTTCGGAGATTCGGATTTATGGCAGATACAACACACACCAACCAAGACGTCCTTGGATCTTTGATTTCCGTGTTCCGCAACCACGGCTTCGAGGGAGCGAGCTATACCCGATTTACGGAGCAGTCGGGCCTGATCAAGGCAAGTCTGTATCACCGATTTCCTAAAGGGAAGGAGCAGATGGCCTTGGCCGCGTTGACCGAAGTAGACAGAATTTTTGCGACGCATGTACTGGCTCCGATTCGGGCGGAGGGTACACCGCAGCAACGGCTAAAAGTGGTTGCAGCCCGATTGGACGACTTCTACGAAGGCGGAACGCAGGCTTGCCTGCTGGAAATGCTGGGTGGACCGGGAACACCTGAAAGTGTGAGGATCCATGTACGAAAGACGCTCGATTTCTGGATCGAGGCCTTTGCGCAGTTGTCAAGGGAAGCCGGATTTTCTCTGAAGGTTGCGCTCGTCCGCGCAGAAGGCGCGGTTGCTGCGATCGAGGGTGCACTGGTAGTCTCAAGAGCTCAGGGCAACAACAGTGCGTTCAAGCGCAGCCTCATGTCGCTTCCAGATCGCCTCTTAACCATACCAGCCCGTCAAGAGTTCAAAGCGACTTTGTAGGCGCGTTCGACTGTCAGTTCTCGCTAAAAGAATCGTCAGGTTCAAGAGGTGGATCGAACACCGACGAGCACGATCAAATTTGCTGTGGTCTGCTCGACCGTCTGGAGCTCGCCTGGATTCAACACTGAATGAAGGTAGGCTTAAAGAGAATGCCGACGAGGGGCGCGGGACGCAAGCACCCATCACGTTCTCCTTCGCGGGTCTTTTGGGTGCTGCATGACGTGCCGCGAGTCAATCGCAGTGCCGTAAGTAGAGCTGGTATGCGAGATTGCTGGCTTCGATGTGCAGCACTGCCCCGGGGAGCGTCCCCATTTCCTGACAGGGCAGGACGTAGGGACGCGCAACTTTCTAAGCGAAACAGAAGCTTTTCAGGAGCATCCGCGAGGGCTGACAGGGCGCAGCTAAAGCAGCTTGAGCTCAAACTGCTGATGACCGAAGAGAACCAACTGACCCTTCTGGTTATAAATGGCGATGGCCATCAGTACATGGCCCTTGCCGCCTCCTTTCTTTAATTCCTGAATCTCAAGCGCCGGATACATCGTGTCGCCCACATAGGTGTCCTGACCGAACTCGCAGGAAACACCTTTTAAGCCGGCGATTGCTTCACCAACGTAGTGCGTGAATAGCGAAGCACCTGGAGCTGTCATCGCCAGCAGTTGAAACGGCTGGATCAACATGGTAGGCATCTTATGCGCCTGTGCATAGAACGCGTTGTAATGTCGTGGATGCGTGTCGGCTGACACAGCCTGAAACGCTGACGTATGCGCATCCGTCAGCGTGCGGCTCGGACAGCGGAACACATCGCCCACCTTCAGGTCGTCGAAGGTCCTGGCCGGCACGATGAGCCACTTTGCCGGATCGAAGTGGTCTCCACCAAATACATTCTTGGTGCCTTCAGGAATCTGTTGAGTCTGTTCTGCCATGGTGCTTTCTCCTTTGGGGTTAGAGTTCGACGATCGCTCTCCGGCCGATGCTGAAGAAGTTTCCGCTGCGCTTACGTTGGCTGCCAAGGCCGCCGTTCCTGCAATAAGTACGCTTCGTTGAATAAAGTCTCGACGTGTGCTCATATCCTTGTTCCTAATGGAAGCTCCCTTCCGTTGGCGGTTAGGTAGGCCAAACAGCCACAGATACGAAATTAAGCACGATATGCTCTCCCGTCCAATACATTGTTCGGCAGGAACCGATGCATTTCGCGCAAGCTTCTCTGCCCTGCGGGTTAGCTGTCCCATACATCGGTACAGCTGCTGGACATGTGTCGGCGATAGCTCATGACATTTCGATGTTAGAGTTTTGTAGCCGAGACAAACGATGAGACCGATGAGTGTCGAAGCTGCATCATCCTCTAAGTCCGGACCGAGGGTAAAAGTCTCCATCGCCTCTACCAACCACAGGAAGACTCGAAAGGGTTACGAGTGCAGCCTTCCAATGCTGCTGCCAACAGCATCAGGTGCTTTCCTATGTGGGCCACAGCTTCATCAGTAACCCTTAAGGCTATGGCGACGCGGATTACCATCGCTGATGAGCTTGCCTCGGTTCTCACAATCAGCTCAGGGTAAGTCAAAACTGAACTTTACGGCGCACACGAAGCTTAGAGAACTACTCAGGAGTAGCAATTAGCTCTACCCTCAGGGTTATAAGTGGATTCGCGAGCATGTCCTGCCCTTGCTCTCGTGTGGCACGATGGGCTATTTAGGCGCTCCATGAACGTCTCGCCGAACAATTGGAGCGTTTAGCGGTGATATTCAAGGACGTAGCGTAGGTTTCGTTTGGGACAGCGATGGTTTTGAAATCAGACCCGGTCGGCGCTGCAGTACGAGGCCTTCGCCATGGGTCTCATTCGTGCCACCGCGCGTAATTATATTGATCATGCCTCCAACCGTCCGACCATACTACGCGTCCATGGCGCCGGCGACCACGCACCTCTTTCACATCTTCGGGCGAGAAGATGCCCAGCCTGCCAGGGCCACCCCGCTGCGTGTTATCAAATCCGTCAATCATGAAAGCTTTGCGCTGCATACCCCCGAACGCAAATGTTGGATTACCGAACTCATCGTCGCGCGTGCCGTTCAAGCCCGGCACAAGCAGGGCCAGGTTAAACGTGTTGCGTGAGGTAATTGGCATGTTCTCCAGCGATTTCTGATTTAGCCCAGCGGACACATCAAAGGTGTCAGTATTTAGAATGCTTGCGTCTGCTGTCACAGTAACGGTTTCGTTCGCCGCTCCGGCCGCGAGGGTTACGTCGACCAAACTGCTCTGGCCGACACGGACCGTAACGCCATTTTTCCGATAGGTCGAAAAGCTTGGTGCGCTGACACTCAGGCGATAGACACCTTCCGGCAACTACTGCACCGCATATTGGCCATCCCTCTCTGCTTGTACGGTGCGTATAAAGCCTGTGTCAATGGCCGTGGCAAGAATCGTCGCACTCGGCACCACCTGCCCGGTCGCATCATGCACGACACCACTAATACTGCTGGTCACACTGCTGGTTTGGCCTGCAAGCACCGCAGTAAACACCTAGGAATCCGACGCTGATCGGGAACGAACGAGCAAAAAAGAAGGCATGCCATAGCGTGGCTGTTTTTGTGTGAATAGACGATGGAAATAAGTTGAAACGTTCGTTCGTGGTAGATGGCGCTGTGGATCTATTCCGGAACGTTGAAAGCCTGGCTTCGGAATGACTGCCGAGCGATGAAGCACCTTCAGATCTCGATCCTCGTTGCCCTGGTGGGGCAATCGACAATGATGTCCACTGACTTCAAGGAAGGTTCTCTCAAGCCCTACATGGAGCGCCGAATACCCAGCCGCATGTAGCAGCCTGCTTTCTCACGACCCGCACCTTGCCTTCAAGCAAGTGGATGGAGTGACGAATCTTTCTTCATCTCACCGACACTCGGTATTGGAGCGACATTTATCGGCCCGACTCTTCCGATCAACAGTCGAGCTGAATGGTTGACAGCAGCTTACTGGCTTGCTGAATGTGGTCTCTAGAGCCACATTCGTGCGGCTCAATGTTAAGAACAGCAGGTACCGCTCCCGCATGACGATGCAGCCCGCATGACCTCGACTTCGTCGTCTCAACCAGCGTGGATGAGAGCAGCCCTATGGCTGCGCAATCAGCTTAAATTTCTGTGCCGGCGTGTTGTTATCGAACCACTGATCAAGTTGTAACCCGCTGGTACTGCTTGCGCCGGGCACATCCAGAGCCTGCAAGCTATTAAGGTTGTAGAACGTGTAGCTTCCATCGGGGTTTACTACTGGCATCCATTGATCGTTTCCCGGCACAATTCGACCCGCGGGCCACTGGACGACAGGTGCGCCGTTCGTCACGGAAACAGCGGCCACGTTCATGATCTGACCACTGTTTACGTTTTTGATTTGGTAGTAGCCACCGCTCGTGGGAACGAACGTCCATAACGCATTTGCCGCCCCGGAGAACGGCGACTGAACAACGGAGGCGCCATTGTCCGTCGACGCACCAGGAATCTCAAGGGCCAGACCATTCACCACGCTTTGGATTTCGTAATTTCCCGCAAGGGCAACCGGAGTCGGCGGCAAATGCTGCCAGATGGCAACAGCACTCTCCATCTCGACAGCATCTGGATTCTTGAGTGCCACGGCATTGCTGGTTGGCGTCGTCCAGTCATTCCAGGTAAGGTTGGCCGCATTACGATTCTTCCACGCAGCATCGGCATTCGTTTGCATATACGTCAGATACTGCGGCCACAAGTTTGCTTCTGTGGCGAACTGACCCAGCCCATAGGTGAACCAGTACGCCCACTGGTTCCCGCAGCACTCATTTGTGCTGTGCAGGATCGGTTCGGCCTTGATCCTGTGAGCAATCGCCAACACAGCATCGTCGTAGTATTGCTGAACTCCCGTCACCCGGTAGAGAGCCGCGGCTGCTGTAATGAACGAACCTCCGTTGTAAGTATTGTCGGAAGCGATCAGGGAATTATCTGAGTCTCTTAAGCCCTGGTTTACCTGGCCTGAAGCCCCAAGCGCACTCGTTACATAGGTCGGGTTAAACAGGTTCTCCCGAACCCACGCGTAAATACCTTGCGCTTTTGTCAGATAAGAAGCATCTCCGGTGATTTGATAAAGGGTTACGCCGGTAAAGACAAAAGGATCGTCACTCAACGCTTCGCGGTCAGACACACCGTCTTTCTTTGTAATGTCTTCCTCCATGCCTCCGCCTAAAGCGGCGTTCCAACCCCGGTTGTATGCCGTGTTCCAGTTATTTTCGGCCGCGGTCAGGTAAGCCGGGTTACCCGTAATCTGATACCCACGAAGCACGGCATTGGTCATCCAGCCAAGGTCGTCGTCATACCCGTCATAACCCCAGTTCTCCCCGTTACCAAAGTCGCTCAGGAAAGTATCGAGCAAGGAAACGATCAAATTGCGCTGATCCTGACGATGGTTGTGTTGGTACACATCTTCAGCAATCGCCACATTCAACCCGTCGGTGTAGAGCTTCGCTTCTTCACTACCCTGCGATACTTCTTCGTCGGCATAATAGGTATTCCCGTTCTGCTGAACGAGAAATGCGGCGTTCCAGGCGGCATACGCTGCTGCGGCGGTGTCTGCCGTTACCGTAGTTGTCACTATTCCCTGCTCGGGAGCCGTCCACTGCTGGTTGGCGCCACTGGTGCATGCTGTAGAGGTCAGCTGCGTCCCTGGCAACGTGCTTGCGCCGGGAACGCTCAGGCAACTTTCAGAACTTGAGTTCACGAACCTCCCGTTTGTCAAAGCCCATGTCTGGTTAGAGCTGCCGGTACACCCGGAAAGGACAATTGGGGTACCACCTGCTCCGGACTCCCCACTGATGCTGAGGCACTGTCCATCGAATGTTAAGGTGCCGTTGGCGAAGGTCCACTGCTGCGCAGCCGTCTGATTGCACCCGTAAGCGTCAACCTTGTTCCCCGGAGACGCGGAACCACTGAAAGCGTCCAGGCATAGGCCAGGCAAACCGGACTGTATAGAACCTTCGAATGGAGCCTGCCATTGCTGGTTAATCCCACCATTGCAGTCCCAAATCTGCAAGGGCGTGCCATTTGTTCGGCTGAACCCGGGATCATCCAAACATCGGCCCGAGGCCGTATTAACGATCGTGTTGTTTTGCACGGTCCATTTCTGGTTCGGCGCCCCCGTACAACCGTACAAAATAACCTGGGTCCCATTACCCGTTCCACCTCCCTTGGCGTCCAGGCATAAACCATTCGTGGTGATAGCAGCATTGTTTATGTTCCATTGCTGGGCTGCTGCGCCATTACAGGTTTGCAGGTCCGCTGGATTCGTCGGATTACTGGACCCATTCAGATTGTCGAGACACATTCCTGCGATTCCAGAGGTGATAAAGCCTGTCGGACGAGTCGTGCTGCCGGCCAGTGGATCAGATACCCAATGCAGGGCGATGACCTGTTGTATTGCGACATCCCAGGCGTTCGCCATGCGCTGATATCCCGCATCGTTGGGGTGTAAACCGTCATTAAGATTGGCGGTCGTCAACGCACTCATGTCGACCAGAAACACGTGCCGGCCGGCCGCCGCCTTCTCCTGAACAACGGTGGCGAGTTGTTGGTTGAACGCGACGACTTCTGACTCAACGGTCGCATTCGAGTTCACGATCAGTTGTGCAACCAGCACACTGGCATCCGGCTCTGCTGCAAGAATTTGATCGATCAACGAACCCAGACGGTTGGGAGCGTTCGTCACGTCATCCCCATTGCCCAGATCGTTGATGCCTGCATCCAGCAGCACAATATTCGGCTTGTATGCATTCAGCTGTGCTGTGGTCAGAGCCGCAAGCTGCGCAATCTCATAGGCGTAGTGTCCCTCGTGATCCGGGTCGGCCATGGTTCCACCAATTTGGCTTCCAACCAGATCCAAAGCGCCGACCTGTCCTTTCAGTACGGCGGCGAGAGGTCCACGATACCCATTGCCCGTCGTACTCCGATAGCCTGCCGTAATGGAATCGCCGAGAGGCATGATTCGGACGTTTGCCGTGGATGCAGGATCGGATTGCGCGTGCGCCTGCAGATGTACAGACAACACCATCCAGAAAAAGCTAAACATACAGAGAAAGATTTTTCGTTTCATACAGGTCACCTTCGGTCGAGCCTGACGCAAACACGCGTGCTCCGCCATGCAGATGGCAGAGGTTGTTTCACTCTAATTTGTAATTCGATAGGCGACTCGTCGCATATGCCGACCCACTCAGATCCGCCGGTATGCCCAAACGAGGAGACACGGAACATGTACGCATGGTCAAATCTCATCTGCAAGGCTACGCCTCACAAAAGCAGATAGGCTGCACAGCCTGCGGGCAAATTTTCTTGATGCCGGGAAAATTTGTTTACATTGGGGTAGAAAGTCCTTGCCGGTGAGTCATCCAACGCACGGCCCACATGCGATCCGCACTGCTGATTTGTCTCTCAGTTCGTCCGTTCTTCTTCAGGATCGAGCGAAGGCTCCAAGGCAGATTGCTGGACAGCAATCATGAATGAAAGTCACCGAATCCCTTGTGATGCCCGTGCACACAGGCATGACCACGACGTCAACTGCTGGTCGGCGAAGGGCTGGCTGCCCTTTCCAATCACCTCAGAACTACCATGTACGGACCGAGTCTCCGGCGCTGTCCAAAACCGGCGAGGAAGTTGAAGACCGCGTCATTGCGCTTTCATTCAAAGATCATTCGCAAACACAAGCAGTTTCTGCGAGCCCTTAATCACTGGTTCCGAGTGCGCCGCAGGTGCGGTACATGGTGGTTCGCGTGGCTCACACCGAGGCGCTTGGTCGAGCGCCAACAGCTGCCGGAAATACAACCAGCCATGGTTTGGGGGCGGTAGTATGGCTGCAGTTAACGATTTCGTTCGAACATGCGTCGAATCGTGGCCACGGTGCCGGTGTCTCCGGCGTTCGCAGCATCGCGCATACCGGCAATGGGTGCGTGAAGAAACTTGTTCATCATCGACCGCGTAAGAGCGTCGACTGCGGCCTGCTGCTCCGGAGTGAAAGAAGCCAGCTTGCCACGCGCACGCTCCAGTTCGGCCACACGCATCTGCTCTGCGCCTTGCTGCAGAGCCACAATCGCCGGAACTGCGTCCAATCCCTGCAATCGCTGCTGGAACCGGTCCACCTCTTCAGAGACAATTCGCTCGGCATCGGCAGCTTCTTTCGCGCGTTCAGTCAGGTTGCTTGCCGCTACCTGCTGCAGGTCGTCAATGGAATAAACGAAGGCTCCGTCGACCCGGTTGACCGCAGGGTCGACGTCGCGTGGTACCGCAAGGTCGATAAAGAAGACCGGCTTGCCACGGCGTTTCTGCAGAATAACCTGAGCCTTCGCAACGTCGAAAAGATGTCGGCCACCTCCCGTTGACGTGACAATGATGTCTGCCTTCGGTGCATGCACCTGCAAATCGTCGAACGGCACAGCAAGGCCATGGAACTCTGCCGCGAGCCGTTGCGCGCGCTCCGGTGTGCGGTTTGCCACAAGAATGGACTCTGCGCCCTGTGCGATAAGGTGGCGCGCGGCCAGTTCACTCATCTTGCCGGCACCCACCAGCAGCACCTGCGTCTTCTGCAGCGAACCAAAGATGCGCTTGGCCAGATCGACGGCAACTGAGGCGATGGACACCGAAGACGCTCCGACTTCCGTCTCGGTCCTCACTTTTTTTGCCACTGCGAAGGCAGACTGCAGCAATCGGTCCAGCGTGGTCGACACCGCGCCAACCTCGCGCGCAATCAGGTAGCTCTCCTTCACCTGACCCAGGATCTGCGGCTCACCAACGACCATGCTGTCCAGTGACGACGCCACCCGAAATACATGGCGCACTGCTTCGCGGTCGCGAAACTCGTACAGGTGCGGTTCCAGCAGGCGTGGTGTCAGGGCAAAGTACTCCTGCAGAAACGCCCGCGGGTCGCTTCCCTGCTCCGCATCCATCAGTAACTCCACACGATTGCAGGTTGACAGGATAAAAGCTTCACGCACACCCGGCCGGTGCGCCAGGGTGCGCGTAGCCTCTGCCAGGCCACCCGTGGAGATAGCAAGTCGTTCACGCACATCCAGCGGTGCACTGTTGTGATTTACGCCAAGCAGCCGAAGGCTCACGGACGCCCCGCGAATCGATGTACCGTCGAAACCTGGTTGGCCGACCACACTGCCAGCATCACCACAAACACAAACGACGACAGCCACACCGCCCGCCGTCCGCGCAGCCCTGCACTCCGCCGAACGGCAATCATGGCAACAAACACCAGCCACATGGCAAAGGAGAGCAATACCTTCGGATCCCGAAAGTACACAGCTCCATATTCGCTTGCGGCAAGCGCCGAACCAATTAACAGGCCGCCTGTCATACAGGGCAGACCAATCAGCAAGGCCCGCAATCCAATTTGGTCCGTAGTCTGTAAAGGAGGTAGCCGTGAGAGCAGACCTGCTGTCGATCGTGCCTTTAACTGCTTTTCCTGCAACAGATAAAGCACACTCGACAGCAACGCCACAATCAGCGCCGCGTACGCTGCAAGCAGCAGGGCGATGTGCAACGTAATCCAGCCAGAGCGCAGCATCGGTGCCGCAAGCTCGTGCTGCCCAGGTGCGAAGGCAGGCAACAAGCCAAGCAGAAATACAACGGGTAGAAGTACAACACCAATGGTGAGCGTGCGATAGACCGCATACACAAGCAGGAACGCTGCGGCCAGCAGCAGTCCCAGCATCGCCTGTACCTCACTTGCGCTCACCGGGAGCAGGTGATGCGCTGCGCGCAGCATCTCTGCCACGGAAACAAAGTGGAACAGCAACGCTGCCCCCGTCACCGGCAGCGCAACATACTTCCACGCCGGCCGGTCATACAGCACCGCCGGCAGCACCGCCAATGAGGCCACGCCATATAGAACAACTGCGAGTTGGAGCCAAAAGAGCGACATAATACACGGAACCAAGGCCTGAATGTCTGCCCACCTACCAGTATAGGCGGACCCTGCGCCCACGCGCCTGTTCCTGCGACCCCACACCGAAGCGCGGCAACTTTTGCCGCACCACAAACATAGGCTCACAGGCACACTCGCCTGCGTGGTTTGCATCTATGCCCGTACCGGTTTGCAAACGCGCCGGAACTATTTGAGCGGAGGAAAGTCATGGATTTTAGTCTGGAAGGCGACAAGCGCGTGCAGGCCGGTGAAGCACAAGAAGGTAAAGTCACGGCATATATTGAGAGCTACACGTCCAAGGTGCCTAGCGGATATTTTCTCGCCGCTGCCGGTGCTTCCATCCTGGCTTCAGTGTCGTTCAAGATTGCCAGGAAAGATTTCGCCGCATTGTTTGTCGGCCAGTGGGTCGCGCCTTTCCTGATCCTCGGCATCTATAACAAGCAGGTCAAGTTGCACGGCAGCGACGCGACCCAGCGCTAGGCAGTTCTGGATTGCAGCTTCGCAGAAGCGCCGGGGGGGGGGGGGGGGGGGGGGGGGGGGGGGGGGGGGGGGGGGGGGGGGGGG
>CAXUHM010000005.1:0-157151 GCA_964250935.1 uncultured Terriglobus sp.
CGAGTACATATCCGGATTGACCTTGATGTACGCAATCGAACTCTTGGGCGGCAGGGTGGTGCTGTCCTGAAATCCGTCGACGGCAATGGTCGTATTGGCCGGGTTTCCACCAGCCGCGGCGCCCAGTTGTTGCACTTCGCGCAACAGGTCGTCGGGATCGTCGGCAAGCTGCTGCAGCTGTTTGCCGGCCAGCGTCTGGCTGGGGCCAACGGTGTTGCCGGTGCGCTCGTCCTCGCCCGCACTGCCATCGACATTGACGGTGGTCTCCACCGCCGGCCGCAACGTGAGATCAAACGCCGCAGCATGGGGCAGCTTTACCGGGACCTGGCCGGCAGTAAAGCCATCGGCCGAAACGGAGAGCACATGCGCCCCGGGTCCCACGCAGACAAAGGTAAAACGGCCGTCGGCACCGCTTTGCGCGGTAGTGTTGCCATCCAGCACAACGGTCGCACCAGGAATGAGTGCTGCGGTGGTATCGCGGACCGTGCCATTGAGCACGCTCCCGGCGCACGCCGACTGGGCCACGGCGTAGGTGGTTGCGCACACAGGGAGGAGTGCGACACAGATCGTTGCAAGCGGCTGACAGAACATGATGGCCGTCCTTGAGAAGGGGATGCGCGAGGTGAGTGCCGTCGTCGGTATAGGGAAGTACGTTAACGGTGCGCGCCTGGTTCCGTGCCGGGCAACGTGGATCCACGAAGCAGGCGGGCAAGGTAGTCCACGGCGCGCGGGTCCGGCGACTGGCCCAGCCAGAACACCGCCTGCCTGCGCACAGCAGCATCGTTGCTTGTGCTCGCAACCCGCGACA
This sequence comes from uncultured Terriglobus sp., assembly GCA_964250935.1. GTDB lineage: Bacteria > Acidobacteriota > Terriglobia > Terriglobales > Acidobacteriaceae > Terriglobus. Next base: position 809 of record CAXUHM010000005.1, read on the forward strand.
GTTCGTCGAATGCCCGGCCCTGGGGCAGTTGGGTCAGGGCAAACACGGCGTGCCGTCGTGTCTCCTCGTCGGGGTCGGTTTCGGAGGACTGGCGGAGCTTGTCGGCGATCAGGGTGGCATCGCCCTTCGACGCCTGCTGCGCCATCCAGAACTGTGCTTGCCGACGTACCTGCGGCGCAGGGTCGTCATGCGCCATGCGGATCAGCTCGGGCAGCGCTTCGCGGTCATGGCCAAGCGTCAGATCGAAGGTCAGCTTCTCACGCAGGGCAGCGTCAGCGTCGGTGCGTGCCAGGTATTGTACCGCCACAAACCCTTCATGACCGCGCGCCGTGCTGAGCCAGAAGGTAGCCTGCTCCCGCATGCCAAGGTCCTCCGCGGGCATGGATAACTGCACAAGCGCCGGCACGGCGGCAGGTGATTCGTGCTGCGACAGAAGAAATACGGCGCTGCGTCGCAGCTGCTGGTCGCTCAGAGTTGTTGCCAGGTGCAGCAGGGTTGCGACGCTGTCCTGCGGCGTAACATCCGGGAGCCAGACAAACCGCAGATTGCCAGCATCCACCGTCCGGTCGGGCGCTTCGGCGCGCAGCTGCTCCACCCTGCCGTGGTCGATCCGCAGCAGGATCGTTGCGCGATCCCGCTGCGTGTGCACACGGTCTGTGGCGCCGTGGTACGACTCTTCGCGCTCCAGGTATGCCGTCTGCGTGCCCTGGCCGTAGCCCTGGAAAGGCGCAATGGTGGGAACGCTGTACCCGATCCAGAGCGGACCTGCGGACCGCTCCAGCGTTTGCAGCTCCGCGACAAGCCCATGGCCGGCCGACTGTGTTTCAAGCTGGGCATGCACGATGGTCGGCTGCTGCGCCGACAGTCCGCAACCCAGCCAAAGTCGGGAGGCAAGCCAAAGCACGGGAACAATCGGCAGGGTACGCATGGTGGCTCCTTGGGTCGGGTTGGGCCTCGCGGCACGTTACTTCAGCAGTTCGAGCATGTAGTCGTTTGCAGCCTTGCCCTGCATCAGCGAGAGCTGCGAAACGATCGTGCGTTTCATGTCGACCGATTTCTCGACACGCGCCAGATCGACCAGGCGCACGTCGTCGTTGGAAACGAACAGGGCGGAGATCACGGCGCGCTTGACCTGCGGATCGGCCGTGTTGCGATACGCCTCGATAAGTGCGTCGTTGCCGTGCCTGCCCAGGTAAATCCCGCTGGCCTGGATCGCTTCCCGCTGCAATCCCGGTCCCTGCTTGCCGAGCACAAGATCGTGTACCAGCGCCTGCGCCTCGGGCGAGTGGTTCTGCGTCAGCGCGAACAGGGCGTGCCGCTTCAGGTCGGGCGACTGATCGCTGGTAAGAATGTTGCGCAAGATGGGCATTGCCTGGGCTGGGTCGCGGTGGGCAAGGGAATTGAGCGCAAGAATCTTCAGGTCGGTGTCAGGGTCCTTCGACTTGCGGTTTGGGTCGTCGAAGTCGAAATGAAAGTCGAAGCGCTGAACATCGTTGCCCTCGCCGGCCCGGTGCCAGTCGGCCGTGGAAAGTCGCAGGGCCGTACAGTCCTTGTTCCAGGGGCTGGCGCTGTACTGGACCTGCAGCTTGCGGCAGGTGTCGGCGGCAAGCTGTGCCTTGCCGAGCTTGCCAAGGCTGTACGCCTTCCAGTACAGCGCTGCATCGCCGCGCTTGTCTTTGCTGTCCAGGACCTGGTCGAAGGCGGCAACCGCGTCGGACCAGCGGCTCTCGTTCATGGCCTGGGTCCCGTTGGCATAGGCGTCGCCGCCGGGTGCGGCTTCCCCGTACAGGGTCAGTGGAAGGCAGAGTGCGGCGGCGAAGAAAAAGCGGTTCATGGGGTGTCCTTTGCAGCTGCGGCCAGGTGCGCGACCGGTGTTTCGTTGGGGCTGTTTTGCTGCAGAATGCGCAGGTCAAGCAGCAGTCCACTCGTGCTCATCTCAAAGCGCAGGTGCCATCCCTGGCCGTGCTCGGCCTGTTCGTGGTCGAGTGTGGTGAGCACACGGCCCAGATGCTCCAGCAGCGACGCCTGCGCCAAATCACCGCTTGTATGCGCCTGCTGCACGTACAGCGCGTTTCGAACAAGCAGGTTGCGCGCCTGTTGTTGTGCTGCGACATCCAGCGGACCGGTCGTGTGGTTGACCTCCGTCAGCAGGCGTTCGGCGCTGTCCAGGTGGGTGTTCACATTCGCGATACCCTGGGCTTCTACGCTGGCCGTTACGCTGCCCACTGGCTCGTTGGTCAGTGGACCGGGACGGTTGTTGGCGTACGTCGGCCAGCGGTGCTGCAGGCGCTGGCGCAGCAACGTCGTTGCCATCGCAACCAGCAGCACGCCCATCAGCGGCACGAGGAAAAAAGCGAGCCTGGTGGACCAGCGGTGACGCGCAGGCCGCTGCGGTACACCAAGCCGTGGAAGGTTGCCGCGCAACCGCTGCCAGGCGTGCTCAACATTGGCCGCGGGCACCGGCTCGGCAGAAAACACGCGCAGTGTTTCGGCAATCGACTCCGACGTCGCGGCGCACTCGGCGCAAACTTCCAGGTGCAAGGCGATGGACTCGGCTTGCGCGCTTTCGTCCAGGTGATAGGCGATCAGGTCGTCCTCCAGCAAGTGGTTCAACGCGCGCCTCCTGTGCTTGCGTTCATCGCGGGTGCAAGTGCCTGGCGCAGTTTGCTGACGGCGCGAAACACCGCCTGCTTGGCAGAGTTGCTGGGCACGCGCAGGGCTTCGGCAATCTCCGCGATCGGCATGTCTTCCACATGCCGCAGGGTAAAGGCGGTGCGCTCCATGGGCGAAAGCGTCTCCAGAGCTCTTTGCCGCAACGACACCGTTTCCTTGTCGAGCAGAAGGCGTTCCGGACTGGCGGCGGCATCGGCAACGTTGTAAAGAAAGCGTTCGGCGTCGCTGCCATCGACCTGCACACACTTGCCGGCGTCCAGGGCATCGCGCTTGCGGCGTTCGACGAGATTGAGGGCGGTATTCATCACAATGCGGTTCACCCAGGTAGAAAACGTGCTGTCCTTGCGAAAGCTGGCAAGCCGCGTGTAGGCCCGCAGAAATGCCTCCTGCGTGACCTCTTCCGCGTCCTGCTCGTGCCCGGTAATGCGAAAGGCCAGGCGAAACGCAACCTGGTAGTGCGCGTCGACAAGGAGGCGGTAAGCGTCCCTGTCGCCGTGCAGCACCTGCTGGATCGCCTCGGCTTCCACGTCACTCATTCGCCCTATTAGACAAGCGGAAGCGGCGGCGGTTAGGAAGAATTTTGCGGGTCGTGCCAGCTCTGGGCGAACGCCTGCTTGCAACTTTGCGGCGCGAGTGGTCTGCTGTCCCGAGTAGGTGTACCAACACGAAAGGGCAGGATGCGGAGCGAAAAGAGTGTCAACGTAGGACCGCTGCTGGCCTTGATCGCCGTATGCTGCACAGCTCCGGCATGGGCGCAGCAGTTCACCGCGGTACCCAACGGCCTGACCGCCACGGCAGACGGCAACACACTGCAGGTGCTGGCCCTGCGCGACGACGTGCTGCGCGTGCGCATGTGGCAGGGCAACGCCGTCCCGGAGGATGCAAGCTGGGCGGTGCTGCCGGAAGCCCGAACCAGCGCTGTCGCCGTTCACCCCGAAGCCGGCGGCTTTGCCACCGGGAGCCTGCGCGTTGCCATCGACAACCGGCTCATGCTCACCGTGCTGGATCTTCAGGGCAACGTGCTGCAGCGCGACGCTGCGCCGGTGCGTTGGGAGGGCCATCGCTTTACGGTGTCGAAGGCACGCACCGTCGACGATCATTTTTTCGGCCTGGGCGACAAGCCGGGACCCCTCGACCGCGGTGGGCAGGCGTTCACCATGTGGAACACGGATGCCTTTGCCTGGCAGGAGTCGACCGACCCGATCTACAAGGACATCCCGTTCTTTCTGGACGTGAACAGGGGCCGGACGCTGGGCGTCTTTCTCGACAACACGTGGCGCACCAACTTCGACTTTGGACGCGCGGATGACTCGCGCTATACCTTTGGTTCGCTCAACGGACCGGTCGAGTACTACCTGATGTACGGTGCGGAGCCGAAGCAGGTGGTCAGCACGTGGGCATGGCTCACCGGGCCAACGCCGTTGCCGCCGCTGTGGGCCCTGGGCTTTCAGCAGTCGCGGTTCACCTACTTTCCCGCCTCCCAGCTACGGGACGTGGCCAGGAGGCTAAGGGCCGATAAAATCCCCAGCGATGTGCTTTGGCTGGACATCGACTTCCAGCACAACAACTGGCCCTTTACCGTGGACGAAACGAACTATCCCGACTTCAAGGGGATGGTCAAAGATCTGGCAAACGAGCAGTTCAAGCTGGTGGTCATTACCGACCTGCACGTGGCGCAGCAGCCCAACGTCGGCTACACGCCCTACGACACCGGCACGGCCGGCGACCACTTCGTCAAGAACCCCGACGGTACGGTCTACCACGGCAAGGTGTGGCCGGGACAGGCCGTCTTCCCGGACTTCACGCAGGCCCGGACGCGCACATGGTGGGGTCAGCAGTTCAAATCGTTTGTGGACGACGGCGTTGCGGGTTTCTGGAATGACATGAACGAGCCAAGTGTCTTCGACGTGCCGGGCAAGACCTTGCCGGACGACGTGCAGCATCGCATCGACGAGCCGGGCTTCATCAAAAGAACAGCGCCCCACCTGGAAATTCATAACATCTTCGGCTTACAAAATACCCGCGGCACGTACGAAGGGGAAAGGACGCTCCGGCCCAACGAACGGCCGTTCGTCATGACGCGTGCCACCTATGCGGGCGGCCAGCGCTACAGCACCACCTGGACCGGCGACAACAGCGCAACCTGGAACCACCTGCGCCAGACCGTGCCTCAACTGGTGAACCTGGGGCTGAGCGGCTTTAGCCTGGCAGGCGCGGACGTGGGCGGGTTTGCCGGCTCACCGCCACCGGAGCTGCTGACCAAGTGGACAGAACTTGCGGCTTTCCAGCCGATCGACCGCAATCACAGCGCCAAGGGCACGCGCATGCACGAAGTGTGGGTCGACGGACCCGAGCAGGAGGCGATCCGCAGGCGGTTCATCGAAGAGCGTTACAGGCTCATGCCCTACCTGTACACCGTGGCAGAGGAAACGAGCCGCGACGGCCTGCCCATGAACCGCCCACTATTCCTCGAGTTTCCCCATGCAACGGCGGACGGTTCGCCGCTCGACCTGACAACGGGTGGCGCGGAGTTCCTCCTGGGGAGCCACATGCTCATCGCGCCAAACCCGTCGCCGGAAGAGGTGGCGCCCTACGAAATCCACCTGCCGCCAGGTACCTGGTACGACTACTGGAACGACGCCCGGACCATTCGCACGCGGCCATCGGCCGCCATCGATCTGGAACAGCGAGACCAGGTGCTTGCGCAGAAGCCGCTGCTGGTCACGCCCAAACTGGAGGACCTGCCCGTGTACGTGCGTGGCGGTACCATTCTGCCCATTGCGCCACTGGTGCAGAGCACGGCCGAAATCCCGCAGGGGCCTCTGACCCTGCGCGTCTACCCGTACAGCATGGCATCGCAGGTGCCTGAAATGTGCGCGGGTGAGGTCTACACCGACGATGGGCATACCTTCGACTTCAGGAAGGGTGTGTATGCCCGCATTCGCTTCACCTGCGATGTGGATATGGGTGGCAACGTACATGTACGCATCAACCCGCAGGAGGGCTCGTGGACCCCGTGGTGGACACAGTACCGCATCGAGGTGGTGGGCTGGACACCGAAGGAAAAGCGCGCCATGGCTGGCGGCCCCTTCGTGGATGAAGTGGAGGTCAACGGTCGCTGGGGTGTAACGGTTCCGGCAAACCCGCGCGGCACTCAGGTCGACATGAAGTGAGCCGCCGCGGGTGGTTGTCCAGGTCTCCGTTCGCATGCAAAGCAGAAGTCGCCGTAGCGCTGCAATGGTCCGGAGGTGCTTCGCAATCGTCTCTGCCCGGAACGGCAGACGGGTGCACACCAACGAGTCCTGCGCCGAAGACGCAGAAGGACAACTGCAAGCCACCCATCCGCCATCTCGGCCCACGCGCCCTGCAACTGCAGGCGTGACAAACCGGGCGGCATGCACGACACTGTGGCATGCACGCAAGTGATGCGGTACCCGCGAACGTCGGTGCGGGCCAGCGATTGAATACGCCGGCGCAGGTCTTGTTCGCTTCCCTGATCGGCACCGCGGTCGAATTCTTCGACTTCTACATCTACGCGACGGCAGCGGTGCTGGTCTTCCCCCGGCTGTTTTTCCCCTCCAGCGATCCCAAGAGTGCGGTCCTGGCGTCCCTGGCAACATTTGGCATCGCGTTTCTTGCGCGGCCCATCGGCAGTGCGCTGTTCGGGCACTTTGGCGACCGCGTGGGACGCAAGACGACGCTGGTGCTTGCGCTGGGAACCATGGGCCTTTCGACCTTTGCCATCGGCGTCCTGCCCACGTACCGCTCCATCGGCATCGCCGCTCCGCTGCTGCTCGGCCTCTGCCGCTTTGGCCAGGGCATCGGCCTGGGCGGCGAATGGGGCGGCGCGGTGTTGCTGGCGGTGGAGAACGCGCCTCCCGGCAAGCGCGCCTGGTATGGCATGTTTCCGCAGCTCGGTGCGCCCCTGGGCTTCTTTCTCTCGTCGATGGTGTTCCTGCTGTTGAGCAAGGGTCTGACCAATGCGCAGTTCTTTGCCTGGGGTTGGCGGCTGCCTTTCTTGATCAGTGCGCTCCTCGTCGTGCTTGGGCTGTACGTGCGGCAAACGATCACGGAAACCCCCGTCTTTGCCGAAAGCGCAAAACGGCGTGCCGTCGTGGCGCTGCCCGTGGGCACCGTCTTCACGCGGTATGCACGTCCGCTCGTCGCGGGCGTCCTCATCAGCCTGGCCACCTTTGTGCTGTTCTATCTCATGATTGTGTTCAGCCTCAGCTGGGCAACAACGGCGCTCAAATACGAGCGTGGCACCTTTCTGCAGATGCAACTGGTAGGCGTCGTGTTCTTTGCCCTGGGGATCCCCGTCGCGGCGGTGTTGGCAGAGCACGGACGCCGCCGCGTGATGGTCGCGGTCACCATCGCCATCGCGGTCTTTGGCGTCTTCCTGGCACCGATGTTCGCGTCGGGGCTGCGTGGCGCACTCTGGATGCTCGTGGTCGGGCTGTCTCTGACGGGGCTTACCTACGGTCCGCTCGGCACCGTCATCAGCGAGCTGTTCCCGACACCGGTCCGCTATACGGGAAGTTCGCTGGCGTTCAGCTTCGCGGGTATCCTTGGTGCGTCGCTGGCGCCGTACATCGGCAGCTGGCTCGCGCAAAACTACGGTCTGGCGTTCGTGGGCTATTACCTTGCCTTGAGTGCGTTGCTCACGCTCGTGGGCCTTGCCATGATCCCTGAAACGCAGGGCGGAGATCTGAGTTGAAAACGTCGCGCAGAGAGTTGTTGCAGCAGGCAGGAGGCGCCGCGATCGTTGCGGCAGCAATGCCCGCATGGAGTTGGGCACAGGCGGCAAAAACACCGGTCAGCGGAGGCGTCCGTCCGGCCCCGGCAGACCGGCGGTTTACATCCGCCGTGGTCGAGCAGTACATCGCGCAGACCAAAGCGCAGATCGCCGACCCCTTGCTGGCCACGCTCTTCGAGAACTGCTTTCCGAACACGCTGGACACCACCGTGGTACCGGGAACCTTTGCGGGCAAACCGGACACGGCCGTGGTCACAGGTGATATCGCGGCGATGTGGCTTCGCGACTCGTCGGCACAGGTATGGCCCTACCTGCCGCTGGCGGCGAAAGAGGACCGGCTCCGCGCGCTTCTGGAGGGTGTTATTCGCCGTCAGGCCCGATGCCTGTTGATCGATCCGTATGCCAACGCCTTTTCCGCCGACCTGAGCGCGCCCGCGCCGGTGGGCGATGACACGGAAATGCGTGTGGGCGTCTTTGAACGCAAGTATGAGCTCGATTCGCTGTGCTACCCGATACGGCTCGCGCACGGCTACTGGAAGGCAACGGGCGATGTACAACCGTTCGATGGACGCTGGCACGAGGCCATGCAACTGGTCGTGCGTACCATGCGTGTGCAGCAGCGCAGGGACGGCTTGGGGCCGTACCACTTTCAGCGCAAGGCAGTCACGCCGACCGAGACGCTGGGCGAAAAAGGCTTTGGCCAGCCGGTACACCCGGTCGGCCTCATCGTGTCTGCGTTTCGGCCTTCGGATGACGCGTGCATTCTCCCGTTCCTTGTGCCGTCCAACCTGTTTGCCGTCGCATCCCTGCGCCAGTTGGCAGAAATGGCTGGTGCAGTACTGCACGACGCTACGCTGGCCGCGGAAGCCATCGGCCTCGCTGCGCAAGTCGAGAGCGCGCTGCGCCAGTATGCGGTGGCCACCGTCCCCGGCGGCGAAACCGTGTGGGCCTATGAGGTGGACGGCTTTGGCGGACAGATCCTGATGGACGATGCAAACGCGCCCAGTCTGCTGGCAATGCCGTATCTTGGGGCTTCGCCGGACGCCGCGCTCTATGGCCGCACACGGCAGTTTGTGTGGAGCGCGCGCAACCCCTGGTTCTTCCAGGGCACGGCAGGCGAGGGCATTGGCGGGCCCCACGTGGGCGCCGGCTACATCTGGCCCATGTCGCAGATCATGTACGCATTGACGTCGACCTCCGATGCCGAGATTCGCCGCATGCTGGCCCTGCTGAAGGCATCCGCGGCAGGCACCGGCTTTATGCACGAAAGCTACTGGAAGGACGATCCGAAGCGGTTTACACGGGAGTGGTTTGCCTGGGCAAACACACTCTTCGGCGAACTGCTCGGGCGTCTTGCGGTAACTCGGCCGCAGTTGCTGCGGACCTAGCTGCCGTCCCATCCAGCGCCGTCCCTATCGCCGGGGCAGTCCCTAGCGCCGTCCCGCCTGCAGGCGCTCGTGGAAGGCGTCCTGATTGCGTGCCCGCCATAGGGCGCCATCGATCGGGTCGACGACACCGGGCAGCATCCGGACCGCCGGAAATTCGTTGCGAACCGCTTGAAGCATCGCGTTCCGCACCGGGGAAACGTGTTCCAGGATACTGCCGGCACATGCAATCTGCGGGACCGCTCCGGCATCGCCCGGGTGCAACACGCGGAGCAGCAGGCGCACCAGGTACGCCAGCTCTTCCCCCTGTTGCTGCAGCACCTCGCGGGCGACCGCATCGCCGGCCTCCGCCGCCTGCACCACCACGTGCACCAGTTCTGAAAAATCCGGTGGCGGCGTTGCATTGCTGTGCTGGATCAGCGCTTCCAGCGACGGGAGTCGCCAGTGGTTCAGGATCGCCGGCCGCAACTGTGACGTTCGGCCCTCATCAATGGCGAGAAACACGGCGCGCAGGGCAGTCAGCCCGATCCGGTAACCGGAGCCCTGGTCCGACAACGCGGGTCCCCATCCACCCCGATTGTGAAGCCTGCCGCTGGAATCACGGCCTGCGACGTTGGATCCGGTACCGGCCAGCACAAGGGCGCCGGGTCCGCCGTGGAACGCGGCGTCAAGGGCAATCTCGACATCGCCGACCAGCAGCAGGCTGCCGGAAACGTGGGCGGCAAGGCCCTCCCGCAGGAAATCCGCGACCAGCGGAACCGACTCACCCGCGGTCCCGATGCAAGTGCGCGTCACCTGCGCCAGCGAACGGCCGCTGCGCGCGGCAAGCTCGAGCAGGCCGGCGGACAGGTGCTTCCTTGCCTGTTCGGCGCTGGCGCGCAGGCGTTTCACCGTCCCGCTGCGGCTGCGTGCCAGCACCATGGTCTCGTCGGCAAGCACGTAGTCGGTCTTGGTGCCGCCAGCGTCAATGGCAAGGTAAAGGGCCATGCGTCTACTCGCTCAGGACAGCTTTGCTCAGGTTGCGCGGCCGGTCGACGTCGATGCCGTTCTGTATGGCCATGCAGTAGGCGAACAGTTGCAGGGGAATGACTTCGGCGATGGCAAGCAGCGCATCGCTGGTTCCATCGACCGCAAGCGTGTGGGTTGCGAGCCGGGGCACATCCATGTCGCCCGTGTTGGCAATGGCCACGATCGTCGCGCCCTGCTGCCGCATGTCGCGCATCAGCTGCAGCACCTTGTCGTAGCGCTTTACGGATTGCGGGTTCGCACTGTCCACGGTGGCCAGCATCACCAGCGGCGTCTCTTCACTCAGCAGTGCATTGGGGCCGTGCTTCAACTCGCCGGCGGGGTAGCCTTCCGCGTTCAGGTAGGCCGACTCCTTGAGCTTGAGCGCGCCTTCGCGGGCAATCGGGTAATGCACGCCTCGGCCGACGAACAGAAAACTCTTCTTCTCGCGCAGGTCCTCTGCAACATCGCGCACGCTCGCCTCCCACCGCGGCAGCTGCCGTGCAATGGCACCCGGCAGCCGTTCCAGTTCCGCCAGCGCGGTGGTCAGCGTTCCGCTATCCATGGTGCCGCGCTGCTGCGCCGCAAGCAGTGAAAGCAGGTACAGGTTGAGCAGCTGCGCGGTAAAGCTCTTGGTGGCGGGGATGGCGCGTTCGCGACCGGCGGCAACGGCAAAGGAAACGTTCGCGACCCGTGCCATCGATGAATTCGGAACGTTGGTGATTGCCATGGTGGGGCAGCCCATGGCATTCGCCTTGCGCAGGGCAAGCAGGGTATCCACCGTTTCACCCGACTGCGACACCACCAGAACCGATGCACTCTTCAACGACTGGTCAGCGCGGTACAGGTACTCGCTGGCGTACTCCACATCGACGGCGATGCCGCTGTGATCTTCCAGCAAAAGTTCACCCACTTGGCCGGCATGGCGGCTGGACCCGCTTGCCGCAACCACCACCTCGCGCGCGTTCGCCAGCCACTGGCGCGCAGATGTGCAAGTGCTGTCGCGAAAAGCCGCACGTTCCACATAGAGGTCGAGCGTTGCGGCAAGTGTCTGGGGCTGCTCGTGAATTTCGCGCAGCATCCAGTGCGGATACGGCGCAGGTGTCTGCAAAAACTCTGCGGATGCGGGCAAGCTCGTTCCTTTGCGTCAGGAGGTGAAACGTCTACCTGAGCATTGAAACATACAGGAGTGGCAGCAGGGCTAGCGCGCGTCGCTGGTTTAGCGCGCGCCGCGGCCGCTGGGAATCCGTGGCGTTCCATTCAGGCGAAAACTGATGCCGGTGCTGATGCCGTACGGCTGCAGCGCACCATAGGGAAAGTCGGGCCAGCGCTGCACTTCCACATCGACAATGCGCACCGTCCAGCGATCGTTGGCGGTGTAGTCCACACCAGCACCGGGCGCGTAGGTAAAGAAGGTGCCGTAGGCGTAGTGGTACGGTAGCGTAATGCGGCCGGCGCCGGCAAGCAGCTTGGCATAGGGCTGCAGGCGCTTGGGCCGTCCTGTCACGTTCACCTTCACGCCTGCAAGCCAGGTGCTCTCCGACACCTCCTGCGAGGTGCCGAGCTTTAGAAAGCGAGCTTCGCCTTCCACGGCATAACGCCAGTTGGCATGCGCATCCACGTAGCTGAACCCGCCGCCGATCTTCCGGTGACCGTAGTCCTGCTGGTACCACGAAAACCCGCCACCCACCGTTAGGTTGCTGCCCGGGCCATACGCCGCGGGCAGCGCCTGCGTGTGTGCAACCGCGGGTACAGCCACTGCCATGGTTATCGTAACGACGTTCAGCCAACGAAGGATCTGGTTCATGGTGTCACCGTAAGCGTGATGGTTTGCGCCTGGGTTGCACCGCTGCCCTGGCCAAGCGCGGTGACCTGGAAGGTGTAGCTTCCGGCGGGGGTGCTGTTCATCGTCAGGCCGGCACAGCCGGTCATGCCAAGTGTTGCGGCGCAGGCCATCAGGCCAACCGCAAGTGCCGGCATCCAGCGGCGCCTGCGGTAAAAGCACAGCAGCGCAGCTGCAGGCAGAAGGCAGAGCACCGCGCCAGGATGGAGCGCCCCAAAGCCGGTGCCCGGGCTGTTGTGCGCATTCCCGGTGGCGCTGCCAGAGCCGAGCGGGTCACCCGTGTCGATCGTCAGTTGCAGCGTCCCGCTGCCATTGGCGGCAAGCTGCATGCCCACCTGGCTAAAGGTGCAGGTTGCCGCGTAGGGCAGGCCCACACAGCCAAACTTCAGCAGGTCGTTAAAGCCCTTCACGGAAGCAACCGTCACGTTTACCGTCGTGCGCTGGCCCCGTTGCAACTGCAGCGCCAGGTTGCTGACCGTCAGGGTGAACTGGGATGCCTGGCCACTGGTCACGGACGCCTTGCCGGACGTCGACCCGTTGTACACCGTATCGCCGCTGTACGTGGCAACCAGCGTTTCGGTCTGCGCCGTATCCAGGTGAATCGTCAGGGTCGCGACGCCCGCAGCATCCACCGCGGCCTGCCCGATCACGGTACTGCCGCTGGTAAACGTCACGATGCCCGTCGGCAGGACGCCCGGCGCAGGCGCGGCTGATTCCACCACCGCGATCAGCGTTACCTGCTGTGCATCCGCGGCGTTGGTAGCCGAGGTGGTCAGCGCGGTGACGGTGCTGCGCCGCTGCACGACCTGCTGCAGCGCGGGTGCGGCCGCGGGAAAGTCCGCATCGTCGCCGGCATAGCTTGCCGTCAGCGTGTGCGTTCCGACCGACAGAGCCGTTAGATCGATTGAGGCCCGTCCCGTCGCGTCCAGCGCCACCGTCCCCAGCGTGGTCGCGCCTTCGCTGAACGTCACGCTTCCGGACGCGACCGAAGCCCCACTATTGACCAGCGTCGCCGTCAGGGTCACCTTGCTCAGCGCGAGCGACGGGTTGACCGGGGAGCCGAGCGTCAGCGTGGTCGTTTGCAGCACACGAAAGGACACCGGTGCCGAGCTCGAAGCACTCGCGTTGCCGTCACCCAGGTAATTGGCCATTACCGCGTGACGCCCCGGCGTGAGCGTCGTCAGGGTCAGCACGGCTACACCGTTCGCGGCCACCGGTGCACTCCCGATCGCTATGCCGTTCTCCGTAAAGCTGACTGCACCCGTTGCCCCGCCGCCGTTGCTCAGGATCGTCGCCGTCAGGCTCAGTGGCGCACCGAAGATGGCAGGATCCGCACTCGTCGTCAGCGTGGTCGTTGTGGTGGCGTTGTGGACGACCTGCGTCAGGCTCGCACTCGCGCCGGAAAACGCGGTGTCCCCGGCGTAGGTCACCATGATCGTGTGCGTGCCGACCGGCAGCGTGGATGTTTGCACGCGGGCGTAGCCGCTCCCGTCAAGCGCCACCGTCATCAGGGCCGCGCCATCGCTCGTAAACACGACGTTGCCGGTCGGCGTTGTGCCCGCCACTGCCGGCAGCATCGCCGTCAACACCACCGCCTGGCCGCTGTTTGACGGGTTCAGGCTGGAGCTGAGAGCAACCGTCGCCTGCTGCACCACGCGCTGCACCACGGGTGCCGAGGTGGACGCCGCATGGCTGCCATCTCCGGCGTAGGTCGCGGTCAGCGTGTGCGAACCGGCAGCAAGCGCTGTTGTGGTCAGCGTCGCCGTCCCGTTCGTCAGGGCAACCACCGCAAGCGTGGATGTTCCATCGAAGAAGGTGACGTTTCCGCTCGGGTTCGCTGTGACCGACGTTGTGGCAGCGGTCAGCGTCACCGCCGTACCCAGCACCGTCGGGCTGCCGCTCGACGTCAGCGTCGTGGTCGTCGGTGCCTGCTGCACGGTGCACACAAAGGGTGCCGATTGCGCGGCGGCGTTGTTGCTGTCTCCGCTGTACACCACGGTCAGCGTGTGCTGGCCGGCGGGCAGGTTGCTGTCGATAAACGTGTAGCTTGCGCCCACCGGCTGGCTGGCCAGCACGGTCGAGCCTTCCTGCAGCGTCAGGGTACCGGTAGGCCTTACACCGGGGCTTGAGACCATGCCGGTAAAGGTCGCCGGTGCGCCGACGTTGACCGCCGTCGCCGGCCCGCTCAGCGTCACGGTCGTCACGGCAAGGTTGACCGTCTGCGTAATGGGCGCGGTCGTCGTCGGCAGGTAACTCGCACTGCCGCCATAGGTCGCCGTCAGCGTATGGGTGCCGACGGACAGCGTGCTGATGGAAAACGCCACCGTACCCTGCGCATTCAACGTGGCCGAGCCGAGCGCGTTGCCGCCATCGGCAAGGGTGACGTTCCCCGTCGGAGTGCCGGTGCTGCTGCTGACCGCGACCGTAAACATGGCTGGGCGACCCGCGAGCGTCGGGGTTGCGGCCGATGTCAGCGTTGCCGTTGTCGCGGTCTGAACGACAACCTCCGCCAACGTGCCCGCACTGCTGGCATAGTTGGCATTGCCCTGGTAGACCGCGGTCAGCGTGTGGCTGCCGACAGCCAGGCCATGCACTTCCAGGGTTGCCGTCAGCGCATTATTCAACGGCACGGTGGCAAGTGTTGTCGAGCCATCCAGAAACGCGACCTGCCCGTTGATCGGACCGTATGCCGTCGCGCCGCTGACCATGGCTACCTGGGCCGTCAGGTGCAGCGTGCCGCCCGCGCTCAGCGGATTGCTGTCCGCCGTCAGCGCGGTCGTGGTGCTGATCTGCTGCACCGTCTCCGTCAGCGCGGCAGAGCTGCTGACCTTGCTGTTGGTGTCGCCCGTGTAGGTCGCCACCAGCGCATGCATCCCCGGCGTCAGATTCGAGAACGTAAAGGTGGCGACGCCGTTGCTGCCCAGCGGCGCCGTGCCGTAGGTGGTCGCTCCCTCGGTAAAGCTCACGGAACCGGTCGGCGCTGGACCGTTGGTGCTGGTCACCGTCGCGGTCAGCGTAATGCTGGTGCCCACCGGCACCGTTGCGTTTGAGGTGGCAAGCATCGTTGTGGTGCTTGCCTGCTGCACGGTCTGCGTATAACTGCCGGAGGTGGAGGGTGCGTTCTGCGTGTCGCCGGAGTACTGCACCGAAATTGCGTGGGTGCCAATGGCAAGCGTGCTGACCGTCAGCATCGCCTGTCCCGACACCACATTCGTGGTTCCCAGCGGCGTCGTGCCGTCCAGGAACGTCACCGTGCCGGACGGCGTTCCCGTCGGCGCGGACAGGGCCACCGTAAACGTCACGGCGTTGCTGACGACGGAGGGGTTGCTGGACGAGGTGATCGTCATCGTCGCCTGCTGCTTCACCACCTGCGTCAGCGCGGCCGACGTTGCGGCGGCATTCTGCGCGTCGCCTGCATATTGCGCCAGGATGCGGTGCGACCCGAGCGCAAGGGAAGAGGTGCTGCAGGTCGCCATGCCATTTGTCCCCAGCGGACCGCTGCACAGCGTTGATCCATCGGCGGTAAAAGTCACATCGCCGCTGCGGCCGGTGTCATCGCTGGTCACGGCTGCGGTAAACACCACCGTTGCGCCAACAATGCTGGGATTGGCGCTGGACGTCACCGTGACCGAGGTCGGGTTGACGTCGAGCACCTGCCCGTCCAGCATAATCACCGGGGTAACGTTGGTCGCGTTCGACGGCAGGGTCACGGACCCCATCACATCGTCGCCAATGGTCGTCGGTGCAAACTCGACTCCCAGCGCGCAGGTGGCGGATGGCGCCAGCAGGGCAGTGGTGGAGCACGTGGTCACGGTGCTGTCGAGCGCCGCATTCACCAGCGCGGGTGTGCCCAGCTGCAGGGGCAGGTTGCCCTTATTCGCAAGCTGCTGCAGCTGGAACGGCGAAACCTTGCCGCGCCGGATGGTGGCGTAGCTCAGCTTTGCCGTCGATCCGCTGATGCGGCGGATGCGCATGTGAAACAGGTCGCTCAGGTACAGATCGCCGCCCTGGGTAAACACCACGGCAAACGGGTCATACAGGCCAGCCAAGGTAGAGGGTCCGGCGTCCCCGGTAAACTCCTCGCCGCCGTTGCCGGCAAGCGTGGTAATGTTCCCACTCAGCGCATCCACTACGCGCACGCGGTTGTTGCCGGAATCGGCGATATACAGGTCGCCCACCGGGTCGACTGCAAGGCCGACAGGGGATTTGAGCGTGGCCGCCGTTGCCGGGCCGCCGTCGCCGGAGTAACCTGCCGGACCACTGCCGGCAATGGTGCTGATCATGCCGGCAGCATCGATGCGCCGCACGCGATCGTTGGCGGTGTCGCCAATCAGGATGGAGCCGTCCGGCAGCACAAGCAGGCCGGAGGGCGCGTTGAGCTCGGCCGTCACGGCGAGCCGGCCATCCCCGTTATAGCTGGGTACACCCGTGCCGGCGATGGTTGTGATGATCCCGGTCGTTGCATCGACGCGACGCACAACATGGTTGCCGGTGTCGGCAATCAGGAGGTTGGCGGACCCGTCGAAGGCCAGGCCCTGGGGCAGGTTCAGCACCGCCTGGGTGGCGAGCCCGCCATCGCCGCGATAGCCCGCGCTTTGCGGCGTCCCCGCGATAATCGTCAGCACCCGCGTAATCGCGTCAAGCCGGCGGACGATGTGGTTTTGCGTGTCCGTAAAGTACACGTTGCCCGCGCCATCCAGGATCAGGCTGCCGGGTGAGTTCAGGGTCGCCTGCGTTGCCGGGCCGCCGTCGCCGGAGTAGCCCTGCACCCCGTTGCCCGCGATCGTGGTGATGATGCCGGTTTGTGCATCGACGCGGCGCACCCGGTTGTTGCCCGTGTCGGATAGGATCAGGTTGCCAGCGGGGTCGACGGCTATCCCCTCCGGCGTATAAATGGGCGCAACGGTCGCTGGCACATTGTCCGCGGCAAACACCCATGGGCCACTGCCGGCCACGGTGTCAATGCGTCCGGGAACCAGCACCGGCAGCGCTCCGGACGCAGTCCCGGCGATGAGCGCATTTCCCAGCAGGTCGCCGCCTGCACTTTGGATCTGGATGGCGCCACTGCGCTGACCCGGGTACTTCGGCGCAAACTGCACCAGCACCGTGCACTGCTGACCCGCGTTGTAGGCTGTGCCGGCGGCGCATGTGCCGCCCGTTGCCACCGCAAAATCAAGGCCTGCAACACCACCGGTCAGGGCAAGGGGAGCCGCGGCCGTGCCCGCGGCCGTTATCCGCACCGTGACCGCCAGGCTGGCGGTATTGCCCACCGGCGTCACCGCCGGAAATGTCTGGATGCCCTGCGCCAGAGCCGCGGACCCGCAAAACAGCAGGGGCAGCAAAAGGCTGAAGATAGGCCTGAGCGCGACCGTCGAGCGGGACCGAGCGGAAAAACGAGAAAGGAAAGCGAGCCGGTAGGAGCAAAACCTGCGCATGGGGAACTTATCGGCGGAAACGAACGGCGTCTTAACACGCCGGAACGCGCCAGCCATCTCCTCACGTCCATCTCGGGCACACGCTGGCATGACCCCGTGAACTGGGACGGTGGCCCTGGCTGGAGCACAATGGCACTCGCATATCCCGGGCAGAGAGACTACCCTAAGTAGAGGAACGAAACCCTTCGTCTTCCCTTTGAAGGCGGCTGGTCGCGCTCCGGGGAGATGTCTTGCGATCCGTCGATAGCACCATCCAGTTGATTCGCATACGCGAACAGCAAGGAACAGCGGAGCCCGCCGGTTCCACCGGTTTAGCGGAGCCCTTGGGTTCGACCCGTTTAACAACATGCGCATCCGGCTTGGCGGACGAACCGTGGAGGTTCGACAGTGGCGAGCCAGGGTATGGCCCCGGTGCGTCCATGGCGGACCCTGTGCCGTCTTCCGCGCCACGGCAGCCCGGTTTGCCCGATGAGTACCGGCGCGCCTCGCCTGCGGAGCTCAACCTGAGAATTCGTGCGGCAAAGCACGCCCTGGGCAAGCGCCTGGTCATGATGGGTCACTTCTACCAGCGCGACGAAGTCATCCAGTACGCTGACTTCGTCGGCGACTCGTTTCAGCTTGCGCAGGCGGCAAAAACCAGGCCGGACGCGGACTGGATCGTGTTTTGCGGCGTCCACTTCATGGCCGAAACCGCCGACATGCTGTCACGGCCGGACCAGGCCGTCATCCTGCCCAACCTTGCGGCGGGATGTTCCATGGCCGATATGGCGGATCTCGACTCCGTGACGGACTGCTGGGAGGAGATGACCGCGGTCTTCGGCACAGCACCCGATGCGGACGGCCGCACTCCGGTCATCCCGGTAACATACATGAACTCCTCTGCAGCGTTGAAAGCGTTCTGCGGCAGCCATGGCGGCATCGTCTGTACCTCGTCCAACGCCGCGGAGGTCCTGCGCTGGGCATTTGAGCGAGGGCAGCGCGTCCTCTTCTTCCCCGACCAGCACCTCGGTCGCAACACGGCCAAGGCGATGGGCATCCCGCTGGGCCAGATGCCGGTCTGGCATCCGGAGCAGCCGCTCGGCGGCAACAGTCTTGAGTCGCTGCAGCAGGCGCGCGTCATCCTTTGGCATGGCTACTGCTCGGTGCACAAGCGCTTCACGGTCGAGCAGATTGCGATGGCGCGCTTTCGCCATCCCGGCGTCCGCGTGATCGTGCATCCGGAGTGCCCCATGGACGTCGTCGATGCAGCCGACGCTGCAGGCTCGACCGACTTCATCGTCAAGGCCATCGCGGCCGCACCTGCTGGCTCGACGTTTGCCATCGGGACGGAAATTAATCTGGTGCAGAGACTTGCGAATGAGAACCCGCAGCACACCATATTTTGTTTAGATTCAATCATTTGTCCGTGCTCCACAATGTATCGCATTCACCCCAGCTATATATGTTGGGTTCTGGAAGCACTTGAGCGTGGCGAAATTTTGAACAGGATCACCGTTCCGGAAGCCGT
This sequence comes from uncultured Terriglobus sp., assembly GCA_964250935.1. GTDB lineage: Bacteria > Acidobacteriota > Terriglobia > Terriglobales > Acidobacteriaceae > Terriglobus. The sequence continues at coordinate 19,413 of CAXUHM010000005.1, forward strand.
ATCCGTCCCGGCAAGGGTGGCCCTGGAGCGCATGCTCGCCCTCAGGCCCGGGTCCGCCGCGACCACGAGTGCCGCATGAAGCCGGTCGTCGTCGTGGTCGGCAGCGGCATCGCGGGGCTGATTGCCGCGCTGGAGTTGAGCAAAGCCTTTGACGTGACGCTTGTCACCAAGGCGGAACTGTCTGAAAGCAATACACGTTGGGCGCAGGGTGGCATCGCCGCCGCCATGTTCTCCGGCGACAGCGTTGCGGAGCACGTGGAAGACACCATGCAGGCGGGCGCGGGTTTGTGCGACCGCCGAGCCGTCGAAATCTTGTGCGAGGAAGGTCCGCGCCGCATCCATGACCTGATTCGACTGGGCGTCCAGTTCGACGTGCGCGACGGCGAACTCGCACGCGGCCTGGAAGCAGCACATTCGCACGCACGCGTGCTGCACGCGGGCGGCGATGCCACGGGCCTGACGATTGAAACAGCGCTGGTGCAGGCAGTTCGGGCTGCAGACATCAAGGTCCTGGAGCACACGTTTGCTACCGATCTTGTGCTCGATGGCGACAGGGTCTGCGGCGTGGAGATCCTTGGGGAGAACACAGAATCGCGGCGATTGATGGCCGCCGCGGTAGTACTCGCAAGCGGTGGCGCAGGGCAGTTGTACCCGTATACGACCAATCCTGCCGTTGCGACGGGTGATGGCGTTGCCATGGCCCTGCGCGCGGGGGCGCAGATTGAGAACGCGGAGTTTTACCAGTTTCACCCAACGGCGCTTGCGGTACCCGGCACCTTTTTGATTTCGGAGGCGGTGCGCGGTGAAGGCGCCGTTCTGCTGGATCGGCATGGACGCCGGTTCATGCAGGCCGTGCACGCCCGTGCCGAGCTTGCGCCGCGCGATGTTGTAGCGCGGGGTATCGCGATGCAGATGGCGGCGCAGGAGGGTGAGCCGGTACTGCTCGACGCAACGGCACTCGGCGCCGACTTTCTGAAAGTACGATTTCCGACGATCGACGCCGCTTCCCGCCGTCTTGGGCTCGACTGGGCGCACCATCCGATTGCCGTGACGCCGGCTGCGCACTACTGGATGGGCGGTGTGAGGACCGACCTGGATGCACGGACCTCCCTGCGCGGTTTGTATGCTGTGGGTGAGGTGGCATGTACGGGAGTGCACGGGGCGAATCGCCTTGCCTCCAACTCGCTGCTGGAAAGCCTGGTTTTCGCCTGGCGTTGCGCGGAGGGGATGATTGCAACCAACGCGGATGCGGGGGCGTGGCCGTTTCCTTTCCAGGCGGCGGAGAGCGTGCCACCCATCGCCATTGACGGGTCAGACGGTGGAACGCCCGTGGTGCGAGACGAACTGCAGCAGTTGATGTGGCAGGCGGCCGGCATTGAGCGCAATGGACCCAACCTGCAAGCCGCCGCAGATCGACTGCGGAGCTGGTACGGGCAGTCTGCCACGATGGAGCAGCGGGAGACGGCAAACCTGCTGACCATTGCGCGGACCGTTGTCGCTGCAGCAATTGCGCGGGAAGAGTCGCGCGGTGCGCACTTTCGCACGGACTTTCCGGAAACTTTGCCCCTGTTTGCCCACGCGCTTGCCATGCAACAGAACCCTGCCGCAAGGATGCTTTCTGCATGCGTATGAAACCGCCAACTGCAGCCGTGGAAGCGCTGGTGCGCATGGCCCTGGCAGAGGATGCACCCTGGGGCGACTTGACGTGCCAGGCATATCTTCCGCCTGGGGCGAGGGTGGCGGGTGAACTGGTCGCGCGTGAGGCGGGCGTGCTGTGCGGACAGGATCTGTTCGCGTCGGCGATGCAGATGACGGACGCGACGATCCGAACGGAGTTCCGGGTGCAGGATGGCGAGCGGTTTGCCGCAGGCGCTGTGCTGGCGACGACCGAGGGGCCGGCTAAGGGTGTGTTGCAGGCCGAGCGGGTTGCGCTGAACTTTGTGCAGCGGCTGAGCGGGATTGCGACCATGACGGCGGCGTTTGTTGCGGAAACGGCAGGGACGAACGCCAGGATTGTGGATACGCGCAAGACGACGCCCGGGCTGCGCATCCTGGAGCGCTATGCCGTACGCTGCGGCGGCGGCCACAACCACAGGTTTTCCCTGTCGGACGCGGTGATGGTCAAGGACAATCACTTGGCGGTGATGGCGCAGACGGACCCAGGTGCAACTACCGGGGACTTAGCCGCGCGGTTACGGCAGGCGCGAGCCCGCCTGCCCCACACAACGCACGTGGAAGTCGAGGTGGATCGGGCAGACCAGATCGAGGCTGTGCTGGCCGGCGGCGCGGACACCGTGTTGCTGGACAATTTCACAACCACGCAGATCCACGCGGCAGTGCAGCAGATTGCCGGCCGAGCGCTGGTGGAGGCGAGTGGCAACATGGCATTGCCGCGTATCCGGGAAGTTGCCGCGACGGGTGTCGACATCATCTCCGTCGGGGCGCTGACGCACAGTGTGCGGGCGCTGGATCTTGGGCTGGATATCGCTGCCGAAGCTGTGCGGCAGGGCCTGTCCATCTAAGCGGGTGTTCCTGGTGGAAGAACGTATCGGCGGCTGGAGCCGCTGTTGCTGGAGGAGCGTTCCCGTGTTGGTGGGGGAGCATTGAGCATCGAGAGCCGCTAGGTATTTCAGATGCTTGGTGCTGCTGTTACAGCTTTAGTCGCCGGAATAAATCCGTCGTGTTTTGGAAGGCCGCTGCGGGCGTTTGCATCGATGCTGAGGAATACGGCTTTCGTCGGCAGTGTTGAATCTCGGCGGCTAAAGCCGCGTTGTTGGCGAAATGAAGTGGCTATCTCGGCGGCTAAAGCCCCACAAGTGCAGCGTGAAATGGGGCACTGGTGGGTAGAATTTGCGAAAGAGGCGTCGCTCTCACCGTGGCTAGAATCGCGCATTATTGGCGAGATGACGTGGCTAGCTCGGTGGCTCAAGCCGCACAAATTCGGTGTAAAGGGCCGCTGGTGGATACGGCCTGCGGAAAGGCGCTGCTCTTATGGAGGCTAACGCCGGGTTGTTGCGACATGAAACGGCTATCTCGGCGGCTGAAGTCGCACAAGTTCAGCGGAAATGGGGCGCTGATGGATATGGCTTACGGAGTGAGGCGTTGCTCTCACCACGGCGAAAGCCGCTGGTGGAGAATTATTGCGCTCGCGGGCGGCTGCGCCGATAGTTCAGAACCGCTGCTCTCTTTGGGGCTAAGCCGATGGGGATCGGACCTGGTACGATTCCGGCTTTCGGAGACGCGGAAGCTGGTGCGAACTTGTGATGGAGATTGCCTGGGCTGCGACTTGGTGAAGTAGCGGGCCGAGGCGTTTGCGAGTGGCAAGCGGATGATTGCTTGCTCATTCGCCTGTGGCGAACAAGCAAGGAATCGACGGCACGTGAGGGCACGGCTGAAGATGCACCCTTTTAGGCAGGAGGCCAATCGCGTTTGAACGGCAGGCTTTCTTGATGACAGAGCGGGCAGGCTTTCTGCCTTACAACATGTCCTGGTCGTCGCCGATGGGCATGCCGGGTGGGGCTTCGATGGGCTTGGCCGGAACGAATTTGTCCGGGGTACGCTGCCACTCCATGATGCGTGCAACGAGTGCGGAGCGGTGGGCTGCTTCGTCGGCGTCTGTTGTGGGTGCGGCCTGGATTGTGTGTTGGAGCAGGGCTTCCAGGTGGGCACGGGTGACGGCGCGGGCCTGGGCCGATGCGCTCTCGTTCATGGAGAGCGAGAGCAGGGCTTCTACGGTGCGGGTCTCGACGGCGCGCTGAACCTCTGCAGCGAAGGGTGCGGCGGCTGGAGGACGGGCGGCGACGGCGGTGGACAGGGCTTCTTCGACCGACAGCAGCGATGGCATGCGGGAGTCGCGGGCGTGATACTCCACCAGTCGGCTGGCGCGTGCGGGGTCAAGCAGGACAGCGAGGGTCAGGTCGGCTGCGGCCTCGGCCGAGGCGATGGGATCGAAGGTGAGTGCGGTATGTGTGGGAAAGGACTCTGCCGAGCGTGGCAGGCCTGGCGGCCTTGGCGGCAGTTGCTGGAGCAACGGTTCAGGCAGGGCAAGCGTTTGGGCGGAAAGCGTTTTGAGGACGGAGTCCAGCGCGTGCTGCTGCACCTCTGGCGGCACGATGGAGGGACCGGCCTGGCCATCGCTGCGCACCTGGTAGTGGTAGTCGAGTCCGCCGATCTCCTTGATCGCCGCCTCTGTCTGGTAACGGTGCAAGAGGTAGAGCGGGACGAGGGTGTCTTCCAACTGGGCAACGCTCGTGCCATTGCGGATGCTGTCGGCGCCGAAGCGCGAGAGGGCTGCGGAGCGAATGGCAAGGATGCGGTCGAGCTCTGTCGCGGGGTCGGTGCCGTTGTCCCAGAGGTGCGCGTGCGGATGGGCGCCGCCGAAGGGCCGGGCATCCTCGTCCGTGATGTAGACGAGACCCGAATGCTCTGCCTGCAGGAGGATGTTGTTGAGCGCTGCGGCGTTCTCGACCGGGTGGCCGTCCTGGTCAAACTCGCGATAGCCGTAGTTGATGGTGACCTTGTCCCACAGGCCGATGCCGACCGGGTAGGCGTGGCTCAGGTCGGGGATGTTGTCGCGGCCGAGCGTGATCCATGGGTGCGGGTAGTCCATGACGGAGATGGTCTGGTCGGGGCTGTTGTGCGGAAAGGCGCTTGCTGCAAAGTTGTGCGCGAGGCCAAGGGTGTGACCCGTCTCATGCGCGGCCAGCTGGCGAATGCGCTGCAAAACCATCTGCAGGGCGCGGTCATTCTGTGGCGCGGGGACCTGGCCGTCCCTGTAGGGCGCGAGCAGGGCTTCGGCGATGAGGTAGTCCTGGCGGCCGCGAAGGCTGCCGAGGGTGACGTTGCCCTTCAGGATCTCGCCGGTGCGGGGATCGGCAAGGGCGGACCCGTAGCTCCAGCCGCGGTTGTAGCGGTGGACCCATTGGATCATGTTGTAGCGCACGTCGAGCGGATCGGCGCCGGCGGGTAAGGGTTCGACGAGAAAGGTTCCGGGTGCCCAGCCTGCAGCCTGGAAGGCGGTGTCCCACCAGCGCGCGCCTTCGACGAGGGCGGTGCGGACGGGTTCCGGCGCACCGCGGTCGACAAAGTAGCGGATGGGCGAGACGGCAACGCACGCAGAGGTGCAGGAGGGATCTTTCTTGAGCAGACGGTGGCGCAGGATGAACTGCTGGACAGTGGACTCGCCGAGCGGCGTGTTCATCTCGCGGTAGCCCTCGGGAAAGTAGCCGGCGCGCGGCGAAAAGGCACGCGGGGTGAAGCCGGGAGGCGGCAGCTCCAGGAACGACTGGTGTTCGCGCACGGTGATGGCGTGCGGGTCCGGCGCAACGTCGCGCAGTAGCCGTGGATTTCCACCCTCTGCGGTGAGGGTGAGCATGGCGTCGAGCTCGGTGTTTTTCGGGAACGCTTTCGTGCTTTCAAGAAAGACGGTGGAGCGGGACGAGTCGAGCTTGTAGGTACCCTGGTTGCCCTTGGCCAGGGTGCCTGCCACGTCGTGCACATCGCGAACGGTGAAGTCCGTGACGTCAAGCAGGACGGTGCCGTCGGGTGCTTCTGCTTCAACCTTGAAACCGGCAAGTACGGTGGAGGGAAACGATTGCTCGACCGCTGCACGCTCGGCGGGCTCCGTCGACGCGGTACGGAACGCAAGGTTGTGTTCGACCAGAAGAACCCTGGGGCCTGTGCGTTCAAAGCGGACGATGCGACTGCCGCCGATCTGTCCACGGTCGAGGCCGAGGTCATTCTGGCCAACGCCGCTGGGCAGGGAATGCACCCATAGGAACTCCTGAGACTGCGTTGAATGCGCGCCGAGCGGAACCTCCATGTACAGCTTGCCGGCCCGGGCATCCCAGTCCAGCGGCAGCAGACCCGCGTGGTGGTCCATGTGCGCGATCCTGTCTGCAAGCGGGACGGCCTTGTTCTCTGGCGCGGCAACCTGCTGGGCATGGAGGGTCAGGTGCATCGCACAAAGCAGAAGAAAACTCTTGGGGGACATACGAGTTTTTAGCACAGACCCGCAGAAGGCCCGACGTAGAGGATGCCGCAGAGGCCTAGTTGCAGCCGACAATGATGCCGCCGACGACTTCCAGGTTTGAGTTGCAGGTTTTGGTGACGCCGGTTTTTGCTGGACCTACCTTGAAGCCGACAGGTGATTCCACGTAGCCGTCCTTGTTGAGGCGAAAGGTACGGTTGTGGACACGGTCGAGCCATAGGTAGTCGACGCCGCCCGCGTGATCGGCGATGCCGTCCGCCGGACCCTCGATCCACAGGGTGCGCGCCGGCGGGAAGGCGGGATTGTTACCGCGGAACTGGATGGCGCTGGTGTCAGACGGTTCGCCCGCTTCGACGGTGATGGCGATTTGATTGCCGGACGTGCTGCGGCCGCGCACATGCAGCGGGGTGACCGGTTGCGCTCCACCAAAATGGCCGAAACCTGGACCGATGCCCACGCCGGAGCCCTGGGCCGAATCGCCGTAAGGGCGGCTGTTGGTCGCGTTGATGTAAAGGGTGTTGAGACAGTTGGATTGCAGTGCGTGGGCCTGCGTGCCGTCGCAGCTGAGGAACTGGATCTCGCCTCGGTTCTCCGTGCCCGCTGCGCGCAGGCCGAAGAGAGTGAGCTGCGGCGAGATCACGTACTCCGAACGCCGACCGAGACTGCCGCCGTCGCCGATCTCGTCCTCCAGCACCATGGCTCCGCCGGAGGAGCCGCCAAAGGTGAAGTTGCCCCCGGGCGCCCCGGCCTTGACGCCGAGCGACACAGCCACCGGAATGCGGGAGGGCTGCACGACGTTGCCGTCCGCGAGGCCGCCGCCAGTTAAGAAGATGCCGCCGGAGTTGTAGGATGGACCGCCAAAGATGGACCAGAAGTGAACGGGCCCGATCCCGGCGGTGTCTTCCCCGCGGATGTCGACAGTGGAGCGAGCCAGGCCGTAGGGTCCGGAGAGGAGAAGTCCGCCCGTGTTGAGGGTGCCGCCGGCGGCGGTGTTCAGGTGCATGCTGAGGTTGACTCCCTGCGCCGCAGATCCGGCGTCGTAGGCCACGCACCACGTTCCGCTTGCGAGCTGGCAGTGATTGTTCTCGAGCCAGTTGTAGTCGAAGGAGTTGGTGCCGCCGGCGCCGAGGATATGATGAATGCCCTTGCCGCCGGCACCGGTCAGCACAAAGGTGTTTTCGGAGACAATAGCCTCTTCGGTATAGCCGGGGCCGCCGAAGGCGTTTGTGTTGATGAGCTGCACGCCGTCTGCGGACGTGACGATGGTGTTGTTACGAACAATAAAGCCGAGACGACCCTGCTGGGTGATGGCAGCAATGGTGCCGGTGTAGACCAGGGTGCAGTGGTGAAGGATACCGGTGTCGCCCGGACCGTTCGCGTTCGCGCCCAGAATGTTGACCATCGACTCCGACCGCGGCCCCGCCCAGGTGAGGGTAGAGCCCTGACAATCTAGGTCGACGGTGTGATTGCCGGTGCGGTCGCCCGGCAGGACGATCTGCCGGGCAACTGTGTAGTTCTGTCCGGGCGGAAGCGTGAGTTTTGCCGACGTGATGCCCGCAATGGAGGCGAACGCAGCATTCAGCTTCGTTCCGGCATCTGTTCCCGCAAACGTGGTTGCGTCCAATACACGGTCCGAGGGACAGTCGCCCGCGCCGCCAATGCAGGAGCGATGTGCGGAGAGCGCGGAAGTCTGGGCGTTTCCGCAGGTGCAGCAAGCGAGCAGGAGAGAACACAGGGGCTTCGTCATGGTCTCTTCGACGCACAGCCGGGGGAACGACGCCGCACGGTGTATACCTGAACCGGACGGCAGACGTTTGGAAACCACACCCCCGCAACACGAACTGCGACGAAGGCAAAGCCTGACACTGTCGTTGCTGTTCGCTGCGGGCCTGATCAACTTTTTCGACCGTGCCTCGCTTTCGGTGGCCAACAACACCATACGCGCGCAGATGCATTTGAATGCGGTCGAGATGGGATGGCTGCTCTCGGCGTTCTCCCTGGCGTACGGCTTTGCGCAGCTGCCGCTGGTCGGGCTCATTCAACGCTTTGGTGTGCGCTCCGCGCTTGGCGGAGGTCTGGTGCTGTGGTCGGCCGCCCAGTCGCTGACCAGCCTTGTGGGCGGGCTGCCCTCCTTTCTTGCGCTGCGGGTGGTGCTGGGGATTGGCGAATCTCCGTTTTACCCCTGTGGCGTTCAGAGTGTGCGGGACTGGTTTGCCAAAGACAGCCGCGGCCGAGCCACGGCCGTGATGAGCATGTCGCAGACGCTTGGGCTTGCCGCGGCGCCGCCACTGCTGGCTTGGCTTCTTTTAAGAGTTGGCTGGCGACATACGTTTGCGCTGCTGGGGATCAGCGGTTTACTAGTGGCCGCTGCCTGGATTGCGTTCTACCGTTCACCGGAGCAAGCTGCCGGCGATGCAACACCTGCTGCGGCGGGGCTGCAAAAAGACCTGCTGCGCACGCTGCTTCGGCAACGCATGGTCTGGGGCATGATGCTGGGTTTTGGCGGCGTGAACTACACCAACTGGCTTTACACGGCGTGGGTTCCGGGTTATCTGCAAACTGCGCGCCATCTTCCGCTGGCGCGAACCGGCTGGGTTTCAGCCATCCCGTTTCTTGCGGGTGCGGCGGGCATGGCGGCAAGCGGCTCCGTTGCCGATCGCTTCTCGCGGCGCGGTGAATCCCTGACGAGGGTGCATCGTCGCAACCTGGTGGTGGGTATGGTGCTGTCCGCGTTGAGCACGTTTCTGGTCGCGCACAGCCCCTCGACAGTGACGGCAGTGACCGGTATCAGCGTGGCGCTTTTCTTCATCCACTTTGCGGGGACGTCGGGCTGGGGCTATGCGCAGGCGGTCAGCCGGCCAGAGTGGGTCGCATCCCTGAGTGCGCTGCAGAATTTCGCCAGCTTCGTGATTGCCTCGGCTGCTCCGGTGATCACCGGCTGGCTGCTCGACCGAACGCATTCCTTCACCCTCGCGCTGGGGCTGTGCAGCGCCATCACGCTACTGGGCGCGCTGAGCTACGCCACCCTGGCGCGGCCGCGGGGAACTGTCCCGAGCGACTCACAGCTCTGGCATCTCGCGTGACTGGCCAAGCCTTTACTCCGAGTCGAGCAATTCTGTGACGACGATGTGTTCCGCGAGGTCCATCTGCACGTACCTGCCGCGAAAGGGAACGCCCTCCATGGTGAGGCGAAGACGTTGCTCTTCCGCTGCGTCCAATCGCAGCTTGATGGCGCCGCCGGCACCCACAACGCGGTGCCAGGGCAACAAGCCGGCCAGCTCCGTACGCAGAAAGCGAGCAACGGCGCGGTGGTACAGCGGATAGCCCGCTGCCGCGGCAACCTTGCCGTAGGTGGATACCTTGCCCGCGGGGATGGACCGGATGACTCGTTCGAATGCGGTATCGCGCACGCTGCTTTTGCGCAGCGAAGATCGGAGAAGACGCCGTTTTAACTCATGTGGAAGGGGATCGTAGAAGGGCACGGTTGCCGCCGTGAACGCCGTTTAAGCTGACTTGCGAAGGCCGCAGCGGTGCATGATGCTGGTCACCGTGCGCTCGCGGACCTCGGTGGTGAGCTCATAGACCTGGTGATCACGGTAGATCTGAATCGTTTGCCGGGTGGTATTGACCAGAATTTCGCAGTGCTCGCAATCGTGAAGGTGCGCACGAATCTCCTGCATCAGCGGCGCATCGACTTCATTGTCGAAGTAGTCGGTCATCTTTGCGAGAAAGTCGGTGCAGGTCACAGGGCGACGCTCCGTGGTACGAAGGATCCATTGTGCTCTGCAGTCGCAGGTCGCGTGTTCACGGGCTGAGTGTGCGTCTTCACGGTTTAATGGACCCGTCCTTGCGCTTCAAGTAGCGGCTTAAACGTTCGCGTAGTTGCAGCCGCGCACGCAATAACCTGGATTTGACTGCCGGTACGCTCAGGCCGAGCGCAGTAGCGGTCTCTTCTGTAGACAGGTGTTCGATGTCACGAAGGGTGAAAACGGTGCGGAATCCCGGCGATAGACCTGCAATCGTTTTCTGCAGGATTTCTCCCAGCTCAGACTGGTTGTACTGCTGCTCGGGGTCGGGCGTCCAGTCGGCGAAGTCGCGAGGAATTGATCCCTCCTCCGTTTGCACGTCCTGGTCCATGGAAACAGTACGGCTGGTTTTGCGTTTGCGCAGCCGCATGAGGCTCTCATTGACGGCGATCCGCGTCAGCCATGTGCTGAATTTGCTGTTGCCCTGAAACTGATTGAGTTTGTTGTAGGCCTTGAAGAATACGTCCTGCACGATGTCTTCCGCATCTTCGCGGTTCTGCGTGATGTGTTGCGCCACGCGGAAGATGGGCCGGTCGTACTGGCGCACGAGCGTTTCAAAGGCGGAGGCATCGCCCGCACGGGCGCGCTCGACCAGGGCCACGTCGGGGTGGATCTCTTCGGTTCCGGTCTGTTCGAGCACGGGCATGGTCTTGTGCCCAGTGTACGTTGGGCGGTCGTGCGCGGCAACGCAGCGGAACGAAACAGGCGTGGAATGCGTAGCGTTACCAAAACAGGTTCGACGAAAGCGGGTTGCCGCCGACAGCTTCACCGCTTTCCCTTTTAGAGTGGAGATGTGTCTCCGCTTATTACTTTGAGCATTCGCGTGGCTCAGGTCGCGTTCTTGATTCTCGCTGGCGCGGCCACACCGACGTTTGCGGCCACGCACAGAAGCGCTGGCCTGCAACACGCCAGCGCGCATGTGAAGCCGCACGGGACAGCAACTCATTCCCGGGCAGCAGGCAGGTCCCCACATGGTCAGACCGCGCGGACGCTCGCCGGCAAAGGCCGCCGCGGAGAGCATGCGGTTGTGCAGAAGACTTCGGCTGGGCCGCACATGGAGCGGTTTGTGTCCGCGCCAACCCCGGTCAGCCGTCAACTGACCAGCGCCTTTGTGCAGAGCGAGCAGCTTCGTCCCATGGCGCAGCAGCTTGCCACAAGCAGGTCCGCCGCGGCATACAGCGGTGTGCAGGCCTACGCGACAGCGCACCCGGGCGAGGGCGCGTCGGCAGCTTACCTTGCCATCGGGCATGCCTACTCGCTCGATCACCGCTACGGCGAAGCGGGCACAGCCTACCGCCAGGCAGCAGCCGGAGATGCCCTGCAGGATTATGCGGTGTACCTGGGTGCACAGGCCGCGCTGCAGAACCATGATGGCGCAACTGCGGTGCAGATGCTGAATGGGTTCGCGCTGAAGTACCCCAACAGCATCTTTGTCACCACCGCGGCGGTGACCCAGGCCCAGGCCTATCTCTCGATGAATGACAGCAGCAATGCACTGCATGCCCTGGCAGCGGAGACGGGCCAGCCGGTGTCGCAGAAGTCGGATTACCTCTTGACGGAGGGAAAGGCCGAGGAGATGTCTGGCGATCGGAATGCAGCCTCGGCGATCTTTCGTCAGCTTTACGTGCGACTGCCCTTCTCGCCGGAGGCAGCGCAGGCCAGGACCGAATTGCAGAACATGAACGCCGGCCCAAGCGCGGGTGAGCGCAAGCTGCATGCGGATGCCTTGTTCAATGCCAAGCGGTATGCCGAAGCAGCGTCCGAGTATCACGCGATCGAGCAGAACGATCAGTCGCTGGGGCAGGCCGACAAGGATGCACTCGAGATCTACGCTGCTGTATGCGACCTCCGATTGAAACGCCTGTCACGGCACGATGCGGAACGGCTGCCGCAGACCGGCGACGACAGCGCCGCGCTGAGGCTCTACATCCTGGCTGAGTTGGCCCGCAACGACAACGAGGAAGCGCAGAATCGCGATCTGCTGACGCAGATGGAGCAGCGCTTTCCGCAGAGTCGCTGGCTGGAAGAAGCGCTGTACAGCAGTGGCAACATGTACCTGATCAAGCGCGATAGTCCGCATGCCATCGAGTTGTACGAGGAGCTGTTCAAGCGATTTCCGAACAGCACGTATGGGCCGTCATCGCACTGGCGCGCGGCATGGCTGAACTATCGGCTCCGCAACTACCCGGAGGCCGCGCGGCTGATGGAGGAGCAGATTGCGCGCTACCCCACCAGCGGCGAGGCACCGGGCGCGCTGTACTGGCGTGGCCGCATGTATGAGGATCCTGAGAAGAATTACGCGCAGGCCGCGAATTTCTACAATGCGCTGGCCAACGGATATCGCAATTTCTACTACGCGATTCTTGCGCGCGAGCGGCTACGGATCATGGGTCCGCAGAGCGTGGTTGCGCCGGCGTTTCCGTTGCAGAATGTACGCACGCCGCCAGCGCCGACGCTGGTGGAGGAATTGCCGGAGAACGATCCGCACCTGATCAAGGCGAGGCTGCTGGCCAACGCCGGCCTGAATGACTACATCGGTCCGGAGATCGCCGCCAGCGGCAGCAGCAGTCAGTGGGGGTCGCTCGCACAGGCGGAAATCTACCGGAGTTACGGCGAGAATGTCCGCGCGCTGCAGACGATTAAACGGAACGGAACGTCGTTTTTCGCACTGCCAATTACGCAGGTGCCGGCCGTGTACTGGCAGCTGCTGTTTCCACGTCCGTACTGGAGTGACCTGACGAGCGATGCGGGAACCAATGGGCTGGACCCGTACCTGGTCGCATCGCTGATTCGGCAGGAGAGCGAGTTCAACCCAAGCGCTGTATCGCGTGCAAATGCCTACGGGCTGATGCAGCTGTTACCCGCGGTGGGCAGGGCGCAGGCCAAGCGGATTGGGCTCAAGCATTTCTCTACGGGCAACTTACTGGAACCTTCTACAAACCTGGCACTCGGGACCGCAAATCTGAAGCAGGTGCTGGACCGGTTTGGCGGCCAGCCCGAGTATGCACTGGCGGCGTACAACGCCGGGGACTCGCCGGTACGCCGGTGGATGGCTGAAAACAACTACAAAGATCTGCCGGAGTTTGTCGAGTCCATTCCGTATTCCGAAACACGGGACTATGTGCAGTCGATTCTGAGAAATCGGGAAATGTATCGCCAGCTCTACGCGAGTCAGTAGGCCGGGCAGTACGATAAAGCCGACGGCCGCCCTTGCATGAGCGGTCCGGTGGAGAAAGCATGCCATTGCAAACAACGGTTCCCCCGGTTTCTGCAGGAGTGACCAAGAAGGCTTCGGAACTTGGGTGCGCACTCGACGTAGACCTGGAGACTGGAACCGCGCTGACCCCGGCTGGCAAGACGGCCGCGGTCACTGCCGGAGCGCCTACCGACGATACGGCGCTGCTGAACGCGTTCCTCGCAACGGCATCCGCCGGCAATCCAATTGTGCTGATCATGGATGGGGCGGCGTTGATCACCGGTCTGCGGTTGTCGCCGGCCGGGTTTACCACCATCCAGGGCAGTGGGGACGATACCGGGTTTTTTCTGAAGACCGGCTCGAACAACGACGGAATCCACAACCGGCCGGCTGGCTACGTGACGGACCCCGGGCCACCCGCGCCATCGCGGGTAGCGCAGCAGGTGCGTCTGCTGAACTTTCGCCTGAACGGGAATCGTGGAAACGGCCGTACCGGCAATTCCACCACGGGTGACCCGCACGGCTCACCGTGGTTGTTTGGCATTAATCTGATGGACATGGAACAGGTGACCATTGACCAGGTCACGGTCTTCCATGCACCGACATATGGCATTCGGCTGAGCAATGTGGGCCATGCGCAACTAACGCGTTGCCGCCTGACTCCCTTCAGTCCCAACGAGATCGTGCTTCCGACCAACACGGACGGCATTCACGTGAATGGACCGGCAAATGACATTGCGATTTCAGGTTGCTACTTTCGCACTGGCGATGACGGCATCGCGTTAAATGCACCGGAAGGGCACAGCGGCAACATTGAACGTGTGACCGCCAGTGACTGTGTGTTTGACCAGAGTGAATTAATGATGCGCATCTACGCGGGCTCGCGCAGCAGTCTCTACGTGTCCGATGTGACGGCAAGTGGTTTTACCGGGACCTGTAATGTGCTCTGCTTCATCTTCGGCCTGGAAGACCGGGGCGCACTCACCATGCAGGACGCTGTGCGCAATGTGCTGATCCACAACTGCCAGGTAACGGGCCCCTATCTGGCTTTCCTTCAAGACAATATCCAGAGTGTGACGTTTCGCGATGTGACCTGGACGGGGACGAACCTGCCCTATGGCATGGTTGCCACGGCGAATCACGCCGTCACCATCGACGCGCTCACGCTGATGGAATGCACCATTCGGCGAACGCCCGACGGCAGTGGAGCTGTATGCGTTGTGGATCTGCGTGGGTTGTATGCGGGTGAGTTGCCGGCGCAGCTGAACCAGTTAACCATCGACGGCCTGACCTGCCTGGACAGTGCGGGTGCCAAAACCGCGTCTCTTGAATCGTTGGTGATGATGAGCAAGGGTTCGCAGGTAGCCCTGATTGATGTGGAGACGGTGGATGCGCGCAAGATCAGCCGTATTGTGCCGGACAAGGAATGGAGCCAGGTGCTGAAGGTGACAGGCCCCGGCCTGCTGCACAGCGGATGGAGTGTACCGGACGGCAAGGTGGCACAGGGTACGCCTTACCGTTCAGACGAAACGCAGCTTGCGACGGTGCACCGCGATGGCGTTCCGCACACCCTGATTGGAGACGGCCGGGTGTAAGGTCTGGGCTCCCCGCACTTACCTGGCCGTCACCTTGAGGGTGTAGGGAGACGTCCGGGTCAGCATGCCGTCGGTCGCGGAGAGTTCCACCACATAGGTTCCAGGTGGTGTAAAGACAGCGTTCTTGGTGGGGAGCTTACCGGAGCAGCCGCTCAGGCCAGAAGCCAGTGTCGCCAGGAACACCATGCCGATCAGGGGGAGCAGTTTCGTTCTGCGACGCGCCAGCATCAAGACCAGACCGCACGCGGCGGAAAAGAATACGAGCATGCCTTCGCGCGTGACGATGTAGCCGGGCAGCGTGTACTGCGATGTCGTTGAGACAGTGAGGTTGAACTGGGCATGGGCTGCGAGCGTAAGCGTGGGGGTTGTGATGGCGCAAGCCATGCCGGGAGCGGTCGTGGCGCAGGTAAACGTCACAGGCGCATTGAAACCGCCAAGTGGCGTCGCGGTGACGAGAGGCGTCGTTGATAAACCGGCAACAACGGTTGCCGACGCCGGGAGAACAGCGGTGCTGAAGTCGAGTCCATCGCCGGTAAAAGTTTCGACAAGATTGGACGCCGTACCGCTGGCCGTTAACATCCCCGGCCTGGAACCGTAGGTTGACGGGGTGAAGGTGATGGTCAAAGCGCAAGTTGCGCCAGCGGCAAGCGCCGCAGGACAGCTGTTCGAAGCAACGTAGTCACCGGTGAGCGTAAACGCCGGCAGGCTGACGGGACCCGGAGCACTATTGGTGACAGCGAGCGAGCGCGTAATCGGAAAGCCGACATCCACGCTGCCGAAATCAAGCGACCCCGTCTGGAAGTTGAGCGCTGGAATGCCATTGCCGGTGAGCGACGCCGTGAGCGTGGTACCACCAAAGACGAGGTTGAGCGATCCGGTGTGCGCGCCCAGGCTGGACGGTTTGAAGGACACACCGATGGTGCACGTGCCGCTCGAGCCCACGCTGGCGCAGGTGTTACTGCTAACGAAAAAGTCATCGGTGGTTGCGATCGAGGTGAGCGCGGAAGAGAACACGGAGTTGTTTTTGACCGTGAAGATCTTTGCCGCCGAGGCGTAACCCACAACCTGATTGCCAAAATCTGCCGAGGCTGGCGCGAGGGTCGCCGGTCCGCCAGTGTTCGACAAATCAAAAAGACTGTATTCCAAGAGTTTTTCCTGGGGGGTCATCGCGGCGGTTGAACACTCTGCCGGGAAGACCTTGTTCCTGGAGTTGCCACTGTTCTCGACGTGGTACTCGTTAAACAGGACACGGCCACACTGCCCGCTGGTGAGCCCAACCGGTGTGTCAAACGTAAACTGCATGACCGGGTTGCCGGCCGCATTGAGATTGAGCCAGGTCTGGGTTGGCGGGTTTACGCCGCTGATGTCGAACTTGATGGCCGACAGGTCAATCTGGCCCAATGTTGTGGATGCCTTGACCAGCTGCAGCCACTGCGCCAGTGTCGCTCCGCTGGGGAAGTTCTGGTTCACTGTTGCGGTTCCGCTGTTGACGCTGCCGGTTGAACCTGTCCAATTGGCGACAGTGTCGAAGGGAGGGTTGCGCCAGAACCATTCGTACCCATAATGACTGGAGTACACGCGGCCACCGGTATTGGTATAGCTGACCAGGTTGGCAAGCTGGCTCGCAGCCTCGGTGTGCTGAGCGCCTTCGCAGGGCAGCATGAGCACATCGTAAGAAGTAAGTGTCGGCAGGTCGCCCATCAGCTTGTCTGCAGTGGGGGTAGCGGCGTTAATCTGCGCTCCCGGTACCAGGGTGCTGGTAAACAGCTGAATTCGGCCAGTGCCGCCAGGATTGGTGAACTCCGCGTCATCAACACCAACTTTACGCAGGACGCACTCGACCTGATCCGCGTTGCCGGTGCTGACGGCAAACTTCGGGATGTCGCCTTCGCTCTGGTTCCTTGGAAAACGCGCGTCAAAAGACGTGTTGGCACACGCGACTGTGCCGGGAACGACCATCTGCCGTCGCCATTTGCCTGCAACGATGACCAGTGGAATGTTTGTGCCAACCGGGGCGTTGGTGAGGGTAAACGTACCATCCGCGGCGCTAAAGGTGCCAATCAGGGGTGAGCCTGAAGGTAGTTGTCCCGGTACCGGGCAGCTTACCCCGGCTGCTAACGGGGCAACGGTGTCGTTGGGGACGTAGACCGTCACATTTGGGATAGGATCGGCACCGTTCGGTGCGTAGACCGTGCCGGTGATGGTGGTGCTGGTGCCGGCCGGGCAAGTTACCTGCTGCAGGCAAAGTCCGGTGCATGCGGGGGGTGTCTGCGATCGTGCGGCGACGCTGCCAGAAAGTGCCGACAGCAAAAGGGCCAGCCGAATGGAGAGTTGCCGCATCGCACCGAATCCTGGAGAGAAGAATCAATTGCGGCGAGTGTACCGCAATGGTGTATTCGCTGTACGACGGGAAGGGGTGAAACGCTGGATGCGATGAAAACCGTTACCGGCCGATACTGGTCGGATCGCTGCGGAGACGATGCTCGATTCCGGTAGTCTAACGATGCGAGGATCTGCCTTGAAGCTGCGTCGTCTCCTGTGTTGTTCTGCCGTTCTGTGCCTCCCGTTGCTTGCACCCATTGCGCACGCCGGGGTGGGCGCACCCGTTGGTGCAGCCACGACCACTGTTGGCGAAGTAACCCGCGCCACGCTGGCGAACGGCCTGCGTGTGGTTGTTGTGCGCAACACGCTGGCCCCAGTGGTCACGGTAGAAATGAACATTCTGGCCGGCGGCAATGAGACGCCAGAGGCGTTTCCCGGGACGGCGCATGCCCTGGAGCACATGGCATTTCGCGGATGCACCGGCATGACGGCAGACCAGACCGCAGCCATCTATGCGCGGCTCGGCGGCGAGAACAATGCCGATACACAGCAGACCATCACGCAGTATTATGCGACGCTACCCGCGACCGATCTTGAGGTTGCACTGCGCGCACAGGCTGCCTGCCTTACCGGCATCGACAACACGGATGCCGAGTGGAAGCAGGAGCGGGGTGCCATTGAGCAGGAGGTGTCGCGCGACCTGTCGAATCCGACCTACAAATTCATCACGCGGCTGAACGGCGATCTGTTTGCGGGAACACCCTACGCACACGATCCACTGGGCACAAGGCCGACGTTCGACGCCACGACCGGTGCAACGCTGCGGGAGTTTTACAACAAGTGGTACACGCCCTCGAATGGCATTCTGGTCATTGTGGGTGATGTCAACGCCGCAGAAGTAATAGCGCGCGTGAAGACGCTGTTTGAGAGCATCCCGGACCGCAAGTTGCCAGTGCGTCCGGCCGTTGTTCTGCAACCGGTCAAGGCGGAGACATTCTCGCTCGACAGCAACTTGCCGTACACCCTGGCGTTTGTTGGCTACCGTCTTCCCGGGACGGACTCGCCGGATTATGCCGCAATCCAGGTCCTGGGCGACGTGTTGAGCAGCCAACGTGGAAACCTGTACGCCCTTGTACCTGCGGGCAAGGCACTGGCGGCGCAGTTCGGCGTAGCCGAGACGTATCCAAAAGCGAGCGTGGGCTATGGCGTGGTCGCAGTCCCTTCAGAGACGGACCCCACCAGCGCCGTGAACGAGATGAAGGCGGTACTGGCCGCCTATGCGAAAGATGGCGTTCCGGCAGACCTGGTGACGGCTGCCATACGTGACGAGGTTACACAGGCTGAGTTTCAGCGCAATTCCATTCCCGGCCTGGCCAACGTTTGGTCGAATGCCCTTGCTGCGGAAGGACGCACCAGTCCGGACGAGGATGTCGATGCCATTCGGAAAGTGGCGTTGGCTGACGTGAACCGCGTGGCAAAGCAATACCTGACGGCGGATGCAATTACGTCCATCTTGAAGCCGGTACCATCGGGCGCGGCCGTTGCGCAGAATGGCTTCGGCGGCGGCGAGAAGCTGACGCAACCGCCGACCAAACCGGTGGTGTTACCGGATTGGGCAGCCGGTCCACTGAGTGCGTTGCGCGCGCCTGCACCCATGGTGTTGCCCTCGGACGAGCGTCTGCCCAACGGCCTGCGCCTGATTGTGAAGACGGATCACACCAGCCCAACTGTCACCGTGGTCGGCCAGATAGAGCACAACGAAGATCTGGAGTCGCCTGCCGGCCAGGAAGGTGTCGCGGACGTGTTGCAGGAGCTGTATGGCTACGGGACAACCTCGCTCGATCGCATTGCTTTCCAGAAAGCACTGGATGATATTGGCGCAGAAGAGTCCGGAGGCTACCGCTTTTCACTCAAAGTGATGAAGGAGCAGTTCAATCGCGGTCTGCAATTGCTGGCCGACCATGAACTGCACCCCGCCCTACCAGCGGACGCTTTTACGGTTGTACAGAAACAGACGGCTGATCTGACGGCGGGGAACCTGGTGAGCCCAAGTTACCGCACCACGAAAGCGCTGGAAGAAGCACTGCTGCCGGCGAAGGATCCTTCGCTGCGCGAGGCTACACCGAAATCAATCGCGGGACTCACGCTGGACCAGGTGAAAAGCTACTATGCCCGAACCGCGCGGCCGGACTTGACGACCATTGTGGTGATTGGCGATGTGACGCCGGCAGAGGCCCGAGTTGCGGTACAGAAGTGGTTTGGACCATGGACGGCCGACGGTGCGAAACCGAATACAACGCTACCGGCAGTACCTGGAAACAAGGCGTCGGCGGCGCACGTTGCGGACCCGCAGCAGGTGCAATGTTCGGTCACGCTGTCAGAGGAGCTGACCCTGAACCGGTTCAGCCCCGATTACTATGCCATGAACCTTGGAACGAATGTACTTGGTGGCGGCTTTTACGCAAGCCGGCTCTACCATGATCTGCGGCAGGTCGCCGGATATGTGTACACGGTCGACGTTCAGCTGCACGCGACCAAGACGCGTGCCACTTACACGGTTGACTACGGCTCTGATCCAGACAAGGTTTCCAAGGCAAGGGCACTGGTTGAACATGACCTGGATCGTATGCGAACAGAGCCGGTATCACCCAGTGAACTTACGCTTGCGAAGTCTTTGCTGCTGCGCCAGCTCACCCTGAGCGAGTCCAGCGAAGAGACTGTTGCAGCGGTGTTGCTGGCCCGAGCCGAACTCGGCCTGCCTTTGAACGAACGCGACAATGCCGCAAAACAGTATCTTGCGCTGTCGGCAGACGAAGTCATGGCGGCCTTTGCCCGGCAGTTGCGAGCTTCTGACCTAGTACAGGTGGTACGCGGTCCCGAGCCGAAATAGTCGGAATGCGGCGCGTTTTCGAGCGATACCTGAGAACTGTGTCGCATCAATTCCGCGTGGCGTTCGTCTATGCTGAAGAGACGATGATATCCAGCAGGTGTCAGCGCACGAACGCCGGCCGCATCATCTTGTGGCATGGTCTCTGGCGAAGTGCCTGGCTGGCATGGATCAGCGCAGGCCTGCCACCTAGCCGCAAGGAGCTCTCTGTCGACCTTGCTGCAGGTGCTGCAGGCGCAGGCGATACACCTGTGCTGTCTCGCACCTGTTCTGCACGACATCGCCAGTCGTGCTTCCGCATGAACGTTCGTGATGCGAGCGCGTCATACCCGCCTGTCCGCGTGCAACCGCAGTCTCAGCCCCGAACAGGAGTTCACCTTTGATGAAACCGCACCGTCTGGTTCCACTTCTTGCACTCTCGTTCATGACGCTTGCGGCTCACGCGCAGGGTAGCGCTGGCAGTCTTACTGGCATCGTCACCGACACGACCGGAGCTCTCATTCCAGGTGCCACGGTTACGATCGAAAACCCGGTAAGTGGCTTTACGCGCAACGTGCAGGCCGACAACGCAGGCCGGTACACGTTTATCAACTTACCGTTCAATCGCTATCACGTGACGGCGACGGCAACCGGCTTCGCCTCCATGGCCATAGATGTGCAGGTACGCAATGGGCTTTTAACCATGGCAGACCTGAAGCTTGCCATCGGCGCTTCCACGCAGGAGGTGACCGTTGAGGCGGAAGACCTGCGCGACACTGGCGCCTTGCAGACCACCACCGTCGACCGGGCATTGTTTGACAAGCTGCCGTTGCAGGCGACGTCTTCTCCCCTGTCCTCGCTGGTAACACTCAGCACGCCGGGCATCGCGTCCGATTCCAATGGTCTCTTCCATCCGCTGGGCGAGCATGCTGACACGACGTTTGCGATTGATGGCCAGCCGATCAGCGATCAACAAAGCCGTGTTTTCGGCAACCAGATTTCGACCAACATCATTCAATCCGTCAACGTGATTGAGGGCATTGCGCCGCCGGAGTACGGCGACAAGGCTTCGCTGGTCGTGCAGACCACGACCCGCTCCGGCATCGGCCTGCTCAAGCCTACCGGCACCGTCGGCTACAGCTATGGCACGTTTGGGACGTCTGTGCCTTCACTCGCCATTGGGGTAGGCACGGACAAGGTGGGCGACTTTGTTTCGTTGGATGGCCTGGGAAGCAGCCGTTATCTCGACTCGCCGGAGTTCCGGCCGATTCACGACAAGGGGAACAACGAAAGTTTTTTCGATCGCCTGGACTACCGGCCAACTGCAGCGAATTTCTACCAGTTAAATCTGAGCTTCTCGCGCTCCTGGTTTCAGCAGCCCGACCAATACGACCAGTTGCGCCAGGACCAGCGCGGCCAGATCTTTTCGTATAACGTCGCACCGTCGTGGACACACATTTTCGACGCAAACAGCCTGTTGAGTGTGTCGCCTTACCTTCGCCAGGACAACTTTCACTACTACCCGAGTCCGAATGTTTTTAACGACACACCGGTGACGTTGCAGCAGTCACGCCGTCTGCAAAACGTCGGGATCAAGACGGATTACTCGATCACACATGGCATTCACAATGTGAAGGTCGGTGCGATGTTTTACCACACGTTCCTGCAGGAGGGATTCGGCCTGGGTGTAACGTCGGCGACCTTCAATGCGCCATGTCTGGACAGCAACGGAAATCCGGTAACCAATCCAGCCATTACCGAGCCATCCCAGTGCACGACCGCAGGCTACACGGTGAATAGTGGCTTTCTGCCAGGACTGGCGCCGCACGATCTGACGCGGGGCGGAACCCTGTATGCATTTAAAGGGCGCACAGACATTAAGCAGGAAGCACTTTACCTGCAGGACGATATCACCTACAGGAAATTTAATCTGCTGGCGGGGGTGCGGGCCGATAACTACAACGGCATCTCGCGGCGGTCAGAAGTGGCACCTCGGTTGAACTTGAGTTACGACTTGAGCCGGTCCGGGACTGTGCTGCGTTTGGGGTATGGCCGATTTTTCCTGACGCCGTATAACGAGAATCTGATCGTGTCTTCTTCCACGGGAGTTGGCGGACTTGAGGGTGCAAACTTCGGCGCCGTTCCGCTAAAGCCTGCGTCGCGCGATCAGTACGACGCCGGATTTCAGCAGAGCTTCGGAAAATACGTTGTGCTGGACGCGGAGTATTTCTGGAAGTACACCGACCGAGATTTCGATTTCGATGTTGTCTTGAACACGCCGCTTGCCTTTCCGATCCAATGGCAGAAGTCGAAGATCGACGGGTTCGGGATCAAGGTGACAATGCCTAACTACCATGGGCTAAGCGCCTATGCCGTGCTCGGTCATACGCGTTCGCGCTTCTTCGGTCCAGAGGTGGGTGGTGTGCTGTTCAACGATCCTGCAATCAAGACATCGCAGGTGTTTCGGATCGATCACGACCAGGCATTTCAGCAATCAACGCACGGCCAGTACCAATTTCGCAAGGGTCCCTACTTCGGCATGACATGGCGGTATGAAAGTGGTCTCGTCACCGACGCCTCACGCAGCCCGGCAGACAACAGCTATGTGCTGAATCTGAGTGCGGATCAGCAGGCGCAGATCGCCCTCAGCTGTGGCAATACAAAGGCCACTCTCACCGCCCCTATTACCTCGTGCGCGCCGGCGCTGCTGAACTCTCCGCTGATCCGTATTCCTGCACTGGGGACGGAGAACGACGATAAGAACCCGCCACGCATTACGCCGCGCACCCTTTTTGACACCCAGCTTGGCATGGATAATATCCTGCACCGGGACAAGCTGCACACCAATGTGTCCGTGTCCGTAACGAACCTGACGAATAAGTACGCCCTATACAACTTTCTGTCGACGTTCAGCGGAACTCACTTTGTCGGGCCTCGGCAGGTGACGGGTGCTTTGAACTTTACCTTTTAGCTCTTGGCTGGAAGCAGGCGGCAGCTACAGCATTAGCTTTAAGCCGCGATGACTACACCGGTGGCAATCCGTCGACGATGGTGACCGCAGCCGGTGGAATAAACAGGAAATCCTTGTCGGCGGCAGGAACGTTTTCCTGCAGGTGCGTGAAGTGGAATTCTGTCGTCGCTCCATCGATCTCGGTCAGCTTTATGCCGACAATCTCGCCGGTTTGCGGCATGGCGGTTATCGTGACTTGCTGCACACGCTGCTCGTGTGCGTTGGAACCCGCGGCGTCCCGAGGAACGCCGGTCAACAGGACTGTCCCGTTCGGTCCGTTTGTTGCGGCCAAGTGATCCAGTTCCTTGTCAATTTCCGTGTGGCCGAGAAGAAAGCGCAAGGGTGAACGGAGATCGTCCAATTGTTTGGCCGGGATACGCTCGGCCTGCGGGTCTCCTGGGGTGTAGCTGGTGGCGAATTTGCCGTCCAGAACAAACAGCTTTCCGTCGGTATAGGTCCAGCGCATGCGGCCGGGCTTTTTTAGCAGCAGAGTGCCGCGCTCTTCCCGTTGCTGGCCCATGCCACGATACTGCTCGACATAATCGGCGCGCAGGCTATGCAGGTGGTTGTAGTGGCGATCCACGCGCTGTGCCAGATCATGAACCGCTAAGGGGGCCTGCGCCCAGCAAAGCGCGGCGCCAAGGAACAGCGCCGCGCGGCAAGTTGCAGTGCAGACCGAAGCTACTGGAGAGGGACGGTGCAGCTGGTGCCACCTTTTGGGTCGACTTTGATCTGCTGTGAATCGTCAGAGCAAAACCCACGATCGCCGGTTTTGCCCACGGCCTGTGGGGTTGCCGTGATCTCGTATCCCGTGTACTGGTCCTGATTGTTCACGGTGACCTTGGTGCAATTCACAATGTTAAAGGTGTAACCGGCCTTATTGCCGCTGGAAAGATCGGCCGGCAGAAGGCCAGCCGCGACAGGAGACGGTGTTGCACCTTTTTCGCCACCAAGCGCGCCCATCGCACAGGCATAGCCGTTTGCCGGATAGGTTTGCTGATACTGCAACTGTGCCGCAACGATGGCACGCAGTGAGCCGACGGCCGACGTCTCATTTCCCTGGCGCTTGTAGCGGGTGATGTTTGGCAGCGCGATTGTCACGATGATGATGATGATCGACATCACGATCAGCAGTTCGATCAGCGTAAAGCCCTGTTCCGCATTGCTTTGTTTCCGTTTCTGCAGTGTCATGCTTTCCTTCAGTGCCTTCCTCTGCACACAAGTTGTAAGACGTGCCGCACGCGCATTCGACACCGGTAACTCTACCAGCTTGGCCAGAGGTGCTAACAGACCAGTTCCGCACGTGTTACGGTGAGGTTTCCCAAATTGCCAAGCAGTGTAAGCGAGAGCAGTTCCGACTGGAACAGGTCGCGCGCGACGCGCTGCACGTCGGCGGCGGTGACGCGGTCGACGGCTTCCACAATCTCATCGGTCGTGGTGAAGCGGCCATAGTACATTTGCTGCCGCGCGAGATTCGACATACGTGCGGATGAGCTTTCCAGGCCGAGAACGATGTTCCCGCGTGACTGATCCTTGGCGCGATTCAGCTCCTCGTCCGTAACGGGTTCATCCTTGAGCAGCTTTAATTCCTGGAGCAGAAGGCGCAGCATCTCCGGTGTTTTTTCAACCGAAGTACCGGCGTACACCGTCAGAGATCCTGTATCGCGAAAAGGCGATAGCTCGGAATAGATGGAGTATGCCAGGCCAGCTTCTTCACGCACTGTCTGGAAGAGCCGTGAGCTCATGCCGCCGCCCAGGATCGTATTGAGCAGGTAGAGGACGTAGCGGTCGTCGGAGTCGACCGCCGGCGCCGGCACACCCAGGCAGATCTGCACCTGTTCCAGCGACTTCTTTTTCTTAAGCGTGATGTGGGGTGTGACCTGCGGTGTGGCAAGGGGGCGACTGGTCGCGGTCTCCGCAAGCGGCTCAAGTCCGCCGAAGTGATGGCTGACGAGTCCGATCATGTCGTCATGTTCCAGATTGCCAGCTGCAGAAAAAAACATATTCGCCGGGGAGAACCGTTCCGTGTGGAAGGCACGGACGTCGGGTTCTGAGAAACCGGATACGGTCGTTGCCGTGCCCAGGATTGAACTCGCCAGCGGGTCGCCCTTCCAGAAGTTTGCGACATGCACCTCGTGCACCAGGTAATCCGGGTTGTCCTCATCCATTTTGATCTCTTCGAGGATCACGGACTTCTCGCGGTCGATGTCTTCTGGAGTGAATCGCGGATGAAGCACCAGGTCCGCGAGCAGATTCATCGCCGCCGGCACGTTTTGGTCCAACACTTTGATGTTGAAGCAGATCGTTTCCTTGCCGGTAAATGCATCCAGATTGCCGCCGATGGCGTCCGTTTCACGGGCAAGCTGCTTGGCATCGCGGGTTTTTGTGCCTTTGAAAACCATGTGCTCGACAAAATGCGACAGACCATTTTGAGCCGGTTGCTCGTCGCGCGAACCGGTGGCCATCCAGACGCCCATCGCGACGGAACGCATATGGGGCATGCTCTCAGTCAACACCGTAAGACCGTTGGGCAGTACCGTCTTGCGAATGTCTCGGACAGAGTTCAGGGAGGGTGTGGACCTTGTGTTCTCGGCCGCTTCAACGACCGCCGGGAGTGTTTCAACCATACAACGATTGTATCGGGTTAGTGCGGGTTCAGCGGCTCGGCGGCGATGCGCTCGAGCAGCCGGGTTTTCACCCTGGGCCATTCCTGATCCAGGATGGAATACCAAACTGTGTCACGCGAGCTGCCGTCAGGCTGAAGCATGTGCCTGCGAAAAGTGCCCTCGTACGTTGCGCCCAGCTTGAGGATCGCTGCCTGGGATCGCAGGTTGCAACCGTGCGTCTTGAATGCAACGCGATGGAGGCCGAGTGTCTCAAAGGCGTGTTCCATTTGAAGCAGCTTGACGCGGGGGTTGAGCCCGGCTCCCCGGTATCGCCGGGCAAACCAGGTCCAGCCGATTTCTCCGCGACGGTGATGCAGATTAAGGTCCGCCAGCCGCGAACAACCGGCAATCGCGGGCTCACCGTCAGCAGGCAGCACGGTGATCGTCCATACCTGGACAGTACCGGCTGCGGCCGCGTCAAGCGCACGCGTCACAAAGCCGCGCATCAGCTCTGGTGTTGCGCCGGTTTCGCTCATCCAGGTCCAGGCATCTGCATACTGCGCGGCACTCAGGTCCGGCAAGTGTTCCATCCTGAGTGGCAGGAGACGCACACCATCACCTTCAAGCAGGGGTGTTGCGATCACGCGGCGCGTCCCTGTCTCGCCAGGGACAGTAAAGCCTCGGCGACGCGGTCGTAGTCGTGTCGCAGCACCTGTCCCTCATGCACAAAATCTCCCCCAATAGGCACAACGCCCCGTGCGCGCAAACCTTCAAGGTCTGAGACGATGGGCGCCTGGCCTTCTTCTGCATAGCGTGTGACCACGAGCGGGGAGATGGGGGCGGTGTTGACCAGCGCGTAATCGAAAATACGCGAACCGCAGTGGGCCTCGATGCGGGCCAGGTGCTCGGAAGCGGTGAGGCCCAGTGATTCATTGGCCTGTGTCATGAGGTTGCAAATGTACACCCGTGTGGCGGACGAAGCCGCGATGGCCGACGCGATACCCGGGACGAGAAGGTTCGTGATCAGCGAGGTGAAGAGCGATCCGGGACCGATCGTGATGAGGTCCGCCGCAGCAATCGCGTCCAGCGTTTCCGGCAGCGGCGGTGCGTCGGCAGGCTCCATCCGTAACTCGTGAATGGTAAGCCGAGACGCCGTGATATTGGTTTCACCGCTCACGACAGAACCATCGTCCATTAGGGCAGACAGCCGAACATCGGTATTGGTTGCTGGAAAAATCTGTCCACGCGCGGCGAGTACCTGAGACGAAAGTTGTACAGCCTGGGCGAAGTCGCCGCCGGTGATGTGAGTAAGCGCGGCGAGAAAGAGGTTGCCAAACGAGTGACCCGCCAGAGCACCGACTACGCCATCGGAACTATTTGCAGGGAAGCGGAACTGGAAGAGTCGCGAGAGTAGAAGTTCATCCTCGCTGAGTGCAGCGATGCAGTTGCGTACGTCTCCGGGTGGCAGCATGCCCAGATCGTGGCGTAGCCGCCCACTGGAGCCGCCGTCATCTGTTACGGTAACTACGGCGCTGAGCTGGGCGATCGGGAAGGGAAGGTCGCCGGAACCGACCGCTGCTGGCAACACCGGTTTGACATAGCGCTTTAGCCCGCGGAGAAGCGTGGAAAGCCCGGTGCCACCGCCGATGGCAACGACGCGAAACGGTCCGGACTGGTCACGTATGGAAACGCAAATCTCTTTCTACGCGGCACGAGGGCGCTGCGGACTTCAGAACCTGCCGAGTCGCCGGCAGCGACGATCTGCGCGGTTATGCGTCGGGGTACAGCAGCTCGGTAAAGCGGGGGTCGTCCGCCATTTCCTGGAAGTCGGAGTCGGCGCGCGCCTGAATGCGGTTTCTGCTCCTCAGCCGGATGGCCTCGGTCAGTTTGTCCAGGCACGTTTGGGTATCGCCGGTGATCGATGCGAGCAAGGCCAGGCCATAGAAGGCGTAATCAGCCGACGGATCTTTGGCAAGAATATCGTTCAGGTGGTCCCGCGCGTCTTCATAGTGGCCGTCGTTGAGCAGCGAGATGGCGTAGTCGTACTGCTCTTCCAGTGTCTCAAAGGTCGCATCGGTCTTTTCTGCCTGGGCAATACAGGCCGACAGGTACATCTTGATGCGATCGGTGAACTCAGGAGGAGCATCGTGCAGCAGCCGCTCGAAGGCAGGGTGCGCGGCAGAGAAATTGGCCTGCTGCATGTAGGTAACGGCTTCCTGGTAATCTGCCAACACCTTGTTGCGGGTGTCGTCGTTTTGAGGCAGGACAATACCGGCCAGCGTGCGTGGCGCGGCTTTCGTCGTGGGCTTGGAACCGGGGGATTTTTGTGAACGGGACGTCACCGAAGCCATGTCGAGCATTCCTATGTGCGCCACCAGGCGATTATCTGCCGCTGTAGAAACGCCCCGGGTAGCGGACCTGCCCGGTTCTCAGCGTTATACGCAAGGCTGAAAGCCGGGTCAAGTGTGGTCGGCCGAGCGTTGTGTTTAAAGGGTTTATCGGCGATAGCCCGCACGGTAGAGAACCGGGTTGAGTTCGGGATCGTTGTACATCTTGAATTGCCGGTACTGCTTAAAGCGCCTTTCGCCGCGCAGAATAGCGACCCACAGATCCTGCAGGCAATCGGTCAGGTCGCGCGACTGCTCGTGCAAGATGGCGAGTCGTTCCAGGTTGCGCATGCGATGCGCTTCGCTGGCAGTCTGGCGGTGCGTCTCCTCTTCGGTGTGGAAGCGTTTTAGGGAGAGGATCGAGAGCCGGTCCAGGATCTGGCCGGGCGTTTCAGAATGGAGTGGAGCCGTGGGCTGCGGAAGGCCGGCCTGTTGCAGTACCTGGAGGAGCTGGACATCCACGGCTTCGGCGAAGTCGTTGCGTGTCTGGTTTACGCGATCGATGGACCGCTTCACCCCAGCGACCTCCTCTGCCGTGGCAGCAGGATTGCGTGCATCATCCTCCAGGTGCCACAGCATGAAATTAGCGTGATGGAGCGCCAGTATGTGGTTAGTATTGCCGTCTGCAGGCGGTTCCGCGTGCCACCGTGCGGTGGCACCGTGCATGGCACTCACCAGAGCATTAGCGTCAAGAGCGTCCGCAATTAGGCCGACGGGGCCAGGGGGCCGAGCGGCGGCTGCCTGCAAAGCCCCTGAGGTGTCCGGCGCGGTTGTTCCGGTAATCGCTCTCTCGTCCTGTAGCATGTTGCCAATGAGTGTACCGGGCAGGAGTGAGCGGGCAAAGGTCCCCACTGCAGAAAGCAAGGTCGAGTCCGCCGTGCGTCGCGTGTTGGTCTATCGGCTGGGTAGCCTGGGAGACACGCTGGTGGCGTTACCAAGCCTGCATCTGGTTGCGCGTGCATTTCCAAACGCGGAGCGCCGCATGCTGACGAACGTTCCGGTTGCCTCGCGTGCACCGGCGGCGGCGGCAGTGCTGGGAGATTCAGGGCTCATCCACAGCTATGAGCAATACCGTGTTGGCATGCGGCAGCCCAAGCATCTGCTGCAAACCCTGTGGAGACTGCGCCGCTTTGACCCCGAGGTGATCGTTTACCTGAAGGCAATTGGGAGCTACGGTGTTGCGCGGCGGGATGCCCTGTTTCTGCAATGGACGGGGGCGCGCCGCATGTTTGGTGTACCTGCGTCGTCTGAGGAGTGCGAGCAGCGAGTGCTGGAAGACGGTACGTTCGAGCCCGAGGCATTCCGGCTTGCCCGAACACTGCATGAGCTGGGCGATGCCCGGGTTACGTCCGCCGCGGCGTGGGACCTCTGCCTGAACGACGAGGAGTGCCGGAAGGCGGACGTGTGCACGCAACCGCTTCGCCGCACACCGTACTTCGCCGTCAGCGTTGGGACCAAGGTACAGGCAAAAGACTGGGGTGTGCGCAACTGGGGTGAGCTGCTGCGAAATCTCGCCGTCGCTTATCCGCAGCATGGACTTTTGCTCGCCGGCGCTGCTGAAGAGGATCAGGCCACGAACCTTGCCGCGGAGGGCTGGCGTGAGACCCCCGGAGCGGGTCCCGTGGTGAACGTGTGTGGCAAGCTGTCGCCGCGTGAAACGGCTGCCGCATTTCGCTGCGCACAGGTGTTTATCGGCCACGACAGCGGGCCGATGCACCTTGCCGCCGTTGTGGGTACGCCCACCGTCGCTATTTTTGCCGCGCGCAATCGGCCGCGTACCTGGTTCCCCGTCAACGTACCGCATCGCGTGCTGTATCACCGCGTCGATTGCTGGGGGTGCGGTCTGGAGACGTGTTTGGAGCAACGAAGGAAGTGTCTTCTGTCCATTACTGTGTCAGAGGTGATGGCCGCTGTCCATGAACTGATGCATCGCGCTACGCGCAGCATTTCTGTTCCTGCTTTGTTGCAACTTCCCATCGGGTCCAAGCATGTTGCCTGAATTATCGAAGATCCTGAATCTGCTGGAGCGTGATTTCAGCGCGTTGCGCGTGCTTGTTGTGGGCGATGTCATGCTCGACCGCTACATCACCGGCGAGGTGGAGCGCATTTCGCCGGAGGCGCCGGTACCGGTGTTGCGGCAGTCCGGCAGGTACGATCGACCGGGGGGCGCGGCGAACGTCGCCATGAACCTTGCGGGTCTGGGTGTCAAGACGATGCTGTGCGGAGCTGTCGCTGAGGATGAAGCCGGCCGCGCGTTACGCGCTGCTATGCAGATCGCAGGAATCAGTACGACGTCGCTGGTCACGTGTGCACTACCGACAATCACTAAAACCCGTGTGGTGAGCCGTACGCAGCAGCTGCTGCGACTGGACGTGGAAAGTCGCGACGACTTTGCACGGCATGAAAACCTTGCCATGACAGACGCTGCCTTGCGAACCCTGCCGGATGTCCACGCAGTGATTCTGTCGGACTATGCGAAGGGAACGCTGACCGAGGAGCTTTGCCGTACCGTGATCGACGCGGCGCGTGAACGGAAGATTCCGGTATTTGTCGATCCAAAGGCGCGCGATCTGTCCCGCTATGCCGGAGCGACAACGATCTGTCCAAACGTGAGTGAGCTTTCGGTTGCGACGGGCGTGCCGGTGCATGACATCGACGGCCTGTTGCTTGCCGCGCATGGCCTTCTAGCTTCACTGCGTATTGACTTCTTAACGGTAACGATGAGCGAGCGGGGAATCCGCGTCCTGCGACCGGATGGTGACGTGTTGCATTCCGCAGCCAAGGCGCGAGAGGTCTTCGACGTCTCCGGTGCAGGCGATACCGTGATCGCCACACTTGCGGCCGCGCTTGCGGGTGGCCTGCAGCTTGGCTCGGCAGTGGAACTTGCCAATTTTGCCGCGGGGATTGTCGTCGCGAAGATCGGGACGGTGCCCGTGATGGCGGCGGACATCGTGGCGCAGCTCACCCGGTCTGCGACCGTGACCTCCAAGGAGAAGGTCGTCGCACGGGATCGTGCGATCGCGCGCGTGAAGGAGTGGCGCGATGCCGGGGAGACCATTGTGTTCACCAACGGGTGTTTCGACCTGCTGCATGTCGGGCACATCACGCTGCTGGAGGACTGCCTGCGTTTTGGGTCGAAGCTTGTAGTCGCGCTCAACACTGACGCATCCGTGCGCCGGCTGAAAGGCCCGACAAGGCCGATCGTGGGAGAGGCGGAGCGTGCCAAGGTGATGGCGGCACTGGCTGCCGTCGATCTTGTGACGCTCTTTGACGAGCCCACGCCGCTGGAACTCATCTGCGCGTTGAAGCCTGCGGTGCTGGTGAAAGGCGGGGATTATCGAGTGGAAACAGTCGTCGGCCACGGCGAGGTGCAGGCGTACGGCGGACGTGTGGAAATTGTGCCCATTGTGGAAGGGTTCTCAACGACAAACCTTGTGAGAAAGATGATGCGGGACGAGCGCGCATGAGCGACACCGAAGCCACGACCGGCGCCATGCTTTGCATTGCCAGCTACGAGAAGGGGCAGGCGTTCCTCAAAGAAGCCGCAACGCTGGGCGTGCGAGTCCTTCTGCTGACGGCCGACAAGCATCGCCACGGAGAGTGGCCGCGCGACAGCATTGCCGAACTGCATACCATGCGCGATGAGGCGACCCCGGAAGAGGTGTTGCGGCAGGTCCGGGGGCTGGCACGCAACACCGAGATCGGACGAGTCGTGGGGCTCGATGAATTCGATTTGGAAGCGGCTGCGCTGGTGCGGGAAGACCTTCGTCTGCCAGGAATGGGTCAGACCACCACGCGCCACTTTCGCGACAAGCTCGCGATGCGGATTGCCGCACAGCGCGCCGGCTTTGCCGTGCCGGATTTCGTGTCTGCACTCAATCAGGAACGTCTGCGTACCTTTATGGCTACGGTGCCGGGGCCCTGGCTGCTCAAGCCGCGTACAAGTGCGTCGGCCATCGGGATACGCGCAGTACAGACGCCCGCCGACGTATGGCGCAACCTTGACGACCTCGGGGAAGAGGCAGCCGACTTTCTACTGGAACGTTACGTGGAGGGAGACGTATTTCATGTGGATTCCATCACATGGGATGGCCAGGTGAGGGTACAAGCGGTCCACCAGTATGGCGCACCGCCCATGACGTTGATGCAGAAGGGTGGGGTCTTTACCACGCGAACTGTGCCCCGCACGGGTACTGCCGCACGCACACTGCGCGCGTTGGATGCCGCACTGGTTCCTGCGCTCGGCATGGAATGTGGAGTGACGCATTCGGAGTGGATTTTTTCGGCAGTGGAGGACCGCTTTTTCTTTCTGGAGATGGCAGCGCGTGTGGGAGGCGCCTTTATCGCGGAACTCATCGAGTTTTCGAGCGGACTGAATCCGTGGGTGGAGTGGGCGCGGATCGAGTGTGCCTTGTTGCAGCATCGCCCGTACAGTGTGGGTACCATTCGCCAGGATTATGCGGGTTCTGTGATTTGCCTGGCACGCCAGCAGAAGCCTGACCTGAGCGCCTACACGGACGTGGAGGTAGTGTGGGAGATGGAAAAAGCACACCATGCAGGATTGATTGTGCAAGCTTCGTCCGCGGAACGTGTGCGTGAGCTGACCGAAGCGTATGCAGCACGCTTTGCTCTGGACTTTTGCGCAACATTGCCCGCTCCCGACAAGCCCACGTCGTAGCCCCGGCAAATACAAGTGCGAAGATCGCCGCCTTGCCGCAAGGATGTCGTATTCTGTAAAGAGTGAGAGCGTAGCTCAGTTGGTAGAGCATCGCCCTTTTAAGGCGTTGGTCCTGGGTTCGAGCCCCAGCGCTCTCACCACTCCTTGCCCTTTGATGACCAGGTTAGAGGCACCGATTCGTCGCCTGCCGGCAGTTTGCCGCGTGCGTCTACAATTGCGGTCTAGGTCTACGGTCTGCGTGCGGCACTGAAGATCTCGATTAATCGGTCGGCAATGAGGCGATCTTCTCCGTCTTTCAGTTGCCACATGGCGAAGCCGAAGTTCTGGGGATCACGCTCCGGGCGGTGCGGCTTTGCGGGAGTATCGTTCGCTGGCCTTTGCACGTTGCCTGGAGCGTTCGGCGATGTCGTTTGGCTTGCAGCTTTCTGTTCGACGCGCCGTCCCCGCATGCCCGATGCACCCGCACCCATGCTCCCGATGCCAAGCGGCCGCGTGTCCGCAAGCGCCTGTAAGACATCGTGTCCGTTGAGTGTTGTTGTTGCCGGATCGATATGCCATGAGTAGGTTGGCGTGACATTGCCAAGGGCAGTCGGATTGTATTGGCGCGGCAGAGCGGTGACACCAAAGCGTGCCACAGCACGTGAAATAACGGCTGCGCGCTCGTCATACATGCACAAGGTCGCGTCATAGTCCTGATGAACGAAGATTTCAAGAGCCTTCAGCAGGCCGAAGATCGTCTCCTTGCCCACCTTGCAACAGCGGCCGATACGATCTTCCTGCGGGCTCATATTTAAGAGCGACCAGCGAATCAGATCTTCTTTGCCAATCAGGATTCCGGAAGCCTGCGGACCGCAAATATCCTTGCCTCCTGAGAAAGTCGTGAGATCGAAACCGACGGCGGGATATTCCCACAGGCGAGACACGGGTGGCACATCGGCGGAAGCGTCGTTGAAGGTGTAAAGGTTGTGTGCACGCGCAATCTCCACCGTTTCCGGACCGCTGATCTTACCGCTATCGGACAGAATGTTGGTGAAATGAATGGCCACGGTCTTCGGAGTAATGGCGGCAATCATCTCTTCGCGCGTAACGACCTCCACGAGTCTGGCGCCGGTCTGCCGGATCTGGTGGTCGAAGGCGTACCGGTGGGACTTTTGGATGATGACCTCGTTGCGCGGAAAGCTGCTGGTGTCGGGGACGGCGATCAAACGGTCCTCCAGGTCCTCCGTCATGAAGGCGGAGTAGCCGACGACCATTGCCGCGGCTGCGCCACCTGTCACCAGCCCGGTATAGCCCACGGGCGACTTGCAAAGCTTTGCGATGAACTTACCGGCGGCGATTTCAAGCTCGTCCAGAAGCACAAAATGTTCGTTGCCGCGCCGGATCAGTTCCATCACCTCCGGCTTCATCACGGAGCCGCCAATCACGGTTACTGTTCCGTTGATGTTGACCAGAGGAGTTACGCCAAGTTCGGCGTAGATGTTGCCGGTCGATCCAAGACCAGAGGTGATGGGGACGATGGCGTGGCCGTCGTGCGATGCGTCGGCATTGTCTGTTGTACCCTGCGAGCCAGACAGCTTGCCGGTAAACACACTGCCGCTTACCACCCCGAATGCGGAAAGAAACGAACGGCGGCTCCAGCCAGATTTCCAGTTCATGCAAACTCCTGTTGTGTGTTGCGTGTGTGTTGCGGCCGAGGCGCTGTGAGGAATAGAAGACCTGACCGCCGTGCTGGACAGACGTTACTGGACCGCCACCGTATCGCCGTAAAGGGTGAGCAACGGGTGGGCCAGAACAGCGCGTACTTCGTACTGGTCACCCGGCTGCAGGTTGAAGTGTGCGGAGTACTCGCCGGGGTGGGGGGCCGGCAGCATGGGCAACTGCTGCCAGCCGTGCAGGCGCGATTGCCTGTCTTCCCCGGTGATCAGCCGATACTCAAACCCGAAGCGAGCGCCCGGTGTGTCGTCTGCGCCCGACCATGCGCCGTGAAGTACGGCGTCATCGCCAGACCGTGTTGCCGGCAAGGTACGCACGGCAGGCGGCGTGAAGGCTTCCTCGACGTTGGTCAGACGGATGACTGAAGGGTAGGGCCACACATCGCTGTCGCGCAGGCGTTGCGCTCGCGTAACGTGCACGTGCAAGCCGTCAGCATGTTGCTCAAAGGTGCTCCTGGGATGGATTTCGGGACGGTACTCTACGATCCTGTCGTTCTGCCCGAGCATACTTACGGTCGTGGTTGCCGTTGCACGCACAGTTTTAAGGACGATCTCCCGTGCCTCGCCTCTCTTCCAGCTGCGGGTATTGTTTTCTCCTTCGAGAATGACATACAGCGCGTGCCTGTCGCTGGAGCGCGTAAACCAGGCATTGCCCTCGTTGGTGACGACCCATGGGCGCGTTGCGTAGATCGCGTCCCCGTTGATGAACATCCAGGAACCCAACGTGCGTATGCGGTCTTCCTCCTCTTTGGAGAGGGAGCCATCGGGTTCCAATCCGATGTTGAGGAGGAGATTGCCGCCACGCGCACGCGTCTGGATAAGAAGGTGCAGTAACTCCTCGACCGACTTATAGTGCGCGTCGGAAGGCTGATACCCCCAGGCGTTGCCGATCGTCATATTTGCTTCCCACGCTCCGGGCAGGGGAGCGCCGGGGATGTTCTGTTCGGGCGTCTCGATTGCACCGCGCGTGACGACGGTGTCCGGTTGCAGTTGCCAGGCGATTTCGCGCAGACCTTTCGCTTCGCCGTCAAAAAACACGGCAGAGATAGGGCCATAGTGGCTCATCAATTCTGCAACCTGTGCCTGATCAAGGGCGAGCAGACCAGGATTGGCGGTGGGTTGTACTCCGGGAACAAGTCGCTCAATCTGTTTGCCATGGGTGTGCAGCCAAAGGAAGTCGTCTGGAGAGAAGTAAACGCCGGTGGCGATGCCCTGCGCGCGAAACGCCGTGAACAATTGCTGGGTAATGTCTTGCTTGTAGGGTGTGTGCGCGATGTTGAAGCCGGTCGTCGCCGTATCCCACATGCAAAAGCCAGAGTGATGCTTGGTGGTGAACACCATATAACGAAAGCCGGCGAGCGATGCAAGCCGCGCCAACGCATCCGGATCAAAGCGGGTCGGGTCAAAGGTCCTGGGCAGATCGCGGTAGTAGTGGTCTACATATGCGTCGCTGGCGCCTGCCAGCGAATGACTGATGATGACACCCAACTGCGAATCAGCGCTCCAGTGAATGAAGAGGCCGAGACCCCGGTCGCGAAAGGCCTCAAGCTGCTGAGGCTGGTTGCCGGGCACGGGCGTTTGCGCTGGAGCGCGCGGCGTCAAGGTGATGATAAGAAGAAGAGCGACAACCAGAGAACGGGACATTGCGGGCCTGCGCTGCAGAAGGGAACAGAAAAGAGCCCGGCGGCTTGGCCGGGCTCTTCGGGTGAGTGCGCGCTGTTAGAACGCGTACTTGAGAGAGAGTTGAAGCTGGCGTGGCTGGGACCGGCTTGAGGTGATGTTGCCAAAGTTCGAGGAGGTCGGATCGTTCGATGGGTTGTTGAGCGACGTAATGTTGAATACGTTCGCTGCATCGGCACGGAAGCTGAAGCGCTGATGCTCTGTAATGTTGAAGTCCTTGAAGACGGAGGCATCGGCAGACTGGTAGCCCGGTGCGCGTTCAGAGTCGACAGATGCGGTGCCAAACGTACCTTCGGCAGGGCGTCCGTAGGCACAGACGCCGTTGTCCACACCCGCCGTGGAGCAATTTGTGGAGGCGAGAGTAGACCCAGTGAGCTGTTGCTGCGCTGACGGATCGGTGCCGAACCAGTGAGATGCAGTCCGGTTCCGGACAACCAGCTTACGGTAGACATTGGCACGCTGCGACCGATTTGCGGTATCGCTGTTGTTATTATTCAGACCGATATTTACCGGAAAACCCGAATACACGAGGGTCGTCGCGGCAATCTGCCATCCACCAATCACCTCATCCAAAGCGCGATTCATATTGCTGCCGAATTGCCGCCCGCGGCCCACTGGTAAAGCGTACGTCAGGTGGCCATTCAAGTTATTTCGTACATCCTGCGCCGCTGGCCCATATTCCGCACGATAGTTGTAGAAGTTCTGTGCATACGCAGATTGGCCGTTGATGCCCTGTGCACCAAAGAAGCCGGTGCTGTTGGTGAGCGCCTTGGCCCATGTATAGTTTGCGGTGAACTCAAGACCACGGCTCAGGCGCTGCCGGAAGCTGGTCTGCAAGGCGCTATAGTTCTCGTACCCTTGAGACCCCGTGTACACCACCTGACCAGTCTGCCCAACCAGGTTGATGAAGGGTGCGGGGTCAGTGGCAATGCAATAGGCGCTGGTCAGCACGCTTTGGACCACGCCGTTTAACACGCAGGGCTGTTGTAGTGCATTTGCGGCACCTGCTGTCACCAGATGTTGGCCAAGCTCACCCACGTATGCCACTGAGACAGACGCCGTGTTGTTGAGTTGGTACTCCAGGGCAAGATCGTACTCCTGGGTAAACATGGGCCGAATATTCTGCTGCCATGCACGGATGATCGTAGTGCAGGGAGTGGTGCTGGTTAGGATATTGCAATTTACAGCGGCCGCTCCAAAACCCTGATTTGGTGTGAAGTAAGCACCGGGGCTTGTAGCAGTGGGCGCAAACGCAGTGGCCTGAAAGGAGTTCTGGAAGGGATAGTTGAAGTTCAGGCGAAGGTTGGCGCCCGTGCCTTCAAAGTAGTTGGTGATGCCGTAGCCGCCGCGGAGAACTAACCGCTGACTGGGGCTGTAGGCAAAGCCGATACGGGGCATAAAGTTGGTGAACACCGGACTGTAAAGCGCGCGGCTTGCGCCGTTGACGCCGGCGAGTTGAACAGTCTTGGCCGCAAAATTTATGTTGGCTTCCTTGTTGTTGACTTCGTAGATAGGTTGGTCGTACTCCCAGCGGATACCGAGATTCACCGTGAGATTGGGAGTTGCTTTCCAGTCATCCTGCAGAAAAGCTGCATCGCGATACGAACGCTGCCCGGTCAGTCCGGTCACGCCTCCGATGGCACGGTTGTAGACGTAGCCTTTATAGAAGTCAGCCTCGCTGTAACCACCCGTTGTGCCGGCCTGTGCGGTGTAAACGCCCGTGTAGTCATAATGACCAACTGCGCCATCGTTGCCGGGGTAGAAGGTGTTCTGCTGGTAGCGAAGGATCTGGACGCCTCCCTTGATGGTGTGGCGCTGGATCTGGTAAGTCAGGTTGTCGTAATAACTGAACGTATTGTCGTAGTAGGTCGTGCCGGTCGACGAGTTGCCGACACCGCTGCCCGAATAGTTGCCATTGGTGCCGTTGAAGTTCTGTCCGATAAAGCCGGCCTGTGCCTGTGTGACGCCTGTGAGGCCGATGACCGTATTGCCGTTGGTCCCGAACGCTCCTGTTGTATCGGTAGGAATCGCCCCCAGATTGACAATACGCGTAAAGCCTGCGGTGAACTCATTGATCAACGATGGTGAGAAGGTATGCACAGAGTTAAAGGAGAAGCTCTGAAAGGGAAAGACGTTCTGGCCGGGGAAGGTAATGGCCAGCACCGGTGTTGTGGTGTCGCCGGATTTCCCGTGCGAATAGCTGCCGGAAAGTTTGTCGCGTGTCGTCGCGTTCCAATCAACCTTGGCGTCGAACTGGTCGTTGTAGCGGTTAATCTTTGTTGGTGCGGTGTAGTTGTTCTGGATGACCGTTCCGGGTGACGCGGCGTGGTTCGGAAGCGGATAGTACTGCGGATGCGCGAACAGGTAAGCGGCGACTGGATTGCCGACCGCGCCAATCTGGTTGTTGACGTAGGCGGGCTGCCCAGCGGCCTGTGTATTGTACAGCTGAATCGGTGTGTTGGAAAGGTTGGTGTTCAGCAATTCGCTGAAGTCACCGTTACGCATGGCCTGGGTCAGCACCGTAGCGAAACCCACGCCGGCAGAATGGAAACGTGCGCCCTCGTAGTCTGTGAAGAAGAATACTTTGTCGCGGAGAATCGGACCGCCTAACGTTCCACCGAAGATCGTCTGCGTGTATGGCGTGATGGGAACGAAACTGGACGAAGACGCGAAATGCTTGTTGGCATAGCTGTTCGCATCCATGTTGTAGTTCGAAAGATAGCCAAATGCGTTGCCGTGAAAGCCATTGGTGCCGCTCTTGAGCAGGGTAATGACATCGCCGCCACTCACGTTGCCAAACTCTGCCGGGGCATTCAGGGTAACGACACGTACCTGGCCGATGGCATCGGGACTCGGGTTATAGCCAATGCCGTTGTTCAGAGTTTCATTGATGTCAATGCCTTCCAGCAGGAAGTTATTGGTCTCCTGTCGGTTGCCATTTTGCGAGGCAAGGGTACCGTTGCCGTTCCGTTCAATTGCGCTGGAGCCGGTAAACCCCGCGGGGTTTCCCGTAACCGCGCCGGGCGCAAATAGCGTAAGTTCGGTGAAGTTGCGGCCCACCAGCGTAATGGTATTCACCGCGTTGGTGTCCAGCGTGGCTCCAAGTGTTGCATTCTCTGTGTTTAACAGTGGCACCAGTTCACTGCTGACCGTCACGTTGGTCGTGGCGCCTTCTACGCCAAGCTTGGCGTCAAGCTTCGCATCCTGACCTGATTCCAGGGTGAAAGGTCCAATTGATTGCGCCGTGAAGCCTGGCGAAACAAATGTCAGTTTGTACTGCCCAACCTGCAGGTTACGAATGACAAAGACGCCTGAGTTGTTACTTTGCGTGTCAATCGACACGTTGGTGGAGGTATTAGTCGCGGTTACTTTCACATTTGGAACGATCGCGCCTGACGCATCGGTAACGGTGCCATTGACGCCGGCAGTAATAGTTTGCGCGTGCATGCTCAGCGTGCATGCAATGGGCAGGGCCAGCAGGGTTTTCCAGGTGCTGTCTCGCATGTGACACTTCCTCCAAAAGATAGGTCTGCCATGAACTCATGTTCTCTGCGCAATGGTCTGGTCAGAGGTTGATTTGTGGTGTGTGGTGACTGTAAATACTTTGCTGTCTTGCGTAAAGTGTTTTCGACTTGTCCCGCTCTCTGCGACTGACGGCCTTTAGGTGATATTCATGTGTTCCCCTTGGTTTGGGTAAAGAAGCGATAGTGCAGCACCCAAGACTGCGTCTGCCCCGGTGCCACGTGGATGCCGAGATAGCCCTCCGGGCAAATCGTTGCCGGCGTGGCCCATAAGTACATGCGCACGAGAGGTTGGTCGGCAGTCTCTTCCACACCTGTGCCGTCCGCGGTATCGACTACGGTAAAGTCGAATTGTGATGGCAACGCGGAGAATCCGGTGACATACGCGCCAAGCCCGTGCTTCGATTCCAGTGGAGCGATGATTCGTACCGTGTTGCCGGAGACTGTCGCCGTAGGTGGCAGGGGTTTGTCAGGTAGTGGAGGAAAGGGAAGTCGCACCTCGACGCCCGGACCGATCGGTCTGCCATCAAAGATGAAGAAGTCGTGGTTATAGACGGCAGTATCGATCGTCTTTGCACCGGTGTTCCGCAAATGGTGGGTCAGGGTTAACACCGTGCCTTGTGCATCCAAGGTGAGCGTCTTTTCATACACATAGGCATAGCCGAAATCCGATCGCACCACTTGCTGAAAGGCGACGGCATGGTTCTTCGAATTCGTTGTCCACGTCCCGTGATCCACGATGGGATAGTCTGCACCGAAGCGGTATGGTGCCTTGCCGGTACGCCGCAAGATCCCGACGCCGATCTTAAGAAACAAGCCGTTCGGTCCTGCCTCCTCGTAGCCCAGCTCGCTTTCGGGATGGCGAAACTCTTCGGCTGGTCCGGTAACTGCGTCGTTGGTCGTGGGTGCGTACTCCTTGAACCACTCGCCAAAAAAGGTATGTCCGCGAAGCGAAACACAGCCGACGATGCCTGCCCAGTCAAATCGTGCGCCGCGGTAGTAGCCCTGTGCAGCGTCGGGCAGGAAGACGACTGCCGACATCGGCCCGCGTTGTAACGTGACTGCGGGATGATCGGCGTGGGGCAAGGCTGTGCAGTCCGCGTGCGCTCGTCCGGCAGAGCCCAAGCAGGCACCGAACAGGGCCAAAGACTTCCACCGCACTGCGCACCACACGCTCATGCCTCTCCTCTCTCTCGGTCGCGCAACGTCGAAGCGACTACGCCAGGCAGAACGCGATGCTTGTGCAGCCTGGGATGCTGGCCACGGTTTGCGGCATTCCGAGCGTATGCGAAGCTGCTTGGACAGCTACTGCCGTGACCGCGCCGGATCGTGTATCGAATCCGGTAATCATTGCGCCATCGGGTGTCCACGCAACGTCCTGCAGGCGGGCTAAAGCGGTGCTGGATGGCGCGGAGATCTGGCCGGTCTGCCGGCTGAGCGGCAGTGTGGACACGGCACCCTGTTCGGCAAGCACGAGGAAGTCCCCATTGGGCGAGAGCGCCATGGACGCCCGACCAACCCGGCCGTGCAAAGTCTGGTGCGCAGGAAAGATGGCGTCCTGTGCGACACGGTGCACGGAGATGGATCCGTTCTGGGCATGCAGGGCGTATGCCCATCGGCCGCATCGGCTCAACGCTACCTGACGCGCACCGGCCCCCGTGTGCACGCGCAGCCGTTGTTGTACGGGTAATGCATCTGGTTCAAGCCGGAATCGTGAAAGTGTCTCCTGCCCTGAGTCAACAGCGAACAGCGACCCATCCCCGTGCTGAACCGCATGCATGGGAACAGCAACTTTACTCGCGCGGTCAGTCATGCGCCCGTATTCTTTCCGAATCGCAGTGACTGGCAGCAGACTGCCGTCCGCAGCGAGTGGGAGAACGTTGTAGACCCCGCTCTGCGTCAATGCGACGAGTGAGCGACCGTCTGCCGTGACCGTCGCAAACTGCGGATGGGTTGCTCCAAGCGAGAGCGGCTGTGTGCCCAAAAGCTGCAAGAAGCCGTTTGTCGGGTTGAGGTGGTATGCGCTGACGGCGCCTCGCGGCAGATGATCCCAAAGCGCAACATCGTGGGAGGCATACACGATTGGCAGTGTGGGATGAACGCAGAGGTGCCCGGGTGCGTGCACGCAGGTTTTCTGGGCCCCACGCCACCCGCGATCATTGACGACGAAGCTCTGCAGGACGCCGCGCGGAGCTGCAGCGGTGACTGCCGCAAACGCATACAGGGTACGGCTAGGAAGGACGCCTGCAGTCGCTCTGCAGGTCGCCGCAATCATTGCAGCACCGACACCCACCTGTAGAAACTCCCGTCGATTCCACATGCCGTGTTGCATGCCCATACCTTTCCTTGAAGCAGGTTTACGCGCGTACTGCCATGCTGTGGTGAAAGATGTTGTTTGGGTCGTACTTCTTTTTGACCGCTTGCAGAAACGGGTACAACCCATCGTTTCCGTAATACAGCTCCGGCCAGAAGGAGTAGCGAATCATGTCCTGATCGGGATAATTGATGTAGCAGCCTTGGTAGTTCTCACTGTGAAACGGCGTGCCAGCGTATTTGGCCGGAACACTGGCGGAGTAGATATCGGTATACATCTGGTCGAAGTACTGCAGCCGAACCGCATCTTCATTCGGGTCCTGCCAGTACATCTGGTACTGGAGCTTCATCACGGAGTCGCGTTGCGGAATCGAGGTCTCCCGGGCCAGCTGTGGCTTGTTCGCTGCACCACCGTATGAATCCACCGCAATAATGCAATTAGTATTGACGCCTGGAATGTCGCGTGTCAGGTACGCGTACATCTGCTTCAGCTCGGCGTCGGTGAAGTTCTTCTTCATGTAGCAGGACTTGTACTTGCCACGGGTGGTGCCGTTCGCGCCGGCGCCACCGCCACTGGCAAGAGTTGCGTCCATCCAGGGAGCTGTCGTGAAGCGGTGTTTGCCGGCGACACAGGGCGACTGCTGCTCCGGAACACGCGCCTGGGTCACACCCGCATGAGAGTTGACGGGCGGTGCAACATCCTGCGTGGGATCGCCGCACTTCAGAAAAAGGTCGAGGAACTCTGTCGGCACACTGAGGTTGTTGGTGCCATCCATGTCATGCCACGTGGCAGAAATGCCGATGCGCCCGTTCGGAGCTTTATGCGTCAGGCCCATCACGTTAAACATGGGCCACGTGTCCGGGTCCTTGCCGCGCGTCTCGCAGTAGTGGCCGTAGGTTTGCGCGATATGGATGAACTTGTCTTCCGTCATGGTGTCCCACGGGAACGACAAGCCCGCAGTACTGAGCTGAAGCGGAGGCGCCGGTAGATGCTCGAAATAGAAGTTTGTAATGACGCCGTAGCTGGCGCCACCACTGCCGCGCAGAGCACGGAAGAGGTCGGGACTGTCGTTGCGATGGACGTGGCGTTGCATAACATTGCCGCCGGCATCGACGGTCAGGATGTCGACCGCGGTGATGAGGTCGACTGACATGCCCTGCAGCCGGGTAAGCAGGCCGTAGCCTCCACCGCTCAGGTGACCGCCTGCTCCCACGGAATAGCAGCTGCCACCGGGAAGCGTCACGTTGTACTTACGAAAGAGTTCGGCGTAGGCGACGCCCAGAACGGTTCCGGGGCCTACCTGGTAGCCGTGCTTACCATCCGCCGCAGCTGTTGTGTGATTGAGTTGGCTTAGATCGAGCAAGATGCCGTTGGGATTGTTGACGGCAAAGTCCTCGTAGCAGTGGCCACCAGACCGCACCGTTGGCCGCAGCCCCGCGTGCACGGCTCGCTGCAG
Source organism: uncultured Terriglobus sp. (assembly GCA_964250935.1). GTDB lineage: Bacteria > Acidobacteriota > Terriglobia > Terriglobales > Acidobacteriaceae > Terriglobus. The sequence continues at coordinate 62,551 of CAXUHM010000005.1, forward strand.
CGCGTCGGCAACATCGTCGGCGTTCTCACAGACCTCGATGCGCGCAGCTCCGTCCGCTTCCGTGGCAGGGAAGCGCGCATTCTTACCACGCCGCAGCACGGGGTAACGCGGGTCCTGCCGGGTTATGGTCGACGTCATAGCAACCTATCCGTGAAAAGGAACACTTCGACAGGGACTTACCCGCTCAGCAAGAACGCTGGTCGTACAAGCGGAGGACAGTTCAGTTCGGTATGACTGCATCCTAACCAAAACGGCCTGTCCCTCATGGGACAAATGACCTGTTCCTCGAAATTTCCTTCACGACAGGTTCACAGACCTTAGGTGAACAGGACACACATCGGCTTGGACAGCGCGACAGACCGCCCTGTGAGCGAGAGTTGCCCTGTTGACAGGTTCCTTGCGAGCACAGTCAGGTCGCCGCTCTGCTGATGCGCTGCAATCATCCAGCGACCTGACTGGTCCAGTGCCAGATGCCGGGAGTTCTGTCCGCCGCTGGGTGCAAGTTGTGCCTGGGTGAGAAGTCCACTGGTTCGGTTCACGTTGAAGACCGCGATCGTGTCATCGGCAACGCGGTTGCCAGCATAGACGTTCCGGCCGTCGGCTGACACAACGACCTCGCCCACAAAGGCGGTCTTCGGCGCAAACCCGACCGGTAATGTGGATGCAGAGCCGACAGAGCGCAGCGATACCGGATCTTCGCTCCACGCCAGCGTCTCTACCGTGCTGTCCAGTTCGTTGGAGCAGTACACAAACCGTCCACCCGGGCTCCACGCAAGGTGCCTTGGTCCGGTCCCAGGGCGAGCCTGCCAAAATGGTGGAGTCGCTGCCACCAACTCCGACGTGCTGGCGTTCAGCCGAAAGATGAAGACCCGGTCGAGTCCCAGGTCGTTGATCAGGGCAAATCGTCCATCGGGTGAAGTAACCGCCGAGTGCGTGTGCGGAGCGTCCTGCCTGCCCCTGTACGGCCCCGAACCGCTGAACTGAAGATGCGACACGGCTTGCGAGAGCGAACCATCGGGGTTCACATGAAATGAACTGACGCTGCCACCGCCGTAGTTGGCCACCAGCACGGTACGCCCGTCGGGTGACACGGAAAGGTGCGTGGGACTGTCGCCCTTGGTGCTTACCCGATTCAAGAGTTTCAAGGTGGGTGAGCCTGCAACGGTCGTATAGGCACTGACCACCGCAGCCGCGCCATCCAGTTCACTGACGGCGTAAATCAGTGTGGGCCGGCCAAGCTGCCGGAACTGCGCCAGGAAGGTCGGGCTACCAACTTCCGCGGCAAGCACCGGTTGACCGATCGTGCCCGTGGCCGCATCCCAGGACGCGGTCATGATGCCCATGCCGAGACCGGCGTTATTTGTACCGATGTACAGACGCTGTGCTGCCACAAGCGATGCCACGGGTGCTGCAAACGGCACGCGCGCTGCGCTGGCAGCCGTGGCGGAAAGGGCGAGAAAACGGCGGCGTGTCAGCATTGGAACCTCACAGCAGATAGCCACCACTGTACTTGATCGTTGCTCGCGGGCTAAGCAGGTTGGAAATTCGAGAGGCTCTATTGCAAATGCCCTAGAGTGGGCATGCGCTGAATACGCACCTACGTTAGAGTTCTTCTTGCGGACGAAGACAGCGGCACAAGCCGCTAACTCCAGGGAGGCAGAATGCCTGTCGCGCGAAGCAGTCGCGTCCGATTCTTTCTGGCCTTTTGGCTATTCGTCATCAGCGGCGTTGCGTTCCTGGATCGTACCAATATTTCTATTGCGGGCCTGCAGATTGCCAGCGAGTACGGTCTCAGCAACCAGCGGCTTGGCTGGATCTTTTCAGCCTTTCTGATTGGATACGCTGGATTTCAACTGCCGGCTGGTGTGCTTGCCGCACGCTACGGTCCTCGTCGCGTGCTTGCACTGGGCGTGGTGTGGTGGGGCATCGCTACCGCTGCAACTGCCATGCTGCCTTCCACCATGGCGCATGCGGTCGCTTTGCTGATGGGCATTCGCTTTCTGCTCGGCGCGGGAGAGGCGGTCATCTATCCCGCCGCGAACCAGTTCGTTGCACGCTGGATTCCGCGTGACGAGCGAGGCTTTGTGAACGGCCTGATCTTTGCCGGTGTCGGCGCAGGCAGTGGCCTGACCCCGCCGTTGCTCACCTGGCTTATCGTGGCGCACGGCTGGCGGTCGGCATTCTGGTTCAGCGCTGTGATTGGTCTGATCGCGGGAGCAGTATGGTGGGTGTTTGCCCGCGATCGTCCGCAGGATCATCCGGGTGTGTCGAAAGCCGAACTCCAGGAGATCCAGGAAGGCCTTAACGACCCGCTTCGCTCCTTTGCCGAGACCAGTGGAAAGCCTCAGCCTATCTCCTGGAGCGCGATCTTCTCGCGTCGAGATCTTGCCGCACTGATGGCTGGATACTTCAGCTTCGGCTACATCGCATGGGTGTTCTTCAGCTGGTTCTTCCTCTACATGGCCCAGGTTCGCGGCTTTGATATGAGAGCCAGCGCCCGCTTTGCCATGCTGCCGTTCCTGTGCATGACGGTGTTCAGCCTTGCCGGTGGTGTTGCGTCGGATCACATCACCAAACGCTACGGCCTGCGTGCGGGTCGATGTTACCTGGCCTCCGCGTCCCTCGCCGCGACAGCCGTGTTCCTTGTGCTGGGCTCACAGGTCAGCAGTCCGACGCTCGCGGGGTTTATCCTCGCCGGTGGTGCAGGTGCGCTCTACGTGTCCCAGAGCACCTTCTGGTCCGTCTCCGTCGATATCGCGGGCCGCAGTTCGGGCGTCTTTTCGTCGCTGGTGAATATGGGCGGCCAGATTGGCGGAGCCCTGACTGCCTCGCTGACACCGTGGATCGCCCAGCGTTTCGGATGGACTGCCTCGTTCGCCGTTGCCGCGGCCCTGGGTATCGGTGGCGCACTCTGCTGGCTGGTCGTCGACCCCGAACGCACCCTGGAAGACACAGTTCCTAAACCGCTGGCGAAAAATCCGCTTGCCTCGCAGCACGAGGGTGTGATGCCCTAGTGGGAGTGGCTCCCGCACTAAGGACGCTGGCATTGCTGTTCGTCTTTTTCGGCGGACTCTGGCAAACCTCGCTTGCTTGCCAGGTCGCTCCGGTGAACGAGTCGCCGGCAGCCATCTCGCCTGCAGTTGCTCCGCCGCGCACCAATGCAACGCATACCCTGCCATTCCCCATCGTGCTTGGCTGGTCTGCTGCGACTGAACTCGATCTGCCACACAGCGGCAGTAGCTCTGCCAAGCTTGACGCCAGTCATCCTGAAATCATTGTTTCTTTCGATAGCAGACCCACGAACGCATTGACCGAATTTCGCTATCGCCTGGACGGCTACGATGCCGATTGGACTGCCACTCGCGAGCATCTCGCGCATTACCGTCGCCTGCCTCCGGGCGGCTATCTCTTCCGTGTCCAGGCACGCATGCCGGGGCAGCCCTGGTCGCCCTCGCAGGGTCGCCTGCGAGTCGAGCAGCGCGCCTTCTTTTTCCAGACGTGGTATGCCTACGTTGGGATCGGTGTCGTCCTACTCGTGCTTGTCACGCAGGTTCTGCAACAGCGGGACCAGCTTCTGAAAGGCCGCATTGGCATCGTGCTGCAGGAGCGAAACCGCATCGCCAGCGAGTGCCACGACACACTGATGGCCGGCTTCGCCGCGATCTCCTGGCAATTGGAAGCAACGGCCAACCTCTTCGCCGGTGGCAACCACCCCGCGGCCCAATCGTGTGAGCTTGCGCGCAGCATGGTTACCCATTGCCAGGCAGAGGCACGCCGTATCATCTGGGATCTCCGCGACTCCGATGAGATCACCAACAGCCTCTCCATCGCGCTCGCGGGGGCCACGACCACCTACCGCGAACGGGAGCACCCTCGCACGACCCTGAACGTGCATGGCCGTGAGCTTCCGATCTCCCCCGGCGCCGTCCATCACCTTGTGTGCATTGGGCAGGAGGCAGTGACGAATGCAATCAGGCATGCTCAGCCATCACACATCCGCATCGACCTATTCTACGAAGACGACCTGCTGCGCCTTACGATCAAGGACGATGGTCACGGCTTTCATCTGTCCGACCGCTCTGCACGCACCGGACACTTCGGCATCCCCGTTATGGAAGAGAGGGCGCGCAAACTAGGCGGTGCGCTCCACCTTGCAAGTTCATCGGGCAGCGGAACCGAGATCTCGGTTACAGTGGATTTTCATCACATTCACCAACCCGTCGTGCAGCAACACGACCTCGTCCGCTGGATCGGCGTGTAAACGGCGTGGCAGCAGGAGCAGGCGCATGAAGCAGACCCAGGTTCTTCTGATCGAAGATCACTTTCTCGCGCGCATGGCACTGCAATCCCTGCTGGCGAACCACACGCAGATCCGCATTGTGGGTGAAGCCGTGGACGGCGAGCAGGGAATCGGACTCTATCGTCAGCTGCAGCCGGATGTTGTCGTGCTTGATCTGCGCCTGCCCAAAGTCAGCGGCTTTGAGGTGATTGCCGCGCTCAAGAAAGAGCGCCACCCTGCCCGCATCGTCGTGCTGTCAAACTATCAGGGATCCGAAGACATCTATCGCGCGCTGCAGGCCGGCGCCATGGCGTACCTGACCAAAGACGCCAGTGGCGACGAGGTGATCAACGCCATCCAGAGCGTTGCGCGCTACCTGCGCTACCTTCCTCGTGTTGCGCTTGATCGGCTGGCGGAACGCATGCCGTCGGTAGAACTGACTCCCCGCGAACGAGAAGTCCTGCTCTGTATCACGCAGGGCCGTTCGAATCGTGAGATTGCTGACCAGCTTGGCATTGCAGAGAAGACCGTACGCATCCACGTCTCCTCCATGTTGGAGAAAATGGGTGTTCGCGATCGCACCCAGGCCACCATCTATGCCCTGCAGCGTGGCCTCGTGCATTTCGACTAGCGGCGCCGTAGGCCATTTGCCTAAAAAGGAATTGCGTCATTCGCCCCGCATGGGTGTGTGCGGAATGTGTTTCAATCGGTGCTACCACCAACGATTTGACATTCTGCCACGGCTCCAGCGTTTCGCAGGGCACTCGCTTCTCTTGCGTTGCGCGTGAGTTCGCGGTGCTGCATTTGTCCAGCTTTGCGGGAAAAACTCACAAAGTTTGCGCGCTGTTTCAGGAGGGCCTCATGACGAAACGATTCTTCGGTTCCAGTGCCGTTGTGCTCTGCGCGACGGCAGCGCATGCTCAGGTAGCCAACAACACGATGGTCGTGGGCACCGTTACCGATGCAGCCGGCGCAGTTCTGGTCGGGGTGAACGTCACCGCGGTCAATCGCGACACCAAGGTTGCTTACCCCGGCAAGACCAACGCCGAAGGATACTTCTCCATCCCGTTCGTCATCCCGGGCACCTATGACATCACTGCAGAAGAGCAGGGCTTCCGTACCGTGACGGCGACGGGCGTTGCCGTCACGCTCAATCTTGCCGTGCGCGCGGACCTGTCCCTGCCGGTGGGCACGACGACGGAGGCTGTGACCGTCACAGCAGCGACGCCGCCCCTGTCGACCGACGATGCCGTCATCGGCGAAACGCTTACAGCCAAGCAGGTCGCCAACCTGCCCCTGAATAGCCGCCGTGTGCTTGAACTTGCAGCGACAGCGTCCAATATCATCGTGGGGCCGAAGACTTCTTACACGGGTACGCCCCCGGGCGCGAATTTTATCGGCGCCGGCACACGTGAAGTCAATAATTCGCTGACCCTCGACGGCATCACGATCATGAACTCGCTCATCTCCAGTTCACCGGTCACGCCCAACCCGGACGCCGTTGCAGCGGTGCAGACGCAAACCGGAAATTACACCGCGCAGTACGGCGCCTACCTGGGCGTCCACATCAATGTCGATACCAAGTCGGGTACCAATCAAATTCACGGTACTGCCTACGATTACGTTCAAAACGACTTCTTCAACGCCAAGCCATTCACAGCCCTTAGCAGCTCCCGTACGCCCGTTCTTCGCTTCAATCAGTTTGGGTTCGAACTGGGCGGTCCGATCGTTGTACCGCACCTGTTTAACGGTCGCGACAAGGCCTTTTTTGTCGGTTCGTACGAGGGAACACGTCGCATTTCGCAGGCCAGCCTTACAGGTCAGCTCCTTACCGATGCCATGCGTACTGGCGATTTTTCCGCCCTGTGTACCGCCTACACCGCGGGAATCTGCAATACCGGCGCGGGTGTGCGGCTTAAAAATCCGGCAACTGGAGCCAACTACCTTAACAACCAGGTCACAAACATCTCTCCCATCGCAACTGCCCTGCTGGCCTACTACCCGCACCCCAATGTCGCGGGAACAGGCACAAACTTCAATGGCCTTGTGGGCAGTGTCTTTAACAAGAACGAAACGCTGGACCGCGTCGACTACAACATCAGCGAAAAGATTCGCCTGTTTGCGCGCTACACGTACGAGAAAAGCAACGCTGTGAATGGCGCCATTGTCACCACCTCCCAGGCGTACTCACCCACAACGGATTCCAACGGTGCTGTCGGTTACACACAGATTTTTACTCCCAAGCTGATCAACGATCTGCGCTTGGGCTATAACAAGTTCCAGTCCAATTCGCTGAACTACTTTGCCGTCAACGGTCCCAACAACGCGGGCACCGCTCTTGGAATTCCTGGTTTTACCGCAGACACAACGAACAACAATCCCGGCATCCCCACCATTGCATTCCCTTCGGGCAGCTACCAGGGGCTTGGGGCTGAAGGAACCAACTGGTACCAGGACGACCGCGCCCTGCACGGCTATGACCAGATCAGCTATTCCATCAGCAGGCACGACGTGATGGCCGGCGTGGACATTCGCCGTCTCAGTATCGGTCGTGCTGCGACCAATCAGAATCGGGGCCAGTTCACCTTTACGGGAAACTACTCCGGCAATCCTGCGGCCGACTTCCTGACTGGTTACTCGCAGACCGTTGTTACGCCATTGACGCAGGTCAAGGGTTCCGTCGCCGAATGGCGCAATGGCTTCTTCGTCCAGGACAACTGGCAGGCGTCGCAAAAGCTCACGGTGCTATACGGCGTTCGCTATGAACTTCCTTTGGTGCCGTACAGCCTGAATGGTGTGGGACGTGTCCTGAACAGCACCTACACCGCGTTGGTTCCGACCAGCACCGCGACGACCGGCGCGGCCTACGTTCCTGATCCTGGGTTTAAATTCCACGGCTCGAACCTGAACCTGGTTTCTCCGCGGCTGGGCCTGGCGTACCGTGCCAACGAAAAAATCGTGATCCGCGCCGGTGGCGGCATTTACTACAATCCGAATCAGCTGAACTCGTTCACCTTGACGACCAGCAATTACCCTTTCGCGGCGTCCACCACCTTTAGCGGTGCGACCAGCGGCATCGCTACCCAAAACTTTGCCAATCCTTCCGGAGGCGGCAGCGGCTCGGCCTCAGCGGTGGCAGGCACACCCGGAACGTACCAATCAGCCTTTACCGACAATCCCTACCTGCCGACGCCCCGGCTATACCAATGGAACCTCGACACTGGCGTCGAACTTACGCCTGGCAGCGCACTGGAATTCCAATACCTTGGCTCGCGCGGCATTTACCTGGACCGGTCCTATTACCCAAACCAGCCACGGCCCGGCGCCGGAAGTGTGAACCCGCGCCGACCGTACCAACTTTTCGGCCAGATTCGTCAGATTCAGGATGACAGCTTTTCCACATATCACGGCCTCACGGTGATCTACCGTCGTCCCAATTACCACGGCCTCGATCTGAACCTGAGCTACACCTGGGCGCACACGATGGATACGTCGAACGATTCCAACGGCGGTGGCACCGCCATGATTCAGTACAACGTCAAAGCCGACTACGGCGATGCCAACTGGGATATCCGTAACCGCTTTGTCGGCACGGCTGCCTATGCTTTGCCTACCCTGCAGCGCTATGGCCGGGCCGTGGACGCGCTGGCCGGAGGCTGGCACGTGAACACGATTGTCACGATTCAAGGTGGCCAGCCGTTCAACGTCGGGATCACCAACGATCAGGCAAATGTCGGTGGAATCGGTACCCAGCGCCCCAATTACGTCCACGCGCCCAGGTTCAGCTGCGGCAAGTCCTTCTATATCTCCAGGACAAGCTGTGTCGACACCACGGCCTACGGCCTGCCGGCGCTTTACACGTTCGGCAACTCGCATCGCAATGATCAGCGTGGCCCTGGCGCTTCCAATACCGATCTGTCGGTTTTCAAAGACTTTCCCGTGCGCGAGCGCGTCCGCCTCCAGTTCCGCGCGGAGGCCTTCAACGTTTTCAACCACGCGAACCTCGCCAACCCGGGTAACACAACATTGCCCTCGGCCACCAACGGTACCTTCGGCTTCGCCGGCTCCACGTTCGGCCAAATCACCTCAACCCCCTCCAACAACCTTGGCAGTCCACGCATCCTGCAGCTGGCCGGCAAGATCAATTTCTGAATTCGTATGCATCTTGCCAGCGCTTCTAGGGCAAAGGACCACCGTAACCCGTCGCAAGTGACGTTACGATACTGCTATCGTTCCCCAAGACAACATCGCACGAGGTCCAGACGCAATGCCGGTTCGAATTACCCTTCGTCTTGGCGTCCTTTCGATGGCCGTGGCACTCACGGTTGCAGGGGGAACAGCCATGGTGCACGCCGGCACACCGCTGACGCAGGCCGATTTTGAACGCAATCCCAGTCTCATGCTTGAGGAATACCGGCATGTCGAAGCCGCTTCGGTGTCGGATGCGGAGGAGCAGGTCCTTCATGAAAAGCACTACATGGCCCACACCATGCAATCTATTTTCCCAACGAAGTTTGCGGGCATAGCTCTAACAGTGCTGCTCAAGAAAGAGGAGAACAAAGATCCGCAGGCGCTCAGTGGCATGCTGTCGGCCATCGACACCGGCGGCGTGGGCTCGGTATACGTGATGAAGGTCGAGGATGGCGCCGACATCGCGGGTATGGGTGGTCTGATGGGCACGGCCATGTTCTCCCGGGGTTTTGTAGGCGCGGTTGTGGATGGTGGTGTTCGCGATCTTCCCCAACTCAAGCGTATCGGCTTCCCGGTCTATGCGACCGGTCCGGTGCCCTCCACCTCCGTCGGGCATTATCGCTTCGGCGGCATGAATATCCCCCTTGAGGTGGCGGGGACCCACGTCGATGCAAACGACATCATCGTCGCCGACCAGGACGGTGTTGTCGTCGTCCCACGGCTCCATGCGGCAGAGGTTTTGATCCGCGCACAGCAGCTCGACAATAGCGAACACAGCATGTACCCCTATCTGGAAAAGTTCCATTCCATCGTGGAAGCCGTCAAGCAGTTCGGTCGCATCTAGGAGCATCTCGCATGACCCCTCCATCAACGCCATCGCAGAGTGCGCTGTTCTCCCGGCGCGGATTTGTGCGTATGGTGGGCCTGGTTGGGACAGCTTTGGGCGTGTCTCCTCTACAGGCCGAGACGAACCCAGCGGCACCGGCGACGGACTATTACGACAGGCTCGGCGTCCCCAAAATCATCAACGCGGCAGGTACCTACACCACGCTCAGCGCTGCCTGCATGCCGCCGCAGGTTGTCGCTGCCGTGCAGCAGGCGGCGCTTCATCCCGTCCGCCTGCACGACCTGCAAACCAGGGCAGGGGAGTACGTCGCCAAGCGCCTGCGCTGTGAAGGCGCGGTGATTACCTCTGGTGCGTCTGGTGCCATCTCGCTGGCGACCGCAGCGTGCATGCAGCTTGCGAATTACATCGGCCCGCTCGACATGCCCCAGGCTGTGACACCCGCCATGAAGACGCAGGTCATCGTACAGCGCGCCCACAGGTACGGTTACGACCATGCCATGTTTCTGTGTGGTGCTCGCGTTACGGAAGTTGTGACAATGGAGGACTACAGGCTTGCCTGCGCGTCCGGCAACGCCTGCATGACCAACTTCTTTAACGCCGCAGAAGATGAGATTGGCCCCGAGGGCCCCGCCCAAATTGGCCGGGAAGACTGGCTCCGCGTCGCCCACGAGCATGGTATTGCTTGCCACCTTGATGCTGCCGCAGATATGCCGCCCATTTCGAATCTCTGGAACTACACCGGCATGGGCTTCGACCTGGTGTCCTTTTCCGGCGGCAAGGGCATGCGTGGACCGCAAAATGCCGGACTACTGCTTGGCCGAAAGCAACTCACCGACCTTGCCGCCGCCAACAATAACCCAACGGACGGCGTCGGTCGAGGGATGAAGGTTGCCAAGGAACAGATTGTCGGCATGGTGGCTGCCGTGGACTGGGTCTTGTCGCACACCGAAGAGTCGATGCAGGCCGACTACCAGAGGCGGGTCGACCTGATCGCTTCCATGGTGCGCGACCTACCGTCGGTCCGCACGGAAACGGTCGTACCCCGCATTGCCAATCACGTGCCGCATCTGCTCATTCGCTTTGATCCCGCGGTGACCGGCATCACCACGCAGCAGATCGTGGCAGCTTTGCGTTCTACGCAGCCTGCCATCGAATTAAACCCAAACACCGGTCGCCCACCGAACCAGGGCATTCCGTCCGATGCCAACACTCTTGTCGTCGGCGTCTGGATGCTACAGCCCGGCGAGGATGCGACCGTTGGCCGCCGCTTGCGAGCGGCGCTCATGCGAACTTAATGTCACGACCGAATCAGGAGAGGCAAATTTATGAAGGCACAAACCCGCAGAGGTCTTCTCAAGAACGCCGCTGCTGCAGCCGCCGGCGTCACCGGGCTGGCTGCACTCACGCCGCAGGCTGAGGCGCAGGCACCCCAGCCTGTCTGGGAGAAAAAGGCAGTCCACCGCGTGTCACCGCCTCCGTCGCCCGGCGCTACCGCACCTGCAGTCCCCGTGCCAGCGGCAAGCACGCCCACTGCGCCGCCCAAGGGACCTCTGTTTAACGGCATCGTTACGTTCGGCAATCTGGTATTCATCGCCGGCATTGGCGCACACTTCAAAGGAACCATCGAGGAGCACACCAAGCACGTGCTGGATGAAATGGAGCAGAATCTGATCGCAGCCGGGTCCTCCATGGAGAAGGTACTCAAGGTGAACGTCTACCTGAGTGACCTTGCCAATTACACACGCATGAATACAGCGTACGCGGGTCGCTGGGGCAGTACGCCGCCCGTCCGCACCACTGTCGCTGTTTCCGGTGTTCCGGGCGATTCCCTGGTCGAAATCGACTGCATCGCTTCCCTTTAATTGCACGGCAACCATGGAGTCCTTCATGCCTCTTGCACATGTGCCGCGCTGGTCGCGGCGTGATGTTCTCAAGCAGTCCGGTATCTTTTCCGCCGCTGCCTTTGCAGCCCCACTGCATGCCGTCACCACCGCTGCCGATCCTACGGCACTCACGACGCACCAGCTCACCGCGCAGGGAACGCTCACCAGCAACCTGTTCACGCAAATCGGCGTGCGGCCTATCGTGAATGCCCGCGGTACTTACACCATCATTTCGGGCTCGCAGTCGCTGCCGTCTGTGAAGCAGGCCATGTTCGAAGCGTCGCAGTATTACGTGCAGATGGAAGAGATGATGGCTGCCGTTGGCAAGGAAATCGCCGGTCTGATGGGTGCGCCCGGCGCCATCGTAACCTGTGGCTGCGAGGCCGCGATTGCACTTGCAACCACGGCCTGCTGTGTTGGCATGGATCCGGAGCTTTCGCAGGCCTTTCCTTACACCCGCGTGCGCGATGAGGTGGTTTTCCCCAAGTATTCGCGCAATGCCTATGACTTTGGCGTGAGGATGTCTGGCCCCAAGATCGTGGAGGTTGAGACCGCGGACGAGATGCGCGCCAAACTCAACGAGCGCACCGCGATGATCTACATCATCTCCGGACCGCGCGCCTTTGAAGAGCCTCTCTCCATCAAGACGGTTTGTGCCATTGCTAAGGAGAAAAACGTTCCCGTGTTCGTCGATGCGGCCGCGGAAGAACCGCTCGTTCCAAATATTCACCTTGCAGCGGGCGCAACGTTCGTCGGCTATTCCGGCGGCAAGTGCATGCGTGGACCGCAGGCCGCGGGCGTGCTTCTCGGCCCGAAGGACCTGGTTGAGGCGGCGTACTGGAATGCCGCACCGCACCACAACTGGGGTCGCGCCCTGAAGGTGGGCAAGGAAGAAGCCATGGGAATGCTGGCTGCCGTGCGCGAGTGGTATAAGCGCGACCATGTGGCGGAGCAGGCGCAATGGCTCGCGTGGGACAACGAGATCGGCACGGCGCTCAACGGCATTCCGTCGCTGACAACGGCGGTGGAAATGCCGACCGCCGATCTCTCCAATCGGGCGCCGCTGCTCCACATCAAGTGGGATGGCGCGGCCGTTGGCATCACCGGTACTGAGCTTGCCGCAGCTCTGGACGCAGCTACTCCTCGCGTTCTCGTCATGGGCGGTGACGGCAAGCGGCCCGACAACATGGCTTCGTCGATCACAATTATGCCGTACATGATGCAGCCCGGCGATGCCGCTATCGTGGGAAAATCCATCTCTCACCTTCTACGCAACCCGGGTCAGCATTCAAATCCAAGCGTGCCCACGGGGCCCACACAGCAGGTTGCCGGTACGTGGAATGCAGTGATCACGTATCCCCAGGGCGTGGGTCACCAGCAGTTTGTTCTGCAGCAGTTTGACGCGGCACTGACGGGGACACAGAAAGGTGAAATCTTCAACGCTCAATTCAAGGGAAAAGTCGTTGCGAACCAGATTGAGTTGAACAGCGACATGGCGGCGAGCGGCTATAACGTTCCGTTTCACTTCAGCGGCACCGTGCAGGGACAGAACATGTCCGGCACGGTGAAGATGGGCGAGTACGGTAGCGCCACCTTCCTCGCGACCAAAGCCTAAAGGAGCACCGATGCTTTTTCGTTCCTGCTGCACAGTCCTGCTTGCGATGGCTGCCTGCCTCGCCTCTGTCGCCGTCGCACAGGAGGGTGACGGCCGGGGTCCGGCGCTGCCGCCCAACCCACTGCCGTACGATCTGCTTCTTGTCCACGGCCATGTGCTCGATGCGAAGAATCACGTTGATGCTGACAGCGATGTCGGTATCAAGGACGGCAGGATTGTCGCTGTTGGCCAAAACCTGAGTCCAAAGGATGCCCTGAAAACGATTGATGTGAAGGGCTTCTACGTGACGCCAGGTCTTATTGACCTGCATGTCCATGTGTATGCAGGAACCGGGGAAAAGGGTTCTTATGCGGGCGACCTGTCGGTTTATCCGGATGGGTTCACCTTTCGCAATGGTGTGACCACCGTGGTGGATGCGGGAAGCTCGGGCTGGCGCGACTTTGACGACTTCAAGAGCCGCGTCATCGACCGGAGCCGTACCCGTATCCTCGCCGAACTCAACATCGTCGGCTCCGGCATGCGCGGAGCCAAGTATGAAGACAACCTGGATGACATGGACGGCAAGGCCACGGGCGAGAAAGCGCTCAAGTTTCCGGGCCTGATTGTTGGTGTAAAGAGCGCGCACTTCACCGGCCCGGAGTGGAAGCCGTACGACCAGGCAGTCATGGCCGGCAATCTTGCAAACATCCCGGTCATGATCGACTACGGCGCTCGTCGCATCGAACGCCCCCTGTTGGAACTTGTGTCAACCCACCTGCGACCGGGCGATATCTACACCCACTGTTTCTCTGGCCTGCGCGGTGAGCAGAACCCGCAAACCGGACTGCCATCCGAAGCCCTGCTCGTGATGCGCAAGCGCGGCATCTATTGCGATGTGGGCCATGGCGGCGGCAGCTTTGCCTGGACTGTCGCCGCACCCATCGTCAAATCTGGCTACTTGCCCGACTCAATCTCCACTGACCTGCACGTCGGCTCTATGAATAACGGCATGAAGGACCTGCTGAATGTGGCGGACAAGCTCATGGTCCTGGGCGAAACCGTTCCGCAGGTTGTTGCCGAGATGACCGCTAACCCTGCCCATGAAATCAAGCAGGAGCAGTATGGCAATCTGTCCCTGGGCGGCATCGCGGATGTGGCCGTGCTCTCGGTCGAAACTGGGGCTTTCGGCTTTGTTGATATGTACAACACAAAGGCCATGGGCACCCAGAAGCTGGTCTGCGAACTCACACTGAAAGATGGCAAGGTCGTCTACGACCTGAACGGGATCTCCGCCGACTCGTGGGACGCAGTCAAGCATTCTGCCGACGAGCGCCAGTCCCGCCGTTGGACCACCTTCAACGAACGGCCCTTTGGCGCAACCCGCGGTCAGCGATTCCCGGTCTCCACACCGGCAGGCGGCCCGCCCCAGACGGAGGATAAAGCAGTTCCGAAGAAGTGATCTTTTGATTCCAATTGGGCGTTGCAACAGGGTGTGCCCTTGCGTTTCTGCTCGCATCCAATAACCGGAGACTACGATGAGACGCCTCTTCGCACTTCTCACGGCAACACCTCTGCTTTTGGCAGCCGTGCCGGCACCGCAGCCTGTTACCTGGTCCACCTTAAAAACGTTGACCAGCAGCGTGGCACCGTCCCCGGCACGCGCTCTCGACAGGAAGACTGTGTCGGTACCCGGCTTCATGGTGCCGCTCGAAGATGATGCTGATCAGGTTACGGAGTTCCTGCTCGTCCCCTTTGCTGGCGCGTGCATCCATGTGCCGCCGCCACCGCCCAACCAGATGATCTATATCAAGCTGCGAAACGGGAAGCACGCCAAGATGAGCTTTACGGAACCGATCGTTGTCAGTGGCCAGCTCCACGTCGCGACCGTTCAGAGTCCCTATGGCGACGTCTCGTTCAACCTCGACGGTGACTCCGTCCAGCCCTACGCGCAGTAGTTCATGAACAAAGAGTCGGCAATTCATCTGCGCGATGTCGTTTTTGCTTACCCTCGTGGACCGCAGATTTTAGACATCGACGAGTTCCGTGTTTCTGCCGGGGAGCGTGCTTTTCTTTATGGGCCCTCCGGCGGGGGCAAAACGACCCTCCTTGGCATCCTCTCGGGCGTCCTTACACCATCCAGCGGCACGGTCCGTGTTCTCGGGCAGGACTTTAACCGGCTTTCCGCCGCGGCAAGAGACAGCGTTCGTGGCTCCAGCATTGGCTACATTTTCCAGGGCTTCAACCTTATCCCTTACCTTTCCACGGCCGAGAACATTGCGCTGCCCTGCGAATTGCATCCGCAGCGTCGCGCCCGCATTCAGTCTGCAACCATTCCGCATGAAGTCGCCCGTCTTGCCCATCGCCTCGACATTCATGCTCACCTTCACGCACCTGTCACCCAGCTTTCCGTGGGTCAGCAGCAGCGTGTCGCTATTGCCCGAGCCATCATCGGCGCTCCCCCGCTGTTGATTGCGGACGAGCCTACCAGCGCCCTCGATACGGACCGCCGTAACAGCTTTCTTGACCTGCTCACCGAACTCACTCAGGAATCCCGAGCCACGCTGCTCTTCGTCTCCCACGACCGCAGCCTAGCCACCCACTTTGATCGTACGCTCTCGCTCGCAACCATCAACCGCGTCGTGCAGCAGGTCCAGTCATGATCCTTCTCCGCCTCGCCTTGAAGTCCCTGCGCGCCCGGCGCGTCACAACGATGCTGACCGTGTTTTCCATCGCGCTTTCAATCATGCTGCTCGCCGGCGTAGACGCCGTGCGCCGTGGCATGCGCGCAGGGTTTGCCGGTACGGTTTCCAGGACGGATCTTGTCGTCGGCGCCCGGGGTGGCGACCTGCCGCTGCTGCTATCGACGGTCTTCCACATCGGCAATGCTGCCAACGATATCTCCTGGGATACCTATCAACATTTTGCGCACCATCCTGCCGTTGCGTGGACCATCCCCATTTCTCTTGGGGACTCGTTTCACGGTTACCGGGTCGTGGCCACTGACGATAATCTCTATCACCACTACCGCTACCGCGGCGGCCAGGCACTCCGCCTTGCCCAGGGAACCGCGCCCCAACGCTTCCTCGACACGGTCCTTGGCGCAGAGGTCGCCGGTCGCCTTCACCTGAAGCTTGGCCAGAAACTCACCCTCTCCCACGGCATTCAGGAGCACTCGATTCTGCAGCACGAGAACGTTGCTTTCACCGTCGCTGGTATCCTTGACCGCACTGCAACGCCTGTGGACAGCGCCGTTTACATCACGCTGCTTGGGGAAGAAGCCATGCACTTTGGCTGGAGTGGCGGCACCCCGCCCGCTATTGGCGAGGCGGTTCCAGCGCTCGACCCATCCAAGCTCAGGGTCGACACCATTACCGCTTTCTTGCTCGCAAGCAAGTCCCGCATCAGCACGCTGTACCTGCAGCGAGAGATCAATACCTACAAGCCGGAACCACTGACCGCCATTATTCCCGCCTACACGCTGCAACAATTCTGGGCGCTGATGAACGATGCAGACACCGCACTCTCCCTTGTGTCTGCCGCGGTACTCGTCGTCGGGCTCCTGAGCATGGTCGCGGCCCTGTATACCGCCCTCAACGAGCGTCGCCGCGAGATTGCAATTCTGCGTTCCGTCGGCCTGCACACGCGGCAGGTCTTCACTCTGTTTATCGCAGAGGCCGCGCTCATCGCCTTTGCCGGTACGGTCCTTGGCCTGATCGCACTCTACGCAACGCTCCTTGCACTTCACACGATGATCGAGCGCTGGACCGGCCTGCCTGTTCTGCTCAGCCCACCTTCGCTTCGCGTGCAACTTTACGCCTTGGCCACGGTTACCTTGGCAGCGATGCTGGGCGCGCTGCCGGGCTGGCGAGCCTATCGAACGTCCCTTGTCGACGGCTTGCACGCACCATAGCTGCGTGGTAGCCCTCGACGGGTATGAGCATCTCGGGTGCGCGCAGATCAAAGATCATCGATCGATTGCAAAAACATCCTTGTTTCAAGCAGGATAGGACAACTGCTGGATGCAGTCGGGCCCACGTGCGTGCATTCTGCAGGAAGTTCAGCAGCACGTTTTACACACGCACATAGAATTCAAGAACGTTGAGGTGGAATGCATGCAGTCTCCCGCTCTGTCCCGCAACTTGCTCTGTCTGGTTGCCAGTGCCTTTTTTGCCAGTGCAACGCTGGCTCAGAGCGCAGTTTCTGGACCTTCGGCCCTTTCGACTTCGGACCAGGCGGTGCTCCGACAGTTGCAGGATCTGCAGTCGCTGCCGGACGGCTCCTGGAAGATGCATGCAGGTGATGTGCCGCATGGCGAAAGCCCAACGCTCGACGACAGCGCGTGGCAGACCGTGCAGGCCAAGAGTTCTGCCAGCAAGGATGCCGTCTGGTATCGGCGAACCATTGAGGTTCCGCGCTCCCTGCATGGCTACGATCTGAGTGGCACCGATATCAGCTTCCGGTTTCGTGCCTCGGCCAACGGACCCATGCCGGAAATCCTGTACTTCAACGGTCGACGCGTGGCACTTGGGGACGACCTGGAGCAGGTCGAGCTGTTTCATAACGCAAAGCCCGGCGAAAAGGTACTCGTCGCGGTCAAGCTGCTGCCTACCGTTGATGACAAGCATTTCGACCGTGTGGAGATGAAGATCAGCTTCGCGCCCGCCCGACCCAATCCGCAAGACCTGCGTGAGGAAATGACCGGCGCCGCCTATCTTGTTTCCATCAAACCAGCAACCGCGGAGACCAGCCAGCGCACGCTAAAGACGGCCATTGAACAGGTCAAGTTCTCCGCGCTGACACAAGGAAATCAGGTATCGTTCGATGCTTCTCTCAAGCAGGCACAGACGACACTTGAAGCGCTTCGGCCAGCCTTGCAGCAGTACACCTTCCACCTCACCGGAAATTCCCATATCGATGCAGCCTGGCTGTGGCCCTGGACTGAGACGGTCGATGTGGTAAAGCGCACGTTTGGAAGCGCTGCACAGCTGATGAGTGAGTACCCGACCTATACCTACACACAGTCGGCAGCGGTATACAGCCAGTGGATGGCCGATAAGTACCCGCAGCTGAACGCGCAGATCAAACAGCGCGTGCAGGAAGGACGTTGGGAACTGGTAGGTGGCATGTGGCTGGAGCCCGACCTGAACATGCCCGACGGCGAGTCGCTGGTGCGGCAGATTCTGTTAGGTCAACGCACCTTCCAAAAGCTGTATGGGAAGACCACGCGCATCGGCTGGAATCCCGACTCGTTCGGCTATAACTGGCAGCTCCCGCAGATCTACAAGCGCTCAGGGATCGACTACTTCGTCACGCAAAAAATGACCTGGAATGACACCAACCAGCTTCCGCTCAAGCTGTTCTGGTGGCAGAGCCCGGACGGCAGCAAGGTATTGACGTACTTCCCGGAGGGCTACGGCAACACCGACATGGCACCCACACGACTGTCGGAAGACATGGCTTCTGCGCGGAAGCGTGCGCCGGGCCTGGCTGAAATGATGGATCTGTACGGTGTCGGCGACCATGGTGGCGGGCCTACGCGCAATATGCTGGATGAGGCGCTGCACTGGATGGAGCCGGGCAAGGTCACAGCGCACGAAGAGTTCGGCACGGCGCAGGCCTATTTCAGCCGCGTTGAGACGCAGGTCGGCTCGACGTCGCCTACCTGGAATTACAGCAGTCTGGCCGGCGGAAACACGACGCTACCAACACCTGCGGCGAACCAGATTTCTGTGCCGACGTGGAATGACGAGCTTTACCTGGAGTACCACCGTGGTGTCTTCACCACCCAGGCCGATCACAAGCGCAACATGCGCGACAGCGAAGAGTGGGTGTTGAACGCGGAAAAATACGCCTCGCTGGCATGGATCGATGGCCGTACCTATCCCGGCGACGAACTGGCAAGTGCGTGGAAGCACGTGCTGTTCAACCAGTTTCATGACCTGGCTGCTGGATCGGGCATTGGCACAATCTACCGCGAGGCGCAGAAGGACTATGACCAGGTGCATTGGGCGACCAATGAGATTAGCCAGAACTCCCTGCACACCATTGCGGCAAGAGTCGACACACGCGTAAAGAATGGCGTCCCCGTGCTGGTGATGAACCCACTTGCCTGGAATCGTGATGGTCTGGTCGAGGTCAAGGTACAGCTGCCCTCCGGCGATGGAGAAAACCTCTCGGTCCTGGATGCTGAGAAGCACACCGTTCCGTCGCAAATCCTGTCACGCGATCCGCAGACCCACTCCGCGACGCTGCTCGTTAAGGCAGAGGCTGTTCCCTCGATGGGATACAAGGTGCTGGAGGTCACGTCCGCAAAGCACAGTTTTCCGACTGATCTGACAAGCAAAGGCCTGACGCTGGAGAATAGTCACCTGCGTCTGGTGGTGGACCCGCAGACTGGCTGCATCACGTCGTTGATCGACAAGAAGACGAACTTTGACAGCATCGCGCAAGGTAGCTGCGGGAATGAGCTACAGGCGTTCAAAGACACGCCGAAGGATTACGACGCCTGGAATGTCGATCCCGGTACCTACGACGTCGCGCCAACGCTGATCCATGCAGTGGATTCCGTTACCCTGACCGAGTCTGGTCCGCTACGGTCTGTCATTCGCGTGACGCGTCACTGGCAGAGCTCCACGTTTACGCAGGACCTGATTCTTAGCACGCAGGCCGACCATGTGGAAGTACTGAACGATATCGATTGGCACGAGGCGCATGTTCTGCTCAAGGCGGCATTCCCACTTGCGGCCAGTAGTGCAACGGCGACCTTTGAGATTCCGTATGGAACAATTGAGCGGCCCACGACGCGCAACAACAGCTTTGAAAAAGCCAGATTCGAAGTACCGGCAATGCGCTGGGCCGACCTGGGAGATGGGCAGCATGGCTTTAGCCTGATCAACAACTCGAAGTATGGGTACGATGCGGTGGGCAATCAACTTCGGCTCACACTCCTGCGCTCACCCGTTTGGCCGGATCCTGATGCGGACCGGGAACGGCATCATTTTGCCTATGCCCTGTACCCCCATGGCGGTACGTGGAAGCAGGCCGGCACGGTGCAGCACGGCTACGACTTCAATTACAGGCTGCAGGCGATGCAGGTGGCCGAGCACGAAGGTGAGCTAAAACCGGAGCACTCCTTCGCGGCAGTCGACGCAACCAACGTAGTCATCACGGCGATCAAGAAAGCGGAAGACAGCGATGCGCTCGTGATCCGTTTTTATGAATGGGAAGGCAAAGGTGGCAACGTGGTTCTGACGGTACCCTCCGGCGCGACCTCGGCCTCCGTCGTCAACCTGATGGAGACGCCCGAAGGGTCTCCGCTCGCCGTCGCACACGACCAGATCACGCTGCCCGTCACTCCCTTTCAGATTCAAACGGTGCGCGTGGACTACAAACCACGCCCATCAGAATAAGCCTGCTGTGTCAGCGTGTTGCGGGCCGACCTGTCTCAGGCCGGACCGCACGCGTTTGGCGCGCTTCTGGCAACCTCATGCCTGCACCTGTACATTCGACAGGCGAGCACAGGTGGTGAGTAGCTCATCCTGCACGCCTTGATGGTGAGTCGCGTCTGCAGGCTTGCGTTGTTGGAGGTGAAAGAAGTACTCGCCAGTTACTCTTGCACGTGGATCCTCGCTCACCGCAAGCCAGACCTGGGTGCGGTGACCCTGGTCCAGATCGCCAGAGGCATTTGGGCCGCCCATCTTTGTCGGGACCCAGCCAGGTTCCATGGCGTTCGAAAGCACATCAGGCCAGATGCGGGCCAACGCGAACGCCAGCAGCACGTCATGAAACTTGGTCTCGGAGTAAGCCTGGGTTCCATTCCATTGCCGGCTCTCCCAGAGCAGGTCGCCCAGGGTCTGTTTGCCCCTCCTGTGCAGCTCAGAGCTGACAAACACCAGGCGACCGGGCTTGTGCATCAGGGCTGCAAGGACGTACGGCGCAAGGGTGTTAATTTGAAACACTTCCGGCAGATGGTCCTCCGTCAGCTTGCGACTGCGTTCCTTGTAGCCGATTGCGGCATTGTGGATGACTGCATCGAACCTGCCAAGTTGATTAGCTTGGGCTGCAAGAGCACGAGTCTGGTCAAGGCTGGCAAAATCACCGGTAAGGACCGCCTCAGCACCGCTAAGTTCTCGAAGGGTATGTTCCGCACGTTCCTCGTTACGGGCATGCGCGACGACGGTGTGACCCTCCTCTAACAGCAGCGTTGCGGCCATAAGGCCTAGACCGTCCGACGAACCGGTAATGAACACACGTGCCATAAACCCTCACCCCAACATTGGATGATCGCCACAGGAATTCGTACCCTTGCCAGTCAGGTAAGGGCATGCATGCGCACTGAAAAGGTGCGGCCGGGCCGCCCTTGAACTCGTCGCGATGATTTGTGTGAGTGCTGTCGCCGTGCGCGTAGCCCAGGTATGCTACGCCACGTCGTCGACTCGCCTGGAAACGGGGAAGAGCAGGTGCAAACAGACAGCGCATACCTGTAGAACGAAGGATCCCTCCTGTCAGGATCCTGCCGTTCTGGGTCGGTACGCTGTGCCGATTGTTGCGTGAAGGAGGACTCTCAGCTACTTTGGCCGCCATACGACATCGTCCTTCATTCGGACGTCCAGGATGCCGGGCGTGGCCGACGATTCACAACTGAACCGTCTGTATACTGAAAACGTTTTCTAACCGTCATGCAAAGGCACAAACAGCGAATGAGAATCGTCGCAGGAGTTGATTTTGGCACCTTGAGCACACGGGTGACTCTGCTGGACAGTGTTCGTGGTCGGCTTGGCACATCTTCTGCCAGCTACCCTCTCCACCGCAAGCGGGAGGACCCGGATTTCGCCACGCAATCCCATGCTGCCCACATGGCGGCGCTGGCTACTGCAATGCACGACGTTCTGCAGCAGACTGGTGTGAATGGAGCAGACGTTGAGGCGATCGCCCTTGATACGACAGGATCGAGCGTGATCTTTGTCGACGGCAACTTGCGACCGTTGGATGACTACTACCTGTGGTGCGATCATCGCGCGCTACGCGAGGCGCAGCAGATTACTGCCGCGGCGCACGCACAGGACGTGGAGGCAATTCAATGGTGTGGCGGTGTGTATTCGCATGAATGGGGTTGGGCAAAATTGTTGCACTGGCTTCGACACAACCCGGACAAGCGCGATCAGTTTGCGTCGGCATTTGAGCATTGCGACATGGTCGCAGCAACCTTGTGCGGCATCACCGACCCGCACAGCGTCAAACGTAGTGTCTGCGCCATGGGACACAAGTGGATGTGGAATGCGAAGTGGGGCGGATACCCTTCCCAGGAATTCCTTTCCTCGCTTGATCCTCTGCTGGATGGGGTACGCGACAAGATGGCGGGAGAGGTTCTGACCTCCGATAACATCGCCGGTGTCCTGTCACCGGAGTGGGCGGAAAAGCTTGACCTGCGTGCCGGCGTTCCGATTCCTGTTGGGGCCTTTGACGCTCACTGGGACGCTATCGGTGCTGGTTGCCGCGAGGGAGACGTCGTTAATGTTGTCGGGACGTCGACCTGCATCATCGCCATGGGCTACGCCACGGAACTGGTTCCCGGCGTTTGCGGCGTTGTTCCAGGAAGCGTACATCCGGGGTTCACGGGTGTAGAAGCTGGTCTTTCTGCGGTGGGCGACATCTTTGAAGCAATTGCCAGGCGTGCTGGTACCGATTTGAAAGAGCTTTCGCAAGGCATTGATGGGTACCGCCCTGGCCAGACCGGCTTGCTGCGCCTGGCCTGGGACAACGGTGATCGCACCGTCCTTGTAAAGAGTGAGCTCGGCGGCATCACGCTGGGATGGAATCTATTGCATACGGCGCAGGACGAGTTGGTAGCCGCCATTGAAGGGACGGCGTTTCATACCCGCATCATTCTGGATCGCATGGCAAGGCATGGTGTGCCGATCGAGCGAGTTATTAACGCGGGTGGCATTCCACAGCAAAATGAAAAGCTGAACCAGATCTACGCGGACGTGCTGAACAAGACGGTACTGGTTCCAGATACGACGCCAACCAGCATCGGCTCCGGCATCTTTGCGCAGCTTGCCGCCGGTATCTTCACCTCCATCGACGAAGCCCAGCGTGCGATGTGTCCGGACTACCGCCTCTTTCTACCTATTCCTGAACATGTAAAGGTGTATCAGCAGCTTTACGATCTGTACCGCACCGTGTATTTCGGGTTTGGCGATGAGAACTGCGTGCCGCAGGACATGTCCGGCATCCTGCGGCAGCTGCGGGAGATCGCGACTTCTGAGCGTCCGACGAACAGGACGTAAGCTTACCTTCAAATCAGGCTAGAATCTCCAACTCTTGTGAATGAGACAAGATCGTTTACTGAGAGAAATACCGGTTGACGAAAGTGCATTCAGCATTGATAGGCAAGCTGGGCTTCTAAGCCGCAGTTGTCCTACACACCGGTTCGGGCGCCCCAAGCATGACAGCGCTCGAGGAAAAGCTGCGCTTCAAGCCATACATGGATTCAGTCGCCCTGATCCAGGCGTTAGTGTGCCAGGGCAGCGTGCGGCCAGCCGTCCTGCCAGGTGATGGTCGACAGTTGCAGCGAGGGCTTGCCTTTCGTGTGGTCGTAAGCGTGGTAAACCAGCAGGTCAGGCGCCCCAACCTTGCCCATCACAACAGATTCTCCGCCCGGGCCAAGCCAGCGCTCGTTCGCTGTCAACAGTGCGGTGCCGCCGCCCTGCGACATCGGTACTCCTGTGCGGTCAAGATAGGGCCCGGTAATCTGCTTCGAACGCCCAACCATCGTGCGATACGTACTTCTCGTTCCGCGACAGCATAGGTCAAAGGAAGAAAAAAGGTAGTAGAAACCGTCATGTTCCACAATGAAGGGCGCCTCAATGGCCTGCGTATCCGGTGGCAATCCCAGCGCATGCGCCTCTGAGCCGTCAGCGCGACCACGAGATGCAAGGGCATAGAGCCTGCTATCTGTGGT
The DNA here is from genome assembly GCA_964250935.1 of uncultured Terriglobus sp. Lineage (GTDB taxonomy): Bacteria > Acidobacteriota > Terriglobia > Terriglobales > Acidobacteriaceae > Terriglobus. The sequence continues at coordinate 86,308 of CAXUHM010000005.1, forward strand.
GGACAGCTTGCCTGTATTGGCGTCGAGTGCTCGCATTTTGATGCCACTCCAAAAGCTGCCAAAGTCCAGCCACGCATGATGGTTCACGTCTTCCACGTAGTTCGCATCAATGGCGTTGAAGTTGTCTTCCACCTTCGACTCGAGCACAAGTCCGTCGTCTTTCCAGTGGTAGTCCGGGCTTTCGCGGTCCAGCGTCTTGTTCGTTGCGAGCGCAATGCCCGACGTGTTCTTTCCAAAAGCCGAGTAGGCGTAGTACATGCGAAACTCGCCATGCTCGAACGAAATATCCGGTGCCCACAGCTCCTTCGTCTCCGGGCTACGCTCCTGGATCCACTGGGGGATGGTGTCGAAGACATGCCCACAGTGTCGCCATGCGTGCAAATCTTCAGAGCAGCGGATGCCCAATTGACCGCCATCCTGGGCCTTGCCCGTTGTAAAGACGTACCAGGTCTTACCGGCATGAATTATGGACGGGTCGTGGGCGCCGGCTATGTCGCCGCTCAACACTTGGGCAACTGGCACCTGCGCACGCAAACCAAGACCGGTGATCGCCATTGCAATCAGCGAGAGAACAATCCGTCTTGCAATGGCCTTCATACAATACCTCTTCATCGTTGTGGGACAGCAACGCGATTTCCGCTCCGTGCAGAACGGACTGTCTGCATGCGTTGGGCTAGTGCTTGCCCAGGACCAGAACTTCGATGGTGTACGGAGGCACGGTATGCTCAAATGTTGGACCCACCTTGATCGAAGACTTTACGGGAACGACACGCATTGGGTCCTTGATACTGTTCGTCATCGCGGGATTGGTTCCGCTCAAAGAGTACATCGATGCCGTCGTTGCAAGCGCTTTGCTGCTCTCGAGCCGCAGGTTGACGGCTTGCGCTGTGGATGCGGCATTCACCAATTTTAAGTACACTTCGCCCATGGCTGGATCTGCCGTCGCCGAGTAGAAAAAGCGAGTACCCATCTTCGACGCTTGCGAGCTCGAGACCTCCGTCCCGACAAACTGGCCAAACAGCGCCTGCGCATAGTAGCCCGGTGAACCGTAGCTCTTCGCGGCGTCATAGCCAATCAGGTCGCTCTCCCACTGCATGCCGCCCGGGTTCACGTTGACAAACAGGGGAGCGTAGGCAGCCATGACAATCAGGTCGCTGTTGCGCTCCATGCTCGTCATCCATGCGGCGTCGCCCAGCGCTGCACCCATATTTGTCGTAGGACTACCTTCACGGGTGGCCCATTCGCCAATAAAAATCTTGGGACTGTTCGCGCGGTCCACCGTGTCGTAGTGCTTTAGAAAGTCGAAGAACTCGTCCGCACGCTTGTAGTAGTGATCGTCCTGCACGTCCGGCTTCATGCGTTTCAACTCGGCGGTCGCAATCAGTTCCAGCTTTGGATATCTTGCCTTGATGGCCTTGTAAAACTGCGCATACCGGCCTTCGTAACTGCCGGACCTGTCGAACCAGTCCTCATTGCCGATCTCTACATACGTCAGGGGGAACGGAGCCGGATGACCAAGCCTTGCGCGTACCGCTCCCCATTTGGTGGAGGGATCGCCGGTCACGAACTCAATCTCATCCAGTGCGTCCTCTACATACGGTGTAAGCGCCGGCCCGGGGTGAATGTGGTCGCCCTTGAGCGCATAGCCTGCAAACACCGCAAGTACAGGTTGAATCTTCAGGTCCTCGGTCCACTCCAGAAACTCCAGGAGTCCCATGCCATCGGAAGACTGGTAATTCCAGGGGGAGCGGTGTGTTGGCCGGTCTACCAGAGGACCGATCGTCGTCTTCCAGTCGAAGCGCTCATCGATCTGATCGCCTTCCAGGTAGTTACCACCCGGCAAACGCAAAAAGCGCGGATGCATGCCCGCCATCAGCTCCATCAGGTCAGTACGATTGCCGTTTACGCGGCCCTTGTAGGTTGGCGGAAAGACGGAAACGAGGCTTAGCCATAGCTTGCCGCTATGCCCCGCTGCAACGGTCAGGTGATAGTTGGTGGAGGCGGCGATGTTGCCCGTTCTAAGCGCAAAATCGTACTTCTTCCAGTCACCGGAAACATCCATTGTCGTGGCGGTTGCGACGATCTTGCCTGTCACATCACTGACGAGGGAGACCGTGAGCGGGCCGAAACCTGAAGCGCCGGCCTTTGCATACAGCGAGCCTGTGTAGCTGGTCTCCGGAGCAAGCGCCATGCCCCAGTACCCCTCATTCCGAATCGCAGCGACGTTCTGTGAATCAGCGTAGGCGATGTCGACACGCAGACTTTGGGGTAGGGCAGCGCTTGGGCCTTCTGCAGCGTCAACCTCCATCGTGGAACGCGCGGTCCCGATGTTGTCCAGATTCCAATGCGCAACACCGCCAAAGCCGTGATCGTGGAAGGTACGATTGCGCATCATTTCCGCATACAGACCGCCGTCGTAGGAGTAGTTGATTTCCTCCGTCATCAATCCGTAGAAATTCGGACCAATGCTGTGCAACGGCTTGTCCACCTGCACCGTGATCTCCGCAGGCGGCTGTTGCGCGTACAGAGCAGTCGAACAAGCTACGGCGAAGAACGTGATGCTGTGCTTTACGCGATGATTCATGCAGTCTCCATCAGTTGTAACGACCACGGTCCAGAAGCGCTAACTACCCTGTCCATAGGTCGCGGATGCTCCATGCTTGCGAAAGTAATGACGATCAAGCAACGCCTGCGAAACGCTCTCGCAGTTGGCCTGAAGCAGCGTTGTGCGATACGCCATGCGTGCCACTGCCTCAAGCACCACTGCGTGGTGCGCGGCATCCTCGGGCGTCCGGCCCCAAACAAATGGTGCGTGCCCCGCGACCAGGCAGGCCGGTACTGCCAAGGGATCGATCTCGCGTCCTGCTTCTCGAAAGCGCGCGACAATGGCAAGTCCGGTCTCATGCACATAGCGACCCCCAATCGCCTCATCACTCAGCGGTGCGGTCACCGGCACAGGGCCATAGAAGTAGTCTGCGTGCGTAGTGCCATAAGCAGGGATGGGTAGGCCAGCCTGAGCGAAGCTGGTGGCGTATTCCGAATGCGTGTGAACCACCGCACCAATGGCAGGGAACTCGCGATAAAGCAGCGTGTGCGTGTCCAGATCCGAGGACGGCCGGAGATTACCCTCTACGATTGTGCCGTGGAGGTCGGTGACCACCATATGCCCGGGCGTTAAAGCGTCATAGTCCACACCGGAGGGCTTGATCACGACCAGACCCTGCTCGCGATCAACGCCAGACGCATTCCCGAACGTGTACAGCACGAGACCCCGGCGCACCAGTTCCAGGTTCGCCTCAAGCACCTCTTCCCGCAGCTTTTGAAGTAGCACGGCTACCGTCCGATGCGGTAGGCCGCATCGCTCCACGTCAGCTCGCGCCGCAGCTGGTGCAACCGGGTTTCGCTGTCGATGCGCACCAGCTCAATGCCCGCAATTTCGGCAAAGTCGTCCATGTGCTCCATCGTCAGCGACTGGGAAAATCCCGTATGGTGCGCGCCGCCGGCATAAATCCACGCCGCCGCTGCTACCTTCAGGCTTGGCTTCGGCAGCCACACTGTGCGTGCAACCGGCAGCTTCGGCAGGTCCTGCTCCGGTGCGACCACGTCAATCTCATTCACAATCATGCGAAACCGATTGCCCATATCTACAATGCTGGCAACCACTGCAGGCCCTGCAGGCGAGGTGAACACCAGCCGCACCGGGTCGGCCTTTCCGCCGATGCCCAGCGGATGCACCTGCAGCGAAGGCTTTTCGGCCGCAATGCTGGGACAGATTTCCAGCATATGCGAGCCAAGAATCTTCGGCTCGCCGGCAAAATCATAGGTGTAGTCCTCCATAAAACTTGTGCCGCCAGAGGTGAGGCCCTGCGCCATGACCTTCATGATGCGTACGAGCGCAGCGGTCTTCCAATCGCCTTCGCCGCCAAAGCCGAAACCGCTCGCCATCAGACGCTGCGTCGCGATGCCGGGCAACTGGCCCATGCCGTGCAGGTCTTCAAAGGTATCTGTGAAGGCGCCAAAGCCGCCTTCGGTCAGGAACGCACGCAGACCCAACTCAATGCGCGCGGCAACCGCGAGCGCATCCGGGCGATCGTGATCGGCGGTGATGGTGTAGGTGTCCCGGTACTCCTGCACCAGGCTGCTTACATCACTGTCGCTGACCTCGGCCATACGGTCGGTTAAATCACCGATGCCATAGCCAGAGACGGTGTAACCAAAAACCTTCTGCGCTTCAACCTTGTCGCCCTCTGTTACGGCGACATTGCGCATGTTGTCCCCGAATCGGGCTACCTTCAGGCGTTGCGATTCATTCCAGCCAAGCGCGGCGCGTGTCCATGTGCCAATCTCCTGGATGGTCGCCGGATCCTGCCAAAAGCCAACAACGACCTTGCGCGCCAGGCGCAACCGGGCTGTGATGAAGCCGAACTCGCGGTCACCATGCGCCGCCTGGTTCAGGTTCATAAAATCCATATCAATCGTGGAATACGGCAGCTCGCGATTGAACTGTGTGTGCAGATGAAGAAACGGCTTGCGCAGCGCAGTCAGGCCAGCAATCCACATCTTGGCCGGCGAAAACGTGTGCATCCACAGCACAAGGCCGATGCACCCATCCTCATTGTTTGCGTCCCGGCAAAGGCGAACAATCTCGTCAGCGGTGGTGAGCACTGGCTTGAACACCACGCGCACGGGAAGGCTGATTTCACTGTTGAGCGATGCGGCGATGGCCTTGGAATGTTCTGCGACCTTTGCCAGCGGACCTGGTCCGTACAGATGTTGGCTTCCCGTGACAAACCAAATCTCTTGCGATGCTGTAACGCTCATGTGTGTCCCCAGGGGTGAAGGGTTTTCGCTGCCTGCAATCGAGAAAGCGTTTACCGCGCTCATTACACCATATGCGCTCCTCCTCAGCAACATGGAGCACAGTCAGTTCTGGTCCCTTTGTACGGGGATCAAACCAGGAGGAAAACTGCTCGTTAAAGGTCGCCCGTTCGCGTCTGAATGCGCCACGGCTATCATTCAAACTTCCACTGCAGAAGCGCCCGGAGATGGGCTAGTCTCAGTGAGAGGATGGCCCGACCCAAGCTCAATCCGGTAGATCGCGTCGATGGATCTGGCCTGTTGCGACCAGAGCGGCCAAGCATCACTGCCGTCGCGCGGCGAGCGGCAGTCTCCATCGCAACCGTTTCGCGAGTGGTAAATGGCGGCGGAAAGGTCCAACCGGAGCTGGCGCGCCGCGTTCGCGAAGCCATCGAGCAGATCGGTTACCTGCCCGACGGATCGGCGCGGGCATTAAGCTCTGGGCGAAGCCGGCTCTTCGGCGTGATCATCTCGAATCTGCGAAATCCATTCTTCCCGGAACTGCTTCAACATTTTGAGGAAAAAGCTGTTTCGCTCGGCTACGAGGTGTTGGTTGCGTCCACCGCCTATGACGTTCAGCGCATGGGCACGTGCATCAATCGCATGCTTCAGCGGAAGGTGGATGGTGTTGCGGTCATGACCTTTGGCATTGAAGGCCCGCTCCTGAACAGATTTTCGGAGCAGGGCGTGCCACTGGTCTTTATGGATTCTGCACCGAAAGGCCCCAACATGTTCGCCGTGCAGGTGGACTACGACACCGGCATCCAGCAGGCGATTCAGCATCTTGCCGTCCTTGGCCATCGGCGTATCGGCCTGGTGCTGGGGCCGCAGCACCATGAATCGGTCGCCAAGCGCAAAGCCGCCCTCGATCGTGCGTTTCGCCGGATCGGCATGCAGCAGTCCGCGGAACTTGTGTACATCGGAGACCATTCTCTTCAGAGTGGAGAGCTGGCGCTGGTAGCATTTCACGCGCTGGACCGACCTCCAACCGCGATCCTTTGTTCCAATGATCTCTCCGCACTTGGCGTGATCCACGCCGCCCAGGAAGCCGGTATCTCAATTCCCACGGATCTATCGGTGATCGGCTTCGATGGAATTGAGATCGGTGCCTACCTGGTTCCGCCCCTCACGTCCATCCTGATGTCACGACAAGACATCGCAGAAGCTGCAATCGAAGCACTGTGGAATCATGTGGAAGGGCGGCAGCACGCACCGGAAAAGCCAATCGGTACTCAACTCTTGATTCGCCAGACAACTGCGATACCCAAGGGCTCCCTTGACGACCTTACGCCGAAGGCGGACAGCCAACAGAGGCCGAGCGCTCTCAAACGGCGCGCTCTCCAATGAGCTTTCCAGTCTCCCGTCATGAACTTGCTTTGGTGTCCGCGTTCCACGCCCATTCGGAATTTTGTGATTTGCCCGAAACCGCTTCTGTACACTGGTGGCCTGCGATGGGTTCACGCGCACAAGGGTTAGAAAGCGTTTACTCAGGTACGGGATCGCACGAGTTCTGACTTGCGCCGCAGGGTGCAGAGACTACCCTTCTCCTGGCAGCGAACGTGGTGAAAAGGACAGCGATGATGGATTCGAATCGGAACGACTTCCTCGGCAAACGACAGAGAGGCAATGGTCCGAACGTCGGGGTCGTCGACCGGCGCACCTTCCTGGCCAGCCTGGCCAGTGCCGCAACCGTGGTATACGCGCCGTGGGCACAGGCTGCCATAACGCGGGCCGATGCTGCAGTCAACCTTGCCCGGGTAGCACTCCCCACAAGCCTGACGGCCACGAGCGAGAACAAGCTCGGAGCATTGAACGACGACATTGCACCGCAGAACTCCGCAGATCGAAGCCATGGGCTCTATGCCGTTCGTTCTGAAGCCGGGGCAGGCAAGCCAGCAGAATGGGTGCAATACACCTGGAGCAAGTCGCTCACCATGGATCGCGTCGCCGTGTACTGGGCGATCGATCTGCCTCGGCCCGATGCACCTCCCGGCAGTGCTGCCGCACCTCTTGCCGTTCCTGCGTCCTATCGCCTGCTGTATTGGAACAGCACGCAATGGTCACCGGTAGAGCAGGTAGCGGGCTTCGGCGTGACAGCAAACGCATTCAATGTCACCACGTTCAAAGCGGTACACACCGATAAGCTGCGGCTCGAGGTCGTTCCAGGGCCGCACGTGGGTGCCGGCATTTTGGAGTGGCAGGTGTACGGCATCGGTCCCGTCCCGGTCATTGCTCCGGTCGTCCACGCCGGCGTCGACCGTTCCGTCGTGATGGGTGCCCACACCTACCTGGCCGGCACAGCCGTCTGGCTGCAGAACCGCACCGATAACCGGGTGCAGTGGTCGAAACTGACCGGCCCAGGCGACGTTCGTTTTGCAGATGCCAACTTGGCTGTCACCACCGCCTCCTTCTCCGCACCAGGCGACTACGTGCTGCGCCTGACAGGGTCGGATGCTGGCCAAGAGACGCATGCGGAGGTGCACGTGCATGCTGCGCCAGCGCCGCCCCGCGACCGGCTCGATGTCGTTTACACCCGCCGCTATACCCTCAACAGCCCACTGTGGAGCGCGCGCGCCAAAACGCTCATCGTGGATTGGATTCCGCACTGTATCGCCTACTGCGAACGTACCGATCTGGCGCCGAACCGTGGCGATGGAGGTCTCGACAACTTCGTGGAAGCGGCAAAGGCCAACCGTGGCGAATTTCACGCCAGGCATCGCGGCTTTGTATTTTCCAATGCCTGGGTCCACCAGACGGTCGAATCCATGTGCCTTGCGCTCATGGTCGATCCACAAGAAGACCCAGACATCCTCGCAGCGCAGCAGCACATGCAGGCCACACTTGACCGTTGGATCCCGATCATCCTGGCTGCGCAGATGGCCGACGGCTATCTCCAGACAGCCTACACGCTTGCCAATCGGGCAGACTGGCCGAAACGTTGGTCCCCTGAACACCGCGGCAACCATGAGGGCTACGTCTCGGGCTATTTTATCGAGTCAGCGATCAATCACTACACCCTGACCGACGGCAAAGACTTGCGCATGTATCACGCGGCAAAGCGGCTGGCTGACTGTTGGGTGGCCAACATTGGTCCTGGCAAACAGGAGTGGTTTGATGGTCACCAGGAGATGGAGCAGGCGCTGGTACGCTTCGGTCGGTTTGTGAACGATCAGGAGGGGATTGGCAGCGGAGACGCGTACATCCGATTGGCCAAATTCTTGCTGGATTCGCGTCGCGGCGGGTCAGAATACGACCAGAGTCACCTGCCACCAGGCCAGCAGTATGAGGCGGTGGGCCACGCAGTGCGAGCCATGTACTTCTACTCTGGCATGGCGGATATCGCAGCGGAAACGGGCGACAAGGATTACCAGAGCGCCGTATTGTCCTTGTGGCACAACATGGTCAACCGCAAATATTACGTAACTGGTGGGATTGGCAGCGGCGATACGTCTGAGGGCTTTGGCCCAAACTACGCTTTGCGGAATGAGGCCTATTGCGAGTCGTGTTCCAGCTGCGGGGTCATCTTCTTTCAATACAAGTTGAACCTGGCCTACCATGATGCGAAGTATGCCGACCTGTACGAGCAAACGATGTATAACGCGTTGCTCGGCGGCGTTGCACTCGACGGCAAAAGCTTCTGCTATACCAATCCCCTGATCAATACGCAGCGCACGCTCTGGCATGACTGTCCGTGCTGCGTTGGAAATATTCCACGCACGTTGTTAATGATGCCGACCTGGACCTATGTCAAAGGCCGCGACAGTATTTATGTGAACCTGTTTGTGGGTAGTCGCATGCAGGTGGGCAAGGTCGCAGGCACGGAGCTGGAAATGGTACAAACGACCGATTACCCCTGGAAGGGAGCGGTTGCCATAACGGTTAATCCGAAAGACGTGCGTACCTTTTCTGTCTATGTTCGAGTCCCCAATCGCAATACCAGCAAGCTCTATCGTGAGTCGCCGGAAGTGCAGGGCTTTGCGTCATTCAAGATCAACGGTGAGGTGATTTCTCCGAAGCTTGAGAAGGGTTACGCCGTCGTGACGCGTGAATGGCGCATGGGCGACCATATTGAGTTGGACCTCCCGTTGGTGCCGCAGCGTATCAGGGCAGACGAGCGTGTGATCGCCGATCGTTCTTCCGTCGCGCTGAAGTACGGTCCGCTGATTTACAACGTCGAGACAGCAGACCAACAGCGCATCGACCAGGCGATCAGCATGGAACCCTTACAGGCGTGCTGGCGCCCCGACCTGCTCGGTGGAGTGGTAGCCGTCACAGGGACATGGGAGGATGGGTCACCCATGCTCTCCATTCCCAACTACGCTCGCATGAACCGGGTGCCTTCACCAGAAATGTATCCCGGGCAGGCTGACTTGGATTACGCGCCGGGTGCGACCACCTCTGCAGGCCTTCGGTCTGCCAGTGGCTCCGCTGTGACGGCAACACCGCCCACGCCTGTGACACTGACGGCGTCCAACGGCGCCGGTAATACAAGTGCCGGGCCCAGGAAGGACGGACTGCGGCATGAGCATCCCATCGAGTCGAAGGTTTGGATCAAGGGCATGGTCGATAAGGATCGTGCCGGGTAAGGTGTTGTTACTACTTCCCAAAGCCATCTGCAATGCCTGGCAACACACGATAAAAGTTCGTGTGTAGAAGGACTTGGTTGTTCGAGTAGCCCTACTCTCAACGAGCGGCCTCTAGAAGAAGTTCTGGCGTCAGTAGGTGCATTGCGGAGAAGGTCTGCGTCCTGCAACACAGCACGCTTGACCTGTCTCCCCGAAGGAACGGGAGGTTGTTTCGCAGAATCAGGAAGACGCACGCCTATGGGGCAAGGTAGTTTTCGGTAAAGCCCGTGCGGGAGTTACGAACCGCCCACCTGCCGTCTCGATGTGCAATCACTTCAAGGTAGGCCCCGTCCTCATGCAGGGGATTGGCAAGGTAGGGTAGTGGTGAGTTTCCGGCCGTTCCTGCTTCTTCCGAGAAGTGCAATTGCCAAACCCGCTTGATCCCCGGTGCATCCCGCAGCGTCTTCAATGTCGCGGGTGAGCCGCCCTTGGTTGCGCCATTGTCCATGATGGCAACCTGTGCCCCAATTGCATCTACCAAGGCGGGACTTGAACTTTGGTACCACCCATGGTGTGAGACGACATTAAGATCGATGCGCCCGATCCGATTGATTGGACACATGAGGGTTCGTTCACGGTCCCAGGTAAGATCTCCGAGATCAAGAGTCCTGAACTTGCCAAAAGTCAGGACCACACCAAGGGACCGGCCGTTCTCCGTTTCGTCAGGAGGACGAAGCTCAGAGGCTGCACAGAAAGGATTCGGCTGGCCCGCGTTTGAAAGCGGGGAAGCCAGAATCCTTCCATCTGCGCTGACTACGGTTACGTCAAGACCACGAGTAGGAAGATGCTGGCCCGTCTTTGCGACCAGGTGTTGTGCGTCGCGGGATGCAAGAACACGGGTGTAAGCCGCATATCCGCGCTCCGTGGCGCCATGGTCCAACTCCCGGTTCGGACCGTGATCGATGTAGGTCCCAATCGGCATGAGTGCCGCCAGTTGAGGAACACCGCCTACATGGTCATCATGGAAATGGGTGATGAGAACATAATCGATGCGGGTAAGACCGGCAAGCTTCGCGACGGCGACAATGCGCTTTGCATCGCGGCTATCCTGGCCAGGCCAGCCAGTATCAATCAGCAGCGAATCACCACCCGGAGGTACAAAAAGAGTGGCCTGGCCACCTTCCACGTCGACGAAAAAGATGCGCAGAGGCGCATCGGTGATGTCCGGCTGCTGTGCATAAAGGATGGAGAGTCCAGCGAGCATGCAGGCGGCAAAGACCTTGAGCTTCATTCGACTCCCTTGCAAAACGGTACCCTTCGTTAACTTCAGCTATTCCAATGACCGGCTGCGCACCTCGGAGCTAAGCCTCGCAGGAACGACAGAGGCAATCGTCGATCTCCTGAAGTCGTATCCTGTCGCGGAGCGATTCGATGTCTCTACAGCTTTTACGGGATGGAAGGATTTGGTCCGGTAATCGGGGAGCAACACGGCGCCATACTCGGCATGTATTCCATCAATTCAATGCGTGTGCCATCCGGATCGTACAGGTTCGTTTGCCACTTACCATCGAGGCCCATCTGTGGTCCGTTATAAAAACCCGACAGTCGTTTTGCTTTCAACAGCATGGTCACAGTCTCTTCCATGTTCCGGACGCCCAGGGAGATGTGGTTCATACCGCCCAGTTCCTTAAAGCCCACCTTGTTCGCGGACGTGTCCGAATGGTCATTCGCCATCATGTATTCCAGCCATTCCTGCCCGCCTGGAACCTGCTGTGATATCCAGTCCACTTTGCCCGGCGTGAACGCACCGTACCAGTAGGGCGTAAAGTGCAGGGCCGTGCGATAAAAGGTGTCTTCAGTGACATGATCTTTCACCAGAAATCCTGCGTGAATGACGCGGCAGGAGACGTCGGAGTAGCATGCGAAGCTTGGCGTGCTGCGCTGCTCGAAGCGGACCCGGTTCTGTTCAGGGTCGCGCGCCTCAAACCACTGTGTGCCGTCAGGATCAACGGTCAGTGGGCCAGCGCTCAATGCAGCCGTTGCCGATAACTGGTCTCGCAACGCACGTGCATTTGACACGCGATAGGCGATGTAGGCCATACGCGTGGCCTGGGGGGTGGCGGGTAACGGCAACACCGACACAAATTGTGCCGTGCTGAAGTAAAAGCGGCGTCCTCCCGGGTTCTGTGGGTCTTGGGTCTCCTTTGCTCCAAGAACGTCGGTATAAAAGGTGGTAGATACGGCAAGGTTTTCCGTATACAGCGCAACGTGATCAATCGCCGTGATCTTGGGTGGAGCTTGATCGCCTGCTCCCGCCGCCTTCACGAACAGGGGTAGAAACAGTGCGGCACAGCATAAAAGCAAATGCATGGGTCATACCTCAAAGGGAGTGCGCATTGCCGGTCGGACCAGGGCATTCGCCTGTTCCGACCCGTGGGTGAACCGCATCGTCGCTGCGTTCCACACCAGCATCTCGTGGGTGCGCTGCGCAATTGCGCCCAGCATTAGTGTTTCAACAATAGGCTGCTCAAACAGGTAGTTGCCGCGAGCGGGCGGGCCACCTCGGCAGGCACGCACCCAGTCCAGGTAGTGCTCCGCAGATGCGCTTACCGCACCAAAGCCAAGCTCTGGGTGTTTCTCAAAATAGGGAAAACCGCCGCTCGGCTCTGCTGGGTATAACTCCGTCAAGGTTCCATTCGGTTCCAGCAGGTGCCCATTCTGCCCCATAAAGGCGGTCAGTAGCTTGCCCTTCTCGCCATGGTAGATGACGCCTTCAGACCGCAAGGGTACCGTGGCAGCCAGCTCTGCCGGGCGTTCCGGCTGCATGCCGCCGTCAAACCAGTTCAACTGTAACGCGGGACGTTTCACGCTGGCGGGAAAGTGAAAGTGCACGATGGAGGAGACCGGAAAGGAGTCTGGAAAGGCTTTGCTCGTGCTGGCATACACCCGGTCAGGTACTCCCAAAGCAATTGCGCGGTGGATGGTGTCGAGGCCATACTCCCCCATGTCTCCCAGGGCGCCGCATCCGAAGTCGTACCAGCCCCTCCACCGAAACGGCTGGTACGTACGGCTGTACGGCCGTGCCGCTGCGGGTCCCAGCCACAGGTCCCAGTTCAGTGTCGGCGGCATCGGGTCCGCAACCGTTGGCGTTGGCAGGCCCTGCTGCCAGAACGACGATGCCCGTGTCGTCCAGATGTCGACTGTATGCACTGGTCCGATCCTGCCGCTGCCAATTGCCTCTCGCACCTCGGCCGACGCGGGAAAGTGGGCGTTAAAGATTGAGACGGACGTTTGCCGCTTGGTCTCGCTCGCGACCCGGGCCATCTCTCGTGACTCCCATACACTGTGCGCCATCGGCTTCTGGCTGTACACGTGCTTGCCTCCCCGCATCGCTGCAATGGCGATGGTCGCGTGCCAGTGGTCCGGCGTACTCACAACGACAGCGTCGAGGTCATGTTCCCTGGCCAGAAGATCGCGATAGTCCTCATACGTTGCGCAGCCCCTGTAACCAGCTTTGTTGCGCTGGTTGGCATAAAACCGCTGCACAATGTCCTGCGCAACGTCGCGACCCGCGGCAGGTCCGGAGTTCCGCTCGCCCCAGCTGTTATCGCCCAGCACGGTGCGCACCTTGTTTCGCAGCTCGTTCGGTCCCCAGTCTTCATAGTCCGTGCTGCCGCGGTTCACATCGCACACGGCAACAATCTGTACCTCCTCCAGGCGAAGCAGGTCCAGTAACACGCGGATGCCCTGAGACCCCACTCCAATGCACGCGACGGTTAGTTTGTCGCTGGGCGCTACCGCCGGCAGCCCATAGGAGAATCTGGCAAGGGGTGCAGCCGTTAAAGCAATGCCCGCAGTGCGCAGCACATCACGACGTGTAGAACACGCAGCCATCAAGACACTCCCATCGTCTCCAGGGCACAACGTACACCGGCGCACGATGTTCTGGCTACTCCGGCTGTGCTTCTTATCGCCGTGTGATCGGATTGCTTCCGACTACACCGCATCTGGAGCTACATCGGCCCCTACAGTCACGCATTCAATGCTGAAGCCTGCGGAACATGGTTTTGGATCGGCGCTCTCTTCTGCTGCTCCAAGCTGGTCACAAAATCAAAGGAGAACCTGACCACGTTAAGCGCTGTATGTTCGGCAGGACGTTTCGCTCTTATCGGCGAGACCCGGTCGGTTCCATGGCAGAAGCCTGCGCCCGCTGCCAGTAGCGAGAAAACCGCTTCAGATCAAGCGCGCGCGTAGACTCAACGAACGCGGGCGGGTCGTACCATACGACCGGCAATTCACGCTGCACGGACACGGCCGCAGCCTGTAGGCGAGGGTCTGGCGTTCGCTGCGCGAGAATGTAGTCGGCGCCGGTCGCTCGTGCCGCCGCAAGCAGCTCGATGGCCGGGTCGCCCGCCCGCAGTTCCATCGAGTCTGGCATCTCCTGAAGACATTCCGCGATGAAGGTCATTCGTTTCAGCGAGATGTTGCTTCTTGTCAGCCACTCCGTGTCCCAGAGAAACACCGCGGCGCTATCTGGATGTGCATGCAACATCGGCGAGTCTGGGTTCAAGCTGTCTGTGTGTACCCACAGGAGTGGTTTGCCTTGTGGCTGTGGCGAGCGTTCCCTCGCGGGCTGCCGTACAAACGAAGCAGGTGGCGTCGGCATCTCCGCAGAGTGAACGTCAGCATGAAAGCGGGGAAAGAGCGTCTGCTCCAACGCCTCATAATCGCGCTCAAATGGGCAGGTATGTGCTTGTGCATGAGGACACGTGCGGCAATACGCACCTGCGGTGTAGCGTTCCAGGTTCTCCCGGTTGAAGATGTAGGCTTTGCTCGCAAAGGTCGAAGCGATCCATTGCCAGGACAGGTTGTTACTCGCGGGATCGCCGTCGACCAGGTGTTCCAGAAACCATTCCGCACCGGCTTGCCAGCGAACGCGACGCCAGTGCACCGTGTACGCGGCAAGCCACATGCGTTCGTGATTATGCAGGTACCCGGTCTCTGTCAGCTGATGAGAGAAGCCGTCCATGCATGCAAGCGTCGTGCTGCCTTCCGCGAGGTCATCGGGAAGCCTGGTGGCATACTCTGAAGCGTTATACCCCGTCTTGTAAGCTTCCCGGTCGTCCCAGATACCCTCCCCCAGTTGCACGTAGAGCCGCTGCCAATAATCACGCCACGCAAACTCGTTGATCAGTTTGCCGGCCTCGCGCGGGCTCGATACGCTCTGCAGGGCAGCGTCCCGCACTTCGGCAAGGGTAAGCACGCCGTGGCGCAAGTACGCGGAAAGGCGAGTCACATCTCCCTCCACATAATTGCGGCTGCGCTCGTAGCTCTGCGGCTGGATGCGCGCAAGTACGGTGAGTGCCGCATGACGGCCACCGCGGGTTGGACTAAGCGCGACGTCACTCGGCGAAAGATGGGGGAACTGAGACCGTAGCGCTGAGGCTAGATCTTCTTGACGAAGAAAGCCCTTGAGGGTCTGATTGATCACCTCTCAAGACTAGTGGGTCCAGAAAAGCAAATCACCTGTCTGTCACGGGAGTGTGTGTCACCGCAATAGGAGAGAGCGATTCTATGTGGCTGCTGCATCTCACCCAGCACAATCCTGCTGAGAGCTTTGGAGTTCAAGGTTCGCTGCAACTCGTAACCTGCACGCCGCATGTTATCGGATTCTTCAGGCTGAACGGGAATGGCGAAGGATGGCGCAAGGATCGGGTCTCTCGCCGGAGGAGCTCGGCACAGCCGGTACATCCTACAGGTATGTGCACAGCGGCTGGAGCTCAATAATGGTCGGCGAACCCAGCGGCAAGCCGCAACAGGTGCTGCGTCGCGTTGACGGCCGCGGCAAGGTTACCGGGCAGACACGCTATACCGCAGATGAATCCGTGCCCAACATGGCCCATGCGGTGTTGCTGCAGTCAAAGATCTCCTGTGGAACCGTCGTTGCGATTGATGCAAGTGCCGCACTCGCGCTGCCGGGAGTGTTGCGGGTTCTGTCCCCGTTTGACGATCTGGGTGTTCACGAGCTGTCTGCGGAACTGACCGAAGACTTGCCCGGAGAGCGGCGGCCGCCCCTCATCGACCGGCGTGTCCATTACGCGGGCCAGCACTTGGCTCTGCTGGTCGCAGACACTCTTGAGACGGCACAGCAGGCTGTTCCGTTGATCCAGGTGACCTACCAGGAGGAGCCAGCCCAAGTCGACCCCATGCACGTACTCCATCGCGGAATATCGGCGGAGAATACGGGCTGGGTGAGATCAGGATGCTACCTCCCCGACCACTTCACCAAGTTAGAGGAAGAAAAGCTGCAGTACACGCGGGGCGACGCGCCAAACCCCAGCGAGGTCGCAGCGGCAATCGCCGAGGTGTACTCCACACCAGTGGAGCACCACAACCCGATTGAGACTTGCGCGACGCTCGCCTACTGGGAGGCGGATCGGGTCACCCTGCATGACACTACTCGATGGTTGCTGGGCAGTCGCTTAACGATTGCGAGTTCTCTTGGCCTGGAGGAAGAAAATGTTCGGATCCTCTGTCCGTTTCTTGGTGGTGCGTTCGGGTCGAAAGGCTTCCTGTGGCAACACTCTGTTCTGGCGGCCCTGGCCTCACGGGAACTGGGCCGCCCAGTCAAGCTGGTCCTTAGCCGGCAGCAGATGTTTACGTCCGTCGGCCATCGTCCCGCGACGCTCCAGCAGGTTTCGCTCAAGGCTGACAGCAATCATGACATCGTTTCGACGGAGCACCAGACCTTGACAGAAACATCTCCGGTCGCAAACTTTGTGGAACCCGCCGGCTTGAGTTCCAAGAGCTTGTACAGGAGCGCACACGTGAGGGTTGGCCACACAGTAGCGAGGCTGAATCGCGGGACGCCTGTCTTCATGCGTGCGCCTGGAGAGTCCTCCGGTCTGTTTGCGCTGGAGTCGGCGATCGATGAGTTGGCGTACAGCTTGACGCCGCCCGTCGACCCTCTGGAGTTTCGCCTCAAGAACTATGCAGAGGAAGATGCCGATGGACCGAAGCCGTATGCCTCAAAACAACTGCGCGAATGTTACGCCGCTGGCGCCGCGAAGTTTGGATGGTCTGCCCGTCCGGCGGAGCCCAAGTCGATGAGGCGCGAGGACCGGCTGGTCGGGCAGGGAATGGCGACTGCGACGTATCCGGGCCGGCGCATGGCAGCGTCAGCTCGTGCCACGCTTTCGGTCCAGGGTGTGTTGACCGTGTCGACGGCCACCCACGAACTGGGCAACGGTGTCCGAACCATGCTGACCCAAGTTGCGGCAAATGCCTGTGGCCTGTTAACAGGCAGCGTACGGGTGCTCACGGGTGACTCTGATTTCCCGCCGGCACCGTACACAGGTGCTTCGCAGACAACCGCGTCCGTGGGGCCTGCGGTACAACTCGCGGCTGGAGAAATCGCCGAACAGATGAAGCGATTGGCCGTCACATCGGCCCAGTCGCCCTTCTTGGGGATGCATCCCGACGACCTGACCCTGAGCAACGGATTCATAGTTGGCAGGGGTATCGAGCTTTCCGTCCCCACACTTTTGGAGTGGAGTGGCAAACCTCTGACGGCGGAGACGACGGCCCAACCTCCGGACGGGTCGCATACGCAAAGCCATCAATCCTTCGGCGTTCACTTCGCAGAGGTGGAGGTCGATGAGACGCTTGGGCACGTCCAGGTCGTGCGCTGGGTTGGAGCTTTCGATGCAGGCACTGTACTAAATCCGCAGCTGGCGCGATCACAGATTATGGGTGGGGTGGTGTTCGGCATCGGTATGGCGTTGCTGGAGGAGACCCACTACCTGGCAGGCAGCGGCAGGCCCCTCAACACGAACCTGGCCGAGTACCTGCTTCCAACGTGCGCAGATGTGCCCGCGATCGATGTCGTGCTCCTAAGCTTTCCTGATCTGTCGTTAAACGCCCTTGGTGCCCGCGGCATCGGCGAACTCGGCATCGTGGGAGCACCGGCCGCCATTGCCAACGCGGTGTTCCACGCCACCGGCCGAAGGGTTCGTTCGCTTCCAATCCGGTCGGAACATCTCCTGTCGAAGAGCCACTGATCTTGGCGGACTGCAGGCTCGACGCTGACGTGCCAGCCGCAACCGGAAAGGTCCCGGTGTAGAGTTCAGGCGCCCGAAGGTAGAAGATCTCGGTACTATCGAGAGGTGCGAAACCACCGTATCAGCCCAAAGCTCCTCCTTTCCGTAACCGCCACCTCATTTTTGACCGGATGCAGTAAACCATCGCTGAGCGTGCCTGCATCGCTGACCACGATCGGGCAGTCGACCCCGGTCGAGGTCCATGTGCAGGGAGCACACGGGGTGCGCGAGCTAACTGCGACGTTGCAGCAGGCTGGCAACCAGTACGTGGTTTGGCACATGCCAGCTCCTTCCAGCAGCCACGACGCGACCCTGAGCTTTGCGGCTGGCGTCAAACAGGCGCCGCAGCTGCACGACGGCCCGGCTATGCTGATTCTTCAAGCCAGGTCAGGTGGTCTTTTCGGTGGCACGACACGGTTGCAGCGCGACGTGAACGTGGTAACCGAACCTCCCGTTATCAGTGCGGATTCCGATCAGCACTACCTGTATCGCGGCATGGCCGATCTTGCCAGCCTGAGCGTTACGGGTCCATTCACGACCGCTGGAGTTCGCGTCGGTACCCAGACATTCCGCGCGTGGCCCATGCCGGATGGTAAGCCGGGCATGTTTTCTCCCTTCGCATTTGCCTGGAACATGCCTCTCGATACAGTTCCTGTCGTCTATGCGTCCAATGGCGCGGGAGCGGACGTCACTACTCCCTTGACCGTTATCTTTCCAAAAAAGGAACAGCCCGTTTACACGCAACGTGCCATTCAGGTATCCGAGCAGTTCATGCAAAAGGTGTTGGGCGAACTGGACCCCAACGGTACCGGCACCCCTGTCGAGCGCTTCCGGAAAGTCAACAGCCAGATGAGGCAGGCCAATAACAGGACACTTGCCGACTTGCGCTTCAAAACCGCCGACCATTTCCTGTGGAGTCAGCCTTTCACCCGCCAGGCACATTCGGCCGCAGAAGCGACCTTTGCAGATGTGCGCAGCTATATCTATCGCGGCGAAAAGATCGATGAACAGGTTCATCTTGGCTATGACCTTGCCGTCACCCAGCACGTCGGTGTGCAGGCATCGAACGACGGCCGTGTCGTGTGGGCTGCCCCACTAGGCATCTATGGAAACTGCATTGTCGTCGACCACGGCTATGGATTGCAAACGATCTACGGTCACCTCAGCCGCATCGATGTGCACGAGGGCGACACGGTAAAACGGAGTCAGGTCATGGGACTGAGTGGCATGACCGGCATGGCCGGAGGAGACCACATTCACTTCGCGATGCAGCTGGACGGCGTGCAAATCGACGCAAAGGAATGGTGGGACCCGCACTGGATCCAGGACCACGTCGCGCGCCGCGTTGACCTGCCCGGTTTCGCAAAATGAGGAGCAGCAGCGGTCCACCGTCCTCACCCTTAAGCAATCGGAAATAGCGAAGGGAGCACTGCCGACGTTCTCTCCGTTGCAGGAGCAACGTGGTTACCTCTGGATCTTCAGCGCAAGCTGGAGGATACGGGGAGCTTGCGCCTCGATGATTTGACCAAACGCCGGCGAGTTGATGTCGTCTACCGGCGTGATCAGGTTGACACTGTTCGTTACGTTGAATGCCTCCACACGAAACTTAAGATTGGTCTTCTCCGTGAGTGCAAAGCTCTTGTCGAGTGCAACATCAAGGCTCCCGTAGGCAGGACCATCCAGGCTGTTTCTGGCTTCGTTGCCGAATTGTCCCGCGTTCGCAACTGGGTCAAGCCGTTGAAAAGACGACCGGGCAACCCACTGTGAAATGTTGTGCGGCGCAATCTGGTTTGGGTTGCCGACAATGTTCGGCCGGTCGCCAAACATGCCCGAGACTCCCGGGTGTGGTGCCTGCAGAGATACGTTCGCCGAATCGTAAACAGTGAAGGGTGTGCTGGTGTTGAGCGCCAACAGCGCACTGACCTGCCAGCCACCCAACAACGTACGAGGTACGCCGCTGAAACTGCTTGCCGACGGAATCGCGTAGATCAGACTGCCGGCGAAACGGTGGCGCGCGTCGAACAAAGATCGTCCGTACTCTGCCTTCAGGTTCTGATTGTTTTGAGGCACGTCCAACTCTCCGAGAATGAGCCACGGCGCCGGACCCGACAAGTGAAGACTCGAGACATAATCGAGGTCTTTGGAGAAGGTATAGGCGAGCGTGTAATTGAAATTCGGCGTGCCACGACGGGTCACGGACACCTGCGCGGAGTGAAAGCTCGAGTTTGCATTCCCCTCAACAAGCCCGGCTGTTCCCAGCTGGCAAGTCCCGCTGGTCAGCGTGCAGCCGGAGTACAGGCGCCGCCGGCCAGAATTCTGCAGCGTTGCGCCAGGCTGATAGATCGCCGGATTTGCTTCCACAAGCCGCGGCAGGCGGGTTCCCTTTGCGCCGATATAGCCCATGGATAAAACCTGTCCGCCAAGACTCTGGTCGATGGTCAGGTTCCAATCCTGTGTGTACGGTGGCAGCAGGTTACGGTCGATGGTGAAGGTGGATGCAGGCAACGCAAACTGACCCGGCGCAAAGGGATTTGAGACGGTTGCGAGCGGATTTGCGTAGTTGATGGTGCCCGTCAGTGTTCGAACCACGGTACGCGGCAGCGCAGAACTGGCGGCACGCAGCGGCATGCCCACGCCATTCACCAGCTCATCATAAAAGATGCCGTATGCCGAACGAACCACAAGCTGGCCATTGCCGCGCGGGTCCCACGCAAACCCCACGCGGGGCGCAAAGTCTTTCGTAAAAATCGGCGCAATTGTGTCGGGCACACCGGCGTCTCCAGGAAACAGCAGACCCTTGGGCGCGTTCGGGTAGACGGTCGACTGCTGGCCGGGCGTAAAGGCAAACAAACGATTCTGTGTGTCTCTGAAGGGCGTCGTGATTTCATACCGCACGCCGTAGTTCAACGTCAGCTTTGGGCTGAAACGATATTCATCCTGGGCATATGCGCCCAATTCCCATCCACGAAGGTTGCGGGTAAAGTCTCCGCCAGCTTGGGTGAAGATGTCGGGCCGGCCCAGCAAAAAGTTCGCAAGTGCATTATTGGTGTACCCCTGAACGGTAAAGCTGAACGTTCCTGATGCAAAGTTCGCCTGGTAGCCGTTGATTTGTGTGCGGCGAAACTGCGCCCCGAAGCTGGTCACGTGTTTGCCTTGGGTGTGCACCACATTCGTGCTGAACGCATAATCGTTCTGAATGGTGTCGCGTGGGTTGATGATCGGGTCGCCGACGTTGGAGTACCCCTGCGTCATAATCAGCGGTGCACCCGTCGCTTCGGCGCGTGTCGAGGCATACCCAAAGCCGAACGATTGAGGCGAGAACCCGGAAAAGCGTTTATCCAGAACAATGTGGTTTTGCAGAAAGCTTACGTTCGCGGTTAGGACCGTTTTTGCTGAAAAGGTGTGCGTCTCGGTCAAACCGCCCAGGTGGGTGTTGGTGTAATTTCCCACGGGAAAGCCCGGCACGTCCGCACCCAGTTCCGAATACGGACTTAGCAGTTCTAACGTGGAGTAGTGGTAGCGCGCGCTCAAAACGTCTGCACCCTTGAGCAGCCAGTCTGCTTTAACGCCGCCTTGGTCGCTGTTGTAGCGACTTAGATTCGTGGTCTGAGCCAGATGCGGATTTTCAGGCGTGTTGGGTACCGGGAAGAAACTGAGATAGCGCGCGGTAATTGGGCTCACCTGACGCGTCAGGTTGTTGGTAAACGGTAGCCTTGTTGAGTTTAAAAGGATGGGCGCGTCGGCCGAGAGATCACCACTACGCTCCGCCAGCGTTGGTACGACAACCCCGTGCGTAATGTCCTGTTCGTCCCGCAGACCTTCGTAATAGGTAAAGAAGTAAGCGCTACGGGAGATCGGACCTCCAACGGTCCCTCCAAACTGGTTCTGCTTGAATCGTTCTTTTTGCAGGGCAAAGTGGTTGTTCGCGTTCAGCACGTCGTTGCGCAGGAAGTCGTACACGGTCCCGTGGAAATGACTGGTTCCAGAGCGCGTCACAATCGTGGTAATCCCGCCGTTTGTTCCTCCAAACTCCGCCGGAGCGGTTGTTGTAAGGATGCGGAACTCCGCGATCGCATCCGCGGGCGGCCGGAACGCATAGCCAGCATCCAGGCGGTTCACGTCCCGCATGCCGTCTACCAGAAACGTGTTGGACTCAGGCCTTTGCCCATTCACCTGGTAGTTCTGGCCCGCGCGCCGAAATCCACCCTGCACCAGTAAACTCGCTGACGTCGGACGAACGCCGGGCTGAAGTGTACCAAGCTGGGCAAAGTTACGACCGTTCAGAGGAAGACCGGCAATCTCATGCTCGCCAATGACGGCGCCCTGGCCAATTTCGTTGGTTTGCAGGCGTGCCCCTTCAGAGGTCACATCGATCGTTTGCTGAGCCGAAGCAGGAGCAAGCTGCACCGTGATCTGGGACTGGTTGCCGACATCAAGATGGATATCTGCGTCCACCCATGGCGCAAACCCCGGTGATCGCACTTCCACCCGATAGTTCCCGACAAATAGTTCCTGAAAGGAAAACTCTCCACGGCTGTCGACGTGTTGCGTGTGCTGCTGTGCCGTGCCCGTAGACACAAGAACAACCTCCGCATTCGGCACAACCGCCTTGGTCGTATCCGTCACAACACCTCTGAGAGAGGCCGTTGCACTCTGCGCCAAAGCTGCCGGCAGGCATAGGAAACAGCACGCGACGCCAACATTCAACACGCAAATTTTGGCGGGTGCACAGACGCCATCAAGCAACATACGGGACACGGAATACCTCTCCAACAGCAACGAATCAGGAATAAGCGAACAGTACTGATCTGCGGCATGCCTGTCCTCCTTCGCTGGATCGAGATTCACTCCCACCCGCCGCCCCTTCCCCTGCGGCCTTGCCCTGTATCATCTAGTAACGCGTTCGTCGTCGCTGGCCTCCGGGCAGTCGGTTAGAAGTGCCAGGCTCTCTTCATTGGCTTCACACGAAGACCCGTTCTCTTCTACGACGCGGCTACAGCGTCATCTCTTCCAATGGAGAAGCAGCGGGCTTGAAGCGCCAGTCACAGCTCGCCTCGTGTGCACAAGCTTCGGGAGAGGACAGGAACACCGTTGGCTTCAGGACCGTCAATGCTACTTCCTCCACTGCTTGGTCCTGCCCATGTGTTCGTCGGGCATGCTTGTCGGCGTACATCAGCTTGTCCGCTCGTTCCAACAGGTCTTCCGAGGACATGGCATGTGTCCGTTCATCGCAGGCGACAATGCCCACACTCAGGGAGAGCTGAAGCTGCAGTGGGTCTGCCTGGTTACTGCGCTCCAGGGCAACAAAGATGCGCTGCCTGCACTCCTGCGGAGAAATGTGGGTCACCGCTGCCACGAACTCATCGCCGCCCACACGCCCAATCCCGATCGTGTCCGGGAATGCTTCTCGAAGCATGGAGGCAACCCGTTGCAGCGCGAGGTCGCCGTTGCGATGGCCGTGTACATCGTTGATCTGCTTAAAATGATCAACGTCGAGAAACAGGAGCAGCAACGGGTGCTCGCGACGCTGTGCGGCCTCACGAGCTTTATCGATAAAGCGCACCAGGCTGCGCCGGTTGAGCAGGCCCGTGAGAGGATCGGTGCTGGCGAGGGCTTTCAGGGTCACCTGGCGAAACAGGGCCACCGCAAGGACAAAAAAGACGGTGGAGGCAAGCAGAATCTCCACGGTACGAACCGTGTGGGCGTCGTTCCACCACGGTGGTCCTTTGAGCGTGGTCAAATCAGCAGCCGAACGCAGTTGCAGGCGAAAGTCGCTGGGCTGGCCGGCATTGTCCAGGTCCACGGCACACACACCGGTAAGACGGAAAACCGTGCCTGCAGCGAAGGTTTGCGGGTCCTGTCCCGGCGGGTTTTGAAGGCGCGCCGTAAACAGCGTACCTCCGGATCGGAGGAGAAGCGTTGTCACGGTGACGCCCGGAACTGCTTCCACCAGCTTGCCATCCAGCCGGATCAGCAGGGCCTCAAAGGGCGCCGAGACAAAGCCATCATGCGTGGTGATCATGTCGGCTGCATCTCTCAGGGGTGGAGCAACCGATCCTGCCTTGCCGACCACGCGAACCACTGCTGCATCCAGATGAGCCGCACCGCGTTCAATGGTGGGGTAACCGACGGCTTCGGTCTCCGTGCCCACCAAAGGGTTGTCGTGCTCTTTCCACTGCACGAAAAGGCCCTGGTCTGCCTGCTGCAGGTAGAAGCCCTCGCCCGGGTGTGACCAGGTCACCGCACCCTGGACGCGTACAAGGTTCTTCATGCGGGTCGCCAGCGTAAATTGCAGAAGCTGTCCGAAAGGCGTGAGGGGACGCAAAAACGGATCCGCTGGTGCGGGCTTTTCCACGGCAATCGTCGTGGGCGAGGTGGCGTAAAGGGAGAGTGCAACAAACTGACGACGGTGGTTAAACACGGTTCCGCAGACGCCCTGAATGCGAATCGTCGCACCCAGCATCTGCGGCAAGTTGGCCGGGTCAAACACTGGGAAACGCACCAGGACCAGAACGCTCGAGCCGATGTCCAGACTCAGGGTAAAGACCGGGTGATTCCACAGCATCTTTACCTGCTGCGAACGAACGATGCCATGCAGCGTCACTGTCTGGCTGTCGTACATGCCCCCAACGAGTTCACTCGCGCGGCGTATGGGTGCATGGATCGCGGGCGCCGCGCCGGGCAAAATACGAATATTTCTTGTGTTCACCACGGGCGCAAAGGACCCGGGGGCGCTCACGCCCTCCACAATCACTCGCTGTCCGGCGTGGAGCGCCGGTCCGTGGTCGAAGCGATCCACAGAGATGCCGGCCGTCTTGTCCTGCAGAAAAAAGGAATCTTTCCACCCAGAAAGCACAACGACTGTGCCTGTCAGGGTCACCGGAAGACCCAACCCCGCCTGGGCCGGCGCCAACATGCGAACAGCCCTGGCATTCCTAATGGGCTGGCGCATTTGCGCCCGCAACAGCAGCGGAGATGTGTATGCGAGGAGCAGCACCCAAAGCATGCAGCGCCCCTCACGGGCTTGCCGCCCGCATCTTGGCGCCGGGTGCTCCAGCGTCATGTCTCTTCTGCTGCCATTGCCCATCGAGCAATGTATCGGCAAACAGGGGGGCGGACGACAGAGCTGATCGTAAATTCTTTTATCTTCATACAGATAGACGCAGCAGGCTATCCCGCAGACTGCGTGCATACCGTACAAAGAGGGGAATGGTGGAGGCGGTGGGAGTCGAACCCACGTCCGAAACTACTGCAAACAGAGAGCGTTCATGCTTTTCCCAATGTTCAATTTGTCTCGTACCGCGCGCTTTGAACGGGCAAAGAAACGCGAAGCACCAGCCCGATCGATGTCATCCTTGGCGCTCGAGCAGGGCACCTTGGACCATCCCACTGTGCGACGTCCGCAGCCAGCCCGTGGGCAAAGCCAGACTGAAGACGGCTACTTAGGTTTTAATTAAGCAGCAAGCGCGTACTGAGGTTCGGCACTTATAGTTTTGTGAGCGATTACGGGTGTCCACACCCCGGCATGCCTCTCTGCCACTAGCAATCCCGTCGAAGCCGTGACGCCCCCAAACCCTGGGTAATCGCTCGCATGTGGAGCGGCCTCGCAGTGCTGATGTAGCGCTGCAAAAGAACTAGATTGAGTATACGCCGAATGCCGGCCGTGAAGCGCGCGCGGTATACTTCGGCGTTGCTTCTCAGCAGGGAAGCACAAAGGATTAACCGACCATGATGAAGCAAGCCATGTTGGCACTGGGATTGATCGCGATGACAATGCAGGCAGAGGTAACGAAGGCACCATTCGGTTCGACGCCCGATGGCAAAGCGGTTGAGGTCTACACGCTGAAAGACTCGACGCTGGAGATCAAGGTCATTACGTACGGCGCACGCCTGATGAGCGTCGTCGCACCGGACAAAACCGGGCAGCGCGCGGACGTGATTCTTGGCCATCCCGATCTGGCGGGATACATCGCAGATAAAGGGACCTACTTCGGCGCTATCGTCGGCCGCTACGGGAACCGCATCGCCAAGGGCCGGTTTTCGATTGACGGAAAGCAGTTCCAGGTGCCGGTCAACAACAATGGCCAGTCTCTGCACGGTGGCCTGGTTGGCTTTGACAGCCTTGTCTGGACGGCAAAGCAGGTCAAAGATGGCGTTGAGATGACGCTGATTTCCCCAGATGGCGACCAGGGTTTCCCGGGTCAATTGACCGCCCACGTGACCTACACCCTGCATGGGGATACCCTGCGCATCGAGTATGCTGCAACGACGACGGCGCCGACGGTCACCAACCTGACCAATCACACATACTTCAACCTCTCGGGCGAGGGAAACGGCACCATTCTCGGTGAATCGGTCATGATCAACGCCGACCGCTACACACCCGTGGATTCTGTTCTCATTCCGACCGGGGATCTGCCGTCCGTGGCGGGTACGCCGTTTGATTTCCGCACGCCGCATACCATCGGCGAACGAATCGACGCGGACAACGAACAGCTCAAAATTGCCAAGGGCTACGACCATAACTGGGTCCTGAATGGTCCTGACGGCCAGATGAAGCTCGCCGCCAAGGTCCTGGACCCCGCAAGTGGCCGCACCCTCACGGTCAGCACCACCCAGCCCGGCGTCCAGTTCTACACCGGCAACTTCCTGGACGGCACGCTCACTGGGACCAGCGGCAAAACCTATCCGTTCCGCTCCGGATTGTGTTTCGAAACGCAGCACTTTCCCGATTCGCCGAATCAGCCGAGCTTTCCATCAACCCTGCTCAAGCCGGGACAGGTCATGAAGTCGACCACCACGTTCAGCTTTGGCGTTCAACCGTAATTGGAAACAGCCTGCAGGGTACGCACACTCCGCGGGCTCGTCTCAACGCTTCGGCCTGCCGGTGAACTGTGCAACGACCTCGGGAGACAGTCCCTGGTCGAGCGTCAACATCTTCTTCCAGGGGTCGCGTTTGAGGCGGTCCCGCCACTCTGCTTCGAAATTATCAATCCGATACTGCGGACGTTCGGGCGCTGCCAGTTCCTTCCAGTCCAGCGTGACGGAGCAGGGGAGACCGGGACGCGACCGCATACTGAAGGGCGCAACTGCCGTCGCACCTCGCTCGTTGCGCAGGTAGTCCAGGTAGATCTTCCCGGTGCGTGCCGCTTTGGTCATCTTGCTCAGATACAAGCGTGGGTTAGCCCTTTCCATATCTTGTACAAAGCCCATCGACCACGCTTTGATCGTCACAAACTCGTATGCAGGCTGTAACGGGAACACGACATGCAGGCCCTTGCCGCCGGTCGTTTTGACAAAGCTCTCAATGCCGAGCTTTTTCAGCTTGCTTCGCACTTCGAGCGCGCTCTCCGCTACCTGTGACCAGGGCAGGGCCTCATCCGGATCCAGGTCGATAACGATGCGATTGGGATGTTCCAGGTCCGCGTTGGTTGAACTCCATGGATGAATTTCGAGCACGGTCATCTGTGCCAGCGCCGTAAGTGCGTCGACGGTGTTGAGCGTTATGTACGGCTCGGGCTTGCCACCCTTCTTGTCGGCAACCATCACGCTGCCAACGCCCGCCGGCAGCATCTGATTCACGTGCTTCTGGTAAAAACAGGGCTTCCCACTACCGTCCGGGCAGCGTACAAGCGACAGGGGACGGTCCGCAATATGCGGCAGCATGTGGCCGCTTACCGCAAACAGGTAAGCCGCAAGTTGCTGCTTGGTCACGCCTGATGCTGGGTCGATGACCTTGGCAGGATGCGTCAGGCGGACCCCGGGTACCTGCAGAGACCCACGCGCTTTGGCCGCTGCGCCGGACATTGCTGGGGGTGTTTCTCCTGCGCCTCGTGTGCGCTTCCACGCCGCCGCAGGTGTTCCGCTTGTGTCCTCGTCGGGATCGCCGGCCAAGGCTTCCTTGGGGCGTTTGGGCATGGGTGCACCATCTTCCTTGCGCACCTCGCTTGCCGGCTTGTCTTCCCGCAGGCCGAGGTAGGCCGCTTGCCGTAGCTGGTTTTCCCCGGTCCACGTTGCAAAGCGCACCTGGACCACGGCCTTTGGCTTCACCCAGTGGGCACCGCGCTTCGCCTCGTTCGGTATCCTGCCGAACGGGCATGTCTTCTGATCCAGTGCCTCCAGCATGTCGCGCAACATGGCATGGATGCGTGCGTTAAAGCCTGTGCCAGTGCGGCCCGCGTAGATAAAGGTGCCAGCATCGTCGTAGTAGCCCAGCAGCAGTGCGCCAATGCCGCGCGCGCCGTTGGACAGGTCGGTATAGCCTCCCACAACGAACTCCTGCTCGTGCAGGCACTTCGATTTCAGCCATGCGTGACCCCGGCCCGAAAGGTACTTTCCCTCAATCTGCTTGGAGATGATCCCCTCTGCATGCAGGGCGCACGCCTGGTGAAACACCGCCTCGCCATCGGCTTCCAGATGTTCGCCGAAGCGCACCTCGGCCTTCCCGCTTTCGCCCTCCGCCGGCAAAACCGTCTGCAGCCATCGTTTGCGCTCCAGCAACGACGCATCCCGCGTGTTGCGTCCATCCAGGTGAAGCAGATCGAAGGCAAAGTACGTCATGGGATGACTCTCGCCCTTTTCAAACGAAGCCTGTAGCCGCGCAAACGAAGAGACCCCGTTGGCATCCAGGACGACGACCTCGCCATCGATCAGCGCGTCCGCCGCGCTGACCTGCATCAAGGCCGTGGCAATCGGCTTCATGCGGTGTGTCCAGTCAAGGCCGGTGCGCGTGAGCAACTGAACTTTGTCGCCACGTTTGCGTGCCTGCACGCGATAACCATCCAGCTTTAACTCATGGACCCAATTGCTGCCCGTCGGCGGCGTTTCACCCTCGCTTGCAAGCTGCGGTTTAATGAATTCGGGAAGGTTCTCCGTTGGCAGAAGTCTGAGCGCATCGTCCGCTGGAGCTGCAGATACCGGCTTTTTTCCTGCAACAGCCTTTGCGCCCGCGCGTGCCTTGCTGCCGGACGGTCGTGCGACTGCATCCGCGGCTTGTGCACGCTGGCGATACCACGCCTGATCCGGCCCGGCCGTCTCTTTAGAGTTCCACACGTGCGTTTCTTCCGTTGCGATTTGCTCAAGCGAGCGGCCGGTGACGGCCGAGTCCGGCATCTCTTCGGTCACGGCTGGTGCTGCGTCTGGCCGTTCGTTCTCGTCATGCTCTTTGATCAGCAGCCAGTTCGGCTTACCGTTGTCGCGCTCACCCGGACGGGGATGCATGCGCACCAGCGCCCAATTGCCGTTGAGCTTGGTTCCGTGCAGAGCGAATTTCAGATTGCCCTTCCGCAGGCCCTCGTCCACGTCCACATGCGGCGTCCACGTACCCTGGTCCCATACCATGACTGTGCCGCCGCCGTACTGACCACGCGGAATCACACCTTCAAAGCCGCCGTACTCCATCGGGTGGTCTTCCACCTCCACGGCCAGCCGGCGATCATGCACGTTGTAGCTCGGACCCCTCGCGCAGGCCCAGCTTTTAAGCACACCGTGCCAGCCCAGCCGAAAGTCATAGTGCAGGCGCGTCGCCGCATGCTTCTGAATCACGAACGGCAGTTCGCTCGGCTTCGGCTTGGTGTCACCGCTCGGCTCCGCCGTGATGTTAAAGTCACGCATCGAGCGATAACGCGCAAGCTGCGCATCTACTTCATCACCGGCGCTCGCCGCAAGGGTTTGCTGCTTTACCGCACGAACCGTTTTCGATTTGCTGGAAGCCATGAGACCTCGAAGAGACACACACGCCGTACGTTGGTAGACTGCGACGCGCACAGCATGTTCAACGCCTAGAGCGCCAATCACCCGCGTAGCGACATTGCTTTGCTCGATTCAGCCCGCACGGTTGGTAGGTGTGCCGTGAAGGTAAACAGGAGAACTGCCATGAAGGGATACGCCGTCGTCGTCTATCACCATGCCGCTGATCGGGAAACCATGCAGGCATACGCTGCGCTGGCGCTCCCGGTACTTACGCAGTTCGGTGCGCGCTTTCCCATCCGGCCCCGGCAGAGACGGTCGAAGCCCGCGAAGATGGGCTGTGCGAACGTGTGGTCGTCATTGAGTTTCCATCCAAACAGCAGGCCATTGAGGCTTACGAGAGCAACGCCTATCAGAAAGCCCTGCGCTTGTTGTACGGCAAGGTCAGCAGGGATGTCCGTTTCGTAGAAGGCCAAGCGTTTGAAGACCAAGTTTAAGCTGACTTACGGCGGGGAGCGCTCTTGGCAACTGCCTTCGTCCCATTCTTGACGGCAGCAACCTTTTTCGCGGCAGCCTTCACCAACGTTGGCCCTGGACGAGCCACATCCGCTTTCTTCTCGCTCTTGACTGTCTTCTTCGGTGCGGGTGCCTCGATCTCCTCGGCGTCGTCCTGTACTTCACTCGCGGCCTTGGCCTGCAGGCTGCTACGCAGGGCGTCCATCAGGTTGATCACTTTGGCGCGCTTCGGCTCCGGCACATCCTGCGGAATCGGTTCGTGATTCACCTTTGCATCGACCAGTTCGCGCAGAGCAATCTCATACCCATCCTTGTACTTCGACGGATCGAACTTCCCGGATTTACGCTTGATGAGCTGCTCGGCAAGATCAAGTTGGTCCTCATCGATGGCAATCGGCTTCAGTTCGCCGAAGTACTCCATCGGCTTTCGCAGTTCATTCTCGTAGCGGAGCGTGAAGGCCATCATGCCGGGATGTTCTTCATCATGATTGGGTGCGATGGCCACCACATGCTCACGGCCTGCAAACGCTATCTTCCCGATGCCCACCTTCTTTTCTTTGCGCAGGGCAGACCGCACCACGGCAAACGCTTCAGCCTGGCCATCCCCATCCGGCGTCACAAAGTACGGCTTCTCAAAGTAGCTCGGGTCAATGTCGCTCTCCTCCACAAAGTGCTCGATCGCGACGGAATGCTTTGAGGGCACGCGCAGGTTCGCAATCTCGCTTGGTTCGATCTGCACATACTGGCCCTTGGCGTACTCGTAACCCTTCACGATGTCACCTTTGTCTACCGAAGTTGCAGGTGCCTCATCCGGGTCCGCAGCCTCCAGCCCGGCACCATTGTCCAGGGTGGATTGCAGCACCTTCTGGTGACGCACGCGCTCGCCGGTCGACCTGCTGATCTGGTGGAAGCGAATCTCGCTCTTATACTCCGTCGCGACAAAGAACTTCACTGCAAAGGACACCAGCGAAATCTGGATAGAACCGGACCAGTAAGGACGAGCCATGGATGCACCTCAGCGTGTACGGAAATGTGAGTGCACAAATGCAGCACAGGATGCTCCGCATGCAACCTTTTCAGACACGCGCAGGTAACCTGCTACCTGAGGAGTAACTACAAGTTGGCAATAGAGTTACCCCTGAATACTCTCCTCCCGTAGCACCTCGGCGTAGGCCGGCTCTGTCAGAAAGCTAGCGAAGCGGGTCGATACGATCAACGTACGCAGAAGCGCGCCCGCGCGCTCGTAAGCGGCGAATCGCATTGGCTCGACTATCCTTTCTACCGCCGCAAGCTCCTCGGCAAGAACGGTTTCCACTAACTCCGGAGACACCCGTCGACCATCGGCCAGCACCGCGCCATGATGCACCCACTGCCACAGCTGCGCGCGGCTGATCTCTGCGGTCGCTGCGTCTTCCATCAAGTGGAAGAGCGGCACGCAGCCGATACCGCGCAGCCAGGCCTCCACGTATCCCAGGCCCACCGCCACATTCTGCCGCAAGCCAGCTTCGGTGATCGATCCCTCCGGCACTCGCAGCAGGTCGGCAGCAGTCGCCGTGTAGCCGTCCAGCTTGCGGTCGATCTGGTGAGGCCCCGGCATTATGCGGTCGAAGACCTGCATCGCCACAGGCACCAGGCCAGGATGTGCAACCCACGTCCCGTCATGGCCGTCGGTGGCTTCGCGCTCTTTGTCCGCACGCACCTGGGCCAAAGCGCGATCGTTCGCAGTCGCGTCGTTCCTGATGGGAATAAAGGCGCTCATGCCGCCCATGGCATGAATCTCACGCCGGTGGCAGGTCTTTACGGCAAGCTTGCTGTACGACCGCATAAAGTGCGTCGTCATCGTGACTTGCACACGATCCGGCAGCAACATACTCGTATCCGCCGCGAACTTCTTAATGAACGAGAAGATGTAGTCCCAGCGCCCACAGTTCAACCCGGCAGAATGGTCGCGCAGCTCATACAGGATCTCGTCCATCTCAAACGTCGCCAGAATCGTCTCGATCAGCACGGTTGCACGGATGGATCCGTGCGGAATCCCGACAAGCTCCTGCGCACGGACGAACAGGTCATTCCAAAGCCGGGCTTCCAGGTGTGATTCCAGCTTGGGCAGGTAAAAGTAGGGTCCGCTCCCGCGCTGCAACAACTCCTTTGCGTTATGCAGCAGGTACAGCGCAAAGTCGAAAATAGACCCTGACGTGCGCTCACCATCGACAAGCAGGTGAGCCTCGTCTAGGTGAAAGCCACGCGCGCGGATGAACAGTACCGCCGGTCGTTCCACAAGCGCGTACTGCTTCCCGGTGTTTGGATCGGCGTAGCCGATGGTGCGGCGTACGGCATCTCGCAGGTTCACCTGGCCTTCCAGCAGGTTCGTCCACGTTGGCGTGGTCGAATCTTCGAAATCGGCCATGAAAACGCGCGCGCCGCTGTTCAGGGCATTAATGACCATCTTGCGTTCCACCGGACCGGTGATCTCCACCCGGCGATCTTCCAGGTCCGCGGGAATGGGTGCGCAACGCCATACCCCCTCGCGAATCCGCTGCGTCTCGGGCAGGAAGTCGGGCCGTTCGCCGGCATCGATCCTCACTTGGCGCGCTTCGCGTGCAGCTAACAGCTCTAACCGTCGCCCGTTGAACTCTCGATGCAGCGTCGCGAGCAACTCCAGGGCTGCAGGCGTCAGGATTTCGGCCGCGGCAGCGGACGGTGGAGCAAGCAGGGTAACGGTGCGACTCACGTGCTAGGACCTTCCAGCAAGTTGCAGCGAGACCGACCCGGCGTGGGCAAATTCTACGACCACGGCATCCAGCGGGTTCGCCAGCAACAACCCCGTCCAGCTACCCGTAGTGATAAATTGGCCTTCGTGCAAGCCATGGGTGCGCTTTGCGCCTTCATTGGCCAGGTACACCAGCAGGCGCAGCAGGTCATTCCCGCCAGGGTTCGAGCCCACCTTCTGCGTGCGCACACTGCCGTCAATCGTAAGCGTGACGGCCTCGGTCGCCCAGTCAATCGACTGCCAGTTGGCAATGGCCGGCCCGGACACGAAGCCGCCATGCATCTGCATATCGGCAAATGAGGCTTCGCGCGCAACCGTGCGCGGGTCGGTAAACGCCGACTCCACCATCTCAATGGCAGGATGGCACGATGCAATTGCCGCGATCACCGCTTCACGGGTGTAGGGCGTTGCGCTGGGTGGAAGGTCTGTTCCCATGCGAAACGCGATCTCCGCCTCAACCCCATGCAGGCGGTGCATCGCGCCGCGAAACATCGACCCACTTTCGCCCATCCAGCCTGCGGGCATCGGCGCAAAAAATGGCTCCTGGTCTGGCCCGCGAGCGCCGATCTTGTAGCCGCCGATCTCACCGTAAGCTTTCATCATGATGTCCTGGACAAAGAAGGCCTCGGCCTCGTCTGCCGGCATCAGGTCGGCGGGTAAGTTCTCCAGGGGCTTCCCGGTCCGGCGCGCATCCAGCAGAACATTGGCAGTGGAGTACAGCACGTTTTGACGCGAACCGGAAGAGTCAGCCATGGGAAAAGCTCCTTGAACAGCTTTATTAGTCTGTCGTAACCAGAAGGGTTCCGCAAGCATCGCATCCTTGTCAGTGTGGTGCGATGCAAAGCGCCAAGCGACATTGCAGGCCCCACCTAACCAGACACCGTCCTATCGTCTAACCCGTCCCATCGTCTAACCCGTTCCATCGTCTAACAAAGAGAAGGCCAGTGGCTGAGCAGCGCGCCAAAGCAGGGAAGAGGCAGTACATGAGCGACATCCCGCAGTTTCTGTCATCGGAGATCACGCCGAAAGAGAAGTTCCTGAATCGCCGCAACCTCATCTTTGGCGGTCTTGCCGCTGCTGGTCTGGGGTATGAAGCCTGGAAGCGTCTGCCGCCGATCGGGAACCCGACCGTGGCGTATGCATCTACCAAGCTGCCGGCGCAACCCGGGCCGTTTTCCGCGAGTTCGCTCATGCCCACGCCGCGCGCCAAGGCAACGGCGTACAACAACTTTTATGAGTTTGGCGTCGACAAGCGTGATCCGCAACTGCATGCGCACACCTTGCAGACGCGGCCCTGGACGGTTTCACTTGAGGGCCTGTGCGCAAATCAGAAAACCATCGATGTTGACAGCCTGATGCGCTTCAAGCCTTTGCAGGAACGCATCTATCGCTTCCGCTGTGTCGAAAACTGGAGCATGGTCATTCCCTGGGATGGCTACCCCCTGTCGGAGCTGATCAACTTTGCCAGGCCGCTGCCTTCTGCGAAGTACGTGGAATTCCACAGCTTCTTTGATCGCAAGCAAATGCCGGAAGCGGCGGCCTTGCCGTTCCCCTACATTGAGGGCCTGCGCATCGACGAAGCCATGCACCCGCTGACGCTGCTCACCTTCGGCAGCTATGGCGAGACGCTTGAAAATCAGCAGGGAGCGCCAGTGCGCGTCATCGTTCCGTGGAAATATGGCTTCAAATCCCCGAAATCCATTGTTAAGATTCGCTTCGTTGCGACGCAGCCGACCACAAGCTGGAATGACGCCAACCCTGAAGCCTACGGTTTCTACTCCAACGTAAACCCGGCCGTCAACGGACATGGCATGGAGCGGTTGATCGACGCGAATACCTTTCCGCGGAGCATGAAGACCGAGATCTTTAATGGCTACGGCAACGAGGTCGCAGGGCTGTATAAGGGAATGGACCTGTCGCAGCAGTACTGAGCCAGGCATCACGGCGCAAGGAGCATAGACCGACCTGTGAATACGCGTGTACTCCGTTTAATGAAGCCGTTCGTATTCCTGCTTTGCCTTGTGCCATTTGCCGGCATGATCTACTCCTTTCGCACGGACAACCTGGGCAGCGATCCTGTGTCGACCCTGACGCACTGGACAGGTAACTGGGCAGTGTACTTTCTGCTTATCAGTCTGGCCATCTCCCCCGTGCGCCGACTCTTCGTAAAGCTCGCGTGGCTGGTGCGGTTTCGACGCATGGTCGGCCTGTTCGCCTTTTTTTACGCGACACTTCACTTGCTCACGTACGTCCTGCTTTTCAGCGGTTTTGATCTGCCAGGTGCGCTGGGCAATCTTAAGGCGCACCAGTTTGCGCCCATTGTGCAGAAGTGGAAAGATGTCTGGCCTGTCATGGTCGACGACATCGAGAAGCGCCGATTTATTCAGGTAGGCCTGGTGGCATACGCGGTGTTGCTTGCACTCGCGGTGACGTCGCCGCAGTGGATGCTGCGCAGGATGGGCGGGAAAACATGGCAAACGCTGCACCGTACTGTGTACGGCGCCGCAGTCCTGGCAATTCTGCACTATTGGTGGCTGGTCAAAAAGGGCAATCTGGAGCCACTACGGGATACGCTCATCCTGATCGTCCTGCTGGCCGCGCGACCGGCATGGGCCTGGTGGGAGGCACGGCGTAAATCCCTGCAACCTGCGCCGTTGCTTCGCACGCAGTAACGACTGCACGCAGTAACGACTGCACGCAGTTGCTGTACTCCCATGCAGTGCTTAAAAAAGATGGTTTCTGAGTGCCATCGCCTGAGGCACGCGCGCTGCGGCAAGCGTATAAAACTCCTCGTGCCCAAATTTGTCCCAGTAGGGCTGCACCTTGTCCAGCACCGGTAACTGCGACGTATGCTCGCGAAACGCGGCCTCTTTGATGTGCTTCACCGAAGATACGTCGAGGCACACCGACCACGGCGAGGGAAGTTGCGGCTCACGGTCTGGCAACGTGAAATTGGTGCTCTGGTGGAAGAGGGCGTCGGCTTCCCATGGCTGCAGCTCCTGCTCCGGATAGCGCTTCGCCCGCGCCGCCCAGTGAAACGCCGCCGTCACGATGGCCGAAACCGCCATGTGATCGGCATGGACATTCAGTGATCCATCCATTGCAAAGGTAAGCACAATCTGTGGTCGAAAGGTACGCATGCGCTCCACAATGCGCCCAGCGGCAACGCTGAGGTTCGTAAATTCAAGCTGGCCGTCCTGGTAGTCCAGCAGTTCCTGCTGTGCGACACCCAGCACGGCGCAGCTCCTCGCGAACTCCTCACGGCGCATCTTCGCAAGGTCCTTGCCGTCCTCCGAAGTGCCCCGATTCGTCGCAGCCTGCCCATCCGTCAGACACACCACGCGAACCTGGTAGCCCGCCTGCACTGCAAGCGCAAGTGCCCCGCC
The DNA here is from genome assembly GCA_964250935.1 of uncultured Terriglobus sp. Lineage (GTDB taxonomy): Bacteria > Acidobacteriota > Terriglobia > Terriglobales > Acidobacteriaceae > Terriglobus. Next base: position 122,189 of record CAXUHM010000005.1, read on the forward strand.
AAAGGCGAAGCACTCATCGTCCGGATGAGCCACCACGCACAACAGGCGCTTGTCGCTCAGGTCAGCGTCAATTTCAGAGATCAGTCTTCCAGGCAAAGGTCGAACTCCTTCACAGCTTCGTCTTCCAGCATCGCGTCTTCGCGCAGTTCCTGCTCGTGCTGCGACTGCTCGAGGCTCACGGCACGTGCAATGGCGGCCGCACCATAAAACTTGGCAACCGGCGCAAAGCTCTTACGATGCTGCGGACTCGGCCCATGCCGTTCGAGCGCGGCACGATGTTCCGGCGTGGCATACCCCTTATGGGATGCCAGGCCATACTGCGGCTGGTCCTGGTCCATGGAACGCATCATGCCGTCGCGGTAGACCTTCGCAATAACCGAAGCCGCGGCGATCGATACGGACAGGGCATCCCCATAGATCAGCTTTGTCTGCGCGCAGGCGTGGTCGATCCGCAGGGCATCGATCAGCAGGTGATCTGGTGATTGCCGCAGTTGGTCGACCGCCAGCCGCATCGCCAACCGCGATGCCTGGTAGATATTGATCGTGTCGATCCCAGCGGCATCCACCTCGCCGATGGCGAAAGCGACGGCACACTTTCGGATTTCCCGATCCAAACTCTCGCGCGCGCCACGATCCAGTTGCTTGCTGTCGCGCAGGCCAAGCCGCTGCAGGCGGTCCGTCCTGTTCGGAAGAATGACCGCAGCTGCGACAACGGGACCGAACAGTGCACCCCGGCCCACTTCATCGACGCCCGCGATGACGCGGAATCCCTTGTACCGCAGCGCCTGCTCGGGTGCATCGGAGCAAACGGCTTCGCGCAGCATCTGTTCCTTGGTTCTTCCGGGAGGGATCAGGACGCGCTTGCGACGCAGCTCAGGCGGAACTGGAGAAGCCGCTTTGTCTGCCTTGGTTTTTGCCGCCATTGCTACCACCAAGTGTATAACCATCACTCACGGTCGTAGCCATGCAGGCTACCTGCCTGCGGCGGACAGGACACGTCATCAAGGACGTTTGTGCAGATAACTTCCAAGACTATCGCAGATGCGTCAATGCCGCTTTCCAAGCGATACGTCCACACTGTTGCTCACGGCAGGCCGTGCTACCGCGTACGCATCGTGGAACCCGTCCATGATCAGCGGCTACAAGGTACTGGCATAGACAGAACGCAAAAATGCCGGCGCATTGCCGGCATCTCTGAAGGAAAGGGTAGGGAACTAAGCAGTACGACCGACTTCGCGAAGGCGTGCCGCTTTTCCACGCAGGCCGCGCAGGTAGAACAGCTTCGCCCGACGCACTTCATACGACCGAATCTTCTCCACCTTGTCGACCACCTTGGAGTTATACGGAAAGATGCGCTCGACACCCTGGCCAAAGCTCATCTTCCGAACGGTAAAGCTTCCCTGGGGACCATTCTTGCGGGCAATGCACATGCCCTCGAATGCCTGCAGGCGCTCTTTATCGCCTTCCTTGATCTTTACCTGGACACGAACGGTATCGCCGGGGGCGAACGCGGGCAGATCGGTGCGCTCGAGCTTGTCGGCGAGCTTCTGCATAATGGGGTGAATCGACATGACGAGAGTTTCCTTGCTTAGAGTCGTTTCCTAGTTTAACTCAGATTTCCACATACGGGACACAAGATGTCCCGCAAAATCGCCTCCGTGAAGACGCTGGCAGTGTCCGTCAGCCCTTCTTGTGCAACTCACGCAACGTGCGCTGATCGGGCGCATCAAGCACCGCGTCGTGCAAAAGATCTGGCCGGTTTGCGAAAGTCTTGGCAAGCGCCTGCTCCCGCCTCCATGCCCGAATAGCGGCATGATCGCCGCCCAGCAGTACCGCAGGAACAGCCATGCCATCGAACTCCGCAGGTCGCGTGTAGTGGGGGTAATCCAGCAGGCCAGCCGCCGGAGATACGGCGCGTGGCAGGCCACCAGATTCCCCTGCAGCACTGTCACCATCGACGCCAAAGCTCTCGTAGTGCGCGGAGTCTGCGTTGCCGAGGACACCAGGCAATAAGCGCGTTACCGCGTCAACCACGATCGCCGCTGCAAGCTCACCCCCCGACAAAACGTAATCGCCAATGGAAAGTTCGCGATCGCACAGGTGTTGCGTCACGCGCTCGTCGACACCCTCGTACCTTCCACAAAGCAGCACGACGCGGTCCATTCCTGTAAGCTCATGAGCAATCCTCTGGGTAAAGCGCTCACCCTGGGCGGACAACAGAATCACAGTTTCCCGCTGGCAGTCGCGGTCCCCTTTCCTTGTAATCCCCAGACTTTGCGCGGCGCCAAAGATCGGCTCCGGCTTCAGAACCATCCCCTCACCCCCGCCGAAAGGCCGATCGTCCACGGTGCGGTGACGGTCCGCCGTAAATGTCCGTAGATCGGTCGAAACAACGGATGCAATCCCCGCTTGGAGAGCGCGCCCAACCACGCCCTGGGCGAATACGCTGTCGAAGAAGTCAGGAAAAATCGTAAGAATGTCGAAGCGCACACTTGGACCTTTTACCTTCAAGGCTTCATCCATTGGCTTCGATCAGGCCTTTTGGCAGGCGCATCTCAATGAGCCGGTTGGCCAGATCCGGATGCTGCAGAAACTCCTTTGCCAGGGGAATCATCACCTCATCCCCATTCAGACGCGTCACCACAAGGATTGGCGCTGCATCCTCCAGGCGGCGTCCGGTCGAGTCCGTCGGGGAATGAACATCGGTCACGGTGCCCAGGTTCTCGGGTCCATCCCCAGCCAGGTTCACCACGACACAACCCAGCAGATCGCTCACGTAAAACGTGTCATGCTCCAGGGTCACTCGCTGTGCGGCAGGCAGCACCACGTCGCAGCCGGCTAGTTGCTCCGCCTCTGTAATGCTGTTGCAGTTGGCGAACTTCAAGACCACACGACCGGCAGACTTGCCGGTCGGTAACCAGAATTCGTCCAGGGTTACGGGTGTCGCCTCTGTCGCCGCGCCGCATCGCAGAAACAGGGATCGCCGTTCGGCAAATTTTTCAGGGAAGTCCGTGAAAAGGTCGCACAGCAGTTCGCCGCGACGTCCCTGGGGCCGTGCGACACGGGCAAGTGTTACCCATTCTTCAGGGTCGTTGAACGCAGCAGGTCCCACAGCAACAGCATGGCAGAAAGCGTCCGGATTGGGAACAGCATGGCACACGACAACGCATGCGCGCGCTACTGCCCTTCCACCACATCCGGAATCGGGCTACTGCCGCTCCAGAACATCCAAGATGTACCGATGACTTGTCTTACTTCCGATCGCACTCAGAAGGGTACGCAGGGAGCGAGCCGTGCGACCCTGCTTGCCAATCACCTTGCCCAGGTCGTCCCGTACCACATACAGCCGCAGCACAGTACTCGCTTCATCGGTAGAGGTCTCAACGTACAGTGCCTCTGGGTCATCTACAAGGGATCGAACAATGCCTGTCAACAGATCGGCGATGCGGGCGGGGCCGTCCTGCACTTTAGGTTGGGAAGAAGTCATGCAATGCCCTTATGTGTTCAAAAGTACCGATGCGCTCTAATGTCGACTCGGCCGCTGAACTCTAAGATAGGGCAGGTACAACGCGCCCGGTCAATACCTCACGCAGACGGTAGCACCATCGGAACCTGTTTCCCGGTTCCGATGGTGCGGTGTGGAGCTCACAAAGATCCCGTTTTGGGAGGCTGGTTCTGCATGCGCCAGTCACGCATGTCGGTCGTTACGCTGCAACTGCATCTGGTGCGGCAACCGGCGGGTTCTTCGTGAGCAGCTTGGCGACGATCTCCGATGGCTGCGCACCAACCGACTTCCAGTAATCAATTCGATCGTGCTTCAGCAGGACGGTCGCCGGCTCGGTACGCGGATTGTAGGTCCCCACGACTTCGATGGAGCGACCATTCCGAGCACGGTCCTTCTCAATCACAACGATGCGGTAGTGCGGCTGCTTACGGGCGCCTACGCGGGCGAGACGAATCATTACCACGGGATATTACCTCTCACAATCCTGAACTTGTTTGGGGTGGCTTGTCTGAATTGGTCGCTCACAGGAGCAGACTCGGTCGCAGCGGTGCGTGGCAACCTGCGCCACGCAGACGGTATGCGCACGCACGCACGATCCCAACCTCGTAAGTATCGCTGATTCCGATCAAGGTTGCAAGAACTGCACTGCTCCTCGTGCAAAGCCCACCCCTGCAGGAATTGAGGCTCAGGCTGGAAAGAGGAATTGAAGCACATTCCCGAAGCGCGCCGCCCAGGCAGCTTCATTGTGCATTCCACCGGTCACGCGTTCGTAGTGCAGATCCGCCACCCCTCCCGGTGCGGCTTGCGGCATCCACTCCAGCGGACTTGCCAGCCTGCGCAGTCGGCTGCCTACCGGTAGGGAACCCGTTCTTGGCTGCGTCGAAATTCGGTCAAGAGACCAGCCCTTTCGTAACAACAATTGTGTCAATAGGTCGGTGTCCCGCAGGTGAACTTCACCTTCTGCGACCCCCATATCGATCCACAACCGAAGCGACAGCTTGCCGGTCAACCCACGAACGCTGTCCAGAATGGCGCGCCCGTCCCACCAGAGCGAAGGTGAAATCACACCGACCTTGCCGAACACCTGTGGGTACTGTAGGCCGATCGCGAGGGAAATCAGGCCCCCCAATGAAGATCCGGCGATCCCGGTGTGCTCCGGACCGGCACGCAAACGAAGATCACGCCGCAGGACCGGCAGCAACTCCTCGACCAACGCCTTTGCGTACAGCGGACCTTTACCGCCGCCCAGTCGCGTATCCGGCGTGGGTGTGTATTCGGCCATACGCTCCGGCCCGGTATTGCCGATACCCACCAGGATCAGCGGTTCCACCGAGCCTTCCGCAATCGTCCAGTCTGCCGTCTCTCCGCAATGCCAGGTACTACCCTTCACGTAGGAGAGCGTGCCATCAAATAGGTTCTGGCCATCATGCAGCAGAAGAACGGGAAAATTGCGCCCCGGCTCCGCTAGGTAAGCAGTCGGCAGGTACAGAAACAGGTCCCGCGGTGTGGGCAACGCGGTTGAAGACCAGTCCTGAATGCGGAAGTAGCGCGTACCCTCCGGTGGCAGGACGGAAAGCCGGGCCGTCGTCAGCTTCTCCCCGGCACCGGGCGGCGGCATCTTCTCCGGGGCATCGGCAACCCCCAAAAACCCCTCGGCTTGTCGTCCGGTTGGCATGCGATACGATTCCTGCAGGGTAGCAGCATGCCGGGTATCCTGCTGCCAGTCAGCAACCCGCGGGAGGTTTACCGGTGCACCGTGAGTACAGCATCGACAATTCAGGTGCGCTTGGCCGCAACATGGAACGGCTGGTGTTCGGCCACGCGGGCCTGCCTGTGATTGTCTTTCCTACCTCGCGCGGACGTTTTTTTGAATTTGAAGAATTCGGGATGGTCGCCGCCGTCGCCGACAAAATTGACCGCGGCGAAATCCAGCTGTGGTGTGTAGACTCCGTGGACAGTGAGAGTTGGTATGCACAGGACGTCCCAGGGCGCTGGCGGATCAGCCGGCATCTGCAATATGAACGGTACATCGTCGAGGAACTTATTCCACACATCCGCTACCGCACATGGCGCGGAAGTGTCGCTATGCTGGGTTGTTCGTTCGGCGGCTTCCATGCGGTGAGCATCGCTTTGCGCCACCCTGACGTTGTTACTGCGGTGCTAAGCATGAGCGGCGCTTTCGACATGGTGGAGCCGTTTCTGCGGGGTCATTATGACGACGACACATATCTAACCCTGCCGACCCACTTTATGCAGAGCCTGCCGGAGGGTTGGCAGCTGAACCGTATGCGCGAAAACACCTACATCCTGGCAACGGGTCACCATGACCAGTGCTGGAACGATAATGAACGACTTGCCGGCATCCTGCGTTCCAAGGGGATCCCTGTACGACTGGATGTTTGGGGCGATGCAACGGGTCACGATTGGCCATGGTGGAAGCACATGGCGCAGGTGTATCTGTAAGTCCCTGCACCCTGGTATCCAACGTGATTGAAAGACATTGACCATCGGAGCTTGTGACGTGAAGACCATTGGCATTCTTTTCGGGCAGGAGAACACCTTCCCCCAGGCGTTTATAGACCGTGTGAACAGCATGCATCTGCCGGAGTTTCGCGCGGAGTTCGTGCAGATTGGCGCTGTTAGGCAGAACGTACCAAGCGGCTATTCCGTCATCATCGACCGCATCTCGCACGACGTGCCGTTTTATCGCAGCTTCCTGAAAAACGCTGTCCTCACCGGTACAGACGTCATCAACAATCCCTTCTGGTGGAGCGCCGACGATAAGTTCTTCAACTACGCGCTCGCTGCCAAATTGGGCGTCGCCGTGCCGCGCACAGTCATCCTGCCACACAAGGTGCTGCCCCGCGATACAAATGCCGAATCCTTCCGTAACCAGCAATATCCGTATGATTGGGATGCGATTTTTGAGTATGTTGGCTTTCCTGCGTTCCTAAAGCCAGTGGATGGAGGTGGTTGGAGGGATGTGAGTCATGTGCACCAGCCGCACGACTTCTTCAGCGCCTACGACCGAAGTGGCAGTCAATGCATGGTGTTGCAGGCAGCTGTGAAATTTCGCGAATACTTTCGTTGTTATGTTCTTGAGCAGAAAGAAGTTCGGATTATGCCGTACGATCCGTCCCGACCCCACCACGAACGCTACGTCAAAAATCCCCCAACCTACGACCCGGCCCTGATTGCCCGCGTCGAGCGGGATGCCATCACGCTTTGCACGGCGCTCGGCTACGACCTGAACACGGTGGAGTTCGCCGTGGAAGACGGCGTTCCCTATGCCATCGACTTCATGAATCCGGCACCGGATGCGGATCGCGCGTCTGTTGGGGAGGAGAACTTCGAGTGGATCGTGGACGCGGTGGCGCGCATGGCTGTCCGTCGCGCCGAGGCCAATGACGGCAGCGGTCCGGAGCTACGATGGGCAAGCCTGCTTGGCAGACCGGTAGATCCGGCGCAGGCACACGCAGCCAAGCACGCAGCCAAACACGCAGCAAAGCATGCTGCCAAGAAAGGCGCGAAAAAGGCCGCCGCCAAGAAAGGCCCGGCCAAGAAAGCACCGGCCAAGAAAGTGCCCGCACATGATGGTTCCGCGGTTGAGGGCGATATCGCCGCGAAAAAAGCGCCCGCAAAGAAAACCGCTGCCAAGAAGCAGGCGGCGAACGCGGTGGAACCTGAGACGGCAGCCTAGCGTGCCCGTCGCCTGGAAGCGGTGCACCGTGGAAATGGGTCAGTTCGCCGCCCGGCGCTTGCTCCTTCTGCTGCAGCTTGCAGTCTCGTCTGTGCTGGTGGCGCAGGCTGCCGACCCCAGGATCTCCTCCGCGCCCGGCGGCGTTCCTGTACCCCCGGTGCCGTCGACCAACACACCTGGCACCCTGCCGGTTGAGGTCTCCCCGTTGTCGCATGTCTTTCGAGTGCGCGTGCTGGACGGACGCAACGGCCTGCCGGTCGAGCGTGCACATCTGCGGCTTTGGTACAACGAGGCCGGTGGTTCAGCATTCTCCCTGGTGACCAACGCACAGGGGATTGCCCTGATGCCGGAACCGGTCGGCACACCTGTCCGCGTGCTGCTGACGCCGGACGATCGAATCGATTGCCGGCTGACGCAGTCTGCCTCGCAGGAGCAGACTACCGCCTTCAATCTTGCGCAACTGGGCGACACTGGTTTGACAGCGGCCAATCATTGCGGCCGCGTGGGGGCCAAGCCTGGCCCGGGAGAACTGGTGCTGTTTGTGCGGCCTCTCCGCTGGTACGAGGGCCTGAACCGGCCCTGACGCGGTACCTTCGACGGCTACTCACCGTGCAATATTGTTCCTATCGCAACGAACTACTACCGGAGACCCGCATGCGGCCATCGTTCACACTTGGCATTGAAGAGGAGTACCAGACGATCGATCCGGAGACGCGCGACCTGCGCTCACACGTGTCGACGGAGATGTTGGCGCACGGCAAATTGCGACTGGAGGAGCGCGTCAAGGCGGAACTGCACCAATCCGTCATCGAGGTCGGCACGCGCATTTGCCACAACATTCAGAAAGCGCAGGAGGACCTGTACGACCTGCGCCGCAACATGGTTCGCCTGGCGGAAGAGAACGGCCTGGTGCTGGTTGCCGGTGCGACTCACCCCTTTGCGGACTGGCGCTCGCAGGAGATCTACGATGACCCGCGTTATGCGCAGGTGGTGGAAGACCTGCAGCTGGTGGCGCGCAGCAACCTGATCTTTGGTCTCCACGTGCATGTCGGCATCGAGGACAGGGAGGCGGCCATCCGCATCATGAATTCGCTGCGGTATTTTCTGCCCCACATCCTTGCGCTCAGCACCAACTCTCCCTTCTGGATGGGCATGGACACCGGCTACAAGAGTTACAGGGCAAAGGTGTTCGAGCACTTCCCGAGGACAAACCTTCCAGACAACTTCGCAAGCTATTCGGAGTTCGAAGCGTACATCCAGCTGTTGATCAAAACCAACTGCATCGATAACGCGAAGAAAATCTGGTGGGATGTGCGTCCGCACCCCTTCTTCAACACGGTGGAGGTTCGCGTGTGCGACATACCGCTGCGTGCAGAAGAAAGTGTAGCCATCGCCGCCCTGATCCAGGCCACCGCGATGAAGCTGCACTGCCTGCATGCCAACAATGTCGACTTTCGCCAGTACTCACGCGCGCTGCTCATGGAGAACAAGTTCCGTGCTGTTCGTTATGGGCTCGACGGCAAGCTCATCGACTTTGGCAAGGAGGCCGAGGTGCCGGAACGCGAGCTCATCGAGGAGTACCTGCACTTCATCGACGATGTGGTCGACGAGCTCGGCAGCCGGGAACAGATCGGTTACATCCGTACCATGCTGGAGCGCGGCAGCGGTGCAGACCGTCAGTTGCGCGTTTTTCGGGAGACCGGCAGTCTGCAGGCCGTGGTGGATTACATGGTGGCGGAAACGCGGGCGGGACTCTAGCGTTCAGCAAGGCTCGAATTTTTATAGGATTTGCGGAAGCATCGTAAAAAAATTACGGGCACAGCCGCACTCACGCTGCTTTCAGGTTATTTTTGAAACAAATCACCGCTGAAAACCGTCTTGCTGAGTGATCCTGGCTTTGCAACCTGCCCAACCCCCGCAAGTGCACTTCTGCGTCGCTTCGCCGACGTGTATCCGATTCTGTCCCACCACAGCTGATTCCTGAGGAGAGGCACCATGGATTTTCAGAAGTTTTCCAGCAATTCCCGTCGTTCGTTTCTGCGCAATGCCGGCATTGCCACCGCCGCGGTCGCGTCGCTGCCGGGCATGTCTTTCGCACAACAGGCCGCAGGTGCGGCTGCTTCCGCAGGCGGCAAGGTCAATTCACGCCGCAATTCCGATGATTGGGAGATTCCACGCGAGGCTCCCGGTACGGTGATCATCAGCTCCAACGAGAACCCGCTGGGTCCGTCGGCCATGGCGCTGGAGGCGATTACAAAATATGCGCCCACCGGCGGTCGTTATGATCGGGTGCACTCGGGTGCAACGGTCAAGGTAATCAGCGACCAGTTCCAGTTGAAGAAGGGCTATGTGCGGCTCTACCCGGGTTCCGGCGGCCCCCTTGACCTGGCCCTCATGTCGAATCTTGGGCCGGACAAGCCCCTGGTGCATGGAGATCCGACGTACGAACAGGGACCACGTGCCGCTGTGACCATGAAGGCCGCCGCGTTTGCCGTGCCGCTGACCAAGGACACGTACAAGTACGACGTAAAGGCAATGCTTGCGGCGCACCCCAATCCTGGTGCGTACTACATCGTGAATCCGAACAACCCCACCGGCACCATCACGCCCCGGGAAGATATCGTCTGGCTCGTCAAGAACAAGCCGGCCGGCTCCGTGGTGATCGTCGACGAGGCCTACCACCACTTCTCCAATCAGGAGTCGGTGATCGATCTGGTTGCGGCGGACCAGGACGTGATCGTTCTGCGAACTTTCTCCAAGATTTACGGCATGGCGGGTATCCGCGCAGGCTTCGCGTTCGGCCGGCCTGACCTTCTCGCCAAGTTTGAAAGTGTGGCAGCGAGCGATCGGCAGATCGGCAGCATTTCGCTTGTCAGCGCCGCTGCAGCGCATGCCAGCCTTACCGATCCCAACCTGGTGCCGCTACGCCGCAAGATCAACCGGGACAACCTGGACAACACGCTTGCGTTCCTGGAGAAAAACAACTTCAAGTATGTTCCGGGCGCGCAGGCGAACATGTTTATGGTGAATGTGAACCGGCCCGGTAAAGAGGTACAGGCGGCCATGCTGCAGAACAATGTGGCGATTGGCCGTGTCTGGCCCATTATGCCCACCTATGTTCGTGTGACCGTTGGCACCGCTCAGGAAATGCAGGCTTTCCAGAGTGCATTTTTGAAAGTGATGAACGAGCCAACCAAGCCAACCGCAGCGCACATGGAGATGCTGGAACACGTACCGCACGAGCTGTACCGCGCATAACGCGCAAAGAAGATGCCCCGGCCATGACCTGGCCGGGGCTTTTGCGTGTCTGCCATGGTTCCCGGTGTTCCGCGGTCAGGGCACGATTTCGAGGCGTCCGGATGCGCTGTGCATCTCAAATAGAGATAATTGTTTTACGGAGTCCTTATGCCTACAGCTTTCGCCACTACCCGTCTGTCCTCCGTTGCATTTCCGCCATCGTTTCAGGCGGGAGCACGCAATGCGGTAACGACCTGCCTTCGGATCCAGAGCGACGAAAAGGTGACCGTCATCACCGATGAAAGCACAATGGAGATCGCCGCGGCCATTGGTGTGGAACTCGACCGCCTTGGCTGCCACTGGAACGGGTTTGTGCTGGAGGAGCTTGCGCCCAGGCCTCTGATCGACCTTCCGCGGGCCGTCGTGGAGGACATGGAAAGCTCGCAGGTCAGCATCTTTGCCGTGCAGGTTCAGCCAAATGAGCTGCATAGTCGTATGCAGATGACGGACATCGTGAACCGGCGACGCATGCGTCATGCGCACATGGTCAACATTACGCCGGAGATCATGCTGCAGGGCATGCGCGCCGACTTTGCAGAGGTGGACCGGATAAGCCAGGCGGTGCTCGACAGGGTACGCAAGGCAACTTACGTGCGCGCAACGACTGCGGCGGGCACGGACATTCACGCGACGCTGAACCCGGCGTACAAGTGGTTTAAGACGAGCGGCATTATCAGTACGGAAAAGTGGGGCAACCTGCCCGGTGGGGAGTGCTTCACCGCACCGGACGAGGTCAACGGCGTGTTTGTGGTGGACGGTGTGGTCGGCGACTTTCTCTGCTCCAGATTTGGCATTCTGCAGAAGACGCCACTGACGATTGCGATTGAGGGGAATCGCATCAAGCGCATCAGCTGCGAGAACAAGGAACTGGAAGAGGCATTCTGGGCCTATACCCACACCGATGCGAACTCCGACCGCGTGGGTGAATTTGCGATTGGAACGAACACCGGGGTCGAACGTGTGATTGGAAACATTCTGCAGGACGAGAAGTTTCCGGGCATTCATATTGCGTTTGGCGATCCCTATGGAGCGCACACGGGAGCACCGTGGAAGAGCTCGACCCACATCGACGTGGTTGGGCTGGGGTTCAACATCTGGCTGGGAGATGCAGAAGGCGAGACCCAGATTATGAGTGAAGGCGAGTTTTTGATGCAGTATTAGGAATTTGCAGGGAGAGGCGCTTCCCATTGGGGAAGCGCCTTTCTGCGCAGATGCCGGCCTACAACTACTTTGTGAGGGTGGAGCGGGTCGTGAATGCGATGGTGGACTCCGCGGGGATAACGACGTCGCGGCTGCCCGTCAGAGCGCCGGCAGCGGTTCCTCCGCCTGCGCCTGCAAGTCCGCCGATGAGCGCGCCTTTACCGCCGCCGGCGAGGCCGCCGATCAGTGCTCCCACGCCGCCGCCGCCGCCGATAAAGCCAGCCGTGCGCTTGCCGCGGCCTTTATCCCGCTGAATGTATTCGGTCGTGCTCACGGCGTGACCGCCGATGCTGGTCAGTTCGACGCCCAGAACACCGGCACCCTTGAAGCGGCCCCGGCCCTTTGCTGAGGTGATTTCGCCGCGCACCTCGGTTCCGCGACCAAACACCGTTGTTCCTCGAACGACCAGGGGGTATGCCAACGAGCCGGTAAAGCTGACGCCCGGGTCACTGTGTTCTGCCGAGAGCGTCTGGTTGGTCACGATGGTGACTCGCGTGCCGGCTGGAACCACATAGCTCGGAGCGGGCGCTGACCGCTCGATCGGAGCGGCTTTGGCTGTTGAGGACGCCGCCGGTGCCGGAGTGCTCGCTGCAATCGCTGCAGGCGTCGGTGCAGCTGCTGGAGCTGAGGGCTGGCTGATCGAGCTGTTGGCGCTTGTTGCCGGAACAACATAGGTCGTGGCCGGCAGCGAACCTGATGCAACCGGGGCCGGCAGGGGGCCACCTACGGGATTGTTGACCGGAACCACCAGCGAGTCCGCGGGGAGAGAGCCGGCCTGTACCGGAGCCGTACCGCTGGGAGCAGCCGCCATATTCGCGGCAGGTGCGGGGACATCGGATTTCTTACAGCCTGAGAGCAACAGCGAAGCCACGCAGGCCGCGCTGAGCAAGGGTGCAGAGAGCTTGACAGTCATGAGAGTTCTCCAGAGATGGGGATCCATTTGCCGCAAGTGCGTGAAAGTCCAAACATTTTGTTGTGATGCAAGGAAACGGCAGCCTGCACCTCGCCTCTGCACATTTTGCGCGATCTCGAGCGAAGCTGGATGGCTTTTCGGAATGGTCCGAGGAGCGTCGTGCCCAGACAAAAGGCCACACTCGGGAAGAGTGTGGCCCTTTGTCAATCAACGTGCGAACTAAACCTTCGCTTCGCGATAGGGAACATGCTTGCGCACCACTGGATCGTACTTCTTGAACTCCAGCTTCGCCGAGGTCGTTTTGGGATTCTTGGTGGTGGTGTAGAAGTGGCCGGTACCGGCAGAGGAGACGAGCTTGATAATGGTCCGCATGGTTATCCCTTCGCCTGGAGCAGGGCTTCAATGCCGAGCTTGTTGATCGTGCGCAACCCACGCGTGCTGACACGCATGCGAATGAACTTCTTCTCGCTCGCGATCCAGACGCGCTTCCACTGCAGATTCGGCTCCCAGCGTCGACGTGTCTTGTTGTTCGCGTGCGACACCTTGTTGCCGGACATCGGCCGTTTGCCGGTAATGGGGCATACCTTCGCCATAACTCAATCTCCCTGACACTGTGTTGCTGGGTCTATTTCTGGGGCTTGCTCACCTGCAGGCGGAACCACCCTGCTGAAATTCGTGGCGACCGTGGCTCAACGCCTCGTGTCGCACTGCCCAGACCAACCTTACTATTGTGCCATGAATGCTGCAAGGAATGCAGCGTACTTTGTGCAATTTGCGTCGCCTCCGGATCGAAAGCATCTGAAATTGGGGAGTATGCTCGAACTGTGGCCGCCAAAGCAGATTCTTTGATCGTCGAGCGCCCTGTGGCCGAGCCGCTTCCGGCAGCGCACGTACACGTGGTAAGTGCGTCGCCCACTGGCAGTGCCTCGCCGGAGATCCGCGCACAATTTGCCCGGCGCGGGCGTCAGCTCGAAGTGTTCACCGTTCTGTGGGCCGCTCTGGAGGCTGGCATCGCCCTGACCGGTGCCCATCGCGAACACAGCGTCAGCCTTGCGGGCTTTGGATGGGACAGTTGCATCGAGATGCTTTCTGGAGCAGCGCTGTACTGGCGCATGACCCACGAGATGGATCACGCGCGGAAACACAAGGCGGAGAAAGTGAGCCTGACGGTTGCCGGCGTGTGCCTGCTCGCGCTTGGAGCTTACGTCCTTGTGGAGTCGCTGGTCGCACTGCGATCTGGAGCGGAGAAGTCACCAGGATGGGTCGGCATTGCGATTACGGCTGCTGCCCTGGTCAGCATGCCCCTGCTCACGCGTGCCAAACAGCGGGTTGCACGAGGCCTGAACAGCCGTGCCATGATGACGGATGCGGCACAGACCAACTTCTGCGCGATTCAGGCCGGCATTGTTCTTAGCGGACTTCTCGTCCGCTCGCTTTTTCACATTGGCTGGGCCGACGCGGTGGCGGGATTGGTACTTGTTCCATTTCTGGTGCGAGCCGGCCGGGGTGCCCTTCGTGGAGAAGACTGCTGCGCTCACTAGCTCCACATCCTCTCAGGATTGAGGAGAGACCCCGGCTGCCACGTGCTGCACTAGCTGTGGGTATGCCGGGTAATGATCATGGCCTTCGCGGTGATTCCTGAGGGGCAGCAGTAGCTACGCTTTCGCGAACCATCCAACCACGCAATGTCGCCCTGGTTCAACGTCTCGGTTTCACCCTCCGAACCAAGGATGAGCGTCCCCTCCATCACAAAGGTAAATTCAACGCCCTCAAAAATCTTCGGCTTGAAGGTGGCTTCGGTATCAGCCTTGGTGAACTCGGCGATACATGGAACCAGCTGGCCGTCGGAGACCAGGGAGTGCATGCTCTCAGAGAAGAAGGAGGGAGCCGCATCGCTGTTTCGGTGGATGCGGATGCGTTCGCCCTGTCGCATGGTGCGGAAGGTGAGGGGAGCATCGTCCCGGAAGAAATAAGCCAGGTCCTTGTTGAAGGTAAGCGCAATGCGTGCAAGGTTCCTTACGGTCGGGATCACACGCCCTGTTTCAAGCTGTGACAGAAAACTTGCGGAAAGGCCTGTACGGGTTCCGAGTTCTACCAAGCCCATACTTCGACGCGTACGCAGTCGGCGAATACGATCCCCAATCTGCTTCGCTTGAATTGAGCTTTCTACCTGGTCGGCATCCACTGCCTCCGGACATGCAAGAGGCGGAGCCGATGCAGCAGAACCATCCTGCTCCATCTCGATTTCGGCCAACACGGAACGATGAAGTGACATATACCTTTTGAGATGCTATCGAGAAACAAAGAAGCTGCCCAGAAAAAGGGCAGCTTCTTTGCGAGTTCCATGGAGTTAGGCCATCGGCGACAGTTAGAAATCCTCTCCAAAGGCCACTTCGCCGGCAACCGCGGTCTGGTACGCGGACACGCGGCGCTCAAAGAAGTTCGTGAGCTCCTGCACATCCTGCAGTTCCATAAAGCTGAAGGGATTCTTCGTGTTGAAGTGCGGCGCAATGCCAAGGCGCTGTAGACGGCTGTCTGCAACATAGCCCAGATAGGCGCGCATGTCGCGCACCGACAGGCCGGCGACGCCTCCAGAAAGCAGGTCTTCTGCAAACTGCGCCTCGCAGTCGACGGCCTCTTCCAGCATTTCAACGATTTGCTCCTCAAGCCGGGCGTCCCAGAGATCAGGTTCCTGCTGACGAACGACGTTCACGACTTCGAAGGCGAACTCCAGGTGACAGCTCTCGTCGCGGAAGACCCAATTGGTACCGGACGCAAGGCCGTGAAGCAAACCCTTGCTGCGGAAAAAGTAGACATAGGCAAAGGCAGCAAAGAAAAACAGGCCCTCAATGCATGACGCAAAGCAGATTAGATTGAGCAGAAAGTTACGGCGATCCTCACGCGTCTGGAGCGTATCCAGGGCCTCAATCGAATCCATCCACTTCATGCAGAATTCAGCCTTCTTCATGATGGAGGGAATGTTCTCAACGGCCGCGAAGGCTTCAGCGCGCTCGTCATGATCCGGCACGTAGTTGTCGAGCAAGGTCAGGTAGAACTGTACGTGCACTGCCTCTTCAAACAACTGGCGCGAGAGATACAGGCGCGCCTCCGGCGAATTGACATGCTTGTACAGGTTCAAGACCAGATTGTTGGAAACGATGGAATCGCCAGTGGCGAAGAACGCGACCAGGCGCTTGATGGTGTGGATTTCCGCAGGCGACATTTTGGAGCGCAGGTCGACGAGGTCGGTCGCAAAGTCTACCTCTTCCACCGTCCAGGTGTTCTTGATTCCGTCGCGAAACATGTCATAAAACTGCGGGTACTTCATGGGTCGGAGGGTGAGGCACATGCCAGGATCGAGCAGGGTTTCTGGCGCGACGACGGAACTGCCGCTATGGGTCGGCGTCGAGGTGGCAATGGTGGCGGGATCGAGTGTTGCGGACATGGGAGATCTCCTGAGTGGTAGGTGGAGCGAAAGATTCATGCGGAGTGAAGGACGATTGACTCCCTCACTCCATGAAGCTGGGGGCTACGTTCAATCCCGAATTATTGGCAGGCTTCGCAGCTTTCCGGGTTTTCCAGCGAGCAGGCAATGGCGTCGGCTGCGGTGGGTGCAGGCTTCGTTTCGGACGGTACCGGGTCATGTGCTGAGATGGCCGCGATCACGGCGGGTGTTGCGGAACTCATGGCTGCGCGCTGCACCGTTGTCTTTGCGATCTTCGTCGCAGGACGCGAGCGCAGGTAGTATGTCGTCTTCAACCCGGCCTTCCAGGCAAACATGTACATGGACGACAGCCGGCCAATGTTGGGCGACTCCGCAAAGAGGTTCAGCGACTGCGACTGATCGATAAAGGCGTTGCGTGCCGCTGCCATCTCAATCAATGAACGCATGGGAACCTCCCACACGGTTCGGTAAATCAGCTTCAGGTCTTCCGGCAGCTCGTCGATGTTCTGCACGGAACCTTCTGAAACCTTCAACCGGTTCCGCATCTCCTCTGTCCACAGGCCACGCGTCTTCAACTCGTTGATCAGGTAGCGGTTTACCTGGAGGAACTCGCCGGACAGCGTTTCGCGTTTGAACAGGTTGGAAATCTGCGGCTCAATGCACTCGTAGCAACCGACGATCGATGCGATGGTGGCTGTGGGCGCAATGGCAATCAGCAGGGAATTGCGCAGGCCGACGGCAAGAATACGTGCGCGCAGCGCCTCCCATCGATCGCTGCCGTTGGGCTCCACCTTCCACAGGTCAAACTGGAACTGACCCCTGGCGTGCCGCGTCTCGGCAAATGAGGGATGTGCGCCGTGCTTCTCCGCCAGGTCGCTGCTGGCAACGAGCGCGTGGTAATAGATCTCCTCCTGAATCTTGGCGGAGAGTGCCTGCGCTTCCGGAGCGTCAAACGCCAGACGCAGCTGGAAGAAGACGTCCTGCAGGCCCATCACGCCAAGGCCAACGGGGCGCCAGCGGGAGTTGGCGCTCGATGCCTGGTGGACCGGGTAGTAGTTGATGTCGATCACCCGGTCCAGCATCGGAACTGCAACACGCACCGTGTTTGCCAGCTTCTCGAAGTCGAAGATCGGCTCCTTGTTCGCGTTCAGGGTCACATGGCGCGCCAGGTTAATCGAGCCCAGGTTGCAAACGGCTGTCTCGTCCTTGCTGGTCACCTCTGTAATTTCGGTGCACAGGTTTGACAGATGAACGACGTTGCCCGGTGTGCCGGTCTGGTTGTTCTTCTCGTTGCAGGCGTCCTTGAAGGTCATCCAGCCGTTGCCTGTTTCTGCAAGCGAACGCATCATGCGGGCGTAGAGTTCCCGTGCCTTGACCTGTTTCGCGTACAGGCCCTCCGCTTCGGCCTTCTCATAGGCGGCCTTGAATTCGGCACCGAACAGGTCTGGCAGGTGTGGCACGAGCTTGGGGTCGAAGAGCGACCAGGTGCCGTCCTCATCCACGCGCTGCATGAACAGATCGGGAATCCAGTTGGCGGTGTTCAGATTGTAGGTGCGGCGGCTCACATCGCCGGTGTTCTCACGCAATTCCAGAAAACTATCGATGTCGGCATGCCATGGCTCCAGGTACACGCAGCAAGCACCCTTTCGCTTGCCGCCCTGGTTCACGGCCGCAACGGAGGAGTCAAGCGTGCGCAGCCATGGAATGATGCCATTCGATAGGCCGTTGGTGGCGCGAATGAGCGAACCCTCGGAGCGAACGCGGTGGAATGCGAGACCGATGCCGCCGGAAAATTTCGAGAGCAGCGCCACATCCTTGTACGCGTCGTAAATGGACTCAAGCGAATCGCCGGGCGAGTCATGCAGGTAGCAGCTCGACATCTGCGGATGCCGCGTTCCACTGTTGAACAGTGTCGGCGAACTGGGCATGTAGTCGTGCGCGGCAAGCAGGTCGTAAAAGACGATGGCCTCGTGCGGCGTTCCTGCCAGGCCGCACGCAACCCGCAGAAAGAAGTGCTGCGGTGTTTCGATCACCTTGCGGCTGAGCGGATCCCGCAAAAGGTAACGGTCATACACGGTGCGCAGGCCAAAGTATTCAAAGCGGTCTGACAGACCTTCATCAATGGCGTGGTTCAACTTGCGGCCGTGTACCCGCACAAACTCCGCTGTCGCCGGTGAGATCAGGCCGGCGCGCTCGCCGTACTCCACCGATTGCGAGAACGAATGGATGTTCTGGTTGTAAACCTCCTTCAGAATGGTCGCGAGGAGCAGGCGCGCGGCAAGCTTGCTGTACTGCGGCTCTTCCGCAATAAGCGATGCCGCGGTATCGATTGAAATCGTGTCGAGTTCACGCGTGGTTGCACCGTCATACAGGCCACCAATCGTCTTCGACGCGATGCGGATGGCATCGACGTGGGTCAGCCCCTGGGAACAGCGCTGCACCGCGCGAACGATCTTGTTAACATCCACCGACTCCAGCGAGCCATTCCGCTTCTTGACGTGCATCACGGGCGTTTCTTCACGAATGGGAAAGCCCGGCGTAATGTCGGACAGGCTGGTCTGGATGGTGGTCGTCGCCATGGTGCTCCTTGAAAACGGTAAGAGGCAGGTGCCTCGAAACTGGTACGGCAATCGGGTGGATCACTCCCGAGAAGACTTGGTGCAGGTTCTATCTTATTCGCCTTTGCTTCGCCTCGCGAGTCCATCACGTCAAACGGCGACGGACGACTCTTATGAAGTAGCCCTACTGTAGCTCGCGCCGGGGTGGAGCGCAAGCACAAGATGTAGGGTCATCTATGCAATTTTGGGAAACGATCTGCACCAGCTCAGGCAACCCTGAATCTACGCTTTCACCTGCCGTGGAAAACTAGTCCCGGCCGTTGAAATGTCGGGAGAAGCGGGTGTCGAGCCTGTCCGGCGTGTGGCACGGCAAACGCCGGCCCATGTCTTTCATACGACCCACTCAGGCGGTGGCGCCCGCTCGCGCCACCTGAACCCGTTGGAGCTTTACGCTAACCGCGTACCGCCTGCATGTACCGTGCATCGATCTGCAGGGCCTGGAACGGGTCGATGTCGTACGCTTCCTGCTCGACAAACATATGTTGAACGTGACCCGTTCTGGATGCCGCCTGAAAGATGGGGAGGAACTTGACAGTACCCTGCCCGAGTTCGGCGGCGGGTGGTGGATTTACCATGCTTGCTGGCGTGGGAGTTGCCTTGAAGTCCTTGATATGAAGCATGTTAATGCGCGTTGGGTATTTATTGAGGAGGGCTACGGGATTTCCGCCGCCAACGGTCACCCAGCCGCAATCCATCTCAAAGGAAACGAGTTCCGGGTCGGTGAGGCGCATCATTTCGTCGAAGCCTGTGGATCCCTCAAGCGGGGTAAACTCCATCGTGTGATTGTGATAACCAAACTTCATGCCGGCTGACTTTACCTGTTTGCCCCATGTGTTGAAGAGGCTGGCGTTGAAGCGGTAGTCGTCGAGCGTGAACGCCTCCACCTGAGCGCGGTGACTCTGATCCTTGATGCGCGACGGGTCTCGAAGCGCGGGGAAGGAACAGACGATGTACTGCAGGCCGAGCGCCTTGCCGTAGACAAGAACGTCGTCAAAGGACTTTTGCAGCGTTGTCGCGCTGTAGTGGGAACTGGGCATGGACAGGCCCGCCGCGGCAAGCGCCGCTTTGACCTGGTCCGGGGTGTGGTCGTAGAAGCCGGCGGCCTCTACCTCGCGGTAACCGATGGAGCTCAGCTTTTTCAGCGTGCCACCGTAGTCTTTCGCGAGCATGTCGCGTACGGAGTAGAGCTGGATGCCGAGCGGCAGGCCCATGGGCGTTGCCGCGGCAGGCATGCCGTGCAGGGCAGCAGCGCCGGCAACAGCAACGGCGGTGCGAAGGAACTGACGGCGGGATTGCAGGGGGAACGCAGGAGGCATTGCGGGTATTTCCTTTCAGAAGGGGTGTCGTCATTCGCTGGGCAGCGCAGCTTTCGAGAGTTTCGCTGCGCGGTTTGCTCGAGTTGCCGGCTGCGCGCAACAGTACACGAACCGGCACACGGCTGGGTACTGCCCATGCCTGAGAGGAGTTGCTGCTGATTTCGGAGCGCGGCTGCTGCCGTGGGGCACGAACCGGCGCACGGCTGTTGAGTTCCGATGTCCCGGGTGCGGTTGCTGACGCGTTCGACATGCGGCTTCTGCCGCAGGGTGCGCGAGCTGGTGCACGGCTGTCGAGTTCCGATGCCTGGGCGCGCGGTTGCCGCGGGTCGGGAGTGCGGCTTCTGCTGTGGGGAACGTATGATCGCGGGTATGTCGGCTCGTCCCAAGCATGCATGCCAGGCCAGGAGCACGGGCGCATGAGCGTACCAAACGCCGCGGGTGGGCGACGCTGGCGCATTGCCATGCTGCTTGCGGCGGGTGTGCTGGTGAACTACTTCGACCGGGTAAACCTTTCGGTGTCGCACGGTGCGCTGTACGCGGCGTTCGGCATCTCTGACGTTGCCTTTGGCTACCTTTCGGGAGCCTACAACTGGACGTATGCGCTGTGCCAATTGCCCATCGGCCTGCTGCTGGACCGCTTTGGCGTGAAACGCATCGGACGTCTCAGCATCCTGCTGTGGAGCGCGGCGTCGTTTGCAGCGGCGCTGGCGCCGGGGCTGCCCGCATTGTTCGGTGCGCGGCTGCTGCTGGGGGTTGGGGAAGCGCCGACGTTTCCGGCGAATGCGAAGGCCATTGGCGCGTGGTTTCCCGCGTCGGAACGGAGCATGGCAACCTCATGGTTCGACGCCGCGGCCAAGTTCGCGTCGGCGATCGGTGTGCCGCTGCTTGGACTGCTGCTGTTGCGGGTTGGCTGGCGCTGGAGCTTTACGATGACGGGCGTCGTGAGTGTCCTGTACTTCGTGCTGTTTGCGCGCGTGTACAAGGAGCCGGCGGAAGATGCCGCACTGTCCCGCGAGGAAAGCGCCTACATCCGGGAGGAAGCCGGTACCGCGATCGTTGCTGAGCCGCAGCCGGCAGGTGCGACGTCGCTCGGCTACCTTCTGCGGCAACGCAAGGTGCTGGGGCTGGCGCTTGGCATGGGCGCCTACAACTACGTGTTTTACCTGCTGCTGACGTGGCTGCCGAGTTACCTGTCCACGGCGCTGGGGATCGACCTGATGCATTCGTTCCTGTACACGGGGGTGCCCTGGCTGGTGGCGACCGTAACGGACCTGCTGAGTGGCTGGGGAACAGACCGGCTGATCCGGCGTGGCTGGGATGCGAGCCGTGTGCGACAGACGGTGCTGGTGTGCGGCATGGCGTTTGGCCTGGGTTTGCTGGGCGCCGCCAACGCACACACGCCGGTTCGCGCGCTGCTGTGGATCAGCATTTCCATCGGCGGCCTGGCGGCGGCTGCACCCATCGGCTGGTCCGTTCCGTCGATCATTGCGCCACGCGGCAGCGTTGGAACGGTGGGCGGGATTGTGAACTTTGCGAACCAGATCTCGGGCATTGCAGCGCCAATTGCGACGGGGTACCTGGTGGCAACGACACACACTTACGTGTGGGCGTTTCGTGTTGCCGTGCTTTACCTGTTGCTGGGCACGGTGAGCTACGTCGTGCTGCTTGGCCGGATTGAGCCGATTGCCGGGGAGCCGCAGCCGGCCTAGGCGCCGATGGACGGCGTAATCCAAGGGATGAGGGAGGTCGCTGCCGGTATGGCAAGGGACGCCCGTGACTCGTGTGCGAGGAGTGTGTGGGGCGTAGCGAGCGGCGTCGTTACGGCCTGGCAGGCGGCGTTGCGACCGTGGCGCGGGTGGCACCCGTGGAGATGCCGCCGTCTACGAGCAGCGTCTGGCCAGTGATGTAGCGGCTGGATTCCGAGGCAAGGAAGACGACGGCACCGTCCAGGTCGTGGGGCGCGCCCGGGCGCTTGAGGGGGATGCGGTCGACGAGGTAGTCGACCCACTCCCTGTTCTGGTACATGACGCGGTTCTGCGCGGTTTCAAACCAGCCGGGCGCAAGACAGTTGACGGTGATGCCGTGGCGGCCCCAGTCGTCGGCAAGGCTCATGGTGAGCTGGCGCGTGCCGCCACGGCTGGCACCGTAGGGTGCAAGACCGGCGTAGCCGAAGACACTTGTGACCGAACCGATGTTGATGATGCGGCCGTAGCCGTGCGGGATCATGCCGCGTGCGATGGCCTGCGCGACAAAGAAGGTGCCGCGCAGGTTGGTGTCGAGGATGAGATTCCAGTCGTCCCAGGTGACGTCAAGCGCAGGCTTGCGAACGTTGCAACCGGCGTTGTTGACGAGAATGTGCACCTGGGGAAAGGCGGCGGCCGCAGCCAGCGCCATGCTGTCGATGCTGCCCTGATCGCGGACGTCGAGCGCGAGGGGAACGGCACGGCGGCCCATGGCTTCGATTTCGGCGACAAAGGGGAGCAGGTCGTCCCTGTGGCGGCTGGTGAGCAGAAGGTCGGCACCCGCGCCTGCGAGCGCGCGCGCAAGATACTGGCCGAGACCGCGACTGGCGCCGGTAACGAGGGCGACCTGACCGGTGAGGTCGAAGAGTGGATTCATCGTGCCTGCTCCGTGGCTGGTTGGGTGCTGCGAAGCGGGTCGGTTTGCGTGCCTGGATGCGCATCGGGATGCGCGTCGGTTTCTGGGTCGGTTTGAGGATCGAGCACGACCTTCATCAGGTTGGGCTCGCGCGCGTGCAGCCGTGCAAACCACGCGGGTCCTTCTGCGAGGGGGGAGACGGCGGTGATGAGCGGATCGACCTGGATGGCGGCGGCGGCGATGAGTTGAATGGCCTCCGGATACTCTCCGGCGGAAGCGCAGGAGCCCTGCAGGCGGATCTGGCGAGAGACGATGGTTTGCAGCGGGATCGAAACCGTGGGAGAGATGTTGCCGACCAGGGTGACGGTGCCGCCTTTGCGCACACAGCCGACCGCGGTGGCGACGGTCTCGGGCCGGCCCACAGCTTCAAGCACGACGTCGACACCCGCCGATGCCGTGAGGTGCTGGATGCTGGCGGTGAGGTCGTCGCCGGAAAGGCACAGGGTTTCGGTCGCGCCGAGCCGTGCCGCGAGCCGCAGACGGGTGGGATCGACGTCGCTGACGAAGACCCGCGCGGCACCCGCGACCCGCGCCGCCTGGAGGAGAAGCAGGCCGATCATGCCGGCGCCGATGACGAGTACCGTCGCTCCCGGTGGAACGGGTGAGACCGCGACGCCGTGCAGCGCAACGGAGACGGCCTCAAGCATGGCGGCCTGGGCGAAGGAGAAATCGTCGGGCAGGCGGTAAAGGATGTGCGCCGGAACGACGAGGTACTCCGCAAAGGCGCCGAAGCGCCGGTACTCCGCGCAGGAGACGCCGAGGACCTCCCGATGATCGCAGAGGTTGATTTCCCCGCGGCGGCAGAAGTCGCACCTGCCGCAGTAGACGGTGGAGTCGAAGGTGACGCGGTCGCCGACACGGAAGGCGTCGACGGCGGCGCCGACGGCCGTGATGGTGCCCGCAGCTTCGTGACCCATGACAATGGGCGGGATGCGCCTGCCGCTGGCGCCGTCGTAGCCGTGGACATCGCTGCCGCAGATACCGCAGGCGGCAACCCGGATGAGGACCTCGCCGGCGTTGGGGGTGGGCCGGGGAAGCTCGACCACCTCCAGATGGCTGTACTCGGAGAGCAGCAGGGCTTTCATGGGGAATCACCTGATCTCTTGCTGGAAGGAGGCGCGGGCGGTTGCCGGTGGAGAGCCGCGCGCCCAGCCTGCCGTTTGCAGCAGATGCTTTCCAGTTTATGCCCTGCGCGGGATGCACCGGAGGCGGGAGTTGCCGAGCGAGTAGCCGCCCGGGACAGCGGTTGAGAAACGTTGCCGCGCAAGGACCAACCTTGGCTTATGCTGGACACGCGTGGTTGATCGGCGACACGGCGAGACCGGGGGCAGGGTCCGCGTCGGGTTGGGTAAGCAAGGGTTTGGGGAGATAGGTATGGGGGATCGCGGCCTTTCGCTGCGAAAGAAGATCTTGCTGCTTGCGCTGCTGCCGGCTGCCCTTGCATGCATCATTTTTGCCCTGCTGGTGCTGAACAGCGGCCGGCGGGCGAGCACCGTGGTGCGCAGCGACGTGAACGACTTTATGGTGAAGCGCACGGAGAAGTCGCTGAACCACGCGGACCGGTCCGCGGCGGTGACCAGCTACTACGTGGGCGCGGTGCTGCGGTCGCAGCAGACGGTGGCGCAGCTGCTGATTGCAAGCAGGGGCGGCGTTGGCCTGGGTCTGGTGATGCGGCGGACCCTGATCAGCGACGGCACGCACGTGGGCGGCTCGGCGCAGGTGCCGGCGTTGCGCGTTGGCGCGGAGCTGCTGGGCGACGGGAACCGGTCGGACATAGCGCAGCAGATTGCGCACGAGACCAATGCGACGGTGATCATTTTTGAGCGGCTGATTGGCAGCGGGGAGCTGGTGCGTGTGGCGAGCACGTCGCCACAGGCGCAGGTCGGAACGTTTCTGCAGTCGCACAGCGATGAGGCCGGGAAGCCCGCACCGGACGCAACCCTGGTTGCGGGCGATGGGTGGTTTGGACGAACGGAGGAAGCGGGCGCGTGGCACCTGGGCCGCTACGAGCCGCTGCGCGACAGCAAGGGGACGGTGGTGGGCGCGCTGTACCTTGGGATTCCGGTCGACAGCATTACGCTGCTTGCCCAGGAGCTTGCGGCGAACGCGATCGGCAACAAGGGATCGGTGGATCTGTTTTATGCCCACGGTGCGGAGAAGGGGAAGTCGCTGCTGCACCCGTTTGGAATTACGGTGCTGACGCGGCCGACGTGGTTTCCGCGTGCGCTGGAGCGGGCGCCCATGCTGCAACCGGGCCAGCAGGAGGGCTTTGTGCTGCAGATTCCCGGGACGAGGAACGATGCGATTGTGCGCTACAGCTACCTGCAGCAATTTGACTGGGTGCTGGTGGTGGTGGCCGATTCGGAGGAGTTGAGCCAGGCAAGTATCGCGGTCGGGACGGAGTTTCACAACCTGGTGTGGTTTGCGATTCTGGACACGGTGGTGGTGCTGGGGCTGATCGCCATTGTGGCGTCGGTGTACAGCCGGAGGATTGTGGATCCGCTGATGGAGATCACGATTCAGCTGACGTCGAACGGGACGCAGGTGGCGTCGAGCGCGCGCCAGCAGCTGGACAATGCAACGAACTTCAACGCGTCGTCGACCGAGATTGCGACGGCGGTGAAGCAGATTTCGTCGACGTCGAAGGAGCTGCTGCGGGCGATGGAGGACCTGTCGCAGGAGGCGAGCCGCGCGAGTGCGGTGGCGCAGGAGGGGAGCACGGGGCTGCAGGGACTGAGCTCGTCGATCGAACAGTTGTCGACGGCGACGCACCACATTACGGACAGCCTGAAGAAGATCCGCGATCGCGCCACGCGCATCAACACGGTGACGCTTGCCGTGACGAAGGTGGCGGACCAGACGAACCTGCTGTCGCTGAACGCGGCGATCGAGGCGGAAAAGGCGGGGGAAGCGGGTGCGGGGTTCGGCGTGGTTGCGCGCGAGGTGCGCCGGCTTGCCGATCAAAGCGCGCAGTCGAGCCTGGAGATTGAGGAGACCGTGTTGGAGATGCAGGATGCGGTAAGCGCGGGCGTGCAGCAGGTGCAGAGTCTTGCGGTGGCGATGCAGAATGGCATTGCCGCGACGGAACGGATCAACCAGCAGTTCTCCGAGATTATTGCGCGGGTGGAGGCGATGACGCCGCGCTATGAGCGGGTGCACATTGGCATGCAGAACCAGACGGAGGGTGCGCAACAGATCAGCGAGGCGATGTGGCAGCTGACGGAATCCGCCGGCGCAACGACCGATGCCGTTGCGGAGCTGAACGGTGTGAGCAATGAGCTGCACAGTGCGGTGCGGGTGCTGAAGCAGCGCATTTTTGAGGGTGGCGACGACGCATGAGCGCATCCGTGGCGGCGTGAGCATGGCATCGGCGGCCCGCAGCTTCGGCGAACGCGGGAGGCAGGGGACGTTGCGCGCCGGTTTGCACTTTCGCTTTGAGCTGTGCGGGAAGGCCTGGAGGCTGGAGGTGGCCGCGGTGGAGCGCGTGGTTGCGTGGGCGGAACTGCGGCCAAGTACGGATCCCGAGCTGCTGGGCTGGCTCCAGCTCTATGCGGAGGCGATTCCCGTGGTGGATGGGAATCGGCTGCTCGGGGGACCGGCGACGGAGCCAACGCTGGGCGCGCGGATCCTGGTGGTGCGTTGCGCCGGCGCCGGTGGAACGAGCCGTCTGGTTGGGGTGCTCGTGAGCCGCCTGTACGAGGTTGTTGCGCTGCCCGAGGTCGCCGGCCTGGAGCGATTTAGTGCCTGCGACCTGCTGGCGGCGCGTGTGGATGCGCTTGTAGACACGCTTGTGGATCGGCTGCCATGAGGGTCGACCGAGGGGAGCACATCGACGCCGCCGGTGCCTTTGCCGCACTGTCTGCCATGCTTGCCGCGGAGTTTGGCTGGTCGACCCGCCTGCTGCCGGAGGCGGCGCTGCAGCGAGCGGTGCGCCGCAGGCTTGCCGGGCGGGAGGAGACGGCGACGGCATACGTGGACCGTGTGCGCCACGACCGGGTGGAACGTGCCGCACTGCTGGGGGAGGTGCTGATCCATGAGACCAGCTTTTTTCGCGATGGCGCCGTCTTTACGCACCTGCTGCACTGGTGCATGGAGTGGTACCGAAGGAACGAGGGTGTGCTGTGTGTGCTGAGCGCACCGTGCTCGACCGGCGAGGAGGCCTACAGTGTGGCGGCGCAGTTGTGGCACGCCGGTGTTCCACTCCATCGCTTCCGGGTCGACGCTGTGGATGTTGCCGAGCCGGCGGTGAAGGCGACGCGAGAGGCGGTGTACCAACCGTTTGCGTTGCGCAATGTGCCGCATCCGGAGACAGAGCCGTTTCTGCGGCGGGGAGCGACGGGCTGGCAGGTGGCGGAGGAGCTGCGGGGCCGGGTGTTTGCGCGTACCGCGAACCTGGTGCAACCGGGAGCCCTGCTGCAGAACGGGGCGCAGCCGGTTTACGATGTGATCCTGTCGCGCAACCTGCTGCTGTATCTCCATGCGGACGCACGCCGGGCCATGCTGGAGAACCTGCGTGGGGCGTTGGCGACGGAGGGACGGTTGATCCTGGGAACCGCAGACTGGGGTGCCGATGTTGCGGAGATGTTCGCGCTGGAGCGTCCGTTCGAGACGTTTGCCGCACGCCCCCTGCGCGCCGCCGCGACGGAGCCGGCGGAAGACGAAGCGGAGGCAGGGCCGTTGCGGGAGAGGGTGCCGCACCTTGCAGCCGTGCCGTCCGTTCCGTCTGAGGTTTACCCGACAGCGATGGCGTCCCCTGCCGTGATGGCGTCCACAATTTCTGCGGCGTCTTTGACGGCGAGGGTGTCCGCGACAGCTACGACGGTTTTGACTGCTATGCCGTCCACGACAGCTACGGTCTTCTCGCCTCCAGTGGCATCGTCGACCGCAATGGCGTCGTCGACTGCAATGGCGTCCTCTGTTGCTATTGCGTCCTCCGTTGCTGTTCCATCCCCTGCCGCTCCCGTGGAGGTGGCGGAGGCGTACGGTCTGTACTGCGACGCGCTGCAGGCCCAACGCGATGGCCGGCAGTACGAGGCAATTGCCAACGGGCGGAAGGCACTTTACCTGGAGCCGACCCATGTGCCGTCGCTGCAGCTGTTGCAGGAGGTGTGGTCCCATGCGCCACCGCGCATCCGCCGCGCCCTGGCGCACCGGCTCGACCGGCTACAGGCGCGGGGAACAAAGACCGGCAAGGAAGGGGGCGCATGAGCGGCGAAGAACTTTTTGCAACAGGCCGCGTGAGCGACGAAAACTCTTCGGGAAGCGCACGCACGCGGTTCTTCGACCGACGTGCGCCGGAGGGCTACGCGGCGGAACTTGCGGCAGCACTGCGCGCACCGCTGGCCGAAGGCGACCGGGATGTGGCAACGATGCTGTTGTTTCGGATCGGCGCCTTTCGCCTGGCGCTGCCGTGCGCGGGCATTGTGGCTATCACGCCGATCTGTCCCGTCTGCTCCATCCCGCACCGGCGCAACACGGCGTTTCTGGGCCTAACCGCGTTTTCCGGGGAGATTCTTCCGGCGTGCTCCCTGGCACGCATCCTGGGCGTGGCCGACCGTGCGGACGGACCCGACGCGCGCACGCTGGTGATTGCGGATGCAGCCGGCAAGCGCGAGCGATGGGGTGTGCCTGTGGATGCGGTGTTGCGCGTCAGTAGCGGGCGGCTGCAGCCGCATCCGGAGAGCGGCGCCGGTGCAGACCAGAACCTGGTGGGTGCGACGTGGAGCCGGCAGATGCTGCTGGACGGCGAAGGCGAACGGACGGAAGTCCTGCACATGCCGACACTGCTGCACCGCCTGCGCCGCGCGCTGAGTTGAGCCATGATGGACGATTCCAGCTTCGACGAGATGTCGCTCTACGATCTGTTCCGCATGGATGCGCGGGACCAGGTCGACCTGCTGGCGGACAAGCTGCTGCTGCTGCTGGACGGCGGTGCGGCGGGAGATGGGGGCGTGCTGCAGGCGCTGATGCGCGGGGCGCACTCCTTCAAGGGCGCGGCACGGATCGTCGGCCTGGACGATGCGGTTCGGCTGACCCACGCGCTGGAGAGCCGGTTTGTTGCGGCGATGGAGGGGACGGCGATCGGGAAGGACGAGGTGTCGATGCTGCTGGGCGCGGTCGACCTGTTGCGCGGCATCCTTAACCAGGATGAGAGCAGTGCCGCGGCATGGCTGCAGGGGCAGGGTGCCGCCATCGACCGTTTTGTGGTCGCGCTGGATGCGGGAGCGACGGGCGGGAAGATCGAGCTGCCGTCCGCAGGGAAAGCGGCGGTGGAACCGGAAACGCCGGCGCGGAGCGTTCTCACGACGGCTTGGGAGACGGGCGGCGCGGATACGGATGCAGGTTCGGTGTCGGAAAGTTCGGTGTCGGCCGGTTCGGCGTCGGCAGGGCGTTCAGTACTCGAAGCGGCGTCGGTTCCGGAGGCTTCAGCGGAAGAGCATGCTGGGGAAGAGCATGCAGGAGAAGAGCGTGCGGCGGCAGAGCAGGGCATCGGCGCGGACACGGCGTTTCGCATTTCAACGCAGCGATTTAACCGCATCCTGTCCCTTGCCGCAGACAGTGTGGTGCAGGCACAGGGCATGATCCGGCTGCACGAAAGCATGCAGGGGATGTCGCGACGCATGGCCACCAGCCTGCGCAGGATTGAGGGCATGGCGCGGGACCGGGTAGCGAATGCACCGGAAGACCGCGGCCGGCTGCAACCGATCTCCGCAGCGCTGCGCGAGATTGGCGAAGCACAGGCTGTGCTGCGGGCTGCCCTGACCGACATGGACGCGGAAGTCTACGTGCAGGAGCGAAAGGCAAGGGGCCTGCACCATGAGGTACTGCAGGCGCGGCTGCGGCCCCTGAGCGATCTGTTGCCGACGCTGCGGCGACTGGTGCACGAGGTTGCGCGCGAGCTGGGCAAGCCGGTGCAGTTTACGGTGACGGGCGAACGAACCGAGGTGGACCGGGACATCCTGGAGCAGCTGCGGGCGCCGCTGGAACACCTGCTGCGCAATGCGATCGACCACGGGCTGGAATCGGCAGGTGAACGGCTGGCCGCGGGCAAGCCCGCGACGGGGACGATCGAACTGCGGGCACGGCACGAGTACGGGCGCCTGCTGCTTACCATTGAGGACGATGGCAGCGGCATCGACGCCGAAGCGATTCGGGATAGTGCGGTGCGCAAGGGACTGGTGCAGGCAGGGGTTGCCGCAGAGCTGTCGCAGCGCGAAATGCTGGAGTTCCTGTTTCTGCCGGGATTTACCACGCGGCTGACTGTGACGGAGATCTCCGGCCGCGGCTTTGGCCTGGATGTTGTGCAGTCGATGGTTCATGAGGCGGGCGGTGCTGTGCGCGTCCAGAGCTCCCCGGGCGAGGGTGCCAGCTTTGATGTGACCCTGCCGGTGACGCGGTCGATTCTGCGCATTTTGCGCGTGGAGGCCGACGACGAGGTCTACGCCGTGCCCATGGCGCGCATTGCACGGGTGGCAACGGGGGCGCCGGAGCGGGACGGCGACGGCCTGTGGACGGTGGAAGGTGCGCGGGGCAACCGGGTGCCGGTGGTGCGCCTGACTGAAGCCCTGGGGGGTGGAGGGCCCACTGACGCGGGTGTGCGGTTGCTGCTGTTTTTGCTGGACGACCGCGGAGAAGAGGCTGCGATTGCGTTCAGCGTGGGGCAGCTGCTGGGCGATAGCCTTGTCGCGGTGCGCCCACTCGACGAGCGGTTGGGCAAGCTGCCTGCTGTGGCTGCCGTGACGCTGACGGAGGCCAACGTGCCCATGCTGATTCTGGAACCGGGGGAGGTGCTGCGGGCGGGCCTGGCTGCCGTAAGCCGGCAGGCGGCCGAGCCGGATGACCCGGCGCTGCGGGCGAGTGTGCTGGTTGTTGATGATTCGCATACGGTGCGGCAAATGCTTCGACGCACACTGCTGGGGGCGCAGTACCGTGTTTCCATTGCCCAACATGGCGCGGAGGCGTGGAGCATGCTGCAACTGCAACCGTTCGATCTGCTGGTGTCTGATGTCGACATGCCGGAGATGAACGGGATTGAACTGGTGGAACACGTGCGGGCAGATGCGCGCCTGGAGCACCTGCCGATTCTTTTGCTGTCGTACAAAGCCCGTGACGATGACCGCCGGCGCGGACTGGAAGCGGGCGCCGACGCGTATGTGACCAAGGGGGAGTTCGCCGAGGAAGCTTTTTTGCAGGTGGTGACGGACCTGATCGGCACGTCTGACCCGCTGCCGGTATCGCCGCCAAACCCGGTGCCAGACCCGCTGGCTGGTTCACGCACGGACTTGCCGCCGGTTGTCGACCCTGCATGCTGACGGTCGGCATTGTGAACGATCTGGCGACGGCACGGTACGCGCTGCGCTCCGTGGTGAACCAGACGCCGGGGTTCCGAACGGTGTGGGAAGCGCCGGACGGTCGCATCGCCGTGGAGCGGCATCGCGCGCAGCCGGCAGAGATTATCCTGCTCGACCTGCTGATGCCGGGCCTGGACGGGGTGCAGGCGACGCCGCTGCTGATGGCGGTGCATGCGTGCGCCATCCTGATTGTGACGGCCACCGTTTCCGGCAACCGGCAGATGGTGTTTAGCGCGATGAGCCGTGGGGCGCTGGATGCCGTGGACACGCCGAGCATGCATTCCCCGGCGATGGTGGACCAGCTGCGCCGGAAGCTGATCACGATCAGCCGCCTGGTGCGGCAGGGCTCGGGGGCAGCGGCGGCGACGCATCCGATCGCGATGCAGCCGGCTGCGCCGTTGATTGCGGCGGCAGTGCCTGACGCGGCAGGCCGCGGGGAAGCAGATCTGCCGGCTGTCGCCCTGGCACGCACGGTGCCGATTGTGGCGCTGGGGGCGTCGACGGGTGGACCGCAGGCCATTGCAACAATTCTGCGCGGCCTGCCGCGGGACCTGCCGGCGAGCGTCCTTGTTGTGCAGCACCTGGACCGGCACTTTGTCGCGGGGTTTCAAAGCTGGCTGGGGATGGAGACGGCAATGCCGGTGACGCTGGCCGCTGCCGGAAGCACGCTGCAGGCGGGGACGGTGTTTCTGGCCGATTCGGAGGACCACATGACGGTGCAGTGCGGTGCCGATGGCGCCTGCCGGGTCGGTTACACAGCGAATCCGCGGGAATCGCCGCATCGACCGTCGATCGATGTGCTGTTTGCAAGCCTGGCCGCGTGCCAGGGGACACCGCGAATGGGCATTCTGCTGACCGGCATGGGTCGTGACGGTGCGGAGGGTTTGCTGGCGCTGCGTCAAGCGGGCGGCCACACGGTTGCGCAGGACCAGGGAACCTCAATCGTGTACGGCATGCCGCGTGCAGCTTCAGAGCTTGCGGCGGCGAGTGCCTCGCTGCCGTTGTATGGCATGGCATCTGCCGTGCTGGAGTGGGTCGCCGGCCTTGCAACAGGGGTCGATGGCCAGCCTTAAGATGGTGCGTAACGTTCTTTGGACCGGGAGCCTGCCAGTGATTGCACAAACGCCCTTTGAGCGGGTTCACCCGTTAAAAGTGATGCTCATCGATGACCAGCGCATGATCGGCGAGACGGTCCGCCGCATGGTGGCGGAGCTGCCCGGATCGCAGTTCCTGTTCTGCGCGAATCCGTCGCTTGCCCTGCAGCAGGCAGAGCAGTTCAAGCCGACGGTGATTCTGCAGGACCTTGTGATGCCCGATCATGACGGTCTGGATATGGTCCGGGCGTTTCGGGCGAATGCGCCGACTGCGACGGTGCCGCTGCTCGTGCTTTCGTCCAAGGAGGAGGCACGGACGAAAGCCGATGCGTTTGCTGCCGGCGCCAACGACTACCTGGTGAAGCTGCCGGACAAGCTGGAGCTGCTTGCCCGCATCGCCTACCACTCCGACGCGTACATTCTCCGGCTGGAACGGGACCAGGCGTTTGCCGCGCTGGAGCAGCAGCAGATCATTCTGGCGCAGGAGCTGAGCGAGGCGACGAACTACGTTCGATCGTTGTTGCCAACGCCGATTCAACCGACCGAACAACTGGCCTCGGACTGGCGATTCGTGCCATCGACCTCGCTGGGCGGCGATGCGTTTGGCTATCACTGGCTCGAGGACGGCCGCATTGCCATGTACCTGCTCGACGTTTGCGGCCACGGCGTGGGTTCGGCGCTGCTGTCGGTGTCGGTGATGAATGTGATCCGCAGCCGGACGCTGCCCGATACTGATTTCGACGACCCGGGCCAGGTGCTTCGCTCGCTGAACCGCGCGTTCCCCATGGACCAGCACGGCGAGCGGTATTTTTCCATCTGGTATGGCGTGTACGATCCGGCAACCCACACATTGAACTATGCCTCCGGTGGGCACCCGCCGGCGCTGCTTGTGCCGCCGGAGGGTGCGGCCGAGCAACTGGGCCCGACAGGCATGATCGTCGGTGTGTTTGGCGGTGCGCCGTATACCTGCAGGTCGCTGCAGGTGGAGCCGGGCTCGATTCTGTATGTCTTTTCCGATGGATGTTACGAGGTGCTGGCGTCGGACGGCCAACAGATGCTGCCCGAGGAGTTTATGCGCATGCTGGAGAACTGTGCCCTGACGATGCAGTCGCTCGACAGCGTCGTGGAGCAGGTGCAGACGGTGCAACAGCGGCAGGAATTTGAGGATGATTTCTCGCTGTTGGAGTTTCGATTCTTCTGACTTTGGGTGTATGGTTTTGTAGCCACCCGGCGACGCTGTCTGGCGTGTTCCATTGCTGCTCAGGAGCTGACGATGCCTTACCCTATTGCGCCTACCGAAGTAAACCGGCTCGCCAAGCTGTTGACGGACTATTACGAACGGGAGCTGGAAGGCGGCATTCGCGCGACCTTCGATCGTATGGCTCAGGCGAACATGGGTTTGATTACCGCCAAGATCGATCTTGCAAAGGACACCGTTGCGTCCATACGGAAGGCGGGAACCGACAAGTTTACGACGACCTTTACCGCCAGATTACGCACCGAGTTTCGCATCCAGACCGGCAATCATTCCGAGCTGATGAGCTATGGCGTTCAGATGGGGACGGCGGTGCTGAAAATGGCGTTCAAGCATATCCCCCTGCCCCATGTTGGCACGGCACTCACGGCGGTGCTCGACCTGGCCTCGAAGGGGGCGCAAAGCGAGTTGCACAAGCGAAGTGTGCTGGAAGCCGACAAGGACCTGGCAGAGCGCGCCGGGACAGCGCAGGCGACAGCACTTTCGACCCACGACACGGATGTCGCGGCTGCGGCGGCTTCGAGCATCGAGCTCTACAAAGAGATTGCCAAGCTCGTGGTTGCCATGCCGACGAGTATCAGCAGCTTTGACGACGCGATCACCTACCCGGGTGTCGTGTGGCGCACGCAGAAGGCGGCATCTGCGCTGAAAGTCGCGTTGTGGGGCATTCTGGACTACCTGCGACAGATGGAAGAGCGGACGGCGATGGTGGAAAAGCTGGCCGCCGATGGAGTGCAACGGGTGAGAACCGAGATGGGCTCGGTCGTTTCGTCGGTCCTGGACAAGAGCTACGACGATGGCTGGCGGAAGGGAAACGGGGACGTGCAGACGCAAAAGTATCAGCCACTCGCCATGCCGGTACTGGGGACCGCCGGCATGGAAGGCGCAGCGTCCCAGCTTGCCGTGTATGTGGCGCACGCCTTTTCGACGGGGTATTACAACGCGGGGAACAGCGGCCCGTTCCGCCTGCGCAGCAACGCGGTGACTGCACCTCCACCGGCGGCGGCTCCAGGTCGCCCACGTGCCGGCGCTATCAGCGGCTCACCCTTCGGTCCGGTCATCGGGCGGCGCAACGGCTAGCGTGTGCCGGTTGTCCGGCAGCCTGCGGCGTCGGAGATACCGACGGTCTTACAAGCGGTCTGCCGGGCGCACGACGACCTCGGTTTCCAGCAGCCTGGCTTGTTCGCGTGCGGCCTGCAGAGCCTGAGTGCTGGTGGCGTAGGTGCCGAAGCGCACCACGGCAAGCGATTCCCCCAGGCTGTTACGCATCGTCGATACCGTGGCCCTGGTGCCCTTGTCGGCGAGGTCTTTTGCCATGGATTTCGCGTTTGCCGGATCGTGAAATGCACCGAACTGCAGGGTGTAGGCTGCCTGTGCCGCGGAGGCTGCCTGACCTGCTGCGGCTCCCGCTGCGTCGGGAGTGCCGGCGGCGGCTGCTGCGGCGGCTGCACCTGTCGCCGGGCCCCCCGCAGGCGCGGATGCAGTCCTGGTTGGGACAGAGCTTCCAGCGGGGGCGGAAGTCCCGACGGGAGCATCCGTCGATGTTGCCGCCGTGGTTGCGGTGACTCCTTCGGGGGTTGCGCCTTCGGCCTTTCTGCCAGGGATTACCGG
>CAXUHM010000006.1:0-67873 GCA_964250935.1 uncultured Terriglobus sp.
GCTTGCCGGCACGGAGATGCGGGACGAAAAAGCCGTCTGGCGGCTGGTGATGCGCGCACTCTCTGCAAAGAGAGCTTTGCGAAGATTAGAGCAGGGCAGATAAAGTGTGTGCACGCGAGTTTTCCCAATGCGCAAAGCTTGTTGCCTTCAACTCGGTCTTGCAGTGTTGGCGACGCTGCCGAGAGGGATGGTTGCGCAGACCGCTGACGGTTCCACCTACACGCTGAGCACCACAGCACGGGCGGTACTTACCGATGTACTTGTGCTGGACAGAAAAGGGAATTCGATCACGGGACTGCCAGAATCGGCATTCCACCTTTCGGACAATGGCAAGCCGCAGCGTATTGCTTCGTTCGAGGAACATACGTCGGCGCTGGGTTTGACTGCGACCACACCTGTGCTACCTCAAAACACCTACACCAACGACACATCGCATCTGCCTCGGGTGCTGAATATTCTTGTCATTGACGCATTAAGTCTGTCTGTGCCGGATCAAATGTTCTTGTCCTACCAAATGGAAAGGTTCATTACCTCCCTTCCTGACGGGGTGTCCATCTCCATCTACCTTCGCGCAGGCTCACACACTATCCAGGTACAAGGGTTCACTGCGAATCACGAGTTGTTGCTGAACGCTGTTCACCATGCCTTGCCTCATCTGCGGCGGCTCGTTGTCGCTCACGAAAGTGAAGCGGAAGCGTTGCACCAGATCGCCAGTGATCTGGTAGGCCTGCCTGGGCGAAAGAACGTGATCTGGCTAACAGGTGCGATCTCACCACCCTTTACCCCATCTGCTTTAGAGTCAGAGCGCCTGGCCTCCGGTCTGCGTCAGAGCTACGACGAGCTTCAGGCGGCAAGGATCGCCGTTTACCCCATCGACGCACGTGGTCTGGTTGTGAACGAAGCGATCGATATGTTTCAGTCGCACGAATTGATGCGCGAAGTTGCCGAGGCGACTGGAGGTACCGCCCTGTACGACAACAACGGTGTGGCGGCCCAGGCAAATGCAATCGTGGCGCATGCCGGGAGCTTTTACACCCTCAGCTATACCCCGGCATCGTTGCAGTTCGACGGCAAATGGCACAAGGTGCGCGTGGAGGTGGATGGGAAGTACCGTATCAGCTATCGCCGAGGCTACTTTGCAGATGATAGTCGCAGGAACGTGTCCGATGAGACGCGCACTCGCTTAAGTGTTGCAGGCAGAACTGTTCAGGAGAAGCTCTCGGACCGCTTGCGACCGATCGTGTTCAACGCAGAGGTAACAGCTGTGAAGCCGTTCCCCACCCAGCCTTTGCTCGCTTACGGTCAGACGCGGTATGCGGTCCATTTCTCCATGTCAGCGACAGGGTTCGATCGACACATCGTAAAAGGGCAATCAGAACTAAAGCTTGGTTTGGGGATACTTGCTTTTGATCGTTACGGGACTCCTCTCGTGCGCAGCGTAACCGAGCACGATTTCGAGGTAAACGAGGACAAACTCCGGCTCCATCCGGAGACCCAAATACCAGCAACTCAGCTCATTGATCTAAACCCAGGTGACACCTATCTCTACCTGGCCGTATGGGACCCAACAACGGAACGAATTGGAACGATGACAGTTCCGTTACAGGTCCCCAAAGGAAAGTAGAAAACCAGCGGAAGCACCTTATACACGACAAGCTCAATTAGCCGGAGGGTAGATATCGGTGGCAGTCCAAGACGAGGTACTGAGCAAATGGGCGCGTGAGACTATGCGTTCGCGATACGATCTTTCATCCGTAAACCACGTAACTGACGGAGTATCGGCGCTCGCACGTCTCTCACTCGCCTCGTTCGACAGCGTTTAAGGCTTAAAACTTCACGCGACTAGGTGACGGACGGATCCACGGCGAGTTGCTTACAACCGGGTATACAACCGCACGAGTATCAGCCCTTGGGCCTTGATTGCCCGCCTGTTCCGCTGAACTTCTCGCACGCTGGTAGCCATCCATCTGCTAGAGGACGTTGTTCTGATGTGGCCCAGCGCAGGCAGGTATGTTTTTTCGCCTGAAGAGCAGACCTTCTGCTAGAGTGTGCGCGAGGTACAACGATGAAACTCGCTGTCGCCGCTCTTCTCGCATGTAGCAGCTGCGCCTCTGCTGCAACTAGTATGTCCAGTGCGATTCAACGTGATGCCCCGGTGCAGATTAAGTCGACCACTCATGGAATTTTTGATGCTCTGAAGTCGGCTGTCTTCATCAATCGAAGTGGAAAGGTTATTACCGCGTATCAAATTGGGTGGGTTTCTGTGATTGGCGGCAAGGCTGAAGTTCACCAAAGCGTATGGATGAACACACCTGGCGGGATCGCTGCCGGGAGCGACCAAACTGTGCCAGCGCAAGGCATTCCGATCAATACGCAGGCTCAGAACTTGATATTTTTCGTGTCTCATGTCTCCTTTGCTGATGGAACTCAGTGGAGTGCGCGAGAGGACGAATTGTTGGAACAAGCCGTCCCCAACCACTAGGTAAAACACCAGCAAGAAGGTACGCTTTCCTATTACTTTCTTTCAACGGACGTTGAAGAGATGCATCGCTCTTGGCGGTTGGGCCTTGAAGAAGGCCGGCTTGAATGCTTTTCATGACTGGTATTCCCTTCCATGATTAGACTGGCACGCATATGCCCGAAGGAAGTAGATCGTCGGCTTTGGAGTGCTAAGCGCCACGGTGCTGTCCTTTGCTTAGGCGCCGGACATCGCAGGGTGATGGCAAGGAGTGCTTGAAAGCACACCCCGATTGTGAACTGCCATCACGATTCGGATTTCAAGCGATAGCACTCTGCGCGCGAAGGTGAACAGCATCAACGAAGTGCCGAGAGTTCCCGTTCGAAAGCGCCACCTCGAAATCACTCCATCTCGTAATGGTATCGCCCGTGGCTGCGGAGTTCATTGGAGCTATGAGCAAAGATTACCGGCAGATTGCCGGCATGTGGACTCGCGATGGCAGAACGTCCGCTCTACTTACCCACCCTGACGCGCAGGCAACGTGGGTGACAGATCCTGCCGTGCACTCTGTTCGATACATCTCTGTCAAGTCCCATGTGCAACTCAAAGTTGTGGACTGGGGCGGCTCGGGTCGCCCTCTACGACGCTCGTTGGACCGCCTGAGTAGCGAACCTGGCACACGAGAAACAAAAGGGCTGATGGCTCAGATCGCGCGAGAACTTCCTGCGTTTGAGCAGAAAGTTGGAGAGACAATTCGTTCACTCGAGACCGAGCCGGAGCGGCCGGGCCCGTCTAAAGAGGATACGTGATCGCAGCTTTTTAGCCGCTCGAGCAATTTGTCGGGGGGACGCAGCGTTGCACAAAGCTAACCTGCACAGCACTCGCGATTTTCGCGGAGCCCCATCTGATGGGACCGCAGAAAGACCAACGCCTGAAGAACTCGCCGCAGCAAAGCTCAAGACGTGAACCGAACAGAAGTGCAGGCCAAAGCGTTTTCGGCGTTGCCGAACGTCAAGGTAGTTCGCATTCCGAATGCATCTCACTATGTCTTCGAATCAAACGAGGCTGAAGTAGCGAACGAATAAATGCATTCGCCGCCATTCTGCTTTAGAAAAGCACCATTGTTCAAGGGAGTAGCAAGCTTCGGTGGGTTCAACTTGCAGTTTCAATACACAATCCGTTCGACTTCATCGAGTGCGATCTCATCGCTTCGCCGGTCATAAAGCCTGGTGGTGCGTGCGGATTCGTGTCCTGCCATGTGCCGTAAGATCTCTAGCTTGCCGCCGTTCTGCAAATACGTGGTGAGGCTGGTAGCGCGAAAGCTGTGCGCGCCGATCTTCGTCCGCAGCTTGGCAGTCTTGGCGCGGCGTTGGATCATGAGGTGGACATTGGCCTGGGGCAGGGGAAGGCGGCCGGTGAGCCGGCCATAACGCAAGCAAGGGAAGAGCGGATTCCAGTTCGCCGCCAAGCCTAGAGGTAGTAAGCCATTCCTCCAAAATACTGGTCGAGGTTGTAATGCCAGGGCAGCTCGGTGACCTTGCCGCCCTCTCATGGAGGAGCACCCATCCCCGCCGCTTCTGCACGTAGTTGTCCTCCGATCTTCATGCTGGTTGCTGCGCCGACGCGGGCGAAGGTGTAGCTCATGAGAGCGATGAGGGCACGATCGCGCAGGCCAAACAAGGAACTCGTGTCAATCGCGGCCAGCAGATCGTGCATCTCCTCGGCCGAAAGCATGGAGGTTTAGCCCTTGCGGATGCTGTGCTTCGGTCCATGGGCGGTATAGGCCGGATTGGTATCCATGATGTGGCTGGTCACCAGCTAAATCGAACAGCATGCGAATCGTTCCCAGGTACTGCTTGACGGTGGTTTTGGAGTGGGCCTGGCCGAGCTACTCGACGTAGCCGGCAACGTGCATCGATGTCAAGCGGGCAAGACCTTCCAGGCCTCAATCCGTATACCACGCCACAAACTTCTTCACGGCCTTAAAGGAGGCGCGGCGGGTGTTCGGGTTGCGCATGTTGACGGTGAAGAACTCCGAGAAGCACCGGCCGCTCTCGGGCATGGCTTGGAAAAGCGCGGGCAGGACTGGAGATCTCGGTCGCATCAGAGCAGGAGAGCTCTCTACATCCATCCTTCTCCAACAGTGGTGAGCCTGGTTTCCAGTTCTGAGATCGGCATGAGGCTCCGGCCTACGATGAAGCCGCGTCTCGGCGCGTAAAGAATGACCTATTTGCCGGCGTGGTCCACCACGTAGCTGGATCGAGAGAAGCTTGCTCGCGCTCTCGCAGTTCGGTTCGAAGCGAGGCGAGTGCCGCAACTTTTGTGGAGCCCTGCAGGTCTCCCTCTACCGTGTTCAACGTGTGTCGCAGCCGGTCCATGACGAAGTGGTCGCTTGCGGCATAGATTTCCATAGGCCAAGGGTGCTGGCGAGCAGTTCATCGAGTTGCGGCGGGACATACAGGCGAGGCTTTCCAGCGATATCTTCCCGCAGCTCCGCGTGCGTATACGGTGCGCCGGCATGGAAAGCCCTATTGTTAGCTCATCGATGCCGTTGATCGGCGTAGAGGGGTCGTTGATGCTAGGGGAGAGCGCCCGCACAACTACGTCCGTCAACTGCTGACACTGGTAGTGAATGTCCTGTGTCGGTGTGCGGACCGCACCGACAAGGAATGCATCAAGAATACGAAGGCGATCTTTTCGACCGATCGTGGAGGGCTGAACCTCCGCGACAGGCACGCCCTGCGCAAGGTGGTCTCCCGGCTTCTACAAAATTTCGATGACGAGGTTTCGTCCCGTTGCCAGTTGCATCAGTGCTTCGCGTCGACGGTTGCAGATAGCTGCTCTTATCCAAAGTGACCATGGTGGAACTACCTTTCTGAAAAGACTCGATCGCCATTTCTCTGGCTGTGAGGAATACCTAAGATCTGGAGCATCTGCTCAGTACCGCTCACTAGTCTTCGTGGTGCGCACTTATAAAAGAGAAACTAAAAGGACTTCGTCTCAGCCAGTTGTTGCTCGGCGGTGGAATATGCGCCACACATCTGTCGACATTCACGGGTACCAACACATCTGGCATGTTGCAAGTTTGTAGAGGATGTTTATGACAGTAGAGACTTGGCTCTTAATCGGGACCATCGGCATGTCCATTGGCCTTGTTCTTCTATTCCTTCCCATGCAGAAGAACAAATCGGTAGCGGAGCAGGGAGATTCCATTGCTCACTTCCTTGTGCCCATGTTTGCCATGACGCTCTATTGGCTCATGTATCTGGGTCACGGCTCGGTACTGCTGGCCTCTGGCAGGGTGTTCTACTACGGGCGCTATATCGATTGGTCGATCACAACACCTTTGTTATTGCTTAGCCTGATCTCTGGTTCCGTGCAGGGTCATACTCGCAAGCGTGGCGCTCTCATTGCCGGGCTGGTGCTGTCGGATGTGTACATGATCCTGACCGGGCTAGTTGCTGGATGGACCGACGATCCGCGCCTGAAGTGGTCGTTTTATCTCTTCAGCTGTCTGTCCTTTGTTGCCATCTATGCGTTGCTTTGGGGACCATTCAGGGAGCTGTCGAAGACCAGTCCGAATGGAGCCATTTACCAGAAAAAAGCAGCCGTTCTGTCCGTCATCTGGTTCGCCTACCCGGTCATCTTTATCATTGGCCAGGAAGGCTTCCGCCTGTGGAGCCCCTTGGTAGATGCCGTTCTCTTCACCTGCGTCGACCTGATTGCGAAGGTCGCATATGGCCTGTGGGCAGTCAGCCTTGTGCAGCATATGGGTGCTGTGGACCAGGAGCTGCCGGAAAGCGGCGAACGTCTCGTTCGCGGCCGGTAAATGAAGCGTGCCATCGTCATTGGCGCAGGGTTTGGTGGGCTGGCCGCGGCATTACGATTACGCGCGGCCGGCCTTTCCGTCGACGTGTTCGACAATCAGCAGGGACCCGGCGGACGCGCGGGTGTCTACCAGCAACAGGGGTACACGTTCGATGCGGGGCCGACGGTCATTACAGCTCCGTTTCTGTTTGAC
Source organism: uncultured Terriglobus sp. (assembly GCA_964250935.1). Lineage (GTDB taxonomy): Bacteria > Acidobacteriota > Terriglobia > Terriglobales > Acidobacteriaceae > Terriglobus. The sequence goes on from CAXUHM010000006.1 coordinate 6,480, forward strand.
GAACTGTTTTCTTTGTTCGGCAAAAAACGCTCCGACTACGTTGATTTTCGTGCATTGATGCCGTGGTATCGCATCCGCTTTGCGGACGGCCGCAGCTTCGATTATGGCGGAACACGCGAAGAGCTTATCGAGGCGGTGCGCCAATTCTCCCCACAGGATGTTGCCGGGTACACCAAGCTGTTGCGCAAGGTGGAAGAGATCTATCGCATCGGCTTTGAACAGCTAGGGGACAAGCCCTTCGACAACCTGGGTTCTATGCTGCGTATCCTTCCACAGATGGCGCGGCTGCGCAGCGATCGGTCGGTGTACGCTTTTGTATCGCACTATTTGAAAGACGAAGCGCTTCGCCGCGTGTTCTCATTTCAGCCGTTGCTGGTGGGCGGCAATCCCTTCCACACCACATCCATCTACTCGCTTATCCAGCATCTGGAGCGCAAGGATGGGGTGCACTTTGCAATGGGCGGAACAACGGCCCTGGTCGGCGCACTTGTCCGGCTTGCGGAAGAGCAAGGCATACGCTTTCACTTTGGACAGCGTGTCAGCGAAGTGCTGATCGAGGATGGCCGTGCGACCGGAGTTCAGTTGGCGGACGGCACGCAGCAGCAGGCAAGCTGCATTGTTGCAAATGCCGATGCGCCCGCGCTGTATCGCCAGCTTGTGCCGGAACGCTGGCGCCGCAAATGGACGGACCGGCGCATTGAGCAGAAGCACTATTCCATGGGCTTGTTTGTCCTGTATCTTGGCGTGCGCCGTCGGTATCCGGACCTGGCCCACCACACCATCCTGCTGGGAGAACGCTATAAGGAATTGCTGCAGGAGATCTTTAAAGGCGATGCCCTGAGCGACGACCTGAGCCTCTACCTGCATGCGCCCACACGAACCGATCCGTCGCTTGCGCCGGCAGGGTGTGACAGCATGTACGTGCTTGCGCCGGTGCCGAATCTGCGCGCGGGCATCGACTGGGCAAAGCACGCGGCACGTCTGGAAGGAAGAGTTCTGGACGTGCTGGAAGCAACCGTCTGTCCGGACCTGCGGAGTGCGATCGAGGTCAAATTTCACGTGACACCCGAACACTTTAGAGACAACCTGCTGACGCATCACGGCACGGGATTCTCCATTCAGCCCACGCTGTTGCAGAGCGCATGGTTTCGATTTCACAACCGCAGCGAGGATGTGCAGGGTCTCTACTTGGTGGGTGCGGGAACGCATCCGGGCGCGGGCCTGCCCGGGGTTCTGTGTTCTGCCAAGGTGCTTGAGCACTACCTGCCTGAAATCCTTTGGCAGGAAATGCCCCTGCCACTGACCGACGAGATTGCCATGGAGCACGTGTCCCGATGACACCTGCATTCAACGCGAGCTCCGCAGACCGACTCATGGCTGCGTCCGGTAAGACGTTCTACCGTGCCGCCCGTTTCCTGCCACGGGCAGTACGGGCAGATGTTGTGCGGCTATACGCCTTTTGCCGAAGAGTCGACGACCTTGCAGATGAGCCCCTGTCTCCTGTGGCGGAACGTAGGCGGGTGCTGGAGATGCTGGCGCTCGCACTCCGAACCGGAAACCTGAAAGTGTTACGCGCGATTGGCTGGCCATGTGCGGCGCAGGGCAGACTACCGGCTGCCGCTGCTCTGCTTATCGACGCTGCCCTTCACGATCTTGATCAGCAGCAGCCCGCAACGGAGGAGGACCTGCTTGCCTACGCGTTCGGTGTGGCCGGCACGGTTGGCGTCATGATGGCAGAGGTGCTGCACGCCAACCCGGCAGGGTACCGTGCTGCTGTGGCGCTTGGCATGGCCATGCAACTGAGCAACATTGTGCGAGACGTAGTGGAAGACCTTCATCAACACCGCGTGTATCTGCCAGCCTCCCTTGTCCCCGCTTCCGTTGTTGCAGCCGCGGTTCAGCACGGAACGGAGGCGGATCGCGCCGCCCTGCAACAGGCGACGCGAACCGTGCTCGCGCAAGCCGAAAGCCTTTACGAAACGGCATATGACGGCATCTGGAGCCTGCCCTGGCGCATGCGCTGGAGCATTCTCGCCGCAGCCATGTGTTATCGACGGATCGGCATCCAGGTCGGGCAGAACGTCGAACGTTCCTGGCAGAAGAGATCGGTTGTGAGTGCTTGGCGCAAGGCAAGCTTGATTGCTGCGGCCGGTGTTCGCCTCCTGCTGCCACGCTTCTGGCGACGCCCCACAGACCCGCGTGCGGTGTTGCCTGTGGGAGCTCTTGTTGCATTGTGGCAACTGGAGGGTGCGCGATGAGCCTTGATGCCGACATCGCCATTTTGGGAGGCGGCTGTTCCGGCCTGAGCCTTGCCGTCGCGCTCTCCCAACTCGCCCCAAAGCTCAGCGTCATTATCCTCGAACCACGTGCCCGGTACGAACGCGACCGTACCTGGTGCTATTGGAATGCGGAGCCGCACTCGTTTTCTGCTGCGGTCACGCATCATTGGGACCGTTGGCGCGTCCGCTACGCCGGCCGGCAAGCGTGTCAGCAAAGCGACCGGTATCAATATGAGTATCTCCCGGCAGATCGCTTCTATGAGGTTGCGACTGATACCCTACGCGCGGCCGGTCAAACCTTATGCCTGTCGACCCACGTTCAGGAAGTGCGGGATACAGGGGATGTCTGCATGGTGGGCACCGACCGCGGGTCTCTGAGGACACGCTGGGTGTTTGATTCCAGACCGTACGCCGCCGCCGACATGCACCCGCAACTGCTGCAACGGTTTACCGGCTGGCATGTTCGCACCGCGCGGCCGTGCTTCAATCCGCGCGTCATCGACCTCATGAACTTCCAACCTGCTGCGGAACAGGGCCGCACCGCCTTCCTTTACACGCTGCCGTTCTCCACCACGGAAGCGATGGTCGAAGCGACATATCTCGACGATCCGGCGCTTGATCCAGCCGATGCCGAACTGCTTCTCCGCAATCACCTGCAACACTTGCAGGCAGGGCAGGTAGACATCCTCTACCGCGAAACCGCGACGTTGCCCATGGGTACCGCATCGCCCCGCGTGTCGGCACGTGGAAGAGTTTACCCGATCGGCGCACGGGGCGGCCGCATCAAGGCATCGTCGGGGTACGCGTTCTTGCGGATCCAGCGGCAGAGCGCCGCCTTCGCAAAAGCCCTGGCGAGTGGTGCGACCGCGATGCCCACACGTGTTGAACCTCAAGGTTATGGTGTGCTCGACCGCATTTTTCTCCAGGCCCTTCGCCGTTGTCCACAACGTGCACCGGCTTATTTTCTGGCCCTGTTCGAGCGCCTCTCTCCAGAAACGCTCGTGCGCTTCATGTCAGAAACGGCACAACCGGCGGAAATATTGCAGGTAATGCTTGCCTTGCCAAAAGTGGACTTCGTTCAAGCTGCGCTTTCTGCAGGGTGGAATGCATGACAGATACGACAGCGACCGAGAGGCAACACTACGTTTCGCAGCGCACGTCGGTGTTCGCGATTGTTGTGCTGGCTGCCGTGGGTGCTAGTCGCATCGCCACCGGGCCAGAATGGCTCGCACTCGCGCTTGCCGGTATCGCCGTTGCAATCTGGCACGGAGCGTTCGACGGAGTCTTGGCGCAGGAAGCGCTTCAGCCGCGCTTTGGCTCGCGCTGGAAGCCATTGTTCTATACGTCATACCTTGTACTTGCCGGCGTTGTTGCCCTGTTTTGGTGGCGTGCTCCGCTGGTCGCGCTGGTTGCGTTTCTTCTCTATTCCGCGCTGCATTTCGGAACGGAGATGGAGCGCAAACGTTCGATCCCGATAGTGCTTCTCGGCACAGCCGTGGGACTTTTGCCGATCGCCGCGGCCTGTCGATGGTGGCCTGTGAAAGTGTCTGCCATCTTCACCGTAATGCTTCGTCAGTCTGCTGCATCTGCGCTGCCGCTGGCCGTCGCCTGTGGTCGCGTACTCTGGCCACTCGTCTTCCTGGTCTTGGTGGGTAACCTGCTGAAGCGTCCGCAGCGTATTGCTTATGCTCTTGCCCTGACGTTGGCCACCTTGCTGCTGCTCCGCTGCTGCTCCCCTATTGTCGCATTCGCGATTTACTTCTGCGCCTGGCACACCCCCGAGCATCTGCTCAGCACGAGTCTCGACGAAGCGGGGCATTTGCAGTATGGCCGCATGTGGTCTCATCTGCGGCGCAGCTTTGCGCTGTGGGCGTTCTCCCTGGCCGGTGTCGCCCTGCTTTGCTGGTGGGGCCGCCATACCCTCGTTGGCTATGCCGGCGCTGTCTTTGTGGCGCTTAGTGCCCTCACCGTTCCCCACATGGTGCTCGCGGAATGCCTCCGCCGACTACAACGCAGCGCAACCGCTCCTGCGCAACTGCACTGGACAGGACCGAAAGCGGTGCATGAATGAGCACAGGCAGAACAATCGCTACGACCCTGGAAAAAGAACTACTACGGCAAACTGCGGAACTGACCGGGAACCTGCGCGACGTATGCAATTACGCCCTTGAAGGTGGCAAACGGTTGCGCGCTGCGCTGTTGCTTGATCTATCCCAACAAAGCGATCACAAATCGATCGCAGCCGCAGCCGCACTTGAAATGCTGCATGCCGCGACTCTCCTGCAGGACGACATCTTCGACGCTGGCGTCATGCGTCGAGGCCGCACGGCCGCACACCTAACGTTTGGCAAATCTGCCACGATCTTGGCATCGGACTGGTTATTGGTACGCGCGCTCGAAATGGCGGTGGAGGTAGACCTCCGCATATTTCGATCGCTTGCAAGCGCAGCGACGAGCATGACGGAGGCAGAGGCAAGAGAATTTGAGCCGGCGGCATTCGATTCCCTTGAAGAAGCACAGCACCGTGATTACGCCATTGCGAGGGGAAAGACAGCGGCGCTGTTTGCGACGGCCACCTACTGCGCCGCCATCCTGCGGGGTCTATCGGAAAGGCAGTGCGAGTGTTGGCAGAATCAGGGCTCGGAAATGGGCCTGACGTACCAGATTGTGGACGATTGTGTTGACCTGTATCTCCCAGCAACGATGGCAGATAAAAACGTTGGCCGTGACGTCTCCGCAGGGTGCCTCACAACGCCCGTCCTGCTCGCGCTTCTGCAATTAAAATGCCAGGCAAGACCTCTGTCCGTGCGGACCCTGGTCCAGGGCCGCCTGACCAGCAGCGAGCAGCACCTGCTGCAGCAAGCTATCCAGAGCAGCGACGTCAAGGGCCAGATGCATGCAATGCTGCAGCAACGATTTGCAATCCATGCGTCACAGGCAAAGCACTGCTGCATGCCTGAAACGGCGGTGCAGACATGGTTAGCGGAACTGCAGGCCCACGTTTCTCTCTGCTTCCCGGAGCAACGCTTCTGTGCAGCAGCACAACCTGTACACAACGCATCTGGTCAGTACAAATGCCAGACCTGCGCGTGACCGATCCCTCTTTTAAGAATGGTATGGGCATTATCATGGCTTATGCAGAAGTAAGTCCTTATGCCGATCCTGCTTAGCATGAGCTCGATCAATACATGTCTATGCCCAGTTTCTGGCCGCGTGAATATCAGACTTAAGATGATATGAAAGGCCTGACTTAAGCTATATAAGCCAGGGGTCGTCCGACCTTCCGCATCCATACACCATTCCGCCTACTCGACATCCCGATTCTGAGTAGGCACATGGCGAGGCATGAGTCGCTGAAGAGGTATGTCGAACTCAGCATCCTCCGTACAAATCTCAAGCGAAGCTCTTGCGTTTGCTCGGCCTGAGCGATGCGCTATTATGTGTAGCGACCAGTGTGTTCTCAAGGATCTGCGCAGTGTTGTTCATTCGACATTCCTGACTTCTGATCCGAAATCAGTGACTATCGCACTCAGAGATGCGACTACATCCGAAGAGTCTCTATCTTTCGCCGGCTGTTGTAGACCTGCATTCGGAGGACTGAGCTCCCGCTCCCCGCACCCGCCAAACCATAATCAACTCTGCATGCTCGCTCTGTGGCGAAGGTAGTAGATGAAGCCATAGAGTAAGGCTAGAAGACCCAACGGAACCGCAGTTATAAGCAAATCCTGTTCACTTTCGCCAGATTGTGCTGAATGCGAGTGCATCCCTATTTCTAGGATAGCTATCAAGCAACTTGCAAGTGGTGCTCCTGCATTGAGAAGCCACGATCGGCGGAAGCCTTGTACATCGAGTAGGATTCCAACAGAAGGATTACGATAAACAGTTCTCTAATAAACAGAGCAGTGGCATTCTGTTCGAAGAAGGTCAAAACACCAAGATACCCGCCGGTTTGACTGAACAGCATTCGCTCCCCTGCGAAATCCTACCATTCGAAGAACACCAAGACTACGACGAGCAGGCTATTTACCACTACAACTCCTCGGCTACCTAAGCGGTCTTTGTTTCTTGCTGCTTGCATTCACTGCTCCCGTTGACCAGAGCGCCCAGGCTACGAGTGGAGGCTGAAATTCGTATACAGCCGGGGCGTTAAGCGAATCACAGTAGCAGAACACCAACTAGCACTAAACGGAAAATGCTAATTTACTCTAGATGAAATGTGGTTGAAGGCGTGAGCAAGATCAATGTGTCAAAAACAGGAATCGCACACTATCGGCCCGACATCGATGGACTGCGAGCGCTGGCGGTGCTTTCGGTTATCGCGTTTTATTACGAGTTGGGCCTGCCAGCGACTTTTCATCTGTGGCTTACGCATGCGATCGTTCGGCCTGCAGGAACGGTATACCTGCTTGCGCCGGGAGGATTTGTAGGCATTGATATTTTCTTCGTCATTTCCGGATACCTGATCGGCGGCATTTTGCTGCGAGAGCAGGAAGCAAAGGGACGGATCTCTTTAACAAGCTTTTACGAGCGCAGAGTACGCAGAATCGCACCCGCACTTGCCGCGATGTTGGTTTGCACAAGCGTTCTGGCGTGATTTGCCATGCTCCCTTCGCAGGTAGAGGATTATGCGAAGTCGACGATTGCGGCGATTCTGTCGATCTCTAATATCTACTTCTGGAAGAAGACAGGCTATTTCGATTCTCCGGCGTTGCTGCAGCCGTTACTTCATACGTGGTCACTCGCGGTGGAAGAGCAGTTTTACGCGTTCTTCCCCTTAGGACTGCTGGTAGTTAACCGGTTGTCGAAGCGGGCTAAAGCAACTGCATTGGCTTTGCTCACGGCATTCTCGTTTGCGTATAGCGTGTGGTCATCGCACCGGGACCCGTCCGGGGCATTCTATTTCTTCCTATCAAGGGCGTGGGAGTTGCTGGTTGGGGTGCTTTTGACATCGGGCTGCTTGCCAAAGTTGAAGACGGAGACGGCACGGAATGTTTGTGCTGCATTAGGGTTGGCGATGAGTGTGTCTGCGATCGGGTACATTACCGCGCAGACCCGGTTTCCGGAGTGGCTGCGCTGCTACCCTGTATAGGCGCGGTGCTGCTGATTGCGCCAGGCGGCGATGGCGGTTGCAATGTGAGCCGATGGGTTGGGTGCCGAGGGCTAAGGGCTATCGGATTGGCGTCTTACTCCCTTTACCTTTGGCACTGGCCGCTGCTCATTGCAAACAGGTATGAGGAACCGTTTTGCGTAGGACGCCTGTAGATTCCGCGCGCAAACCTTTTCGCCTGCACCGCGCTGCTGGTCGCATTGCTTACTGCGGTAAGTGGATGGATAGCCTGGACCGGAGGATGGGATGGCGTCATGATGTACGTCTGCAGGAACTGGATCACGCGCTGGACCATTCGGCGGCTACACCGTCTTGGCGTTCAGAGTGCTTTATGGGAGTTGGAAGTAAAGAGCTGGCGCACGGATGCGTGGGCGAGAACGGCCCACCTGCCGATGCTTTGCTGTTCGGAGACAGTCAAATGGCGCAGCTCTGGAACGGTCTACGGGCAAGTTTCCCAAAGCCCATTTCGATGTAGCGACTGGATCAAGCTGCAGTTCGCTGCTGCAGAACACAAACAGACCGGCTGAGCACTGCAGAGAGCTGATGCGGCAGGTGTTTGATCGGACTTTGCCGGACCGTCGGGAACGAACGGTGGTGCTGGCATCTATCTGGGACATAGCTGACATCCCTGGGCTGGATGTGACGCTGAAACGGTTGAGCGACCTGGGATTACGGGTGTATGTTTTGGGTCCGAGCACGTATTATGATCAAGCGCTGCCAATCCTGCTGTATCGGGCGGAGAGGAGTGGTGACCCGAACTTGCCCGCACGACATTTGGTCTACCCGCCACAATACTTTGATGTACTGGAAACGGCAATGCCGCACACTGCCAGATGTGTACCGGGCCGACATTCGGGCGAATGTACAGTTGCTTGCCGGAGACGGGTTGAATACACATCTCTTTGAAAGCGGGAAGTACATGCAAGGTACGACGGTAGATATGTCAGACGTCGTTCATCCGAACGCGCAAGGCCATAAGGAGATAGCGCACGCACTACTGGATGCGCTGTGACTCAGTGCAAGGTGCCTGATTGCGAGAGAGTACAGTCACTTCCATACTGAGTTGCGGTGCCCTCACCGGCACCGGCTGAATCGAGGTAAAGATGGCGGGGGTGTTCGGAGCGGATTCCACGGCAGATGGGGTGCTGGCAGGAGTAGACCTGCGCGGACAACGAGTTCTCCTGACGGGCGCTTCAGCGGGAATCGGTCAGGAAACAGCACGAGCCTTGGTTGCCCGAGGCGCTGCTGTCGTCGGTACTTCGCGCGATCCAGAAAGTTCCCATGCAGCCATCCAAGCGATCGAAGCAGCAGCTATATCGGGTGGTAGCTTCAGGATGGTGACACTCGATCTAACGTCGCTGGCCAGCGTTCGCCAGTGCGCCGACGATGTGCTCAGGGGCGCGGAGGGATTTGATGTCATTCTCGGCAATGCCGGGCTTATGATCGGGCCGAAAACCTTGACAGAAGATGGTGTGGAAGCTCAGTTCGGTATTAACTTCCTCGGCCACTTTCTCCTCATCAATCGCCTCGCGAAGCTGATTAAACCATCCGGGCGCATCGCGCTAGTATCCTCGGCCGGCCATCGCCGTTCAGATGTCGATTTGCAAGACCCCAACTTCACGCGTACAGCCTACAACGAGTACCTCGCTTATGGGCGTTCGAAGACCGCGATGATCCTCTTGGCCGTTGAATTAGATCGCCGCCTCTCTGCAAGAGGCATACGGGCCACTGCACTGCATCCAGGCGCTATCCGGACTGAAACCGTACAAAAAATCATCGATTCTCTTGGAGAAGGAAAAGAAGCGGCGCTCGCGTCTTTTCGATGGAAAACCGTTGCGCAAGGGGCAGCAACAACCGTCTGGGCAGGAATCGTCGCGCCAGCCTCCGAAATTTCAGCCCGCTACTGCGAAGATTGTCATATTGCTGATATCGTGGACGATCCGAAGTCGCAGACCGGCGTTCGTTCCTACGCTCTCAATGCTGAAACGGCCAAGGCACTCTGGGCGCTAGGGGAAGAGATGGTCGGGGAACGCTTTCCCATGCTCGACGAATGAGCAAGTGGACCCTGGCAGAGATTGTTCCTCAATGCTGCTCAATCACTAAGGATCTTGGTCCAAAAGAGTCATGTTTGTGCCTGCACAATCGCGCTCAATTGGCAGATGCTGAAAGCTCCGCCGACGCTAACGGCGTTTATGAGATGGTCCGCTGCTTGCTTCTTCATCCCCAGCCGAAGTTTGCCGGGCACAAGCTGTGACAGGAGGATCATCAACATGCAGATACATTCGATTGCATCGACCTGGATAAGGTGACCTTTCACCTTTAGCCCTTGGAGCAGCAGGCAAGGTGCTGGTGAAGAAGAAGTTCAGCCAGAAGCAACTGCTGGCCTACACCGCCAATCTCGAGACGTTGATCGGTTTGGAGGCTTGCTCCGGAACTCACTTCCTCGGGCGTGCTTTACGCAAGCAGGGCCACGATGTTCGGCTGATTGCAGCGCAGTTCGTGAAGCTCTTTGTGAAGTCCAATAAGAACGACTTCGTTAATGCCAAGGCCATCGCCGAAGCAGTCGTGCGCTTCGTTCCGATCAAGACCGACGACCAGCTAGACCTGCAAGCGATTCACCGCGTTCGTGACCGACTGGTTTCGAGGCGTACCGCTGTAATCAACCAGATCCGTGCGTCTCTGCTGGAGCGCGCCTGGTCTTCGCACAGTCTCCTGCGAAGCTAAGGCCGCCATGGTCGACATCCTGGACCGAAGGCAAGACGAACCTGCTGAGTATCAGCAAGCGCGGCAGCGTCTATCTGCGCAAGATCCTGATCCATGGCGCCAAGGCAGCCGTGCTGCGGACTAAACGGGACAGGGTGCCTATCGGAGCCTAGCTCGATCGGCTGGACGCCCGGACTCACAAGAACGTCGTTGTGGTCGCCATGGCCAAGAAGCAGTGAACTGGACTGCCGGGTCATCCTCGGAGATGCCGGTGAGCGCTACCGCTGTCAACAGTGCTGCAGCGAAAGTGGTTCCGTCGAGCAGTTGAATCAGTGTAGCCATGGCCATGGGAGTAACGGGATTGTAAACCTGGAATGGATCTTTGTTCAGTAAGGCAGGTAGCCTCACTTGAATGAACTCGACCGTGCGCATTCTACAGAGATCAAGGCATGTGGCTCGTCACTCAACCACGCCGCAGTTTCATCAGCCTCACGTCGACCGGAGCGTGGGGTGGGCGCCGAAAATCAGAGCCATAGCCCTGCGGTATACCGTATCGCCCGGTCGACTGACTACTCAGAATGCGTGGCATGGAATGATTTCTGCTGAATTGTCGTGGGCAATGCTGTTGCTTTCAGGAATATCTGTCGTGATTCTCAGCATTCTGTCGCCGAGAGAGCCGTTATGCTTGGTCCGATGACCAGACTTTCACGTCCAGCCTCGGCGACTTCCAGGGTCACCTCAGGTGCGGAATTCACCTTCAGACCCCATTCGATCTGAGCCAGGAGTGAATCGAGTAGTAGGAAGTGTCTACCGGTCATGCCAATGATGGCTGTCAGCACCTCAGGTCTGAGTAACAATCAAGGCAAGTTGACGCCCGACGGTGTCCACCCGGTGTCAGGGAGCCTGTGCACCTCGGCTGCGGCAAGCGGGCGAAACTCGTAGACGAAGCTGATACGAAAGATCGGCCTCATCGATCACGAGCAGTGTCGTTGGGTCGGCCATCGCCCTCTTGCAGCCTCCGAGGTTTGGTCAGCTCCCTCACGAGCGCAGCCCACGACAAATAATGTTAATAACGTTACGTCAAAGATTCGAAAGCCTACAACGTGTCGGAAGAGCTATACCGTTCAAACAGGGGCTGAATGCGAACAACATTTCAAAAGATCTAGTCCGGCGTATATGCTGGAGTGCTGCTCGCAAGCGGTTGTTCTGTCAGTCGTCCGCAAGCGCGGCGTGAAAGTGGACCCGCTCCTAATGTGTGTGTGCCCCTTCGTCAGCATGGGCTGCCTTCTAATTTCTTCGGTTCAGGTGCGGATACCAGATGCAGCGATCACATCATCGGCTATTGCTTTGTCGTGTGGTTAAACAGTGAAAAGGTCACCGTCGGCCTCAACACAAGCCCGAACTGTCGCCAGTCCCAGACGGCAAGGTGGACGGCATAGCGCATCTGCTTGTCTTTAATCTCAGGCGCTAATCTTCATGGCGCTGTACAAGCGACTCGCGATGTCCCATATGTTGCAGATGGAAACGGCGCACTTGTCGCAGATGGAGAAGCAAAGGCAAGCCCAGGCACCACGCTTCTATTTAGAATTCAGTCTGTAAACCTTGACCCTGAAGGAGCTAAGGAATCTAAATCCGGTGTTCTTTTGCTGGATGCCAACCTGAAGACGGTTTAGCAAATTGAAGAATTGCTGCAACAAACACGTTCGTTGACCATGCCTTGGTATTTCAGCGGGGGATCACGACGAGCGGCCCTGTGCATACACTATTTTAGATAGCGCTCCTCCGAAGAAAATTTAGCATTGGTCGCAGGACTGGCCAGTAGGAACCATGGATCGGAAATTCGGAGAGCATCAATTGGCTTCCGACTGACGGGAGGAAGAATCCCTCCGTCGCCGCAGAAGTAGATTCTGTTTCGTTGATGACATTCCAGCTTGGCAGCTAACCGCGTTATGCAGATCCTATTTATCGGACATAGGTACTCTGTTTTGTTGTAGATAGCTTATGCACTACCTATCATGGATATCAAGGCCCTTTGATTAACATGACGAGAAGCGCGTTTGTCGGTACTAACCACCGCGCTACTCACGGCAACTGACATCCGCGTGAGTGAAATAGGTGCTCTCTAAGCGAGAGAGATTGTCTCAGTTAGCTGACGGCCTTTCAATGGAATCGACGACAAACACGATTGCCGCCCCTTTCTGTTTTTTCAGGCTTAGGCTCAATTGCTCCGGAATGGCCTCGGCAAACGTAGGAAGAGGTGAACCTGAGGTGCTGGGACCATGCTCCGGCGCGAAGTCGATGATGAGATCCTAGTTGCCTTCAAGCCCTGTCCGGTCCACGATGGGCAAATCCGTATCACCTTCGCCCGTCAACCAGGCGGCGATTCTGTCCATGGTTTGGTCTCGCACGCCCGCTCTTGTACGCTGCGCCGACTCAATCTGATCCCCTTCACAGAGGGCCGGCCATTTGCCAAGCAGTTCCATAGGCGGTGTAGTCATCACCATCTTTCGGTCAAGCTGTTCAGGGGGGTGTACAAGAATCTCCAGCGATGTGCTTATGAAGTTGAGGCCCAAGCCTGCCGCCTTTTGTCTTCAGGGCCAGCACATCCCGCTGCACTGTTTCCCGATGGGCTCGCAGGGCAAAGCGCTCCTCCAGTAACGAACGCATCATCTCGCGCACCTGGTCTTTGGTGGGGGTTTCAAGATCGGTCTTAGCTTGTATGTCGTACTTTTCAGAAACAGCCCATTTGGGGAGATGGTTGAGCAGGTTCCACGCCTCACTCACCTGAACCTTGTATGCGAAGAGGATGTAGGCGAAAACCGGTTGGTTCCTTGCAATGAACCCACCCGCGAGAGAGGAATAGCTGTCTCCTGGCGTGAGTGGCACATTGGAGCTGCCTTTAGCCCCCGACAAGCTTTGTCTTACGGACGCGACCGTAAAAGTCAGTCGAGGAGCACTCGTCTGAGGGCCTGAATCTGCCAGCACCGACTCCCGTTCATGAGACTCAAGCCTTCTGAAATCAGGTGAAGGCCTTGCAGATAGCACGAGATGGTCTGCTGCGTCGAGACTCGAGAAGCGGCCTACAAGAGCAAAGGCCAGTAAACAAACCAATGTGAAGGTCGCGTGAGAATATTAGCTGCTGTCAGAGAACTAGCCTGTCCACAACAGCAGATTCTCGCGAAATTTCGGTTGGTAACGACAGGTCGCATTGTCGGAAGTGATCCGGCTGGCCCAAACCTCGTCACAACAAAGGTCTTGGTAGCGTAATAACCCTAAAGTTTCCAAAGCGCGTCTATCGAGACTTGGAAAGGTGCTCCGACCCGACCATAGCTCGGAGAAGACAGAGCTGGCCTGTCGGTTCGAGTCCTGCTGTAAAGTCTTTGCAGTTCATAGGTCTTTTCTTTCAGCAAGCGGGCGGCGGGCTGGACGAGATTCGGGTCGCCGAGCCTGCTTCCAATAAAAGCAAGAATGTTCTGCGGCTCTGAATCGAACCCTCCACGCAGTGTCACTTCGTACTTGCTGGCAAAATTAAGGATCGGTATGGCTCTTGTCATAAAGAGGTACCGCGATTACCGATGCATACAGGTAATTTCCTAAATAAAGCGGGTCTCGAAAACAAGAGACTTGCGTATCCAGAGGCGCGACTGACCCATGTCTGCGACCGGCCACACTTCATAGGGAGCAATGGAGGCCTAGTACAAGGAATCGATCTTTGCCCGGTCAAGCAGAGGCTGTCCGATGCTTTGCGTACAGAGGCTTCGTTCAAATGCCGCCTCCTCTGCTGAGACAAAGAGCCCCAATGACAGCTTCGAAAGCAGCCGCTCCAGCGTATATTCCTTCTCGAACGGAGTCTTGGCTACTTCCGTCGCGTGATCAAGAAGCAACAGTTCGTTAAAGATCGCAAAACCTTCTGATAAATAATTTGGACCTGAACGCTGGTAATAGGATCGCCGCCTGCGTTCATTAATTCGTGATGGATGGCGTGGCCGCCTTCATGAGCGATCTTACTCACATCCCGGAGCGACCCGTCGTACCCGCTGTAGTATAGGGCGGGGGAGCCTCATAAGCGTCGATTGAGGTTCCTGTGCGTGCCCGGTGGCTACCTCCGGCAAAGTCCAGTCTTCCGGTAGCTGGATCGAGAAGTGCGGCGAAGCGGTTTGTGTAGTCAGTCCCGAGCGGCTAAAAACCAGAAAGGATAAGAGCTTTGGCGTCAAATTGGGAAAATAGCTGAAGCTTTGGTGGAGGCAAGGTCAACCTCCGAGGAAGAACCGGAGTGAACCCGAGTACCCGTGCGGCATGGTTGGCCGGCACTTCCTGATAATGCCGGTATGCAGGAGCCTCGGCCTGTACGGCTGCGAGGGTCTGAATAATGAGCGCGTCACTCAGACCGAGCAGCCGATATTTTCGGTCTGCGGCGTTCTTGTAGCCTTGGGCAATTGCGTCTCTGTTCTCCAGCTCGACCATGGCTCCCAGTAGGTTCGCCACTTCTGGGGCGCTCGGTCTTAGGCCCATCCCACGCAGCCAGAGCCTTCCGTCGCGTCGGGATGTCCGTAGCAACTACCTCCTTGGGGCGGGCAAACGGTTCTCTATGCGGTCATAGGCATCGGAGAAGCTGATAAGGGCAGACTCAATCACAGCGCCGCGGTAACGCTCAGCGTCTGGAGAAAGTGCGTGAGCTTCAGCCCGCTGTGCAGATGTTGCTAGCAGAGCGTAGCGACCAAGCGAGTCCACCTGTATTTGGGACAACTGGCGAAGCCGGGTGTTCATTACTGCCTACAAAACGGACTGATCCGTTTCTACCTCATTCCTGGCTTTCTTCACAGCTTGGTCCTGAGTATTCTCCAGACTTCGTATTTAAGAAAAGCGTCATGCGTCTGGACAGCAGAGATGAGCGCCTAGCAACGGTCAAGCTCCTTGGGTAAGGACCGGAGGCTTGTTGAGGTCAACGGGCGAAACTTTGGCGTGCAGTGCACTTCGACTGGCTAACTCATCTGCATCGGAGCGGAAATACAGTGTGGGCGAGATGTGGGCGCTTTCTAATCCATTTTGAGCGCCAGCGACCAGCGCAGCCGGTAGGCAAAGAGCGAGGGCAAGAACCTTGAGGAAAGATTCCTGACAGTGAGCCGTGTGCTTGAACTGGGTTTTCCATCGGTGGCTGATCGTCTGTATATCCTTACCATAACGTTATAGGCCAGAGCGGTCAGTAGTCTTACTCGTCACAACAAACGAATGTTCTTTTCTAGTGTAGAGCCGTCAACTCCGACGATGGCGCTTA
Source organism: uncultured Terriglobus sp. (assembly GCA_964250935.1). Lineage (GTDB taxonomy): Bacteria > Acidobacteriota > Terriglobia > Terriglobales > Acidobacteriaceae > Terriglobus. Next base: position 21,844 of record CAXUHM010000006.1, read on the forward strand.
TCATTACTGTTCTCCTATAAAGGTGCGTAAGCCATGCAAATACGAAATGTTTGGATCGCCGCAGGGCTTGTGGCCCTCGCGCTAAGCCAAGGACTGGGACAGACTGGTATCTTTTCTGCCGGGAAACGATACCTCTACATGCACTGCGAAGGGCACCGGCACGGCCCAGTTGTGATCCTAAGTACCGGTTTATACCGGGAGGCAAGCGACTGGAAGTTGGTCATGCCGCAGATTGCTCGCTTTACTCAGGTATGTAGCTACGACCGAGAGGGCTTGGGTCAGAGCACCGTCGATCACGAAGCGGCACGTCCAGAGAGCGAAAGCATGGATGAGCAGATAGAGGACCTGAAGAATCTGCTCGCATCCGCACACGTCGGGGCTCCATACCTTCTCGTAGGTCACTCGGCAGGCGGTATTCTTGTTCGGAGATTTACAAGGGACTTCCCTGAACAAGTAGCCGCCCTTGTGTTTATCGATTCAGCTCACGAAGAGCAGGTCTGGCGGTATCAGGCAATTGATCTCCGCTCGGTTGCAGGACCGCCGGCTGACCCGGCTTTGGTGAAGCGAGGTGGGGGAACGGCCCCCGGAGAACTCCTTAACTGGCACTATGACAAGCCGCTCATTGTTCTGGAGCACGGCATACCACTCAGCTTCGACGGTCCCTTGGCGGCTCACACGGCAGAATTCAATGCAGTGGTAGACAGCATGACCAGGGATCTCGCCCGTCGCTCCTAAAAAGGGCAACTGCGCGTCGCGATAAGGAGTGGGCACGAGATCATGCTGGATGAACCGTTAGTGGTTATCGAAGCCGTCCGCGATGCGTGGATTGAAGCTGTCACTCCTTAAGAAAAATGACGATGAGTCGTAATCTAGGAAGAATCCAGCTCACCTAATCGTCAAGACGAACGAACGTTTTCTGTAGCGTATCCGGTCTTGTTCCCCACTACGGCGTGTGCCGGTATTGATAATCCTAAAGCGAGGGTACAGTGGTCAAGAGGTCGTAGCGTGAACGGATCTTGGGTGGTGTTGACGGGCGCTTCTGGCGGTGGAAGACGGCCATAGCTCTGGAGACAAAGCGCACGCATCCCGATTATGGGGTGTTTCGGTTCGACAGCATTGGCGTGCCCTCTGCCGAGGTGATGGCAACGTTCAGAGAGGGACATCAGCCTGGGGGAGCGTAGCAATGCGCGATGACGCTTCACTGGATTGAACACATATATTCATGATTACCGATGGTCGCCGGGTACTCTTCCAAGGGCAGATGCGCATAGCATTCACCAGGGAAGCTCTAAATCTGGCGTGTAGCCGGGCGCACACGTCATCTTGGTCGAGTGCGACGATTCGACAAGAAACACCCGGCTGATCCAAGACCAAGGACAACCAGAGCTTGCCAATGACAGTATAAAGGACTGTAGTCGCTATCTACACACAGCGAAGCCTTAGAAGCTGAATCGAAATACTCGATACGAGCTAAAAGACACTAGCCGAGAGTGTTTGCCCACAGTAATGGGTACCTGCAGTTCTGAGCAGTCGTATCCTCATCGATCAGTCTCTCAACTGCGCACTTTCGAAAGCAGTCCAACCCCATCACAAATGAAGGTTTCTGGTAGCGTAGTACCATTAACATTCGACAACCGCGCTTCTCATGCCCATATGGACAGGTACCCGCATACCTGCTCGTTCGCGTGCGAAAGCACTTTCCACTTCGGGCTGAGCGCACTCGAACTTAGAGCAACTCTGCAAGTACTATGTCAACGTTGCGGATCTGTGGTCCCCTATGCACCACCAGGTGCAGCCTGCTTCCCGGTGCCTGCATGAACTCCGGAGCATTCACTTCATCAGGAGGCGCTTTGCCATCAATCTTGCTGACTACATCGCCAGTCTTTAACCCGGCCTGAGCTCCAGGGCTGCCAGGAAGCACAGTCATGATTTGCAACCCCTCTCCGAAGGTATCGAAAATGAGACCAGCACCGTTGAAGATCTCACGCTTGCCTGAACGAGGAGTCTTCTCGAAGATGACCTGCGCATGCATACAATCGAACACCTCCGTGAACTTGCTCAACACACTCTGGCCAATATTGCCGGCCAGATCACTGGTATCAGATGCATCCGTGGTAAGGTGCGCGATCACACTCGGCGCGGCGATCGGTCCCATCGTCAACGTGTTCACGCGCACAAGGTACGCCTCAGGTGAGGGTCCAGCTATTCCGCGGCCGTTATAACCGACATAATGGGCGCCCAGCTTTCTGATGAGGCTGTTCTGCTTCACGAAGTTTGTGCTTAGGGAGAATCCGAACTCATTGCCGGTATCCAAAAGAAAGCTACCGGAGGCTTGTCCGACTGCGCCTTCGATAATCAATCCATTTCCCGTGTAGTGGATTGGCAGGGCGGTCCCATTGCCGGAATAGCGGAAGTGGGCGCCATCGTAAAAGGTGAGTGCCTGCCGCGCGTAATCTATCCTCACTGCAAATCTCCGCAACAGCTCGTACCCCATTAATAAGGAGGGCGAACCCCCGTCGCCCGCTGCCGGTGTGTCATCTGAGCCGGGTCCGGGACCCACATAGAACGTCTGATCGTGCAAAATCAAATTGCCAATCTGAATCTTGTCCACATGCGCTTTGTGTACTTGCGTCTTCGCGGGGCTTGAGGTCCCGAATTCAATGTTCTCTGATTCCAGCTTCAGACCAAGTCTGCGTGCAAAGCCCTGGGACATGTAATTTACCGCCGCAGTATCAAACACCGCTTTGAAAGGCCCCTGCCCATTGATGGTCGCCTGAAACTCTAGGCCTTTTTCTGCGTGAACCGTGACGAGACCGGATGGCGGCAACTGGTAATCCGTGTGAAACGGTATCGCGAACGCGGCCTCGTTTCCGCTCTCGAGCAACATGCGCGTCCTATACCGGATTACCAACTCTTCGTTTCCTTGAGGCTTGCTTTCCTGAAAGGGAAGAAGAACACCGTGTACAGAATGGTAGTCGCTGAACCTCTTCGTAACGCTGCCCTCGACGCTCGCGAGCAAGCCCGTTTTGTGGGCAAACCACATCGTGAAGCCCTTCCCACCGGGAACGCGGACTTGCAAGCCGTCGAGTAATGTCTGAGCATCCTGCCTGGAAGCGAGTAGAGCTATGTCAGCTCCGCCAAAACCTTTCTGCCAGTAAGCATGACTCGTCAGATATCGATCATCGATGCTTGTGGGGTCATCCGCTTTTAACAGCTGAACGTCCCCATTGTCGTTTTGTTCCCAGCCCTGGTGGAGATCATTGCCACTCGCCTGCTTTATCCCCAGAGCTGCTATCTCAATTGCACTCCGGTTGGCACCGCTGCGTAAATCCTCGACGTACCGAAGGCTCCCGGTCTTCTGAAAAGCGGTGATGCTGCCTTCAGAGTCAATCTCGCTGTAGTGCTGCCACGCTGCCCCTCCACTCGCTTGGTAGAAGTGCTTCAGAAGTGCTTGCGCAGACTTACCGGCACTGGCAGCCGCAGTAGAATCTTGAGGAGATGCCCCTCGTGCGGGCAGAATGCCGAATGCGGTAAGGAGAAGCAAGAAGATCGTTCCGAAACGATACATGCACAAAGCTTATGCCAGTATCAACATCGCAAGCTAGTAAAAGGCAGCCTACCAGCACTAGGAATCTGGCGCTGGGATGTCTCCATAGCGGAGCTGATCCTGCTGACAGGGTCCTCCACAAACGAACGTTTGTAGCGTGGAAACCCCCAACCTCGGACAACGGCGGTTGCAGATATCAAACGGCCCCTGCTAGCTCCATCAATCTCCGCGTTCCAATGCGCATCGTGGTCGCCGATGTTGCCAGCGTACCTACGTTTCACACCGCTACGAAGCTACAGCTTCCGACGGCTACATACACGGAGAGCAAAGTTTTGTAGGAGGACTAGATCGGAGGCGCGCCGGTGGTCTTCGCATTCCAGGCTGAACGTTCTCAGTGAAACGGCCCGCTATTACTCGGGATAAGTCCGCTGCCTTTCAACTGAAGGGTGGGCACGTCGGGGCGAAAGGGCCTGACCCAAGAGACGTTCCCTTGTTACACCAAAGTGCTGAGAAAGCCGCGGTCTCACGATAGGGCTGGCCGTATTCGCCATGATGCAATTGCGTACTTTTACGCTGTCAGCTTCCGTTGGGGTTACGGCTATGTATTTGATGACGTGCTTTTCGGGGCGGGTAGGTCTCGGGATGTGCGTCGCGTGCAACGGAGCTCTCGTCATCTGCGTACGTCGCAACACAAGTCATTGATCGTGGTAGAGCGCCGCGGGACCAAAACCCTTTGCCTGAAGAAGCAGGCCTGTCGGGCCGCTACCGTTGTTGACCGCTGCCAACAGGCGATACGAATGCGTGAGAGACAGTCCCGAGTAGCTGAACGAAAGCGGTGCGTTGCAGAAGATGCCGTAGCCGCCGCTGCCGCTGCAGTCTCCGGAGGAGCTGAAAGATCCTCCTACCTGCGTTGGGTTGCCGGTCACGTCATACAAATAGATAGAAACCCCATCGTCGGCGTTGACCAATCCCTGCGTAATTCCCGTGATACCTGTCACGGCATTGCTCGCGTAGTAGTAGGCTCCTCCCGGGTAGTTGGAGTTCGCACTGCCATTTCCGCCTGGAGGAATTACCCAGGTCACGTCAGTATCCGAGTACCCATTCGCAGAAGGCGTAAGCCACGCGCCGGGGATCCCGGAGTTATTGGTATTTACAACGTAGCCGTTGTATGCGTTGTTCGGCGACGAGAAGACATACCATGCCGATGTTCCGGTGCCCAGTTCCACAAGACCCGTTCTGGCCGTGGAGATCGTCGTCATCGTGACTTGACGGTAGCCAAGCAGGCTCATGAATGGCGTGGCGACAGTCGCCTGTTGCTTCACTTGGACCGCGTTGCCGCCGCCGGGCGAGTTACAGACGTAGCCCTGATTTTGTAGGGACGATAAGCACTGGACGACTGGGAAACCCGAGACCATCGCCGCCCCGCTCAGCATCGTCCGCGCATTCGCGGAGCCAGCGACGGAACTGTACTGAGTTGCCGCGCTCGTCGCATTGCTAGCGGGTAGGGTAATGGCGCCCGCAAGCGCTGCGTCATCACTTGTCGCCTGGAGCGTTCTGGACGTAAGAAGCAGCCTGCCGACATCGATAGCAAGCCCGGTCAGCCCCAACAGGGCGACCATCAGGACCGCAACCAGGACCATCATTGGACGAGCTCTGCATCCACCGCAGTCAGCGTGCAATTTACCGCGAAGTTTTGGTTCATGACCATGAGGTTGCAGGGATAGGTCACTGTCACCTTCGCCGTGGCGCTTGCGCTCAGGTTGGAGGTGGCGCCCGCGCAGCTTGTCCCTGTGTAGGTGGCTGCGGCTCCCCCGTATGGCGTGAGGGTGAGGCTGTAGCTAAGCGACGCGGATTTGAGTAGTGGTGCCGCAGAAGACACGGTGCTTGAAAGAGTCTGGCACGGGTCGCTCGTGTTGCCGCGATTGACTGAAAGGGCCCGGGTGCCGGAACTGGTCGCGGAGGTTAGCGAGATGTAGTTATTGATCGCGATCCCAAAGGTACAGATGCCCATTACGACCAGGAGCAGCATCGGCAGGCAGATTGCCAGCTCTACGAGTGCTTGACCATCCTCAGCCTGGCTGAAGGAATACGCGCGGAAACGGATTGTCTCAAGCAACAAACGCATAGGGTTTCGGTCTGCAACTGTCCCAAATGGAGACGCCGCTGCATCACTGATATCAACGGCAAGTTATTTAAAAACATGAGCTCTGTCTGTTCCATATGCCCAGTTTTGACTCGTTTGGCGTCTGTCCGCATTAAAGTGTTAGCTGTAGGCTACGCATCAGGTCCGGGTACTAAACTCAAGAGGTGAGTCACGAGCAGGATAGCTCGCCACATCAACTAGACTGGCTGCAAGGGTATTCAGCAGGTAGCGCTGGCGAGGAGGGTATCTAGCCGTTTCTCTGTCGCGACCATGTGTTTGAAGCTCTCGACAGTGAGCACATGGGCAAACGTGGAGAGCGCGCTTATCCTCGTCCACGCCATCCTTGGAACCTGACAGTTCTAATGGGTAGGGACCTCTGCGCTTCTAACGAGCGCTTACAACCAGCTACATAGAAGTTCTCTTATGAGACATAAAGAGAGACAAGCGCCCATGGTAATGCTCCTATCAACGTCGAAACTGGTCATCGAGTACCTGGCGAGGGGTGTGGAGTTCGCTGCAGCGCTGATTATCGCGCTCGCGGCATCTGAAGCCACCATCAAGGCGTTGATCCTGTTTCTTTAAACGAGATGGCACACCTCAGCAGAAGACTGAAGTCAGGATGACGCTCGGTCGTTGGCTCGCGGTCGCGCTTGAGTTTGAGTTAGCGGCCGATATCCTCAACACGGCCGTTACGCCGACCTGGAACGACATCGCAAAGCTGGGTGCGATCGCAACCCTCCGCACAGCGCTCAACTATTTTCTGGAACGTGAGATTGAGCAGGAGTCGAAGCCGCCGCAGGTCGCTGCGGAGCAACAAACGATTGGGCCGCAGGCCAGTGTTCTTGAAGGAAAGTGATGCAATCCATCCCCTCGCTCATCGTCGGAGCGGGTACGGTGGTTGACCTCCTGTCGGCAGTGGTCATCGTCTATCACGTGCTTTGGGCATTGTTGGCGATTGTTCAGCGCAAAGGCAGCGATGCGGCACGCATCCGAATCGCTCAAGGTGTACTCGCTGCCCTAGGTTTCAGCGTTGCCGGTTCACTTTTGAAGATCATCGGCCTTCAGACCTGGTCGCAAATTCGGCTGTTCGCCTTTGTCTTTCTGCTACGGACCATGCTGAAGCGGGTCTTTGGAATGGGAAGAAGAGCGGATCGAGCGGCGAACACTGCACGCAAGCTCTTGATATTCGCGCTCAGTAGAAAGGACAGGACGATGCGCCCAATCAACAGGTCAGTGTAGAGCAAACTCCCGTTGCTGCGAAGAAGCGCTCTTCGTAGGGACCGGGGCCCAGCGTCAGTCCTTCATTATGACTTCCGGCTGGACGCCCTGGTCCAAGCACGGTGAGTTTGCTCTAGGGCTCTGCACACGCGCTCCCGTTTCCGTTCTCAAGGAGATACATGGAGAGGCGATCGAACCGTCGCTGTACTTCCCATCCTCACTGGCCCGTTTCGACAAAGTGTTTTATGGCCACATAGGATAGGCGACTAGAGGAATGGATGTTCCGCCGACAGTAGGCAAGGCAGAGTTCGGGCTGACGCAGGTTGTTGAACCTGAACGTGAATGAACACACATTACGAACTACGTTCTTTGATCGTCACTGCTCCGGAACGCATGAGGGGAACGTGGCTGATCTAAGTCGCGGCCCAGTCGAGTGGCATAGACCGTGATCCAATGGCTCGCCATCAGGCTTAGAGTACAGCTACTGATTCCGGTTCTAGCTGGAACCTGCAGTTCAGCGGCAAACCTGTGCTCGCGATGGATCGCGCACGTTACAGTGTTGACCAATCCCGCTCGGATGACGCGCACGGCTCCGCACCGCGCCAACTTTCGCGAGCGGTGTTTTAAGGACTAACTTGCTGGGTGTCGACACTTGACAATAAGTTTTGTATATTGCCGAAGAGAAATCATGACGTCTACCCCAACAAAATACCTGATGAGCATTAGTGCTCTCGTCATGTTCGCGTTTGGAATTGTGCTCACCTTTGGGCCGAACGAAATCGTTCATGCTGCAGGCGGGCCTAAGGCTCCTCTTCTTACCTTGATGGCACAGGCATGCGGAGCCCTCTATTTAGGCTTCGCAATCCTGAACTGGATGGCAAAAGACAACCTCATCGGAGGCATCTATAGCCGTCCTGTAGCTATGGGTAACGCTTTGCATTTCTTCGCGATCGCGATGACACTCGTTAGGTCATTCTCGATTCTGCCGCATTCTGCAGTGATCGAAGCGCTGGTAGCCCTGTTTTGTCTCTTGGCCGCTGGCTTCATGATTGTTCTCTTCCGACATCCCACTTCTAAATGAGATTGGATTAGAGAGCCTCGCTTTCAGCAGAAAGTAGGGTCTAGGCAGCGATGATCAACCTTTTCGCAGACACTGCACGACGCGAGGATCAGTGGCTTTATGGTTAATCTGCTCATTCGCTTTGCTTGCTGCACGCTCTAAGGATCAGAACCCGGCATCAAAGGCCGTAACGGCACCTATTAATTAAGCAGTGCGGGCTCTGTGTAGCGAGCATGTGGTTTGCCTGGAGAATCCGCTCATGGCTTAGCCAACACATCAGATTTCAAAGTGCGGCTCGTTCGTCGGCTCGTCGATGAATGTCACTTCAAGGGAACTGTGGGCTACCGTTGTGCTGCCTGGTGACCTCTTCGGGCCGCACCTAGGCTAGCAATCTCCGGGACATTCTAGGCTTCTCCCAATCGCATTCCGCTGATAAGCGAGAGGACCGACCAGCTTGATCTCGTCGACCCACTGCGGGCTTTTGGGAAGTCTTGAGACCACCATGGACTCAATCAGTTCGAAGATGTCGACGGGAATCGCCCGTGCCGGCACACGGGTGAAAGGAGGCATGGATATACACCAACACGGATCCCGTTTCCGACCTTAACGTCAAAGCGCCGTTTTAAGTGCCGCAATCAACTGCTCTTACACGCGCGGTTCGGGGCAAATACGATCTCCTAATGTGTGGGAACCAAGGGAATACAGCCATGAACTGCATGCCGTTCTGCTAAATTACCCGCATGAATGATCTTCGCCGTGACCTGCTGAAAGGTTTTCCGTTTGCATTGTTCGGCTTGGCTCCAAAGATGGAGTTTGGACAGACTGATCGATCGCGGCCACCCATTGCACCGTTGTTTTTTGACGTGCGAACTTACGGAGCCGTCGGAACTGGTAAAACGCTGGATACTTCGGCCATAAATGCAGCCATTGCTGCAGCAGCAGAGGCCGGTGGCGGCACTGTTTTCTTTTCAGGAGGAACCTACCTCTGCTTCTCGATCCGCCTCCGCAGCAACGTAGCGATACACCTCTCACAAGGGGCGACGATCCTTGCAGCGGCTTCTCCTTTACCGGGGCAGACTACTGGTGAACTTGGGGGCGTTTATGACGCGGCTGAACCGCAAACCAACTACGATGCCTACCAGGATTACGGGCATAATCACTGGCATAATTCGCTCTTCTGGGGCGAGAACCTTCACGATATCGCAATCACGGGCCCTGGACTGATCTACGGCAAAGGGCTTTCCTTTGGTGGCTGGATCGAGGGTGAAGGGCGAGGTGGCTATCCTATTTACAAGGCTGAGCAGACCGGTGTAGGCAACAAGGCAATCGCGCTGAAGAACTGCCGCAATGTTTTATTTCGTGACTTCAAGATCCGAAAGGGAGGACATTTCGGCCTTCTCCTCACCGGTGTGGACAATGTAACCATTGATAACCTGACCATCGATACCGACCGTGACGGAATGGATATTGACTGCTGCAAGAACGTGCACGTGTCGAATTGTACGGTTAATTCTCCGTGGGACGACGGTATCTGCCCAAAGTCAAGCTTTGCTCTTGGCTACGCACGAGACACGGAGAATTTAACCATCACAGGTTGCACTGTAACGGGATACTACCAACTGGGAACAGTACTTGATGGAAGTTTCAAGATGTTTCAGCCGGATCAGAAGGTACCCAGGACGGGGCGCCTCAAGTGCGGTACCGAGTCGAACGGCGGATTTAAGAATATTGTCATTAGTAATTGCGTGTTTGAGGGCTGTAACAGCCTTTCTCTCGAGAGTGTTGACGGCGGCCTCTGTGAAGACATTGCCATTTTGAATGTCACCATGCGAAATCTTATCAACGGCCCGCTATTTTTTCGACTTGGCGCTCGGCTGCGCGGACCAAAAGAGACCACTAAGGTGGGCAGCCTGCGTCGCATACTTGTCTCCAACATCTTGTCGTACAACTCAGAAGCAAACATTTGCAATGTCTTTTCAGGGATTCCCGGCACCCCTATCGAGGACATCAAGATTTCCGGTTTCTACATGGCGCACCAAGGGGGCATAGGACCAGAACAAGCAAAGATCGTGCCCCCGGAGCAGATTCAGAGTTATCCTGATCCTCCCATGTTCGGGCCGATGCCGGCTCAAGGCTTTTTTCTACGCCACCTTCGCAACCTCGAAATGAGTCACGTCGAGGTCGCTCCCTCTCAACATGACGGGCGCCCCTCGTTTGTGCTGGATGATGTGCAACGCTCGGACTTTCTGGCGATCACGGCGCCTACGTCGCCCGCGGCATTTGCGCTTCGGAAGGTCCGTGACTTTCGAGTGCATTTGAGCCGCGCATCAAAGGATGCGATAGTAGACGAGACTTTGAACTCGACACTTTAGAGACGGACGTACCATCAAGAATCTCTAAGCTCTGCTGTTGCGGGATCGCAAGTTGGTGCCGACAGTTAACCAAGTAGCCATAGATCCTAGCCCCGACAGCACACGGGAGGGCTGCTGGCTTTCTTCGCCTTCGTCGCTACGGTAAGCACAGGCCGACGAAGTTGTTAGAAGATGCTTTCTCTCATGCTCCGGATGTCGAATCATTTGCGCACGACGCGTTGAGCGACAGCCAAATCCGATTGAGCAGATTTACTACTCGTCTCAGCTCTGCTTGTACACGCTTCCGTTGCAGCCGACCAGATTCAACGGCGTAGCGCCATAGATCTTTGCCAGGGTCGGCGCAAAGCTGAGTACCGGCTGCGAACCGTCAATGGCGAAGGTGGTGGTTGCCGTGATGGCCTAGTAGTTGCTCGTTGCGGCCTGTGTCGCTTTTAGCGTGACCGTGCCTGCACCGGTGAGGGTTATCGTCGAGGCAGCACCGGAGCCGGTCCTAGTACCCCGCTGTGGGTACGCTCCTGTTGGGTTCGGTCCGGCCGCGATGCTGAACTGCGCATGGCCGAAAACGTGGCTGGGCACTACGAAGGTGAGCGTAGTGCAGGGTTGATGGCCGTGCCGTCGAGCCCAAAACTCTGGGTCGCGTAGAGCGAGGTGGCAGCATTTCGCGCGTTGTCGGTAATCGTCAGCGAACCGCTGATGGCACCGGAGCCGGTTGGCGTGAAGCGAACGGACTCAGTGCAGGTAGCGCCGGGAGCGAGGATTGCCGGGCTTGCACTGCTCGCAACCATCGGGCAGGTGGAGCAGCGCCGAGGCTTAATCCCTCCCGGAGTAGTAGGGTTCTGGCCGGAGGCTGGCGGCTCCAAGGTAAGCGGGCCGTTACCGGCGTTGGTAAGGGTCACTATCTGCCGACTGTCACTGCTCATAGCTTGCACCATCATTGGAGCAAAATGCAGGGCTGCTGGGTCGGCGTAGTCAAACTTTACAACCCTCGCCTTCGCTCCGTTTGAGACAAACAAATTGCCTTTTTGGTCCACAGCCACGCGAGTCGCACCGGGTATCTGGACAACGGTGTTCACAGTCGAGTAGCCGCCGGCCGCAATCTTATGACTGCCCCATTTGCCTGATCGGCGACCAGCAAATCTCCGTTTCCGTTAACGACGATCCCGGCAAGGCTGCTGAAGCCACTGCTGACGCTTTGGACTGTCGTATAGCCGCCTGCCGCAAGGGTTCCCTTGACCGCCTGATTGTCGGTATCGACGACAGAAAAGATTGCCACGGTCATCGACCACTACGTCTTGATGAGCGCTGAAGCCGCTACCGAGCGTGTTCACGGTCGTGGCATAGCCACCGGCAGTCAGCACAATTTTCTTCACCGTACCTGTCCCGGCATCGGCGGCAAAGATGTTGCCGCTGCTGTCCGTCACTACGTCTGAAGAAAAGCCAATGTCGGATGAGAAGAGCGTCGAACAGTTCCACTGAAGTGCGCCGTTTGAGCTCTGGCCATGAACGCGCGAAAGCAGAGAGCCGCCAAGGCGAACGCATCGATGCTGCAAGCCTGCGTTCGATGCCAGCGGAGCATGCGCACTGAACATCGCCGGAGACGACTTTGGCGGGGGAGGGTGCATGTACATACACGGGGAAAGCCGGTCCGAAGGTCATAGTATAGAGTGCTCTGAAGCTGGCTGCACACTACTGCTTTTCAAAATTCACGGCCTACGCAGGCGAACAGCTGATTGCTGGATTTCGGACAATGCTTTTGACCGCCACGTTGGTCGCAACCGAACCATGATGGGAGTGGGTTCAATTGACTAAAACGATTCTCCGTACTGGAGTTGATAGGCTGCTAATTCGACGGTCAGATTCAGAATTACTTTGGTGGAGTGTCAACCGGTAGATCGACTCTGAACTGTTTACACTGCATTCCATCTGCGCCGCGAAGAAAATTTCATTAATGAACTGAATACATCGAATCATTTGCATCGACTTCTCGAAAGACTCACAATCGAGGTCGACGAGGAAGCTAAAACAATGAAAACAGCACGACCCTGCAGAACGATTTGCAACTTCTGGGTGAGACAGGTCGGAGCACGGCAACTGAAGAGAAGGACCATTCCTTCAGCAAGCCTGGCAACAGAACCTTCAACTCCTTGCCATGAATCCTAACAGTGATAAGGCTCCGCCAACAGATCACGGAGTTGTTCCACCTATCTGGTACTCCTTTGACCTTACGCACCGCCGGATACAGGGCAGAGGCTGGACTCACTAGGTGACCGAACGGGAGCTACCGAGCTCAAGAGATATCGCTGGCGTCAATATGAGGCTCACTGCAGGGACATATCGCGAACTTCATTGGCACCTTGCAGACGAGTGGGCGATTATGCTGTACGGCAATGCGCGGATTACGGGGTACTCTCCGGATGGAACGATGTTCGTGGATCTTGTAAAATAAGGTGATCTGTGGATCTTTCCTGCTGGCTATCCGCACTCGATCCAGGGAACAGGAGAGGACGGATGCGAGTTTCGTCTTGTCTTCAACCAGGGATCGTTCTCAGAGGAAAGCACGTTCTTGATCTCCGAATGATTGATGCATACTCCTCCCGAAATTCTGGAAAAGAACTACGGACTGGATGCAGAGACAGTAGCAGCCCTGCCAAAAGGTAATCCGCTGTATATATCTTCCCCAGCGTCGCTCCGACCCAGAGCGTCGGGCAGGACCGGACGGAAGCGGAGAGCCGCTCGAAAGGTAGACCGAAAGAGGTATTCACTTTAAGGCCAGCGAGATGCCGCCGACAATCACGACACCACACGGCAACGTTCACATCATCGACCGAAGTGTTTTCCCGCTTCAAGAAAGATTTGCACGGGCACCTCGACGATAAAGCCTGGCGGTATGCGCGAGATGCATTGGCATCCGAACGCAAGCGAGTGGCAGTTCTGGATCAAGGGAAAAGGCCGCGTGACGGTCTTTAACGGGCAGGGCGACGCTCGTACCATGGACTTCAATAAGAACGATGTCGGCTTTGTGCCAAAGATTGCCGGTCACGATGTCGAGAACACAGGCGATGAAGACATCGTGTTCTTGGAGATGTTCGCTACACCGAACTTTCAGGGTATCTCGCTCGCCCAGTGGCTGCGGGCTCTGCCACACAACATAGGCATGGCGCATACCAACTTCAGCGAAGAAGCGTTGAATCGAATTGCTTTGAGGCAACAGAGTTTACATAGACTTTTCGGCAAGGACTGCTGTTCATGAATACAGCGGTCCTCTACAGCTATTAACAGGCTGTTTGGCGACTTCACTGCGAGCAATCAAGAGAACGCGTACAAGGAACTCCCATGCTAACCAAGGCGGCAAACCCTTCGTACCTGACAAAGCGCAACGAGGCGCTTAAGACGTCGAACTCGCAAGAGTATGCTTTGGTGGGTTCACTGCCGAGTGCGTGCTTGCTGACTTTTACCGGTGCGTCTCTCGATTCCTTCCTTTCTCTCAATCACGTTCACGTTTTTGCTGGGGTAATGACGGGGAACGCGGTCCTCTGTGAGTAGGAGTCTCCAACAAGAGTTCGGGTGGGGCGCTGCAACACGCGTGGCCTCTTCTAGCCTACGTCTGTGGCATTGTGCTTGTTGCGTTCGCGCAATAAGGCTTTCGCCATCGCGCCGTACGCCACTCGTTGAGTCTCGTTTTGCTCGGTCTCTTGGTCATGTCTTTCTACCAAAACGTTTCCAGAGCGGCCCTATGTCTTTACTGTTGTTGTGCTGACTGGGTTCTTAGGTATCTCAAGAAAAGTCCAGAGTTACGGGTACAACGCAACCGTGTTGACTGGGACCCTACGGGACGCAACGCTGAGCCTCTACAGCGCTCTAACTTCAGGCCGACCCGGCGAGGACCTGATGGAGAGCCGCGCGTTAGGGGCATTGATGATCTGTTTTTTCGTCGGTGCCATGTGCGGAGGGTTGCTCGGGCGACATTACGGCACCTATGCCTTGTGGCTTCCAGCGACGGTGCTAGGGATTGTGCTAGTTTCATTCTTCGAGAGGGAAGCGATGATGCGGGATTTGACGAAAGAGCAAGGCTTCCGCTTGGAGGGTTCCATGCAGAGCGAGGGGCGAAGCCGGTTCCTAGTCATTGGTATTGTCCTTGGGCTATTTGGTTCTCTTCCGCTACTTGCCGGTGCTGGCTACCTATATCTCCGTTACGGCAATCCAGCTGTTGCTACCGCGGACAAGCCCTTCCCGTATGAAGAGACCATCGTCCATATTCCCCTAGATGCCTGTATCCATCGACAGTTATCTGTTCCCCCTATTACAGCAAATCCCGACAATCTTGCTGCGGGAGCCAAGGTGTATGAAGTCCATTGCGTCGTTTGTCATGGGGTTCCCGGTAAGAATAGTAGCTTTGGGTCATGGGAGTATCCGACAGCACCACAACTTTGGACGAAGCACCCGAATGGTGTCGTCGGGGTGAGCGACGATCCAGCCCCGTCACATACTGGAAGGTCGATAATGGCATTCGGCTGACCGGCATGCCTTCTTTCCGACATATCCTCTCTAACACGGAGATGTGGCAGGTCTCTCTATTGCTGTCTCAGGCCGATCAGCAGCAGCCTCCTGCAGTAGCCAACACCTTTATGGGATCGCAGCAGGAGCGGACTCAGCACTGAAGTGATTTGTGCAGTAACGTACCCTCGGACCACTGGCGTGTTCCACGGAGATGATCGAATGGTTCAAATCAAGCTCGGAATACTGCTTGCCTGCTTCTTTATCGGTTCTTCCGTGCGACCAGTTTTCAGCCAAGCAACACCGGCGCTAACGTCCGTAAGCGCGCAATCACCAGCAAGCAATGATGCAGCGCAGACAGCGTACATTCTGGGTCTGACGGCCGGTCTGAAGCACTTGGCCGAAGAGCAGCGCAGTCGAACATTCGGCGCCGCTGCTTCGCTTGTAGAACTCAGCCTGTGTCAGCAACTCTCCGAGAGCATACAGGCGGCAACGCTGGACGTTGACAATGCGGTCGCTGAGCTTAGCAATGAGCAAGGAGAATCTGCGCACGACCTTATAGATCAAGCGCGATAACGCAGTCTCAAAGTACAACACAGCCGCGCTTATCACCGGTTCAGGGGTGGGCGCTGCCGTGAGCGCAACCCAATTTAATAATGTGGGTAGTCGCACCAACAATGTCGGCGACGGTTTCGGTATCGGGGCAGGCGTCGCCTCGACCGTTCTTTCGGCAATCGCCACTCGCAAACAGAACGGACCGAATGGCGCGGTGGGGCACGTCCCAAACATGCTTGGACCACTTTTCGATCCAAGCCGACACTGAATACCTTCTATCCTCCAATTGTTCTTCATTACCTCGAAGTAGTCCCCGCAAACGAGGATGCCGCACGGGGAACCCGTCTTGAACAGCTCAAGGCAGAATGGGTGAACTCTGGTCGTCTCTTGCCGCCGCACGGCAAAGCACAACAAAACATAGCTCCTCTGACAACCAGCGAAGATCCGAATGTGAAAGTTACCATACAGGACTTATCCAACCGCATCGCGATGTTGGTAGATGTTTCCGGACGAATCTCGCTCATGAAGCGGGATTGGCGACACTAATGCGCTCCATAGGCGGTTCCGGACAGTGTTCCGCACCCAAAGATGATAAGGAGTGATGCAAACATTGCTGCTTTGGTCCTCTCGCGACTCGGTAGTGGGATCAATAAAACGGAGAAGCGATGCAAGGTCATACTGGTGAGTCACAGGAGCGGAGGCTATCGGATCTCGGCACAAACGAACGCTTCTGCTGCAT
Source organism: uncultured Terriglobus sp. (assembly GCA_964250935.1). Lineage (GTDB taxonomy): Bacteria > Acidobacteriota > Terriglobia > Terriglobales > Acidobacteriaceae > Terriglobus. The sequence goes on from CAXUHM010000006.1 coordinate 37,972, forward strand.
AGCACCAATAACTTTGGCAACGTGCTTGCTGCAAACCATCAACTTAGGTTAAACGTAAACCTGATATCTCAATTCTTCTTTGGCGCACTCGACTTTAGGGAGTCAGAGTGAGACGCCTTACTCTTAACGGGTAAGCAGGCCTGAGCATACAGATTCATTCACGATCTCCTGATGGAACGATAGACATGCTCGGGGCTTCTTTGCCGAACTACGCACGTCACGTAAAGTCTTGTACGACGTCAGCCTGCTGTTCTCACGTTGCGCCTTGGATAACCTAGCCAGCGGGTAGGGCACACTACAAGTCCTGTCGAGGAAGTTAACGTTAGGAAGATGGAGAGCGGTCCTTGCAAGGCGTAACCTTTAACGTCATCCGGACCTTGTTACAACCGAACGTTTCTGCCAGGTTCCGCTGTTCAATGAAGCGGTGTTGCTACGCCGAAAATTGGAGGCAGAACTCGCCAGAGGAGATTCGCCGCCGCTCGCTACGCTTGTCTCAGCAGCTCCGTCCGGTATTTTGGGGCAAGCGCTTTCGCCTTCTCCAGAAAGGCCGCCTGCTGCTGCTCATCAAGTTTCGGAGGTGCAGTGGTTCGTGTCGCTACGGGGGTGCCTACCCGCTCGAAAAATTCGTCCTGGCCTGCCGGGGAACAGATACACAGCAGGCGTACAGAGTCCGAGGAAGCATTGTGGAATTCATGTGGGGCGTTTGCCGGGAAGTTGATAGTTTCACCTTCGTGCACGGTCGACGTCGTGCCGCGAAAGGTGGCCTGTATCTCTCCTTTAAGCAGAATAAAGGTCTCCTCGAAGTCGTGACGATGCGGGGCAGGCCCGCCTCCGGGCGGGATGTGCATGTCAATAACGCAGAACCGTCCTGCACTTTGTCTTCCGGAGACGGTGATAGTGTACGTATCGCCCACGAGGCCGATGTGGGGCAGACTGGCTTCGTTGCTCAAATTCGACACGGTCAGGCTACGTGTTAGGTCATCGGGTGGGATAGGAGGGTAGGACGTCGAATCGGACATGGTGTTGCTCCTTGCAAAAGTTGACCGTGTGCCTCGGCAGAAGTCGGGGGTCAGGCGCAGAAGGGGCGGAGGCGCCTGCTCGAATAACCGCTAATACTGGATGGCGGTGGTCATAGTCATCATTTAACGCCGGCAGCTTGCCACTTCTGGCTCTGTTTGACAACGGCTTCAGGACACTCCTCCGGAAAAAATGCCCCACAGTCTGGAAGGATGATCATGATTACATCTGGGGAATCAGGGAGACTATCTCACCCTTTCATCCCCGTCTTTTCTTTCTTTCTAGGCGATGAAGGGCACGGACACTTTGTCCTTCTGCAGCGGCTCCACTGGCCAATGGTCAGGAACGCAGTCCGGCACACTCTGGGCGCGCCAAGCACGCCTTCTTTGCCAGAAAAGGTCAGCAGGTACTCGTCGAACGTCTCCAGCGTGATTCACTCCTGTTGCGACAGCCGCTCCCTGATAGACCAACCCAGGAAGCTCCGTACGTTCCCGCGATTGAGGTTTCCGGGACCCGGGCGCAAGCGGCAGATTTCACCATCACATACTTCCCTCACTATCGCCTCCGGCGTGTAGCGACGGCGAAGCCGCCATATCGTGAGCGGGGAGACAACGGGCGGCACTGGCCAAATTCATTTGCCTGGTCAAACAGCGAAACTCTTTCGCGAGACTTCGGCCGTCGTAGCCTTGATTGCCGCAGGCTTGCTTTAATCACCGTAGACGTGCATGTTCGACGAGAATAGCATCCCGCTTCACCCAGCAAAGGGCAGGACACGAGACCACGAGTATAAAGTTCCGAGAAAGCCGTGCCAGAGTAATACCGGCGAACCTTCAGAATCGACTCCAAGCCGGTAGTGAAGTTCGACGCCATCGACGGTAGCGTTTCACGTCTGTAATTTGCGATTCTGCGACTGCCATGAGCTTTCCTCAAATGAAAAGCGGAGTCAGCGGTTAGCGGGATAGGAACCTACGATCTGACCGAGAGTCCGCGCGGCGTTAAGGATGGGCATGGAAAGGAAAGACATGTAGCATTTGGTCTTAGGTGGAGAGCTGCAGGGCTCCCGACCTATGCGAGCTTGGCTTGGAGCCGGGTTGCATCCGGGTAGAGCAGGTCGTGTGTGCCCGGCGATTCTCTCAACGTTCGCGGCAGCCCTCCAAGTCGCCGAAGAGCGGTCTGACGCGTGGGTCGCCGGAAGGGAGAGTTCCGGCCTACCAGCGCCTTTCTCCCGCATCCCAGGCAGGGAAAGCACCGGGTCGAGCTCGTCCTGTGCTGTATGTTCAGGTGTGGAGCAGGTCACGTCGAGCAAAGGCGAAATTAGGGGCCAGATTAGCGGTCGGAGCCCGGCATCGCGCAGCTGCTCGCCAAGGTCAAGGCCAACCCACCGCCGGAACTTTGCCCATCAGCATGACTGGCTTGCGCCCGAGGCGTGGCCCGGGTCGATCGGATGAAAACCTGGTGGCCAACTGCTAACGAATGCCTGGTTAGTTCCTGCTTGCGGCCTGTCTACCTCTTGCTCTCACACGGCAGCGCCGTAACCGTGGATGCGAAGAGCTTCGGTTACAAGCTCCTTTCTGTCTCTCGTCGGTTAAACTGGCGTGCCGGCTACGCCCAAAGCTTGCAGCTTCGGCCAAACTCTTTGTAGCTGCGCCGGAGCACGCCCAGCAAGGCGGTGAGCCGTGCAACCTCGGTCTCTGTTGAGGTAAACCTGCCGTGGATATGGGGCACAAGGCGGAAACCAGCTGTACACGACCGGAATGCAAACGGCTGCTGCGAATGCATCTCTGAATCTGAACGGGCTTGTAGTCAACGTGGCACCTTTCTGGACCTGTTCGCCAAATGGCTGCCGTATCGAGTACTTCGACGTGCTGCAACGGGGAGAATCCACTTCAATACGTCGTAGTAACGACCTCTGCAAACGTGAGCGCGCCCATGCCGTTTGGACCTCTTGGAATCAATGTTTCTGTCAGAAGACAGGCGACCTATCGCATGCGTGGGCGGCCTCTATAAGCGGGCATCTTAGGGCTTCATCGCTGCCTAGTGGAAATTGTACGCGGCTTTGAAGTAAGCGTTCCTGAACGTCAGGACTCGAATCATCGGCAACTGGTTATTTCCGAAACACGATGTCCTCGTCTGCATCGATGACGATCACGGGATTGTCTCCGTATCCTGTGACAATGCCTTTTGCTCGGACAGGGCCATGGCCGGAGCCGTCCTTCGAAAACCAGATAAAACGATCCAGGCTGATATCCCTCGTAAGCCAGTCTCTTCCTTGGTCGCGCCAACGACCCTTGATTGTGCCTTCTCCCCCGGCCCGATTCGTATCTCCACTTCGGCCTTTCCAGTGCTCTTCGAACCGTCCGTCTGCGCCAAGGTGCAGGGTTGCTGTAGCCCAGGCTTGATCAAATTGGTAACTCCCTGGGACGGATCGAGCCCGCGTGAGCCAAATTATCTGTAAGGAAGCGAGAAAAGCTCCTGCAACTAAAACGGCTACAGTGACAATAACCACTTTGATCTGACGCGAGCGGTCAGTCACGGCACGCCACCTGCAAGGATCGGTCTCCGCAGAAGACTTCGCACAACTGCCTTGCAAAGGCAAAGCCGTATCGAGCATCTACTATGTAGCCAACCCACGACATCTCCCACTCCTTTCGGCTAGGGACCCACCATACCATCAGTCTTTACCGTTCTTAGCACCTTTCTTCTTCGAGAATCAGCATCCGTGGATCATAACCATGAACTGCGTCCTCGGGTGCCATAGAGACGAGACCGATCTGTGCTCTTGCCTGTCGATCAACAGTGGAATTAGAGAGAGAATACAAGGGGAACACCGCCTAGGCTATCGATCCACACTCTTCCGCCGAATAGCATCCCACATTCCTGACTTGTACCTTTCTGGTACTCGGGAGGAAGTTGCTGAAGCTTCAATGCTTCACGCTCGCTGCATGGAAGGCAATCTTCGCATTGCGTAGAGAGGTGACTGCGTCGCCGGTCGGGTAATACTCCATAGCAATTCGTCGCTTGTAATCCAATTTCGCAAGACTCTGGTAAAGGTTGGCATAGGCAATCTCGCCAGTGCCGGGCTCGTGCCGTCCTGGCACGTCTGCTACGTGCACAAGCCCAATCAGATTGATGCCTCGTTCAAGCTTCTCAATCAGGTTTCCGAAGCTCCGCTGCTCATGGTAGAAGTCGTACAAGACTTTCACGCTGGGCTTGTCTACTGCCGCGGCCAGGTCGAACGCATCGCTGACAGACGCAAGATACACGCCCGGATTTTCAAGCAGGTCGATAGGCTCAATCACGATCTCGATGCCCAGCTTTCCAGCCCGGTCCCCAGCCCATTTTAGGTTGTCGATTGCAGTCTGCCGCTGCTTTTCCGCAGCGAGGCTACGAACACGCTGGCCAGACAGCAGGATGACTTGTGGGCAGGAGAGTCGCTGTGCGAACTGGAGGTGCTCTGTGAACTGTGTTTGGAATTCCGCTGTCTGGTCTGCAACAGCGAAGCCTGCCCGAACGCCACTTATGGAATCAATGGTCAGACCGAGAGTCTGCATCCTCGAGAGCACGCGTTTCATCTCGGCTTCCGACCAGCTCTGAAATTGGCCCGTGAGTTCCACGCCGGAGTAACCGGCGGCAGCGACAATTTCCAGGCTTTGATCGAGCGTCGCCTGCTTCGCAAGCGTCCATAGCATGACAGAAAATCGATTGCCTTCGTGCATCGTGTTCTCGCGACGGTCTTCTACCGGGCTACATTTCGCCTTCCATGGCAGGGACAGTGCGGCGGCAGATGCTCTTTGTGCAAATGTTCGTCGATTCATCCCATTCCTCGCCTTAACCAAAATTCCTGGAAGCACATTGTCCGCCAATAACTTCACCAAGGCAATCTGTCTCCCGAGGACAGACCTGCTGCACATCTCCTGCCGCTCCAGCTAGTTCGTTTGTGAGCAGTTTGTATCGGGCTTGGCGATCCAAAGAGTTGGAAGACCTGCGCCATCAGGTCATTTGCTTTACAGCATGAGAAGCAGCCAAGTAAACACCAAAAAAGGGCGGAGAGCGCCGATCGATGCATTTCTTAATGTTCTTTCCAGAAAACCCAGATCCGCGATCAAGGGAACTCGTGCAAGCCAACTTCATGGCTCTAACACCCGGAAGCTCTTACAAAGTTCTCATGTTGCGATGAGTGGCTCTTAAGTGGTAAGTCATTCACAAAATTGGTAGAAGCTGTTTACGGATTCTCGTCTGTCTGTGTAGGATGGCTGCTGTTCCGAACGACTCATGTCCTACTAACTTAGGAGATCTCATGACCTTGATGCGCCCTCTAGCGGCCGCAGCAATCCTCAGTTGCGCCTTGTTTCTCTTTCTGCGCAGACCGGTGCTGGGGTGACCCCCACAAAGATCACCATCTCCTGTGCGGGTACCATCACCCATGTCTCACGTATTGTTCAATCCTCCAACGAATGAATCAAGGACTTTGAGTCGGTCGTCACTTGGAGCCAACAGGGGCCGGCAGGTGCAACTGGACCTCAGGGTGCTGCTGGCCGGCAAGGTCCTATGGGTGTGCCCGGTTTAACAGGTTTGCAGGGTCTCCAGGAGCCGGCGGTGCCCAGGGATTGAAGGGCGACACAGGCGCTCCAGGCGCGCAGGGACGAAGGGTAATACCGGAGCCGCGGGAGTTGCGGGCCGCAGGGAGTAAAGGGCGACACCGGTGCAACTGGCGCCACGGGAGCTTCTGGCCCACAAGGCTTGAAGAGCGATTTGGGGCGACGGGCACTCAGGGAGTGCAGGGCCTCGCAGGTTCTACCGGTGCTACGGGCGCAACCGGTGCCATCGGACCAACTGGAGCCAGGGGCGAAACCGGGGCTACTGGTCCGCAAGGCCCTCGGGACCGATGGGTATCAGGCCCAACAGCGACCAAGGGAGATACTGGTGCACAAGGTGTCACAGGAGCAGCCGGTGGCCGTGTACTTGTGGCCAGTGATCAGCTACCGGCGACCATCGGTACTACCAGCGGATTCAGCTTCGGTCTGAGTGGAAGCCACCCCGCGCCAGTATCCCTGACGACCGGCGCGACACCAGTCCCAAATATGTGCGGTTCTTTGTCATTTACCGCTACGCACTAAACGCTCTTAGTACATCGTAGGCATCAGTGTACTTGGGGGTTGGACAGGTTGGGCAATCGACCTACACTTTGGCAAGTGTTCCACTCTGCACACTCACGGCGAAAAGCCGAGCCCCGGTTCCTTCACAGCGAGGCTCCCACTGAGTGAACTCCCAACAGTCACCAGCATCGACCTTATGTCACGGCCGATCAGGGCTTTCAAGGAACCACATAGACATGCGAACAGCCCTGAAGGAGACAATGGCGGAGAGTGGGGGATTCGAACCCCCGATAGAGTTTTCACCCTATAACGGTTTAGCAAACCGCCGCCTTCAGCCACTCGGCCAACTCTCCGCGACGCTTCGGCTGACCCTGGAAACGGTCGAGCACTGAAGTGAAGTCTGATTATAGCGGAACTGCGGAAAGACCGGTGATCGACCATTGCTAAGGCGTGCCGCTTACAATCAAATGTGCGACGACAGGAGCCTGGCACGTATGGCACACATGGTATTTTGCGCAAAATACAAGCAGGAACTCGAAGGCTTGGATGAGCCGCCGTTCGACAGCGAACTGGGGCAAAAAGTGTATAAAACGATCTCGAAAAAGGCCTGGAACGAATGGGTGGAACGACAGAAAATGCTGCTGAATGAGTATCGGCTGCAGCCTTGGACTCCGCAGGCGCAGGAGTTCCTTGTGGAGCAAATGAACGACTTCTTCTACGGTAGTGGCGGCGAACTCCCCAAGGAGTACGTGGCCCCCACGGCATAACGTGCTGCAAACCGAGATGGCGCGCTCAAAACCGTCCACTGCTGGGAGTAACAGCCGCTTTGTGCGTGCATGCCTGCGCCAGCCGGTCGACCGCACGCCGGTATGGTTTCTGCGCCAGGCCGGTCGGTACATGCCGGAATACATGGCCGTGCGCAAGCACCACACCTTGCTGGAGATCTGCCGCACGCCAGAGATCGCTGCGGAGGTGACGATCACCGCTGCCGAGCGGCTTGGCATTGACGCCGCGATTATCTTTGCAGATCTGCTGCTACCGTTTACGCCAATGGGCCTGGACTTCGAGTTTGTAAATGGCGAAGGGCCAGTCGTGAGGAATCCCATTCGGACGCGGCAGCAAATTGACGCGCTGCGCACAGACCGTACCGCCGACCTGTGCTACGTAGCACAGGCAATCGAAAGAGTTGCGAAGTATTTTGCGCCGCCGCGCGTAGACGGCGACCGGCTTGGCATTATCGGCTTTTGCGGTGCCCCGTTTACGCTGGCCAGCTACATGATTGAAGGCGGCAGCTCGCGCAATTACATCGAAACGAAAAAGATCATGTACGGCAACAGTGTCGCCTGGCACACCTTATGCGACAAACTGGTGACGGTGCTGGTGGAATACGCCGCGCAGCAGGTGGGCGCCGGTGCCGATGTGATTCAGATTTTTGATAGTTGGGCCGGCGCGCTTGCGGTCAATGACTATGTCGATTACGTTCTGCCGGCGACGAAAGAGTTGGTACAAAGAGTGAAGGCTTTGGGCGTTCCGGTGATTTATTTTGGCGTGGATACAGCTTCCCTGTTGAGTACTATGCGGCAGACTGGCGCAGACGTGCTAGGTCTGGACTGGCGCGTGCCACTGGACGAGGGTTGGCGGCTTGCCGGACCGGAGACCGCCGTTCAGGGAAATCTCGACCCAATCGCTTTGTTTGCACCACAGGATGTACTGCAGACACGAGTGAGGGCAGTGCTGGATGCGGCAGCAAACCGTCCTGGCCACATCTTCAATCTTGGCCATGGCATCGTTCCCGGAACACCGGTGGAGAATGTGATTGCCGTTGCCCAGTGGGTGCGCGAACTAAGCAGACGCAAGATGGACGATACGCGATGAGCTTCTTCTACTTCCTCGTCGGCTTTGCTGCAGAAAACTGGAACCTTGCCAAGCGTCCAAAACCTTTTCATGCGCAAATCGCGCTGAACACGGGTCCGAGGGTGCAGCAACATACGCAGGAGCTTGTGACGCCGGAAAGCAGCAGCAACACAGAGAAAAATACAACACTTCCTTCCTCGCAAAAGCAGGTGTACGACCACACCGAACTGGTGCAACCGAAGCCGGAAGCAGTACTGCTTTTGGCGCATGGCACGCCCGACACGCTGGGCGAGATGGACGCGTACTTGAAGCTGGTGACAGGTGGTCGAGGTGTCCCGGCGCATGTAGTGCATGAGTTGCAGGAGCGCTACGCAGAAATCGGGCTACAGGAGAACCCAACGCCGGAAGGTCCCCACCTGACTCGCTGGACCCTGCTGCAGGGGCGTCTGCTTGCCGCTGCTATTGGTGTACCCGTATATGTGGGCATGCGCAATTGGAAGCCCTTTATTGCCGAAGTGGTTGAGCAAATGAAAGCTGACGGCATTCGGAGCGCGACGACGCTGTGCCTTGCGCCGCAAAATAGCCGCACCAGCGTTGGTTTGTAGAGGCGCGTGGTAGAAACGGCCGCAGGTGACACGTTACGCATCGACTTCCTTGCTGGCTGGGCGGAACACCCATTGCTGGCTCGCGCCTTCGCAGAAACCATGCGCGTCGCACTGGATAAGGCGCGCGCCACCGGTGCACGCACGGCCGTTCTATTCACGGCACATTCTGTTCCGTGCCGCACCGTACAGGCATCCTTAAAGCCAGTGGAACATCATGGCATGGTATTGGCGACTGAGCCAGATACCTACAACCGCGAGTGCAAGATGACTGCCGAACGCATTGCAGCAGAGCTAGGTACAGGTGGCTCGCAGGCGGCTAACGATGCTTTGAGGGAAGAGGACTGGTACTTCTGCTTCCAGAGCCAGGGGCTGAGCGGCGGACCTTGGATCGGTCCTTCCGTCGAGGATACGTTGGCAGCGCTTCGGCAGGATGGCTACGAACACGTGGTGATGCAGCCTGTCGGTTTCTTATGCGATCACGTGGAAATTCTTTACGACATTGACATTGCCTTCCAGCAAACGGCAAAAGAAGTCGGCATCGTCGTGTCCCGGGCGGCAAGCCTGAATGATTCGCCAACGCTGATTGCAGCGTTGCAGGACATCGTCTTGCGCGGCTACGCACACGCGACGCCAGTTTCCGTAGCCACTGGCGCTGCCGAGGTCGTTCGCTTTCTGACGCCGCTGCCAGAAGCTGAATCAGCACCCGCGCGGGCCGGATCATGACTCGGTCCATTGCGATTCTTGGTGGCGGCATTGCAGGGATGGCTGCAGCCTACGAGCTTGCGAAGCTACAGCGTGAGGGTGCAGATATCCGGTTCACCCTTATCGAGGCATCCCCTCGCCTCGGCGGTATTGTAGAAACGGCGCGCGCTGACGGTTTTGTGATGGAAACCGGACCGGATGCGTGGGTAACAGACAAACCCTGGGCTCGCGAGCTTGCCGAAGAGCTTGGATTGAGCGGCGAAGTCATCGCGTCGAACGATGCAGAGCGGGTGACCTACGTGCTGCGCGGCGGTAAACTGCTGGCGATGCCGGATGGTATGCGGATGATGGTGCCGTCGAACCTTGCTGCCCTGGACGGTTGCGACCTGTTTTCAAATAAGGCGCGGGCAGCGTATGCTGCGGAGCCGGCTCGTGCCGCAGAGTTGAAACGAGATGCGCCACAGCATGACGAGCCTGTTGCGCAATTTGTGACGCGGCATTTCGGGCAGGAAGTGCTGCGCGTCGTCGGTGCTCCCTTGCTGAACGGTGTTTTTGGTGGCGACGTCCGCAGGCTGAGCGTACAAGCTGTGATGCACCCATTTGTCTCGATGGAGCGCGAGCACGGGTCACTCATCGCTGCAGTGCAGGCGAGAGATCTTGAGCGTGGTGGCAAGCCTCGGTCTGCAACGTTCACCTCGCTGCGTAGTGGCATGGGTACGCTGGTAGACGCGATTGCGAACAAGCTGCCGGAGGATTCTGTCGCGTTAAACCGTCAAGCCTTTGACTTGCGGCGCACCTCGACAGGCTGGAGCTTTCGTACGACTGGCGCGACGGAACGTACCAGCAACCTACGCTGGCGGAAGCTTGCACGGCAACATACTGCCGATGCCGTGCTGCTGGCCACACCGGTCGCTGTCACAGCCAAACTATTGCACGCCGTCGACCGTCGCGCCGCGACTCTGGCGGATATCCCGGCAAGTTCGGCCGTCACGGTCGTATTTGCGTTTGCGCCCGGCTGCGACTTCGAATGGCCGCGCGGGTTCGGTTTTCTGGCGCCGCCTAACGAGGGTAGCCGCCTGTTGGCAGCCACCTTTGCCGATCAGAAATTTACGGATCGTGTTCCTGATGGTGGCCGGCTTGTGCGGGCGTACTTCGGCGGACCTACGGCAGACAAGCTCATTCCACAGACCGATCAGGCGATCGCGAGGCTGGCATTTGCGGAGTTGGTCAAGGTTTTGGGAGCGCTGCCTGCTGCTACCGTCACCGTAGTGCGCCGTTGGCCACGCGCCCTGCCGCAGTATGAAGTGGGTCATCTGGGGCGCATGGCAGAACTGGACGGTCGCATCGCCGCGTTGGGCAACCTACGTTTGCTGGGCAATGGCTATCGCGGCGTTGGTGTGCCTGACCTGATTCGTGATGCAAGGGCAGCTGCCCATACTGTTTGCACCTGTTGACGTTCCGCGCTGGCCGACGACGTGCTCCTGGATATAGTTCCTGTGGCGCATCATGGGTTTGTTTTCCCAGCTTACTCAGAGTCCCAAGCCATACCATCGGGCTCCGGGCCAGCATCAATACGGCCAATGACCTTGAATGTTTTCAGGTCGACGACAGCTACCGAATCGTCCGGTGTGCAGGCCACGTAGGCGCGTGCGCCGCCCGGTTCCATCAGGATCCCCGCTGCTCCGTGGCCGATTGGAACGCGTTCCTTTACCGTGCGCGTATGGGCGTCCAAAACGAGGAGGTCACCCCTGGCCAGCGTAGACACTAGGACGTAACGGCCATCGCCTGTGAATTTTAAGCGGTTGGCGCCGCGCACGTTTGCCCGCAGCGTTGCCACTACCTGTTTTGCTGCAGAATCGATCACCGAAACCGTGCCGTCCTGTGAATTCGCGACCCAGATCTCGCGACCGTCCGGCGAGCGGTCAAAACCCTCAGAGCCGTTGCCGACCCTGATCACGGTTTCGTTCCAGTCTTTGCGATCCCCTGCAGGCGCCGGCGGCGAGCCTGTAGGCGGGCCATTATGGTGACCGCCTGCAATGGGCGGCGGCGGTGGCGGTGGTTGCATGACCGTTTCGCGATCCAGAAGGCTGACGGTTCCTGAGTTCACGTTGCTCACGATTACATGTTCGCCGCCAGCGACTACATTGATCATGTGTGTGCGATTCTGGCCGGTCCCGAGCACAAGGTCGATCTTGCCTGCGGAAGGATCGTATCGCCCAATCGCCTTGGAGCCTTCGACCGTAAACCATACTTTGCCGTCCACATAATCAAGGCCGTGCGGCCCGCGCAACGCACCCAGATCAATGGGTGGCTCTGCCGTCATCGTCGCGAGGTTAGTAACAGCGAGGGAATGCAGGGTGCCACCGCCATAGTTCGAAACGTATGCCGTCCGTCCGTCGCTGGAGGCAATTACCTCGTGAGGATCGTCGCCCACAGGTGCAGTTCCCACAACTTTGAGGGTGCGTGGATCCACCAGGCTGAGCGTGTGGTTGCGCTTGGAAAGCACCAGCAAATGCCCCTGCTGGGCAGCTGCTGGTGCTGAGGCAAACACACCCGCCAAGACGCAAGTCAAGGGACGCCGAAACCGAACAAAGTTCATACAAACACCCTACCTCGAATTGTTTGCATTGTGGAGACACGCCCTGTGCCGCAGGTTACAGTTCAATCTGTACCCGGCCCTGCGAATGGGCGGCCCGGGATGCACCGCCGACATCGGTGCCCCCGGGTGGGCAAATTCGCAGGGGCACGGGTACAGCCCGTTGAGCAGCGACGGTGATTGCCGGGCGATACATCCTCGTGCATCTTCCTGTGCGCCTGCACAGGCTGACATCGCGGTGGGCCGGGCAGTCGCTGCTCACTCCTTCTTGCTCGTCTCGATGTTGTTTGAGGTTCCACACCGAGTCCGGCCGAGCTCTCCTGCCGGCAACGCCGGCTTTCCTTGCTCATGCAGCGTGCAGACAAAGCAGAATGATTGAGCCCATACGGGACGCTACAGTGGGGCCAATCCTCGATTAAACGCCAGCGATATCGTGTGGTACGCCGGCCTCCCAGAAGCATGGTTCTACCTTTATTCGCTTTATCTTCGCCTAGGATAGCGTTCGCCGCAAGCAAATTCTTCCCACTGCCTCAAGAATGAGGCAAACGTATTCCTCCACTGCGTCACTGGCAACAACTCTCCTACGCAAGAGTTCGATCCTCACCTTAGGGTGCAGTTTGATTTACAACCGGGCAGCGCTCCAGGCAGATACTTGTAGTCATGATGTCTTCAAACAAGCCTCAGGCAGCGATGGACAGTGCTGGCGAGCGCGGCGCAACGTCGGTCACCAAATCTCCCAAGCTGCTGGCCTGCGATGTGGCCCTTCAACTAGTACGGCAGTACGCAACGGCACTGCCAAAGAACAGCACCGCTCCGCAGCAGGTGTTGCTTGGCGAGGCGCACGCTCGCGTGCTGGCTGCACCGCTGTACGCAGATCGTGACCAGCCGCCGTTCGACCGGTCTACCCGTGATGGGTACGCGCTACGATCCGAAGATTCAGCCCCCGGTACTACCCTGCACCTTGTCGGCGCAATTCGAGCAGGCGAAGCTTGGACCGGACCTGCTTTGAGACCGGGTGAGGCGCTTGAGATCATGACGGGTGCACCCGTACCCTCTGGTGCCGATGCCGTCTTGATGCTGGAACATGCAACACTCCGGGCCGACTCTTTGTGTTCAGCCGCGAAGAAACCCTTAAAAGTCGGCGACAACATCGTGCCGCGTGCGGCGGAGGCAAAGGCAGGCGACCTTGTAGCACGAGCCGGAGTGCGCCTGGGTGCGGCAGAGATCGCACTTGCTGCGTCTATCGGCGAAGTCACGCTCTCGGTGTGGGGGCAGCCGGAGGTCGCGATCCTGGCGACAGGTGACGAACTTGTGAATGCTGAGGAAACTCCCGGGCCAATGCAGATCCGCAATTCCAACTCGCACGGACTTGCTGCTCTGGTGCGGGCTAACGGTGGGGTGCCGCGTGTACTACCTCCAGTAGCGGATACGCGGGAAGCCCTCTATGCAGCGATTCATGATGTCCGCGGCACGGCAATGTTGCTGCTCTCGGGTGGCGTTTCCGCCGGCAAGTACGATCTGGTCGAGGAAGTGCTGCTGGGCATGGGCGCGGAATTCTTCTTTACAGGTGTCAGCATCCAGCCAGGGAAGCCGACAGTGTTCGGGCGGCTGCCGGCGGCGAAGGGCGGGCGCGACACATGGGTATTTGGCCTGCCCGGCAATCCGGTTTCGACGCAGGTGACAGCGACGCTGTTCGCGATGCCGCTGTTGCGTGCACTGGGTGGAGAGCAGCCGACTGGGCCAGTGTTTGTCGGTGCCACTCTGACCGAGGCAGTCGCTGTGCAGCCCGGGCTTACAAGATTTTTGCCGGCTCGCATGGAGTCAACACTGACCGGAGCGTCAGTGCGTCCAACCGGCTGGCAAGGGTCGGGCGACCTTCACTCAAACGCGCGGGCAAACTGTTATCTTGTTGTGCCGCCAACGGTAGATGGCCTGAGCGAAGGGGACGCTGTGGCGGTCCTGCTACGGTAGCTGCTCCAGGAACGCGAAAGAACGTGGCACACAGCATCCGGTCCCGTACAAATCTGGACTGCCGTCGCATCCTCCTCGGAATGCCAGCCTTGTTCGACCGAACATGCTGGATAGATGCAGGCTGGAGCCGAGGCATTGCAGTGGGCTTTGCATGCATCGAAAGTCTTGGAGAGATGAGGATATATGGCTGAGGATAAACGCGCGGAACGGGTCGTCGGCATCGATCTTGGCACGACGAATTCGCTGGTCGCGTACCTGCAGGACGGCAAGCCGCTCGTGATTCCGGGCGAAGATGGCGCGGCGCTTGTGCCGTCCGTGGTTGCGATTGAGAGCGGGACCGTGGTGGTGGGCAATGCTGCACGGGGCACCCTGCTGAGCGCACCGGAGAACACGGTGTACAGCGCCAAGCGACTAATGGGTCGCGGCATGGAAGATGTTCGAGCGGAGCTGGAGTTTTTCCCCTTCCATCTGGAGCAAACCGACGACGCCGTGCTGAAGCTACGTGTGGGCGACCGTACGCTAACGCCCCCGCAGGTGAGCGCGCTGGTCCTGCAGCAGTTGAAGCGCAACGCTGAACGATACTTTGGCGCTCCTGTGACAAAGGCCGTGGTAACCGTACCGGCTTATTTTAACGATGCACAACGGCAGGCAACCAAGGATGCCGGCCGCATCGCCGGGCTGGAGGTGCTGCGACTGGTAAATGAGCCAACGGCGGCGGCGCTGGCCTATGGTCTGGACCGCGCCAAGGCAGGCATCGTTGCCGTATACGATTTCGGTGGCGGCACCTTTGACGTGTCCATTCTGAAGCTGCATGACGGCATCTTTGAGGTCGTTGCGACTAATGGCGACACCCATCTGGGTGGGGACGACATTGACAACCTGCTGCTCACGATAGCGCTCGACGAGATTCGCAATGACTTCTACCCGGGAGCGGAGCTTTCCACACTGCCCGCGGCGTTGGTGCAAGCCGTGCGAAAAGCGGTGATCGAAGTCAAGATTGCACTTTCAAGTGAGGAGACTGCTCGCTTCAACCTGGACCTCGGCGCGTTTGGTCGCGATCTGAACGGCGAGCCGCGGCACTATGGTCGGGAGATTGGCCGCGCTCAGTTTGAGCAGTTGATCGCGCCCATCGTCGAGCGCACCGCCGGACCGGCGCGGCAGGCGTTGAAGGATGCGGGACTGGAGACCTCAGCGATTGACGAGGTCGTGCTGGTAGGCGGTTCAACCCGCATTCCTGCCGTGCGTGCGCTCGTAGACCAGGTATTTGGCCTGACTGCACGTGGGAAGAAAGCGCATACGGAGTTGAACCCGGATGAAGTGGTAGCGCTGGGTGCGGCGGTGCAGGCGGACATCCTGGCCGGTGGCTCGGTGGCAACCAACGACCTTCTTCTGCTGGATGTAACGCCGCTGTCGCTCGGCATTGAGGCGTTAGGCGGTGTGGTGGCGAAGATCATCCAGCGCAATTCCACGATTCCGGCAAGTGCAACGGAGCATTTTACGACCGGCGTAGATGGCCAGACGAACGTCGCAATACACGTGGTGCAGGGTGAGCGCGAGCTTGCAAAGGATTGCCGGTCACTGGCACGCTTCGACCTGAAAAATGTGCCGCCAATGACAGCCGGCATGCCACGTATCGAGGTGAAGTTCCTGATAGATGCGAACGGCATTTTGCAGGTAAGTGCGCGCGAGCAGCGCAGCGGGCAGGCAGCGGAGATCGAGGTCAAGCCCAGTTACGGGCTGACCGACGAGCAGGTCGAGACGATGATCCTGGATAGCTTCGATAATGCCGAGGACGACCTGAACGAGCGTCAGCTGATCGAAGCAAAAAATGAAGCCACGACCATTCTGGAAGCGGTAGAGAAAGGTCAGAAAAGCGACGCATGGCAAAAGTTGACACCAGACGAGATCGAAGCCATTCATGCGGCAGTGTTGGAGTTGGAGGCAAGCGTCAAGGGTGGCGAGTATAAGCTGATTCGCCGGGGTATCGACACACTGGACAAGAAGACACACCGATTCGCGGAGTTGATGATGGATAGCGCTGTAACCGGAGCGCTGACTGGGCAGACCATGAGCGACGCGGGCGAGAAGCTAGGAGACGGGCCGAGTGCGCCACACCCGTTTGCACCCGCTCAGATCGACGATACGGCAGCACCGCAAGGCGGATCAGAGCCGGACGAAAGCGGGCCAGCTACGGGTGATTAGGCAGCAATTGCTTTCACACTGTTAATTTCGTGAACATACTCAGGAGGCGCTTTCTGTTCGCAGCCAGCAGACCATTGCCAGAGTTGGCCGCGACGTGTTCGTTTGGTAGGCACGACTTGCGGTGGAGAAGACGCCGCCAAACGCCTGGAGCCTGTTCGCTATGTCATCGCTTGAAACATCATTCCTTGTGTGGTCGCGCCATTTCGTTGCATTCGCCGTTTCTGCCTGTGCGGCCGTTCCGCTTGCGGCACAGGCGCCTCATGTTCCCACCAGTGCCGAAAAACAACAGGTGGAAATCCTCATCCAGAAGATGACACCAGAGCAGAAGATCGACTATATCGGTGGAACGGGCTTTGCGGCGCGCGCCGTGCCTTCACTTGGCATTCCTGCGTTGGAGATGAGCGATGGGCCGTTCGGCACGCGATCCAATAGCGGCTTTCCTTCTACGACGTACGCCGCTGGCATTGGTCTTGCTGCCTCCTGGGATCGTGACTTGGCGAGCGCTGTGGGTGCTGGCATTGGCCGCGATGCGCGGGCGCGCGGTGTACATTTCATGCTTGGGCCAGGTGTAAACATCTATCGTTCGCCGCGTAATGGGCGCAATTTCGAATACTTTGGTGAGGACCCCTTCCTCTCAGGAGAGATGGCCGTCGGATACATCACCGGCATGCAACAGCAGGGCGTGAGCGCCACTGTGAAGCATTTTGCGGCAAACAACTCCGAGTATCTGCGTCACGATTCGGATTCCATTGTGGATGAGCGCACCCTGCGTGAGATTTACCTCCCCGCGTTCGAGATGGCGGTCAAAAGGGGCCACGTCGGTGCCGTGATGGACAGCTACAACCTGATCAATGGCGCACACGCGACAGAGAACACGCACCTGAACATCGATATTCTGCGCAACGATTGGCACTTTCCGTACACGCTTATGAGCGACTGGGTTGCCACGTACAACGGCGTGCGCGCGGCCAATGGCGGCCTGGATATCGAGATGCCGAATGGCGCGTTCATGAACAAAAAGACCCTGCTGCCGGCGCTGGAAAACGGCACCGTCAAGCAGAGCACGATTGATGACAAGGTGGGGCACCTTCTGCTCACGGCGCAGAGCTTCGGCTGGCTGGCGCCGGGCTACCTGCAGCGCGATGCCTCCATCTCTGTCAGCAATGCGCAGAATAATGCGACGGCCCTGCGCAGCGCGCGCGAGGGCATCGTGTTGCTGAAGAACACGGGCAACCTGCTGCCGCTCGATCGCTCGCAGACGAAGACGATCCTTGTGGTTGGCCCGGACGCGTACCCCGGCGTAGCGGTTGGCGGTGGCAGCGCGGGCGTCGTTCCGTTTAGCATGGTGGGCCCGCTTACCGGCCTGACGGGTGTTGCCGGCGACGGGGTAAACGTGCTCTACGACGAAGGGGTCCCGACGCTGTCGGCACTGGCGCGTCGCACTCGCTTTGTGACGGACGCGGTGAATGGCAAGCCCGGCGTTCTGGTGGAGAAGTTCAACAACGGCGACCTTTCCGGCACTGGCACCCAAAGTACCGCCCGGCAGATCGACTTTACCGGCGTCGGCTGGGACGCGATCTCCGACAATCTAGACGAATTGATGGCGGCCATCGGCGGCGGCGAGCAGAAGATAGGGTCGCAACGCATTACGGGTTATTACAACGCGGAAACTGCGACGGATTACCTGCTGGCGTTGACCACGGGCGGCGAGGGCAACGGCCTGCGCGTATCCCTCGACGGCAAGGTCGTGGTGGATGACTGGAAGTACGTGCGTGCCTTTGAGCCGCACCAGACACTGCCGCTGACAGCAGGCATGCACAAGGTGGTGGTCGAGACTTGGCAAAAGGGACCAATCGGCGGCAAGGTCCGGCTGGCCCTGGTTCCGGAAGACTCCGTGGTAACCGACCAGGCAAAGGCGCTGGCCGCAAAGGCTGATGTGGTGATTGTTGCGGCTGGCTACCAGACCAACAAGGACAATGAAAGTGAGGGCGAAGGTGGCGACCGGACCTTCGATCTGCCATACGGCCAGGACGCGCTGATTCGCGCGATGGCCGCGGCGAACCCGAAGACAGTGGTGTCGCTGACCAGTGGTGGCAATGTGGATTCGACGACATGGATCGACAAAGTTCCGGCGCTTTTGGAAACCTGGTACGGCGGTCAGAGTGGTGGTCAAGCACTGGCGGAAGTCATCTTCGGCGAGGTCAATCCGTCGGGTCATTTACCCGCCACCTTTGAGCGTCGCGAGCAGGATAACCCTACCTACAACAACTACTATCCGCAGGAGGGCGGGATCCGCGTCGTCTACAAGGAAGGTATTTTCGTCGGGTACCGCGGCTACCAGCACGACAAGATTGCCCCATTGTTCCCCTTCGGCTACGGCCTCTCGTACACGACATTCGCATTCGGCAAGCTGATGGTTTCGCCGGCATCCGCCCTCGGCCCGGCAGCGATGACGGTGAGCTTCGACGTGACGAATACTGGACTCCGCAAGGGGGCCGAGGTGGCGCAGGTGTACGTGGGTGACTCCCACCCGAAGGTGCCCCGTCCCATTCGCGAGTTGAAGGGCTTTGCGCGATTGGAGCTTGCTCCAGGAGAAACGAAGCACGTCACGGTTGCTCTCGATGCCCGCGCATTCGCGTATTACGACGTCGCTGGTCAGAAGTGGGTAGTCGACCCCGGCAAATTCACCATTGAAGTGGGCGACTCCGTGGAAGCCCTGCCGCTGAAGGAGACAGTGACGGTCAGCAGGGCAGAGGCAAATTCGGCGTTCTAAGTCTTGCAGAATTGCAGGTTGACCGCAACCTCATCGGGCCTCTCGTGTTCTTGAAGGATGTACGCGCTTGCCGGCAGCGCGACCTAATCCGAGATACGAAAGGCTCAAACCATGAACGTCAAATCCATTCTCATTGCAGCATCGCTCGTTGTTCTGCCCATCAGTTCAGCAATCGCACAAACGACCACGTACTCTCAGCGTCATTCCATCCAGGCGCGCCAGAACAACCAGCAGCGTCGCATCGCACATGGTGTGCAGGATGGCCAGATTACCCCACGTGGAGCTGCGGCTGCGGAACGGACGCAGAGCCACATCGCCACCGAAGATCGAAATTTGCGTGCAGCCGACGGTGGCCATCTAACCACGGCAGATCGCCACAAGCTGGCTCGCCAGCAGAATCGCGCGTCGCAGAACATCTATAACCGTAACCACAATCAGTACACCGATCCGGGCGTGACGCCTCGCTGATCCAGGCTGAAACCCAGAGAAGGCCGCTGCTCGTCGGCGGCTTTCCTGCGTGTGCGATCAAGATGCTGCGGCAGATACTCACACCGCAGATGAACTGTTTTGCCGGTTAGTCCGATATTTTTTTTGCAGGCCGCCGGCAAGCTGATTCCATGTCACAACCCAGGGCACAGCGAGCGAAAAAAGGAGGCGCGCTGCGGCCAGTCTGAAACGGCGTGACTGCAAAGCCGGCTCCTTCAGCAATGCATGCAGATCCAAACGATACGCGAAGTACACTTCCAGCAGCAGCACCGCCAGCGCAGGCCACCGCGACCATCCCAGTGCAAGCAGAACCGCTGCTTCTGCAATGCAGCGCTGCAGGTTACGCATCAGCCGCGCGGGACGCATGCCGGCAATCCCATCGGCAACGGCGTAGCTGGCCACCTGTGCCAGCGCGCCACCCAGGCTGTTCTGCGGTGTGTAGATGGCTTTCGCACCGGTAGCAAAGGCAGTGCGCGCGGTGCGGCGCATGGCCTGGTCAAAAAGTACGTCTTCACCGATGAATAAGGTTTCCGGGAAGCCTCCAACGCGCACCCACGCCTCACGTGTAAACGCCATGGATCGCGCAGTACATGACTTGGTCGGCTCCGCTGCTGCCAGCTTCACACCAAGAAATGGCGCAGCGGCCACGTCCCACACCGACGCGTATTCCAGTTCCAGCCGTGAGCCGCCCAGCGCATACTCTGCCGTGTGCTCGCGCAATGGTGTAGAGAGGTGCTGCAGCCAGTCCGCATCGTAGCGGCAGCCGGCGTCCACGCATGCGATTGCGCTCCCGCGCGCGGCGGTAATGGCCACGTTACGACCACGCGCAATCGGCCCGGCGGACTGGCGCAGGCTGCAGCTCTCATCGCGCACAATGCGCAGAGCCGGCCAGTGCGCGGCAACGGCTTCAAGTTGCTCCCATGTGCCGTCTGTCGATCCGCCGTCGACGATCACGATCTGCTCGATTGGGGGAACCTGCTGCTGAAGCGAGTGCAGCAAGCCGTCGATGTCCGCGCGCTCATTCAGAACGGTGGCAATGACGCTGAAGGAAGGTTCGGCCACAGAATGGAAGTGTATCGTGCAACGGTGGCGATTGCAGCCAGGGGTCACTGGTCGCAGAGCAACGGTTTGGTGCATGACGCGACGAGCGCAACGCGATACTCTTCTATCCGCTGCGACATTGTGAACGCAACGAGGCAAACAATCCATGGCCATGATGACCAACAGCACATCGACCGCGCCCAGTCGCGCTACGACCGACTACAGGGCCATGACCGTTGCCACTGCTCTGTTCTTTATGTGGGGCTTTCTCACAAGTTTGAACGACATCCTTGTTCCCCACCTGAAGTCCATCTTTGCCTTAACGAATGCTGAGGCAGCACTCATCCAGTTTGCATTTTTCGGGTCGTACTTCTTGTTCGCCGTTCCGGGCGGCAAGCTGGTGGAGTATCGCGGCTACAAGCAGACCATGGTCATTGGCCTGCTTGTCGCCGCCGCCGGCGCGGTTCTCTTTATTCCCGCCGCACATCTTGCGTCGTACCCTCTGTTTCTGGGTGCACTTGTGGTGCTGGCGGCAGGCATTACGTTTCTGCAGGTGTCGGCAAATCCATATGTCACCAGCATTGGCCCGGCGAACACCGCAAGCAGCCGCTTGAACTTCTCGCAGGCATTCAATTCACTTGGTACGACGATCGCTCCCAAAATCGGAGGCTTATTCATTCTGAGTGCAACCGCACCCATGGCGGTCGACAGATTGAAAGCATTGACCGCGCCGGAGTTGCAAACCTACCGTATGGAACAGGCTGGAACGGTGCAGACGCCGTACATCATCATCACGGTTCTTCTTGTGCTGCTTGCGGTCGTTCTGTCCAGCATACGGCTTGGTCAACAGGCACAGAATACCGTCGACTATCGACCGATCGCTGGCTTCGGTGGCAGCGTGTGGGGGCAGAAATGGCTGCTACTGGGCGCAATGGGCATCTTTCTGTATGTAGGTGCGGAGGTGTCGATCGGCAGTTTTCTGATCAGTTACTTTGGACGCCCGGAGATTGGCAACCTGACTGCAGCGGCGGCTGCGACATACGTTAGTTATTACTGGCTCGGTGCCATGATCGGTCGTTTCGTCGGTTCGGCGATACTGCAGAAAATGCGCACCGGCACGCTGCTTGGCCTGTGTGGGTTGGTGGCCTGCCTGCTGGTCGTGGGAAGCATCGTTACCACCGGTCACATGGCCATGTGGACGATTCTTGCCGTCGGCCTGTTTAACAGCATTATGTTCCCCAGCATTTTTACACTGGGCCTGGCCGGCCTGGGCGAGCTCACCAGCAAGGGTTCGAGCCTGATGGTGCAAGCTATCGTGGGTGGCGCGATCCTTCCGCTGTTATATGGCAAGTTGGCCGACGGCATCGGCTACCAGCATGCATTCATCGTCCCGGCGCTGTGCTACATGTACATCGCGGTGTATGGATTTGCCGCAGCACGCAGACCGCTCCTGACGGACCCGTTGGCAGGGGCGCACGCCGAATCTACGTAGCAAGCACGTTGTCGCTGCTGCCGTGCCGCGTACCTAATGCCACGTGATCACGGCTCCCAACTACCCTGAGTAGCCTCGCGCGAGATCGCCTCCACCCACTTCACTTCAAGGGTAGACGTGCACTGGCCGTGCCAAGAGATCAGCAACCCGCAATTGGCATACCAATGCCTCGCGACGTTGTTCGAGTGAGACCTGCTTCCATCATGATGCAGTCGTTTTGACGTGATGAGAACCTGTGCAGCAGGGTCATTCTGAACCTGCCTTGACGCTCTCGGCGTAGTCTATCGTCGGTACAAATTCTCACGTTACATGTTATTATGCAAAGCTTTGCTATACTCGCCATCACACGGACCAGCGATATCGTATTTTGATTGCTTCTGTGGCGTACCCCCGAAAGCGCAGCCGCTGGGAGGAAACGAACGATGCCGATGATCGATACTGCCGTACCCCATACTTCTTTGGTTTTACGTCTGCGGGCCCATGTGCAAATTGCGCGGCTCGATCACTCCATCAAGAACCTTTTCGTGCTTCCCGGCATCATTGTGCCGCTTAGCGCATATCCGGCGCTTGCCTCGTGGCACCTGGTCGGCACGCTGCTTCTGGCTTTCGTCAGCATCACGCTGGTGGCTTGCAGCAACTACGTCATCAACGAAGTACTGGACGCCCCTTTCGACCGACTTCATCCCATCAAGCGCAATCGGCCTGCCGCGCGCGGCGTGGTGAACGTGCCGCTTGCCTACCTGCAGTGGCTCACCATGATGATTGTCGGCATAGCGCTTGGCCTGGTGATCGGCAAACTGTTTGCACTGACCGCGCTGGTGCTGTGGATCATGGGCTGCATTTACAACATTCCACCACTGCGCACGAAGGACGTTCCATACTTGGACGTGCTCACAGAATCTGTGAACAATCCGCTGCGCATGCTGCTGGGCTGGTACGCCGTCACGGCCGCCATGGGCCTGCCGCTGGTACCGCCCATTTCACTGCTGGTGGCCTACTGGATGATTGGCTGCTACTTCATGGGACTGAAGCGGTTTTCCGAGCTTTCGGAGATCGGTGATCGAGCGCTTGCCGGGGCCTACCGCGAATCCTTTAAGCAGTACACTCCAGAATCGCTCCTGGTTTCTGTGCTGTTCTACGCATCGACAGCAATGCTGTTCCTGGGTGCATTCATCATCCGTTACCGCATCGAGCTCATCCTCGGATTTCCGCTGGTCGCGCTCACGATGGCCATTTACCTCAAGATTGCCTTCAAACCGCAAAGTGCTGCGCAAAATCCGGAAAAGCTCTATCGCGAGCCGGTACTAATGGCTTCGTTTATAGCGACCACGCTTACCATGGCGCTGTTGCTTTTTCTTCGCATGCCTCGGCTGGAGCAGTTCTTCAATCCCACGCTGCCCACACCCATGGCAACGGTTTCGGCGTGGACGCCTCCCGGCGGCAGGGGTACCACCACCAGAGCAGACGCGAGCCGTTGAGTATCCATGCCGAACTGCCGCAGAGGCGTCTCAGCGCAGGCGGTGTCGCCGCCTTGGGAGTCCTTGCGCTCACGACGATTCTGTCCCTGCTGTGGTCGCACGTACGGCTAATGTGGAACGACGAGTTCCTTTCGCTGTACAGCGACTCCACGGCAACGCTTCGTGATGTGTTCGACGTGCAATTGCATTCACCCATCTCGCTTGACCCGCCCACCTATCACCTGCTCAGCCACCTGAGCATCGACTTATTTGGCCAAACGGCGACGGCACTGCGGCTGCCGGCACTGGCTGGATTTCTGCTGCTTGAGGCATCTCTGTTCCTGTTAGCGCGTCGGCTTGCCGGCGACCGGGCTGCGCTGATCGCGATGACGTTTCCGCTGGTGACCGCAAGTTTCCGCTATGCTGTTGAGGGTCGGCCCTACGGCCTGCTGCTTGGTTTGTATGCGCTTTCGCTGCTTTGCTGGTACGTCGCGGCAGCTAATGCTGGCCGGCAAGCACGCACGCTGCCATTGGTGGGCCTGGCAGCTGCGCTGGCACTGGCCATCACGAGCCACTACTTTGGTGTGCTCATCCTTGTTCCGGTATCGGTGGGTGAGTTTGCACGTACGGTAAAGCGGCGGCAGTTTGACTGGCCGTTGCTTGGGGCGTTGGCGACGGGCGCGGCATCGGTAGCACTCATTCTCCCATTCCAAAAGGCGCTGCTGCCGTACCGCCGGCATTATTACACCGGGACCGTAAACCTCCACAATGTCAGCCAGGGATATCGGGAACTCTTTCTGCGCTACGGTGGTTTTGCGATCGCCGTGCAGCACGTGGTTGCCTGCCTACTTCTGATGGCGACACTTGGCTTGATTGTCGCTGCCGTGCGCTTGTTTCGAGGTGGTCCGATACTCGGTAACAGCCCGGACCTCTCGCTTTGGGCCGGCCTGTGGGCCGCTTTGCTGACTCTTGCAGCGCTTCCCCTCCTGGGCTACCTCTTCGGTAAATTCGTGACACACACCATGGAGGTACGGTATGTCATCGCCGCACTGATTGCCTTTGCGCTGACGTTTGCACTTGTGCTGGGAGAGCGGCTGCGCTCGGACCGTTTCTTCTACGTGCTGTTCCCCGCCATGCTGCTGCTTGCGACGGTGGCCGCAACAACACAGATCGTCGCAGACCGGCACAAGTCCGAAGCCCTTCTCGCAACGCTGACCGTCCCCCCTGCGCTTACGGCGGAGTTGGCCGCGCACCCGGCCGATCGGCTCTACACGCAAAGCCTGACCGACCTGTTTACCGATAGCTATTACGCGCCGACTCCTCTGGTTCGGGAACGCATCACGCTGCTGTATGACGAGTCAAAGGAAGTGCAGTGGCTGGGCCACAATACTAACGCGGTGACAGCCGTGTACCTGCACCGCTTTTCGCCGCTGGCCACGGCGCCATACGCTCAACTGCTGGCACAGCCCGCGCCACTGTTGCTGGACTACAACACCGGCTGGGAGTGGGTCGGTAAAGACCTTGCGGCACGCCCTGTGCCGGAGGAAGTCCTCGGCATGGCACTCGGCGGCAGGCTGGTCCGCCTGCATGTTGCTCATCGCGCCGGGAGCCTGCAGTAGCGTGAACACCGTGTTGTCGCACGAGCAGCAAACGTTTCCCCTGGAACGTACGCCACCTGCGCCTCCCGGGCATGTACCCGGTGAACGTACCGCAGTGCCGTCGACGAGCACTGGATCCGGAAAAGACCTGCGTAACTTGGATGTCTTGCGCGCAGTTGCTGTGCTGATGGTCGTGGTCTCACACGTAATTGCTGTGTGCGCGCCGCGGGCGCCGCTGCACCGTTACGGCGCGTTTGGCGTCGCGCTATTTTTCGTACACACGGCACTGGTGCTGCTTTGGTCTCTGGAACGGCGACCCACGACGGTTGACTTCTACATTCGTCGCGCCTTGCGCATCTATCCCCTTTCCATGCTGACCACGTTTCTCGTGGTGGCGACGCACGCGCCCGTAAGTGTCGGTCGCG
This sequence comes from uncultured Terriglobus sp., assembly GCA_964250935.1. Classification (GTDB taxonomy): domain Bacteria; phylum Acidobacteriota; class Terriglobia; order Terriglobales; family Acidobacteriaceae; genus Terriglobus. The sequence goes on from CAXUHM010000006.1 coordinate 63,287, forward strand.
GCACCGGGTATTTTGTGTATGCGCACCTGAGCGCGATGCAGATCGTCGAGCACTTTCTGCTGGTGCAAAACCTGTTCAGTGGTAATCAGTTGTTGTACGTCATGTGGAGCTTGCCGCTTGAAGTGCAGATGTATACCGTGCTGCCCGTGCTTTTCTTCTTTCTGCAAAGCAATCGACGGCTGTGGCCGTTGCTGCTGTTTTGGACTGTTACGTGGATGTTTTGCCTGCGCGAGTTCTCCGGCAATGACCTCAACCTCGTGTTCAGCGTGTGTTATTTTCTGCCGGGCGTGATAGCCTATGCGGGCTTTCGCAAAAGCAGGGCAACGCTGCCCGGCTCGGTTTTTCTGGTGGTTCTTGCGGGTTTGGTCCTTTGGGGGGGCAACGCGGCAAACTGGCGGATAGCGGCGCTTCCAGCACTGGCGCTTGGACTTATGCTGCCATGGTTTCGGCAGCTCCCAGTCAACACGTTGACGCGCGCGGCCTGGTATATCGCGCGCTACAGTTACGGCATTTATCTGCTGCACCCAATCTGTCTCGTCCTGGCCTTCTACCTGCTGCCGCGCCAGCACCTCGCAGTTCAACTCGCGGTCTTCCTCGGCACGCTTGTCGCGTCCTCGTTGGCCGCCTTCCATCTTGTCGAAGAGCCGTGCATCCGACTGGGCGGCAGACTTGCTGCGAGGTACGCACGCTCCCTAGTCATCCCGAGCGCACAGGTTGCGGCATGAAACCGCGGCTGTACCGACAATGGTTGCCGCCTGCATTCCTGCTGGCCAACTTGTCGCTCTATGCGGCGTATTTCGTTCACCTGCAAGCTGACTTCCCCAATGGGTCGCCTTGGAACGATTTCGCCAAATACACCGATGAGGGCTGGTACGCCGGTGCGGCGCTGCATCATGTGCAGACGGGCCGTTGGTACATCACAGATGGGTTTAATCCGGCAGTTGCACTACCAGCGTGGCCAGCGTTGCTTGCCGGTTGGTTTGCGCTGGTTGGCCCTGGCATTGTTGCGGCACGCGTTTTGACGCTCCTGCTCTTTGGCGGTTCACTGCTCCTGCTGTATGCCCTGCTACGTCCGACGGCGGGGCAGCAGGTTGCCACGGCGACAGTCACGCTGGCGCTGATCAATCCTTACAGTTTCAGCTTCAATCGGTTGGCCTTGCTGGAACCGATGGTGGTTTTTCTCTTTCTGCTTGGCTTGTGGGTGGCAACAGCATCCCCGCCCAGAGACAGTGGCATGCACCGCATCGGCTGGAATGCGCTCTGCCGCGCCGCTGCGGTTGGGGTGCTGATCACCATCGGAATCCTGACAAAAACGACCGCCCTCGCGTTAGCTCCGGCATTGCTCTACCAGGTGGGGGTGACCTCTGCTGGTTCGTTGCCCCTCGCAGACTGCAACGACAACCGACGTCTGTATTGCAAGGCGTCTACACGCTATCAGGTACTGGTGTTGCCCCTGCTGGCGCTTGTTGTGAGTGCGGCACTGTGGTCTTGTTATCTCTTGGTAGTGGTACGAACCCACCACCTGTCTGACTACCATCACCTGTTTGCCGTAAATGCGGGGAGAGCGCACCTACGTATCCTGTTACCGGTCATGGCCACCGCACTTCGCCATACGCTTTGGATTGACCGCATGCTGCTGCCCGTCACCGGGGTCTCACTTGCCGCCTCCCTCCTCGTTCTGCGTGAACTTTGGCGGATACCGCTCTTTGTCAGTAGCGTGCTTGCATTGGTCGGCGCCCTCGGTCTAATCGGCTGGCACACGTGGTTCCAGCCTCGCTATTACCTGGTCTGTGTGTTTCCCGCGATGATAATTCTTGCCCTTGCCCTCCGCGCCCTCCGCGACCGCTTGTCAGTGCGATCTTCGCCGTGGCGAATCGCACACCGAATCCTGCTGGCCGCGCTTGTAGTTGTCGCTGAAACCATGCTTCCGCAGACTGGTCATTACCTGCTTTATCCCCAGTACACCATGCGCAATGCGGCCGGCAGCATTGCTGCAATCATGCGTGCAGACAGCCGGCACGCCCCGGTGTTGCTGGCTGGGTCGGCCGATACAATTGCAATGTTTACGGGTCTTCGCTCGACCAACCCGGAGTGGCCCATCGGTGGACTGGCGGCGCTGCTGCGTCACGAACAGCCTGGCTGGTTTGCCGCGTACCTGCCACGTGAGGCCAGGCTTGTGGACGAAATGCGCACGCATGACAGTCTGAGTCCGGTAGTGGAGTACCAGGTCTTCGATGCGCCGGAGCACCGCCGACTTGTCCTTTACCGGCTGGACCCACGATCCGCCAAGTGATAGGACACGGCAACTCGAGCCACCAACGCCGCGTAATACTGGACCACGTCCTCGGTTCTTACAGCACAAGCGTGCGCTCAAGCAAACAGGGATATGCAACTGGTATGCAGCGCTCCCCTCTTTTTGTTTTGCCCGGTCGCGCTGTGGAGCGTGACGGCACTCCTCGCTCACCGGTGAGCAGCGCAGGGCTGATCAATGACGGCGAACGCCGACAGCACACAGATCACGCTGAGCGTAATCAAAAGCACCTGTCCTAACCAAATCGTGAATCCTTGGCTGTTCATACCGAAGGCATGGACCGGAACCGCGGTTCGTACGTCAGTCGTTGGTCGTATTGTTCCCATCGCAACTCCAGCGCGCGGGCAACGCAATGCTGCTTCCTAAACAGAGTTCACGTGGGATCAGTCGAAGCGCACTCTCTCACTCCTGGCAGCATGAACCGTCTAAGGCTTGACGGTTGTGATGGCGGCCGCGAGGACACTTGCGGAGATCGCGTGCAGCGCAGAGCACCGCCTTTTCTCCGTCCGAACCCTTAGGTTTAGGCAAATTCTACAAACTCTTTACGCTCTCCTTACCGCAGCGAAACTAAAATAGGGAAGTGAGAACGATGCAAACCGATTCCGGTTGCGCAATGCGCGCCGGCTCCCCTGGGCAAGTACAGCAGACGTTCCAACACTGGTTCGAACCATCGTGGTTTGGCATGGGTGGCCCTGTCATCGGTCGGTCTGCGGCTTGCCTTGTGCTGGCTGCATGTGCAGTGCTGACTGGGTGCCATGGCAATCAGGCACGACGCGAGGCGGCGGAAGCACCGCCAGCGACGCCAATCGTGATTGATAACGGAAGTGATAGTTCGATTCACGTGGAGAACGCCGCTCTATTTCCGCTCGCCCCGGCCCAGGTACGTTCGGCGTTCCAGACCCTGAACGCAACGGGTACTGTACAGCCCGACATCTCGCGTGAGGTTCCTGTTCTGTCGATTGCCAACGGACGCGTCGTAGCTCTGCACGTCACCCTTGGAAACTACGTGCACAAGGGAGAGCTTGTAATGGAAGTGCAATCTCCCGACGTGACACAGGCGTTTCTTAGCTACCAGACTGCGCTTGCAAATGAGGCGCTCGCCAACACGATCCTGACGCGCGACAAGCTGTTATTTGACAAGGGCGCGATCGCAAAGAGCCTGGTGGATATTGCACAAAATGCGGAGCAGGACGCCAAAGCTGCCTTAAACGCGAGCGAGCAGGAATTGCGGCTTCTCGGCGTGGACAAGAATCATCCAAGCGACACGACTCGCGTGTATGCACCCATCTCCGGCATTGTTGTCGCACAAAATACAACCGCCGCGGGCGCTGCCGGTATCAACCTGGCCGGCGTAGGTGGATCGCTCACCATTGCCGACTTGAGCCATGTATGGGTGGTATGCGATGTATATGAGAATGACCTGAGTACCGTACGGGTCGGCGAGCAGGCCGAAATTCGCCTGAGTGCCTTTCCGGACAAGCTCCTGACCGGCACCATCTCCGACATCGGCACAATCCTGGATCCAAGCATTCGTACGGCAAAGGTACGAATCCAGGTTGCGAACCCCGGCAACTTCATGCGCGTCGGAATGTTTGCGACGGCGACCTTTCGCGGAGCGAAGGCGCATGACGCAATTACGGTGCCGGGCAACGCTGTTCTTCATCTGCACGACCGCGACTTCGTCTATATCCAAGCCGCAGGTTCCAACAACTTTCGCCGCGTTGGCGTACGTACCGGTCAGGTTTTGCCTGGTAACGCGGTTGAAATCCTGAGCGGCCTTGATGCCGGTCAGCAGGTCGTGAGCAATGCTCTGGAGCTGCAGAATTCGGCAGGGCAGTAAATGATTCGTAAGCTGGTCGATTTCGCACTCGACAATCGGTTCATCATTGTTGTCATTGCCGTGCTGCTGTTCGGCTGGGGTGCTATTTCATTTCACAATCTCCCGGTAGAAGCCTACCCGGACGTTGCGAACAATTACGTCAACGTCATTACGCAGTGGCCGGGGCGCGCGTCGGAAGAAATTGAGCAGCAGGTAACGGTGCCGCTCGAGATCGCTTTCGCCGGCATCCCGCACATGACGCAGCTACGGTCGACGTCCCTGGCGGGCCTTTCAAGCGTCACCATGGTCTTCGACGACGACAGTATCAACGACGTCAACCGCCAGAAGGTTGTGGAACGGCTGACTCAGGTAACGCTGCCTGCCGGCCTGCAGCCGCAGATTGGTACGGACTGGTCTCCGGTCGGCCAGATCTACTGGTACACGCTCGAAAGCACAA
>CAXUHM010000006.1:67883-150615 GCA_964250935.1 uncultured Terriglobus sp.
CAAATCCGTCGATTGACTCGATGCAGCTCAAAAGCATCGAGGACTGGACACTGGAGAAGAATTTCCGCAGCGTTCCGGGTGTGGTTGATGTGTCCAGCTTTGGTGGTCCAACGCGTGAGTACCAGGTCATTCTGGACCCCGCGAAGCTCGTCAGCTATGGCTTGAATATCGCGCAGGTCAAGACTGCACTTTCCGCGAACAACACGAATGCGGGAGGCAGCTTCATCGAGCAGGGCGCGCAGCAGATCAATGTACGTGAGGTTGGCCTGTATCGCACCACCGACGACATCACAAACACGCCGATCAAAGCACAGAACGGTACGGCCCTGCGCATCGGCGACATCGCTACGGTGGTGCAGGGACCAAAGATTCGCCTCGGCCAGATCGGCCGTACCGTGCGTTTGAAAAATGGTGAACTCGCCAATAACTCTGACGCTGTCGAAGGCATCGTGGAGCTACAAAAAGGCGCAAATTCAGACGAGACACTGATCGGCGTCCACGACAAGGTCAACGAACTGAATGCCCGCGTGCTGCCCCGCGGCGTCAAGGTTGTGCCCTTCCTGGACCGGTCGAATCTCCTGGAGCTGACGACCCACACGGTGCTGCACAATTTGACTGAGGGCATTATCCTCGTCGTCATCATCCTGTTCGTCTTCCTAGGCAATCTCCGCGGCGCCATCATCGTGGCATTGACGATTCCATTCGCCCTGCTGTTCGCGTCCATCTGCCTTGACCTGCGTCATATCCCGGCAAACCTGCTTTCGCTGGGCGCACTCGACTTCGGCATGGTTGTCGATGGTGCCGTCGTCATCGTTGAAAATATTGTGCGTCACCTGAGCCACGGCCGTCGGGAAAACATGACGGTGAAGGAGCAGATTCGTTTGGCTGCGCATGAGGTGCAGCGGCCGGTGTTTTACGCAATCGGCATCATCATTACAACGTACCTGCCCATCTTTACGCTGCAGTCCGTCGAGGGCCGCCTATTCAAACCCATGAGCTGGACGGTCGCATTTGCCCTGCTCGGCGCCCTGATCTTCAGCATGTTGATCGCGCCGGTCCTGGCCAGCTTTTTCTTCCGCAACGGCACCAGTGAATGGGAAAATCCTGCTCTTAAGTGGTTGACCGCACGCTACCGTTTCGCGGTGCAATGGGCCATTGAGCACCGCTACGTTACCGCCGGTATCGCGGCAACCGCGCTGCTTACTTCTGCAGTGCTCGTCTTCAGCGGTGTTGTAGGGTCAGAATTTCTGCCACATCTCGATGAAGGTGCCATCTGGGCGCGTGGCACGCTTGCACCCAGTGCTGGGCCAGCGGAGAGCCTCGCCATCGCAAATCGAGCGCGCATCCTGTTTTCTGCCTTTCCTGAGGTCAACCAGGTAGTCAGTCAAATAGGCAGGCCTGATGACGGTACCGACACCACCGGATTTTTCAACACGGAATACTACGTCGACCTGAAGCCCAAAGCCGAATGGCGGCCCGTGTTCAAAGAAAACAAGGAAGAGTTGATTGGTGCAATGAGCCGTCAACTCAACCAGCTACCCGGAGTCATCTGGAATTTCTCGCAACCGATCTCGGACAACGTCGAAGAAGCCGTCAGTGGCGTCAAGGGTGAGCTCGCCGTGAAACTGTACGGCACCGACCTTCGCACGTTGGAGGAAAAGGGCGATCAGATTGTGCAGGTCATGAGCGGCATTCGAGGCATCAAGGATCTGGGTTTGTTCCGCGTCATTGGCCAGCCGAATCTTAATTTCGTCGTCGACCGGGCTGCTGCGGGACGTTATGGCATCAACGTCTCCGACGTTCAGGACGCCATCGAATCCGCGGTTGGCGGCAATGCCGTCACGCAGGTGCTGGATGGCGAAGCACGTTACGACGTGACCACGCGCTACGCCGGTCCGTACCGCGCCACACCCGAGGCAATCAATGACATTCGCATTGTCGCTCCCAGTGGCGAACGCGTGTCGCTGGCGCAGGTCACCAAGCTTGCAACGACCGACGGTGCCGAGGAGATTTATCGCGAAAACGGTCTAAGATACGTGGCGATCAAGTACTCCGTGCGTAATCGCGATCTTGGTTCCACTGTTGAAGAAGCGATCTCCAAAGTGTCGGCCCAGGTGAACCTTCCGGCGGGTTACAAGATCGATTGGGCTGGCGAGTATGAGAGCCAGAAGCGCTCGTCGCGCCGCCTGCTGATCGTGTTACCCATCACGTTGCTGCTCATCTTCATCATCCTGTACACCATGTTCAGTTCGGCGAAGTGGGCAACACTGATTCTTGCGAATCTCGCGATGGCCCCCTTTGGCGGCCTGATCGCGCTGTTGTCGACGGGCACACACTTCTCCGTCTCGTCCGGCGTCGGCTTCCTTGCACTCTTTGGCGTCAGCGTGCAGACGGGCATCATTATGCTCGAATACATCAATCAGCTTCGTGCGAACGGTGCAGACCCGGAAACCGCCGCGATCGAAGGTGCCGTGCTGCGGCTGCGACCAATCTTGATGACCATGCTTGTTGCCACACTGGGCTTGCTGCCGGCCGCGCTCAGCCATGGAATCGGGTCCGATTCCCAACGACCGTTTGCCATCGTCATTGTTGGCGGCCTTGTGGGTGCGCTCGTCATCAATGTTTTCCTGCTACCCACGCTGTACGTCTGGGTCTCCCGCAAGGATGATGACCTGCCGGCGCCGGACCAGGAGTTTAACGCTTGAGACCTCTCCGCCTCCATCTCGCTGTCGCCCTTACCTGCATGCTGGTCCCCGGTGTTGCCCGAACCCAGGGCGCCGGTGCCGGCGGTGGCTCTGCCGGTGCTGGATCTGCCAGCAGCGGCGCCGCTGGCGCTGCCGCGCAGGGCGGGGCCGCTACTGCGGCCGGTGCCAACGCCGCGGCAACCGGCAATGCCCCTGGTCAGTCGACTGTGCAAACCAGTCCAGGAAGCGGACCTGTCACTTACGCCGCAGGAGCGGCCGCCGGCGCCGACCCGCGCAAGCCTCCAGCCAGCAAACCCGGCGCACTCACCCTGGATCAGGTCGTGCAACAAGCACGCGAGCAGAATCCAACGCTGCTTGCGGGGGAACAAAACCTGCGGGCGGTGCGTGCGCAGGAAATCCAGGCCGGTGTCCGCGTTAACCCGAACATCGGAGTCGCCGGCTCTAACGTCACTCTGGGGGCGGACAGTACCAATCCCTACAGCTACTCCGCACAGGTGTCGCGGCTGTTTGAACGCGGCAACAAGCGGACGTATCGCCTTGCCAACGCACGCGCCACAACCTCGCAAACAGAGGCACTGCTCGCCGACTCTGCGCGGCAGACCGAGCTTGCTGTACGCCAGGCATTCACCACCATGCTGATCGCGAAGCAGGCGCAGCAGCTAAGCGCGGCCCAACTCAAGGACTTCGCCCACCAGGTGCAGGTCGGCAACGAGCGTTATCAGGCCGGCGACCTGGGCCGGCTGGATTATCTGCGGCTTGACCTTCAACTCGCTTCGTCGGAGAGCGATGAGCAAAATGCGGAAGTCGCCGTTGCGCAGGCCAGCGATCGCCTTCAAACGCTGATGGGGATCGTGACACCGACAGCAAACTTCGACATCACCGGCGACATTGTTCCGCCCTACATCACAGAAACGCAGGAGCAACTGCAGACCAAAGCGATGGCCACCCGGCCGGATCTACGGGCTGCTGCATCCGCCATCGATGCCGCCGATGCCGCCCAACGACTCGCGATTGCCAACGGAACCGCCGACCCGACGCTGGAAGGGGAATACGACAGAACCGGTCCCGACAACTCCGCCGGCTTTAGCGTCAACGTGCCTCTTCGCCTGTTCGACCGCAACCAGGGAAACAAGGAAACAGCACGGCTGCAGGCACAGGCCGCGCGCTTGACCGCACAGGCCACGCGAAATCAGGTGGGCAGCGATGTAAGTCAGGCCTACATCGCCTATGTGCACGCCAAAACGTTGAGCGATCGTTACAGCACTCACTATCTCGATGAATCCGCTGAAGTGCTAAGCATCGCCCGGTTCTCGTTCGAGCATGGCGGTGCGGCATTGATCGATTACCTGGACGCCCTGCGTGACGCCCGCAGTGCCACCAGTGACGCTTTGAATGCCTACTCGCAAACGTGGATGGCCATTCACCAGCTAACGGCCGCAACCAGCACAAATTTGCTGCCATAACGTCATAAATCGTTTAACAAAAGCAAAAGCATTGCGCAAAAAATTTCTCGACACGCTTTTCTCGATGTGAGAAAACCTTCGTGCACCCTTTTACCCTCAGGCACGCGTCGCGCACGTGTGCTGGGGAACGCACGTATGTTTCTCCCGGAGGCTGTCCCTACCATGAAGAAGAATGCCCTGCTTGCAACGGCTCTCGCCCTGTTCACCCTCGCCCAGCCAGCTTTCGCCGTGGATAACCCCTGGTATGGCACATGGAAGATGAATCGCGCGAAGAGCATCCTGACCGGCACCTCCTATACCGTCGTCAAAAATGGCAACAGCTACCACTTTGATTATGGCGCGGTAAAGTTCGACATCACCGACGATGGCAAGGACTGCCCTGTCGTATCAACGCGCACCAGCAGTCTAAAGCCAACCGGCAAGAACGAGTGGCTGATGGTTAACAAGCGGAATGGCATTGAGCTCAGTCGATCCACGTTGACGCTCTCAAGCGACGCCAAGACCCTCACCGAGACCACGACCGGTACCCGTGCCGATGGAACCACCTACAAGAATGAAGAAACGGACGAGCGCCTCAGCGGCGGTCCAGACCTTGCGGGTACCTGGAAAGACAGGAAGGAATCCAGCAATGTAGCGGAAGTGATGACCTACGCCGACGGTGGCAACGGCATGCTGAAAATCGACTACCCTGCCAGCAAAGACAGCACGGTCTACCCGCTCGATGGAAAGCAGACTCAGAGCACCGGACCACGTGCCATTCCCGATTTTACGACCGCCTACAAAAAGGTCTCGGGCACCGAGCTCAAGTATTCCGTGTACATGAAGAACAAGCCCTATTTCGAAGGCGTCCAGACTGTCTCACCAGACGGCAAGATGCTGAAAGATGTGGGCTGGCTTGTGACAAAGCCAGACGAGAAGATGACGGAAATCTTTGAAAAACAATAGGCTATCCGCACCCAGCGGGCGACGCACAAGGCCACGCAGTCTGCGTGGCCTTTGTCGCCTGCCATTACTGCCAACGGGCAATCTTGACCGCCTGATTGACCGTATTATGCGCCGCGTCTACATGCTGCAGAGCACGATCTCTCAGGCCCCGCGACTGCGGCACATCCTCGGCTCTTGCAAGGTCCTGGTGCGCTGCATACAGCAATTCATTGGCCCTTACGAAGCGGTTCTGCGGCGTCAGATGGGCGTCCATCCGAAAGGGATCGTTCAGGCCCTTGCCGTCATCAATCGACGCTGCCTTGATGTTGTTGATCGCAGCATCAATCTCGCGAATCGCTTTATCATCTTCAGCCCTGACCGGCTGCCACGCCCATCCGTCATTTAAGTAATGGCGCGCCGCGCGCAGATCGCTCAATGCATGGAGGTATGCAGGATGCGGCCCTGGAACCTGGCCGTAACCCCGTGGACCATAAGCCTGGGCACGTGCAGCAATGCTGCTGGCTGAAAGCACGAAAGTACAAAGCGTAATTGCGAGTTTCATCGTTCTCTCCTGCGACGGTCAATCTGCCGCATTTCCGAAGACAGAACTCACCCCGGTAAGTTGCGAGTAAGTGCAGAGAAAAGAAGTTGCGGTCAAGCAGGAAAAAAGGGGCTGCCATCACGGCAACCCCTTGTCTCCATACTGCGGCGGCGCCTAGCTGATGCCCGCCAGAGCCGTTGCATGCTCCAGCCCATGCTGCACCGCAGCCGACGCCTTTGCATTCATGCTCGACTTCCCGGCGAGTGCCTTCTTCGTTTCTTCACGCACGCGCTGCCCGTACTCGGCATCCGCCTGGTCAAAGAAGCTGCAGACCTTCTCGCGGTTGTACTCCGTGCAATCGGCCATGGCACCGCCCAGATTCTTCACCAGTTCATCGCGCTCCGCTGCCGTCAAAATATTGCGATACGCATCACCGGCCTGCGCAAAGTCGTTGGTACGCGCGATCTTCTGCCGAACCAGCTTCCCCTCGAAAAACGGCTGGTACTCCACACCACTCCTGGTTGCTTCCTTCAGACCGCCCAGGTTGCTCGGCTCATAATTCACATGCGGATTCTGGTTCTCGGCCACGTTTACGTCAAACGCCATTTGACCGTCACGCTGACCTGTGAAGACGGGGCAGCCAATCGGCTTGTTGATCGGCAACTGTAAATAGTTGGTGCCCACACGGTAGCGCTGGGTGTCCGAATAGCTGAACGTACGACCGACCAGGAGCTTATCTTCTGAGAAGTCGAGCCCATCTACCAGAACGCCCGTGCCGAAGGCAACCTGTTCTGTCTCAGCAAAGAAATTGCTCGGGTTGCGGTTAAGCACAATTTTGCCGACCGGCAGAAAGGGGAACTGCTCGCGCGGCCAGATTTTCGTAGCGTCCAACGGGTCGAAATCGAGCTCAGGATGCTCGTCGTCGCTCATGATCTGCACAAACATTTCCCACTCGGGATAGTCGCCATTCTCAATCGAGTCGTACAGGTCCTGTGTCGCGTGGTTGAAGTTGGTCGCCTGAATGGCGTTGGCCTCGTCCTGCGTCAGGCCCTTTACACCGACTTTTGGTTCGAAGTGGTACTTCACAAGAACAGCACGGCCATCCTTGTTCACCCACTTGTAGGTGTTCACGCCCGAGCCCTCCATAAAGCGGTAGCTGGCAGGGATGCCGTACTGGCTAAAGAGATAGGTGACCATATTGGTCGCTTCCGGCGTGTTTGCAATGAAGTCGAAGAAGCGTCCATTATCCTGCCGATTGGTCAGCGGATCCGGTTTAAACGCGTGCACCATGTCCGGGAACTTGGTGGCATCGCGGATAAAAAACACCTTGAGATTGTTGCCGACCAGGTCCCAGTTGCCATCTTCCGTATAGAACTTGACCGCGAAACCACGTGGATCACGCAGCGTCTCCGGCGAATGCGTTCCATGGATAACCGTCGAGAAGCGGACGAAAATCGGTGTCTGCTTCCCGCCCTGCTGAAATAGCTTAGCGCGGGTAAAGTCTGCAATCGGCTCATCGCCTACCTTGCCATAGGCTTCAAAGTATCCGTGAGCCGCCGATCCGCGCGCGTGGACAACGCGCTCCGGAATACGCTCGCGATCGAAATGCGTGATCTTTTCCAGAAAGTGGTAGTTCTCCAGTACCGCTGGTCCGCGCTCGCCCACCGTGCGCAGATTTTGGTTGTCGGCTACAGGGTGTCCCTGCCGCGTCGTCAGGACGGAAGCTGCGTATTGAGTGCCACTCGGCGCAGCCGCATGTGAGCTGTTGCCATTTCCGTTACCATTGCCGTTCTCTGCCATCGTTGTCTCCTTGCGAGCAGTTGGGTGGGGAGCTTGCCGCCTCGGCCGCGCCACAACCTCGTCTCTGCAATTCTCTACCAAACGAGAACAGTTATCAAACAGCAAGTCTGTGGAAGCCCGGACGCCACGCCGTCCGGGCAAGCTGGGAGCATGGCTTAACCTGTCACTTCCTTGCAATCGAAGGCAGACCATGGTCGGCGAAACTCGGCACGAGTAGACCGCGTCATCTGCTAACTTGCATCGTGTGTCGCCATCGCACATGCCATGCGCGTTTCGCGCATGGCGCAACCAGATCGCTTCCAGCAGGTCTCTGCTCTCACCTTACTGGTGACCGCTTCGCCCTAGATGCCGTCGAGCAGTTGCGTCACTGTAAGGTGAAAGCCGTCTGCCACCGTCGCCAGATAACCAAGCGTCATCGACTTCTTGCCGCGTTCAACATCGCTGATAAAGCTGCGGTCAATGCCGAGATAATCGGCAAGTTGGACTTGCGTGAGCTTGCGATCCCGTCGCAACGAACGGAGGCGGTAACCAAATCGAACAGAAACATTGGACATAAGAGACCCTTGGGAGAAGAAAGTGTGGAGCATGAATCACTGCGCGGCTGTCTGCATTGATCCTGTACTCAAGTTAGGCCTAAAGCCAGAAAACTTTAAAGATTTCCTGCAGCTTGTGCAATCGATCGTTACTCCCTTCGCGTTACCGTGGCCATACACTTTCATGCAGGCGGTTAGGAACTAGCATTCCCGTTCAGTCCAGACGAACACCAGGCAACACCTGTTGCAATACTAGGCGTGGCGGGTTGACGACCTATACTGAACGCAATGCCTTTAACGGCCGTCATCGTCGACGACGAACCGCTTGCCCGCCGCGAGTTGCATTACCTGCTCGGCCGAGCAGGCGACGTTACGGTCGTGGCCGAGGCTTCAAACGGCATTGAAGCAGTCGAGATCATCCGGTCCACAGCACCGGATATCGTGTTTCTCGACGTCCAAATGCCTGGTCTTGACGGCTTCGCCGTGCTCAAAAAACTGCTGGGCAGCCATGCGCGTCATTCGACCGAGATGCCCGAAGTCGTGTTTGCGACCGCCTTCGACCAGTATGCCGTGCGAGCGTTTGACGTCAACGCGATCGATTACCTGCTGAAGCCGTTCGATGAGAAGAGAGTGCACCAGGCCATCGACAAGGTGCGTACCCGCCGCGCCGCCGAACGCTCTTTGGTAACCGAGACCATCCCGCAGGCAAGCAGCGACGAACGGCTGGAGAGCCTGCTAAAGCTTTTGCAACTGCAAGCCGAAGCAACCGTCCACAAGAGCGAGGCCTCATCCGGCACGGACGGCCCGAGCTCAAGGGTGCGCAGTGGCAAGGTCGTGGTGCGCAATGGCCAGCGTCTGTTGCTTGTGGATCAGCGTGACATCAGCTTTGCCAGCATCGAGGAGGGCGACATCTCCGTCGTGACCACCACAATGGAGGGCCTGGCCAACTGTCGCACCATCGAAGAGCTTTCAGAACAGGTTGACCCTGGTGCCTTCTGGCGGGCGCACCGGTCATATCTCGTCAACATTCAGCACATTCGCGAAGTGGTCCCATGGTTCAAAAGCAGCTACCTGCTGCGCATGGACGACCGAAAGCACACCGAGATTCCGGTTGCACGGGCCCAGATCAAACGCCTGCGCGAACTCTTCAATCTATAAGAGACGCTCACCTTCACAGGCGCAGGTGTGCCCATCTGCTCCGGTTCAAGGTTGACCGCCTTAACAGCGGCCACATGGCTCTATCAGCAGAGGAGCAGCAGGAGAATGCTGCCCAGAATCGCGAATGCACTCTGCTGAAAGGGACGAACGAACAGCAGGTCGATGACCCGCAGCACCACCATGGGACTGTCGCCAAGCTGCTGGGTAGGCAAGCTGCGTCGGCTTTCCGGGCCTGCAAGCGATGCGAGCATCCCCGTTCGCCGCAATCCATACTACCCTCCGCACCAACACGCAGCGCGCGAAGCTCGCGCAGGCCTTGTTCGCCCTCTATCCCGCAGCGCCAGGCAGCCGTGTTCCCTGGTGAAAGCGCATCTGCCATCGGCCGTCGCGCTCCACCCAAACGGAGCTGCGCAAAGAGCCAGCCGCTGCGCGAGCGATACGGTAGGTAACAAGCGCAACGCCCGGGGCCAGCACCTCACACGTGAATGCTTCGACGCGCGAATCTGCATGGTTTTCGGAAGCCTGCTGTTCACGCTCCTCCGCCAGCAGCGCCAGGATCGCTGCCCGATCGAACACGCGCCCGGAGCTGCCGAACTCGCAAAACTCCGGTAGGAGCAGCACTCCGAGCATGGCTTGGTCGGAGCGCACCGACGGTTGTAGCAGGCGCTCTTCCAGGGTCTGCAAAATCTCCGCAACCTCAGGCATTGCGCCGGTACTCCCCGCTTTTGCCGCCAGTCTTGCGCAGCAGGCGAACCTCGCGGATTTGAATGCCCTTGTCCAATGCCTTTGTCATGTCGTATACCGTCAGCGCGGCAATGGAGGCCGCAGTCATCGCCTCCATCTCGACACCCGTGCCAGCAACCGTTGCAGCCGTCGCACGAATGCGCACTCCACCGCTTGTGTTCAGCAACCTGGCCGGTTGAACGACCGTGACCTCAACGTCGATAAACGACAGCGCGAGGGCATGGCACATCGGAATGAGATCGCTGGTGCGCTTGGCCGCCATGATGCCAGCAATGCGCGCGACCTCCAACGGGTTTCCTTTGGGGTTCTGCGGCAAAGCGGCAAGCACCGCTGCATTCAATTCCACAAAGGCCTCGGCCACGGCTTCACGCTTTGTTGCGGCCTTGGCGCCCACGTCGACCATGCGCGCCTCGCCCGCAGCGTCGTAGTGCGAAAGCCCCGTCACCGCTTTTTTCTTCGTCACAGGTCCTGCCCACGCAGCAACAGCATGCCGGCACCCAGGATAAGCGCATCCGCCGTAAACCAGGGCCAGAGTGGACCTTTGAAGTGGTAGCCGTATAGCCGCCCTTGCAGGATCAGGTAGACTCCGACGACGAGTAGCGCCGGTGTCAAAACCGCTACACCGACCAGCCACTTTCCCACCAGCACACGCCGCGTCGATTTGTCTGTTTCATGACTCATCCGCTTCAGCCTACCGCAGCATGAAATTTTGTGGGGATCCCTCCGTGCAAAGGTCCCAACATGTCCGAAGCTCCCGTTTGCAGTTCACCATGTTTGCCACGACGCATTCCCGCGATTGCGCACGCGGGTAGTTGACGCTAGCGCTGTGGCCGGTGCTGGCCCGTCGTAAATTCAAGCGCCAACTGCAGGTGATACTCCGCCAGCGCTGCGTCCCGATGGTGACGATAGCGCTCCGTAAGCGCGGCTTTCTTGCCGTGGACGCGTCCTGACAACTCCTCCAGCATGAGCCAGTCGTGCCAGCTTCCACCCGCCTCCTGCAGGTACTCGAACCGTTGTGCCAGCTTTTTTGCCTGCGGTGATCCATCCGGCAGGCTTTCGGCCATGTAGCGGCACTGCTTGGCGGCCTTGCGAAGCTCATGAAGCGTGCTCTCGTCCAGGTGCTGCAGCCGTTGGAGCGCATGCGTGTTATCCGGAACAAGGCCGTCTTCACCTTTGCGCGGCACATGCAACGCGCGCGCGCTGCGCACGGCGAACGCGCCCTGAATGCGGCCGCTCAATTCCTGCGCGCTAAAGCCCTTCACGGGCCGATGCAGCTTCGACGGTGCAGCCTCGGCGAGCGGATTCATCTTCAGTTGCAGCGCACGCAGCGCATGTGCCAGGGGCTCGCTTTCGGCACGCAGTGTCGCAACCAGGTCCGCTGTCTCGCCCACGCGCTTTTTCGACAGCCGCCTGAGCAGCTTGGCGGCCTCCTTGCGCATGGCATCGCCACGGGACCCGTTGCTCACAGCCGCACGGTCGGGCATGTCGGACTCGATCATCTCTGCCTGGACATCCAGGTCACGCACGGCGGCGGCGGCGCGGCGAACCCGGCGGAGAAGCCGGTCGACCTCGGTTGCCTCCTTTGCGTGTTCCGGCAACCCCGGCAGCTGCTCCAGCAGGACAAGTTGTGCTTCCATGCGACGCGTCGTGGTCCGCAACTTGTGTACCGGACCCTTTTCCGCGGCGGTTTGTGCCACCAGCATGGCGCTGCTCAATGCGTAGACCTGGTCGTCCAGCAGTTCCGGTGCCTGAATCTGATTCCGCTTGCTCACGGGGGTATAGATGCAGACCATGAGGATTCGCTGCCACCGTGCTGCCGCAGACAACCTCCGTCCTTCCCGAGCCCTTAAAGAAGGACTATGCGTCTCGGGCGCACCGGCTCTAGTCTTAGATGAAAGCAGCAGGAAAGCGAGACCCGGCCGAATGCCCACAACGATCCAAGCCGAAGCACGTAGGACGGCCCAATCCCTCGATGGCTCGATGATTCCCGCAGCCTTGCAAGGGGTGACGCACCGCTACGATTCCGCCCATGGTACGGCCGCGCCCGCTCTGCGCGATTTTTCCCTGACGCTGCAACCCGGCGAAGTCGTTGCCCTGCTTGGCCCCAATGGTGCTGGCAAGACAACGGCCATCAAGCTCCTGCTCGGCCTGTTAACGCCAACTGGAGGCACCGCCCGCGTTTTTGGCCAGGACCCGCGCAGGACCCGCACGCGCGAGCGCATCGGCACCATGCTGCAGGTTGCCAAACTGCCGGAAACGCTGCGCTGCCGCGAATTTCTGAACCTTTTTCGCAGCTACTATCCGACACCGCTGCCGCTGGAGCCGCTGATCAATGCAACCGGTCTGCGCGGGATTGAGAAGAAGGAATTCCGAGAACTCTCCGGCGGGCAGAAGCAGAGATTGCTCTTTGCGCTTGCGCTGTGCGGCAACCCTGATCTTGTTTTTCTGGATGAGCCCACGCTCGGCATGGACATCGAAACGCGTCACGCGCTGTGGGCCCAGGTGCGCGACCTTTCGGCCCGGGGAAAGACGGTGCTGCTGACCACGCACTACCTCGAAGAGGCCGATACGCTCGCCGACCGCATCGTCGTGATGGCGCAGGGCGCCGTCATCGCCGAAGGAACGCCGACGGAGGTCAAATCGCGTGTGACCGGCCGTAAGCTGCGCTGCGTCACGGCCCTGACGGCGGAGGTGTTGCGCCGCATGCCCGGCGTGCTCACGGTCGAAACCCTGGGCGCAACAACCACTCTGACGGTGAGCAACGCGGAAGATGTGCTGCGCCACCTGCTGGCCGCCGACTTGACGCTGCACTCCCTGGAGGTGACCAGCCCGAATCTGGAAGACGCTTTTCTTGCGCTTACGCAAAACAGCTAGGCGAATCCTCTTCCTTGCGCAACGAAGCCTTGTCCGCCAGTGCGGAGCGAGGCAGTTGCCTTCGACCGAACCCTGCACCTTTGGAGCTCAGCCATGACCAGCGTCACCCGCGCACCGCAGTTGCCCCTCTATTTGAACGAGACTCGGTACGAGTTCCTGCGTTTGCTTCGCGCGCGTGCGTTTTCGCTCGCAACAATTGGTTTCCCGGTCATGTTCTACCTGCTCTTCGGCGTGGTGGTGGCAAACAGCAATGGCACCGATGGCCAGTGGCGCTCGACCTACCTGCTGGGGACGTACTGCATCTTTGGACTGGCAGGTGTTGCCCTGTTCGGCATTTGCGTGACGCTGGCGAACGAGCGCGCTCTGGGCTGGCTTGAGGTCAAACAGGCAAGTCCCATGCCCGCTGCGGCCTACTTGCTTTCCAAGGTGCTGTCTGCAGCAGCGTTTGCCATGATCATCTTTGCCATCCTGAGCACCATCGGTACCACGATGGGTCATGTGCACATGACCCAGACGCAGTGGTTCCATCTTGCCCTTACGGTGTTGGGCGGCGTGCTTCCGTTTTCTGCCATGGGCCTGCTCCTTGCCATGCTGGTTCCTGCAACAGCGGCAACCGGTATCGTCAACCTCATTTACCTGCCCATGAGCTTTCTTTCCGGCCTTTGGATCCCGCTGGATGGTCTGCCCAAATGGCTGAGCCGTACAGCTTTTCTTTGGCCCACCTGGCACCTGGGCCAACTTGCGGTACACAGCATTGGCTACGACATTAGCTGGCCGGTGTGGCAGCACGTCCTCTGGCTCGCCTGCTTTACTGTGGCCGCACTTGCCGCCGCTACCTGGCTGTTTCAGCGAAACGCGAACAAGGCTTAGGACCCGAGACGGCAGCAGAGAACCAGCAAACTGCGTGGAATACCTTTGGTTCAGCCGAACACGATTCAGTGGTTTGGGACGAATCGCAAAACTGAGGTACTGACGCAGGCACCTTCCAGCCGCTGAGCAGCGTTCCCCTTAGACAGCAGCGTGCCTGAGTTGATTGGTATCCCGTCGCGGAGGCAATCC
Source organism: uncultured Terriglobus sp. (assembly GCA_964250935.1). Lineage (GTDB taxonomy): Bacteria > Acidobacteriota > Terriglobia > Terriglobales > Acidobacteriaceae > Terriglobus. Next base: position 81,685 of record CAXUHM010000006.1, read on the forward strand.
GAACATGCGACCGTACTCCCGGCTGAATTGCGAAGGGCTCTCATAACCTACCCGGAAGGCGGCATGTTCAACGTTTGCTGCGTCTGCCGTCATCAGGCGCCGAGCTTCCAGCAGCCGGAGTTGCTTCTGGTACTGAAGCGGAGTCATTGCCGTGACAGCCTTGAACTGCCGATGGAAGGCGGATGGGCTAAGTTGCGCGATAGCTGCCAGTTCACCAATGCGAACAGGCTGAGCGAAGCGGTCGCGAAGCCAGTGAATCGCTTGAAGGATGCGATGCTCATGGTTGTTGCCCAATGCCATCCGGATGACATCGCCGCTGTGTGGGCCACTGAGCAGCCAGTAAGAAACCTCTCGCATCATGGCTGGATAGAGAACCGGGATCGCCTTGGGCGTGTCGAGCAAACGAACGATGCGACGCGTGCAGTCGGCGATTGGACCGTCAAAGTCAGTGACAACGACACCAAAGCCCAGACCCTCGGTGGGCTTAGGGGGCTCAGCAAGCTCACTGGCGACGGCGCGCAGCATCGCAAGGTCGAGTTCCAGAATGATTCCAAGGTAAGGCTTGTCGGGGCTTGCTTCCGTCACGGTACCAAAACCGGGCATCTCCAAACTGACGAGGAGCGCCTGCCCGGTGCTGTAATGATGGCACCGACCGCCAAACGTGGCGGACTTCGATCCCTGCACCGTGATGCAGAGAGCGGGCTTGTAGAGCAGGTGGTTTGCCCGGCGCTGGCTGTCTGAGCGCAGGATCGTTAAACCCCCGATGCAGGTTGCGAAGGGACTTTGGCCAGGCTGCATTTCGGTATAGCGCCAGACGAGTTCCATCAGGCTCTCTGCCATATCGTCCCTCCCTGGAACGTTTAGATTGACGCTAATCCTTGCAGCAGGAATAGGCAAGAAACAGGAAAGTTCCGGTATGTGCATAACCCCTCGTAAACCCTACGCTCAACTGGAACGACAAATACAGGGGTGGATCATGTTTGAAGCAAATGGAAAGAGTCAAGCTGGAAGGATTGCAATCGTGACCGGAGGCAGCCGCGGACTTGGGCGCAATACCGTGGTGAACCTGGCGCGGCGCGGCGTCCGTTCCATCTTTACCTACAACTCGAATCGCGTAGAAGCCGAGAAGTTCATGGAAGAGGTCAGCGGTATGGGAGGAGAGGCCATTGCACTCCAGCTGGATGCCGGAAATATCCGAAGCTTTGATGCTTTTGCACAGAGTGTTGCAGCAACTCTGAAAGGCATGGGCGCAGAACGTTTCGACTACCTCGTCAACAACGCAGGCACGTCCCATCACGCTGCTTTCGACCAGGTGACGGAAGAAGATTTTGACAGCCTCTGCAACGTCCACTTCAAGGGCGTGTTTTTTCTCACGCAGAAGCTGCTCGCCCTGATGAACGACGGCGGAAAAATCGTGACGATCTCCTCAGGACTTGCCCGATTTGCCTTTCCGGGGAGCTCTGCCTATGCCTCCATGAAGGGCGCTGTCGAGGTGCTTACACGATATCTGGCCAAAGAGTTGGGCCCACGTGGAATTGCGGTCAACACCGTCGCACCAGGTGCGATCGCAACGGACTTCAGCGGCGGGATGGTGCGAGATAACCCCACCATCAACAAGCAGATCGCCAGCTTAACGGCACTTGGACGCGTGGGCCATCCCGACGATATCGGGCCAATGATCGCCTCCTTACTGTCCGACGAGAATCGCTGGGTCAACGCTCAGCGCATCGAGGTGTCGGGCGGCATGCTGATCTGAGCACCTGATTGCCCGTCGCGGCTTAAGGACGGAGGTCACAACGGGTCGCGGTACTCTACTGGGGGACACTCCGGTATCTGCACCGGTCTGAGAACTGTTGGCAGAAGTTGCTGGCACCGGCGCTGTGGTGACCTCGGGCCACTTCGATTCCAAACGCAAGTGGCCTTCGCTGCAGAAAAGGGCCGATCTCCAGTAGTAGAGATCGGCCCTTGTCGCAACGTTTGCAAAGTTTAGAAAATGATCTTCCCGGCAAACTGCACATTGAAGGGCTCCCCCGGCCCAATGCCGGTAGCGCTACCTGAGTTGCGTGTTGCGGTGATGCGCCCGAAACTGCCCGAGGAAAAGGTAGTCGTTGGGTTCGCCAGGTTGATGCGGTTTGCAATGTTAAACATCTCTGCGCGCAGTTGAAAGTTAACACCCTCATACAGCCTGGTGTTCTTGACCAGGGATGCATCTGTCGTAAAGAAGCCTGGTCCACGAAAGTTATTTCGCCGGCTGTTTCCAAAGGTATTGGCAGCGGGGTTGGAGAAGGAGGTGGCCGTCAAAAACTGTGCATAGGGTGCAGCCTTGGCCTGCGAAATCAGCGCGGAGCTACCCTTGTACAGGCCGCCGCTGTAATTGACGCGATCCTGGTTTTCTCCTGTTCCGGAGATGTCCGATCCCACCTTGATGGAGAAAGGCGTTCCAGTAAACGCAGTGGTAAATAAGTTGCCCTGCCAGCCCTTCGTGAACACGGCGAAACGGTGGCCGATTTGCGGGGCTTCGTACACGAGGTAGCCATTAAAGGTACTCCGTACATCGAAATCAGCATTGCCGTACTCGCCGTTCAGGTTCGCCGAATTCTGGGGTGCTAAACCACGGGTGCTGGAGATCACATCGAGCGAATGACCCCAGGTGTGTGCCGCTTGTCCAGACAGACCATGCCAGCTACTCGTCCGTATGCTCGCCTGCAGCGAGTTGTAATTCGAGTAGCCGTTGCTTTGGATCTCGTTCACCGCACCGATGATTGAAGCAGATGCGACCGGTTGAGCCACATTGATCGGACGTCGGCTTTGTACCGCGGCCGTTGTGTTGCCGGCGATTTGGCCGGGAGCGCCCGTGTACAGAACAGCCTGGTTGATGTCGCTCAGGTTGAACAACCGGCGGCCGACTGCGCCCACATATGCCACCGTGAAGATGGTGTTTCGGCTAAGCTGCACCTCTGTATTCACGCCAAAATTCTGCGAGTAGGCTGTCCTAAAGTTTTGGTTCACTGTTGCAAGGCCGTAGGTGGCAGGCGCACCCGTCGTTCCGTCAAACGGATCGACACCTGTCTTCCATTCATAGAACGTGGGGCTCACCGTACGCACGGGTGTGGCGCCAAACGGATTGGCCTGGGGTCCAACGGCACCGTTGTTACCCGGACGATTGTCAAAGAAGCCGTTGAAGTTTGGGGCGTCAAAGTACAAACCCCATTGCGCGCGGAATACGACCTTCTCATTGGCCTGTAAGGAGGCACCAACGCGCGGAGCAAAGTTTAAGCGGCTTGCGTCATAGAGCGAAGGCGTGCCGCTTGTGCCAACCTGTACCAGGCCAAAAGCGTTTGCACCACTTGCTGCAGGACGGTAATCCGAAAAGACACCCGTGGTACTCAAAGCTCCGTTGTACTCATAACGCAAGCCGTAATTAAGCGTAAACCCAGGCGTCACCTTATAAGCATCGGACACAAATGCGGAGTAGGTGTTCTGGTACACATCGCGGCGCAGGTTGCCCTGCACAAACGAAGACGACGCAACATAGCCGGCCAGGTAGTCGGCAAGTGAACGCACTTCAGCACCGCCAAAGCTGGAGTCTGTCGAATACGGTGTGGAACCTGCTGGCGCGATGGCCCGAATCCCGGAGTTCGAAGACGCCGTGCCATTAAAAGTAAAGGAGCCCCGAACGTTCCGCTGGTACTGCAGATCCATGTAATTGCGACGATACTCGCCACCCAAGCGGAGTTCGTGCTTCCCCTTGATCCAGGTTGCAACATCGGTGATGTGGCCCGTGTAATCCTTCCGTCCAAGTGGTTGCGTTGCTCCCGTGGTGTCAAATGAAGTGATCGCAATCGTGGGAGCGCCAAAGAGAGCAGGGCTAGTTACGCCAGTATTCAAACCCAAGGCAGGAATATTCTGGTTGTGCACCGCATCGTTAAAGGTTTGATTGAAAATGCCGACCGCAATCAGGAACTGGTTCGAGAGGCGATCGGTCAGCGCATCGTTGTGACTTAGAGAAAAGTTCTGCGTAATGTCTGGAGCAACTTCAAAGTAGGGATAGACATACGTTCCAACCGGCGCAGTCTGGCGGCCTGTGCCGACAAAGGCCTGCAACTTCAAAGACTGCTTGGAATTGATGTTGTACAGCAGATTGCCGATTGCGTTATCGGAGTAGCCGACCTGCGGCTGCGGTTCCAGATAGTTGCTGATCGAGGCCGCGTACCCCGGTGCGTTGCCGAGCGGATACAGGCTTAGGACGCTCAGCGACAAGGGATTGACCACATGGCCGTGCGCTCGAAGCAGGTTTGAGGCAGCCGTTACATAGGCTGCAACGGGTTCTGTTGCGGCGCTGGTGGATTGAATGACAAACTTCTGTCGTTCGTAGTTCACGAAACCGAACAGCTTGTCCTTCACAATGGGCGCGCCCAGGGAGCCACCAAACTGCGCATTACGAAGTTTCGGCTTCCGTTGCGAGGACAGCAGAAAGGGCGATCGTGCGGCGAAAAACTCGTTGCGTGTGTAGTAGTAAGCCGACCCGTGAATCGAGTTGGTACCAGTCTTGATGGCGAGTGAAATCAGGGAGCCTGCGTTGCGGCCAGCTTCTGCATTCCCGGACGACTGTACCGTGAACTGGTCTATGGCCTCCAATGGAATAGTCACACCGGCGATACCGTTGACGCCGCTCTGGTTCGCCGCCGCACCATTCTGCCAGATGTCGTTGGAGTCAGCACCATCGATCTGATAGTTATTCTGATTAGTACGCGCACCGTTCAGTGAACCAGCACCGTTGTACCCCGGTGTAAGTTTAATCAGTTGTGTGTAGTCCCGACCATTCAACGGAATATTCTGCACCGCGACGGAGTTGACCACATTGTTGTTCGTCGAAGACTCTGTATCCAGTGAAATGGACGCGGCATTGACCTCAACCGACTCTGAGCCCGTGACGGCAAGCTTGGGATCAAGCGAGTACACTTCGCCAGGCTCTACGGAAATCTTTTCAACCTTAACGGTTCCAAAGCCGGCGGAAGTAACGGTCACAACATAAGACGCGTTCGGTTGCAGATCCTGGAATGCGTACGCACCCGCGCTTGTGGACTGCATCTCGCGCGTATACCCATTGTCTGGGTTGGTAAGCATCACTTTGGCGTTCGGAACCACTGCTCCGCTTGCATCGCTTACCGTTCCGGCAATGCCACCGCGATAGGTCTGTGCTCCCGCAACTACGCTTGATGTTAGGACGGCAGCGGTCAGCAATGTGCGTTTCGACGATGTGGAAAGAATACTCATGCGGTGCATATCCCCCTAGGTGCCGCGTTGGAGCAGGTGTAGCTGCATTGCGTGTTGTCCGTTCATCCGGTATCGGCGGACAATGCAGAGCTTGGTTTCCGAAGCTGCCGCATCGGTTCGCGATGACTCGAGTGACTACTCGTTCGACCCGGTCCACTGTAAGTGGACGCCGCACAGCTGTATCGTTCCATGACATCAAGGTGCAGCCATTTCGTAGCAGCACTGTCTCAATCGGTCCAAAGCAAAGTCGCAAACGACTTCAGGTCTGACCTACATGCCAGTCGCAGACCACGACGAAGCGGCGAGGCCGACGCAATTAGCAGGCAAGAGGCAAGCGCGTACAGCAGAGCACTTCTGGGTTGTGTGTATATGTCGACTTTAAGTGGACGTTCACGCAGTGTCAATCAGCCGTTACAGGCAGATGCATCAATCGAGGCAGACAGTTCATCAAGGGGCCGGGAAAGCGTGTTCTGACAGGAGCAACACGTACGGCGGTACTCCATCACTCGCGCACACGCTCAGCTTAGCTGCAAGGTACGCAATGCGCAGCGAAGACCTTCGTAGACTTACCAATATGGACATCGCCATTCCAGCATGCGGGGAGAGAATCGGCCTGTACCCATAGTCTGAAAATAGGTAAAGTAGAGACCTGGGTGCAGGAGTGCATGCTCCAGGAGGTTGTACCGTTGATCCGTAGTCTGACACTCGCCAGCGTGTTGTTTCTGGGCATGCCCGGTGCAGCCCAAGTCCAGGTCCCGCAACCCGCCCTGCCTCTCACGTACCCATGCAAGCACACGCTTGGGCCAATCGTGATCGATGGAAGACTAGACGATCCCGCATGGCAGCAGGCACCTTGGACCCAGGACTTTGTCGATATCGAGGGAACCAGTAAGCCTACACCTCGTTTTCGCACCCGCACCAAAATGTTGTGGGATGATCACTACCTTTACATTGCGGCAGAGTTGGAAGAACCAAACGTGCATGCCACTCTGACCCAGCATGATTCCGTCATCTTCCATGATGATGATTTCGAGGTCTTCGTCAAGCCACTTCCAGAGTCGCCGAGCTATTACGAATTCGAGATGAATGCGCTAAATACGGGCTGGGACTTGTTCCTGAGTAAGCCGTACAAGCTTGGCGGCAAGGCAGACAATAGCTGGGACATCCAGGGCTTGAAATCTGCTGTGGCAGTGCAGGGAACGATCAATGCACCAAATGACAAGGACCACGGATGGACGCTGGAAATTGCGTATCCGCTAAGCGCCTTTGCTTCTCGTCAGGCGGTGCCGCATCCGCTTGACGGAACCATGTGGCGCATCAATTTCAGCCGTGTAGAGTGGAAGCCTGGGCAAGCCAAAGAAGACAATTGGGTATGGTCGCCACAAGGCTTGGTCGACATGCATGTACCAGAGCAGTGGGGATATCTGCGCTTCCTTAAAGACCGCTAGTGCGCTTGCTGCACCAAGCGCGAGCATGAGAAAGGGCCGGGAGTAAACTCCTGGCCCTTTTACGATTGCCTGGTAGGACTAAAAGTTGTAATGCAACTGAAGTTGCAGCACGCGTGACGGGCTACGCGTATTTGTGATCTGACCGAAGTTGTTGTCGGTAACAGTGTTGTCGGGGTTGCCGTAGCTGGCGATGTTGCCGACGTTGAACGCATCAGCCCGAAAGCCAAGGGCCTGGTGCTCGGTGATGTGGAAGTCCTTGAACACCGAGGAATCGATAACAACGTACCCTGGTGTACGCTCCGACCCGACGGAAGCCGTGCCAAAGCTCAGCGAAGCTGCCGGACCATAAGCGCAAATGCTGTTATCCGCACCGGTGCAGGGGGTTGCCGATGCATCCGTGCCGAACCAGTTGTTGACACTACGATTCCTTACCTGCAAAGCGCGATAACGATTGGCACGAATCTGACCATAGGTGTTTGTCCCAGTATTGTCCGGGCTGTTGATCGTTACCGGAAATCCGGAATACGCGATAACGATGGATGACACGGACCATCCACCGAGCGCAAGGTCAACGGCCCGATTCACATTCGAGCCAAACCGCATACCTCGGCCAAAAGGCAGAAGATACACCGCCACAGCGGAAAGATTGTGCGTAACGTCCGTTCCGGAAAGCCCGTAATCCGCGCGGCTGTTGTACCCATCCTGATACGCACCATTCTGCCCATTGATGTTGGATGGCGTGTAATTGCCGGCGCTGTTCGTCAGGGCTTTGGAGTAGGTGTAATTCACCGTATAGGTGAAACCGTGTTCGCCTCGATCGCGTAGGGTCACCTGACCGCCGTTGTAATTGGCTGTAGCTGCGGATGCTGTAACCAGCAGCTTGTTGTCCTGACCTACCAGGGCGGCAAACGGTGCTGTTGTTGCTGCAGTGACCGTACCGCCATTTGCAGCGCGAGCGCGCGCTTGCGCCAGCGTGAGTTGGTTGCCGTTGCGGTAATCCGCCAGGTGCTGACCCGCTTCTCCAACGTAACTCACGGCCAGTGAAAGCTTGTTGTTGATCGCGTATTCCGTGGTCAGATTAAACTCGTGCAGGTATGCCGGCCTTATGTTCTGTGGCCATGCGCCGAAGCTTGCATTTGTCGTGTTAATGTCGCTGATTGCAAAGCCACTGGCAGTGTGGATGGGCGCACCCGGGCTGTACGGCGTGCCCGTGCTTGCAGCCACTGGAACTGCAGCGGTGGGTTGCGACGAGGCTAGAAACGGATTCTGGTACGTGAGCCGTTGGTTGTTCGCATCACCTTCAAAAAAGCTGGTCGTACCATAGCCTCCACGAAGCACCAGGCGCTGCGTGGCTTGAAGGGCAAAGCCAAAACGCGGCTGAAGCTGATCCTTCGTTGGTTGGTAGCAGGAGATGTTGTCGCACACGATCGAGCCGGCCGGTGCACCCGCCGGAACGGAACCCGCGTACTCCACAGTGCCAGCATTGGGGCCGGTAAGCAGTACGTTTGCAGTCTTGTTGTGTGCTTCGTTCCAGCGCTGGTCATACTCGTAACGGATCCCGAAGTTGAGCGTCAACTTGTCCGTGGCTTTCCAGTCGTCTTGAAAGAAACCAGCGGAGCGCCACTGCCGGTTGCCGACGAGACCGCCGCCGCCGGGAATCGCAATACTGTCGCTGCTTGAGCGATCCAGCACAAAATCAGCTCCGCTGTATCCGCTGTTGGTTCCATCACCGGTAAACACACCGTTGTAGCTGAAGTTGCCAAGCGAACCCTGTGCACCGGACAAGGCATAGTTCTGCTGATAACGGAGCGCCTGTCCACCGATGCTAAAAATGTGACGGCCCTTCTGAATCGTCACATTGTCATAGTACGAGAAGGTATTATCACGCAGAATCTGTGGTCCGCCCGTGGTGCCGATCGAGCTGAAGTTGTCCTGAATCCCTTGATTGGAAAACCCAACATAGGTCTGCGTGCCAAAGGGAATACCCACGGTCTTATTCCCAGTCAAACCAAACACTCCGGTCGGGTCTGTCGGTACCCCCTGATCCCAACGTACCCGCAAAAATCCAGCACGCACCTCGTTCACAATCGTGGGCGAAAAGGTGTGAACCCAGGTGGTGCCAAAGATTTTTGATGGAAAGACGTTTTGCGAGGGAAAGCTGAGAGCGAGCACGGCAACCGTACCGTCGTATGCTCGCGATTGCGCATAGAACCCGGTAATCTTGTCCTGATTGCGTGGGTCCCACTCAATTTTTACATCGCCCTGATTGTTCACGATGAAGTTGCGGGTGGTCCCGATGTAGTTATTCTGAACCAATCCGTCGATGGGTGTTGCATTGGGCAGCGGATAGAGCTCCGGATGCGCGAACAGGTATTTCGCGACGGGGCTAACAATGGAAACCTGGTTGTTCGCGTAGGGCGCGAAGTTATTTTGCGTGTCATACAGCTGCTTGGGTACGGCAGAGAAGTCGCCCCTCCGCATCGCCGCAGTAAAGACGCTTGCCGTACCGCTACCGCCGGAATGCCGCCGATTTCCTTCGTAGTCCACAAAGAAAAAGAGCTTGTCGCGTTTAATTGGCCCACCAAGCGTGCCACCGAACTGCGTCTGCGTAAAGGGGTTGATGGGCTGAATGTCCGCAGGGTTCGGATGGTGTTTATTGGCCCAGCTATTTGCGTTCAGATTCTGGTTTTCCAAATAGGCGTAAGCGGACCCATGAAACTGATTGGTACCGCTCTTCAGCACGTTAACGATGTCGCCGCCGTTGACGTTGCCATAACTGGCCGGCGCATTTGCCGTAATGACATGAATCTCCGCGAGCGCATCCGGCGCCGGGTTATAGCCGATGAGGTTATTCTGCCCCTCGTTGATGTCGATCCCGTCAAGGGTGTAATTATTCGCCTGCGCGCGATTTCCATTGATCGACACGATGCCACTGTTATAGGTATTGCGCTCCAGCGCATTCCCGCTTGTCAGGCCCTGCGGGTCGGTAGCGACCGCGCCTGGCTGAAAGAGGGTCAACGAAGAGAAATTGCGCCCGTTGAGCGGGATAGAGGTGATCTGCTGCTCTGAAAGCGAGAGACCGATCGTGCCATCAGAGGTGTCCAGGATGGGCGAAGCAGAGCTTTCAACGTCGACACTCGTGCTTGCATTAACAGTCACGTGGGCATCAATCTTCGCCGTCTGGCTGATCTCAAGCTGAAACTTTGGAATGTTCAGGATCGCAAAGCCAGGCGCACTCACTTCGAGCGTATAAGCCCCGATCGGCAGGAAGCGCAGGGAGTAAACGCCGACTCCATTACTGGTCGCCGTGGAGCGGACATCTGTCGTGGCATTGATCGCCGACACTGTCGCACTCGGAACCGCGGCACCACTCGGATCGAGCACGGTTCCCGTAATGGAGCCGCTCACCGTTTGTGCCTGCACACAGGACAACGAGAGCGAGAAGAGCGCGCTCGCTGCACATGATCCAAAAACAACTGAGGATTTCATCATTTCCTTCTGAGCAGCCGTTTACTCATCAAGTACTGTTCGGCTTTCGAGGGTGAGCGGTGAAGCGTCAAATGCGACAGGAGTACGACAGCCTTGGTTCGGAGCGCAGGCCAGCGCCACTCCGAAGTTTTCTACGGTTGTTTGCTGCAAGAAACCAAAGATACAGTGTAGGTAGTGTGCGCTATCGTCCATGGATCCGGCAACTGAATCCCACACAAACAGGCTTGGCGGCGGCCAGAAATGGACGGCGCATTTCTTCAGTCTGCGTGCCCGGCGATCGACTAGCCGGAACAAATGACGCAATCGCGAGGAACGCCGCCGACACCTGCAAATCGGACCAATAGCCCGGCAAGCTTTTTGCAAGACAGCTGAGCAAAAGGCTGCGGTGCACCCAAGCAAAGCTGTGGCAGGGGCGGCAGGCCTCGACGACGGTGTGCCAGCTCAAGGACACCAGCTTGGAGGGCAGGCACATGGGCATCTCTCTTCACCAGCAAGGGCGCGTGCGCTGGTCGGCCGGTACCCGTGCAACCTCCCCTTATTCCTTACTTCATCGCGAAGCGGAGAGGGCTTGCGGCCGAGGCACTCGCGATTCCGTTTCGCTGGACGTCAACCCTGCAATGAACTTCTCGGCGACCTCACATCGTGGAGCCGTGGAGGCCCGCACCACCAGTTCAGGCTCCACAATTAAGCGGGATGCCCCGCTCGTTTCACCCGTGGCGACCACGTTCAGAATCGTTGCTGCAGCGAGCGCGCCCATGTGGTGCAGCGGCTGACGTACCGTTGTGAGCGCCGGACGGTGGTAGGCGGCCAGACTCACGTCGTCGAAGCCCACCACAGAAATCTCCTCCGGGACGCTTCGGCCGGCGACCTGCAGCGCTCGCATGGCCCCAATTGCAGAAATGTCATTGAAGGCAAAAATGGCGGTAAAGCGGGCTCCACTCAGGAGCAGCCGTTCGGTCGCCCGGTAACCCGGTTCGTCGGTTGCAAGGTTCTCCTCCATCTGCAGGACTAATTCCGGATGTAGCGTGAGGCGCAGGCGCGCTGCGGCGGCCTGAATGGACTGCCACCGCACCTGGGTGTCCGAGCTAAATGACTGGCCCTTGATGATTGCGATCCGGTGATGCCCAAGCACCTGCAGGTGCATCAGCGCGAGTTCCGCCGCAAGATCGTGATTTAGCAGAATGTTTGTGACGCCGGCGTGCGGGTTTGGGCACGAAACCGTTACCGTTGGAATGTCGCTAACAGAAGGCAGAATGGTGTCGACGGCCACGATCCCGTCGACCGCGCGTTCCGCAAACATGCGGCGGATCTGGGCAAGTACCGTGTCACGATGATGATGTGTGATGAGCATCATCGCGTAACCGGCTTCCGCCAACGTTTCTTCCAGCCCCGCTAACACCAGTGTGGCATAGCCTTCCGAGAGCTCCGGCACAGTAACGCCGATTGTCCTGGACTTGCCCCGTCGCAACGAACGCGCCAGCAGGTTCGGCCGGTAGTTCAGCATTTGGGCTGCGGCAAGAATGCGTTGCTGGGTCTTGTGCGGGATCGATTTTGCCGCAGGAGCTTGCGTCAGCACGCGCGAGATCGTCGCTTTCGAGAGACCCAGATGCGCCGAGAGGCTGGCCAGTGATGCGGTTTCAGTTTTCGCTTCGCGGCGACACTCCGCTGCCGGCACTCTTTGGTTCATAAGTGATCTTGCCACGATACACGGCAAACCTTCGCCTGTTGACAAACGTGGTGGGCGCGGTCGATAGTTCGGTCGTTCATGCAAAGGTTTGCCTAATCAGCAGAGAACTGCCAAGGCAAATCATTTGCAGGCTCGGAGGCTTTATGAATGTTCTAACCAGAACCCTTTTCATGCAGGGTCACCGACGGCAGACTGCTGCGCTACTTCTCGCGTCCGCAGCGGTATTGGCCTGCGCTCCAAACACCTACGCGCAGTTCCGCGCGTCCATCACGGGAAGCATTACCGACCAGACCGGTGCCGTTGTCTCAGGCGTCAGCATCACGCTGAAAGATAACCAGACAGGCAAGACCCTGAGCGCTACGTCCAACGGCGCCGGCATCTACAACTTCAACGCCCTGCCCCCGGATACCTTTACACTGTCCGCCGTCATGCCGGGCTTTCAGACCAAAACCATCGATGACCTGACAATCACGCCAGAGCAGTCCAACAACATCAACGTTGTCCTGCAGGTCGGTGCAACGGCCCAGACCGTCACTGTCAACGCGGACACGATTCCTCCTCTCGACACCGCAACTGCGTCCATCAGCGGCACCATTTCTGCAAACGACATTCAGCACCTTCCCTCTGCCGGACGCGACGTATTCCAACTTGCCCAGCTCACGCCGGGTGCCTTTGGTGACGGCCAGCGTGGCGGCGGCGGCGGCACGAACAGCCTGCCAGGCACTCAGGGGCCTGGCGGCAGCGGCAACACCGGCGGCTCCTTTTCGACCGAGAATGGCCCGCAGGTCCTCTCCAATGGCGGCCAGTACGAAACAAACAGCGTCAACATCGACGGGATCAGCACAGTATCGGCGGTGTGGGGCGGCACGTCCATCATCACGCCCAACGAAGACTCCATCGACAATGTCAAGATCACCAGCAATGGCTACGACGCAGAATTTGGCCGCTTCAGCGGAGCCAACCTCCAGGTAACGACCAAGAGCGGCACCAACCAGGTACACGGCAGCTTCTTCTTTCGCGTGGCGCGCCCCGGCCTCAATGCCTTTCAGCGCTACAACGGTCCCAACTCGCTCAACCCGGCAACCCTGGGGACTGGTGTCGCCAACACCAACGTAAACCGGGCCGCGGCACGCGGGTTGTTACGCGATACCGCACGCTACAACGACTTCGGTGGCAGCATCGGTGGTCCAATCCTGAGAAATCGCGTCTTCGCGTTCTTCGCCTATGAGACGATTCGCAACAACTCAACGGCAACTGACACGCACTGGTACGAGACAAACGCTTTCGACGCCTCCGCTCCCGCGGCCAACATCTCCAACAAGTACACGACCTTCGCCGGGCACTCTCCCGTAGGCGCCACCATGATCAACTCGACCTGCGCCACTGCAGGGTTGACCGAAGGCGTAAACTGCCGGACAATCGTCGGCCAGGGCCTTGACATCGGTTCTCCGCTCAAGACTGCCCGTGGCACGCAGGACCCAACCTACGTCACAAACAACAATCCCGGCACCGGCTCAGGCCTGGACAACATTGCTGACATCGCGGACTTCCAGACCAACACTCCATCGACCACCACGCAGGTGCAGTACAACGGCCGCCTGGATGGCGATGTCACCAACAAGGACCACCTGGCTTTCGCGATTTATTGGGTACCGCAGACGCAGCATTACATCAATGGTGCGGCCCGCGGCTACAACCAGTGGAATCACAACCAGATCAACGATGCCTTCTCCGTGATCTATAACCACACCTTCTCCTCCAACTTTCTCAATGAAGCGCGCGCCAATGCCGCGGGATGGCGCTGGAACGAAGTCACTGACAATCCGCAGGCCCCCTTCGGACTGCCCACCGACACCGTTAACGCTCCCGGCAGCACCAACCTCGAGTACTTCGGTGCCAGCGGTCCCAGCCACCTGAACCAGTGGACCTATGGGTACAAGGATGTCGCGACCAGGATTGTGCGCAATCACTCCATCAAGTTCGGAGGCGATGCCACCCAGTTGCATTACCTGCAGGATGCGGTGTACGCTGCGCGTCCATCCTTCAACTTCTACAACGTCTGGAACTTCCTGAATGACGCTCCATACCAGGAAACTGGAACCTTCGACCGCTTCACCGGCATCCCCTTCTCGAACCGCTTTGACCAGCGTGAATGGATCTATGGTGGCTTTGTCCAGGATGATTGGAAGGCAACGCCGAACCTGACCATCAATGCCGGTATTCGTTACAACTATTTCGACGCTCTGTACAGTAAGCAGAACAACCTGCCTCATCCTGTCTTTGGTGCAAATGCAGGTGGCCTCTATACCGGCATTCAACTCATTCGCGGTGGCAAGTCCTGGACACCGGATGCGGGCAACTTCGGCCCGCAGTTCGGCTTCGCCTACAACCCCGACCTGTTCAATAAGCGGGTAGTCATTCGTGGCGGCTACGGGCTGAACTTCAATCAGGAAGAAATTGCGATTTCTGCCAACCAGTCGAATAGTCCGAACGACGCGGTGTCTCCAAACTTCAACAACAGCACGCCCATCACGGCCGACACGCGCATTCAGTACAACGTCCCAGCCGACTCCAAGTCGCTGTTCGGCTATGCGCCAAACACCAACACCATTACGGCCTACGGTGCCAACGGTCTGCCGCTTGCCAGCGGCTTTCAGATCACTGCCGTGCCCAACCACCTGCGCACCCAGCAGGTGCACCACTACTCACTCCAGGTTGAGGGTGATCTTGGCCACCAGCTGGTCGCAAGCGCACTCTATCAGGGCAGCACTGCACGGCATCTCATCTACCATCAGGACGCATACCTGTACGGCCTCTACCATGGCGCAACCTTCAACTCGTCCATTCCTTACATCGAATACTTCGGGGACACCGGGCAGTCGAACTATAACGCGCTCATCCTCGATGTAAAGCACAACATGGCGCACAACTTCTCGGTCGATGCGAGCTTTACCTATGCCAAGAGCATGGACGACAACTCCGGTCCCTATGAACAGGATCCCTATACCTATAACCCCACCTTCAGCCGTGGCCGGTCCGACTTCAACGTAGGCAAGGCCTTCAAAGTATTTGGCACTTACAATCCGAAGTTCTATTACGGCGGCAATGCCTTCGCAAAGGTTCTTCTCAACGGCTTCAACATCAGTGGTATCTACAACCTGCACACCGGCTTTCCCTGGACGCCGCTTGCCAACTACGGAACGAGCGCCTACTACACGCAAGCCAACACCACCGCCTTACGCCCCACGTCCTACACGGGCACTGCCGGCAACGACCACAGCAACAAGGCGTTTGCCAGCACCACGGTCAGTAAGAACTTCACAGGCGGGCCGCAGAACTTCTTCGGCGTCTATGACCAGACAACGATCACGAACAGTTCGTCTGCTTTCCCCACCCCCATTTCCTTCTATCCAACACCGGGGTTGGCACGCAACAGCTTTACCGGTCCGCATTATCAGGGGCTTGATGCGACGGTCACCAAGGCGTTCGGCATCCCGAACCGCTACCTCGGCGAGCGCACGGGAATCGAATTTCGTGTAGATGCCTTTAATGTGCTCAATATCACCAACCTTGTCGGGGGTACCGCCTCGCTGAACGGCAACAGCGGCGTCAGTAACCTCGTTCAAACCGTAACCAACGGCGTCATCACCGGCAACCCTACGTTCGGTATTTCTACGGCTGGCCTCGCCGGCCGCCAGGTACAGATGCAAGCTCGATTGAACTTCTAACCAGCAGTATTCCCAGCAAGGAGAGTGCGCTTCCCAGGTACTCTCCTTCTTTCTTTTCTGGCATCGCATCGCCTACACGGCATCGCACCCTAATCAGCACGAGGACTCGCGTCTTATGAACGCCCTGAAACACGGAAGTTGTCTTTTCGCCCTCGTCGCAGGCTTTCTGCTGTGCCCCGCACCTGCGCTTCGCTCGCAGGAAAAAATTACGGTGGACGCCGATGCTCCCACTACCACCTTTCCCCATTTTTGGGAGCAGACCTTCGGTTCCGGCAGGGCGATCCTGGCCCTCCGTGATAGTTACCGGCAAGACATCCGAACGGTGAAACAGGCAACTGATTTTAAGTCCGTGCGTTTTCACGGCATTCTTATGGATGAGGTTGGCCTGTACGACCCGGATCGCATGACGAAGAACCCGGGGCTTGCAGCGGAAAAAGCGAACGACGCCTCACAATATAACTTCAGCTACGTCGACCAGATCTACGACGGCCTTCTGGCCGACAATGTCCGGCCCTTTATTGAGCTAAGCTTTATGCCGCGCAAGATGGCCGCCAACCCCGACCTGACGCAGCCTTTTTGGTACAGGCCGGTTGTTTCGCCGCCGGGGGATTATGCCAGGTGGGATGCAATGATCACCGCGTTTGCACGGCACCTCGTCGACCGCTACGGACTCGATGAGGTAGCCACCTGGAAGTTCGAGGTGTGGAACGAACCCAACCTGGATTTCTGGGGAGGAAGCCCAAAGCAATCGACGTATTGGCAGCTGTATGACCACACCGCGCGTGCCGTGAAGGCCGCTTCGCCGCGCCTGCAGATTGGTGGACCTGCAACGGCCCAGGCCGCATGGGTGCCGGAGTTCCTTGCCCACGTGGCGTCAGAAAAGGTGCCTGTCGATTTTGTCTCCACTCACGTCTACGCCAATGATCTGGCAAAAGACGTCTTCGGGACTGACGAGGCGATCCCGCGAGACACGATGGTCTACCGTTCCGTGAAGAAAGTGCACGACCAGATCGCGGCGTCCCCGCTTCCGAAGCTCCCGCTGATCTTTTCGGAATACAACGCCAGTTACGCCAACGAACCGAACGTAACGGATTCTCCCTACATCGGTCCCTGGCTCGCCAACACCATTCGTCAGTGTGACGGCATTGTGCAGAGCATGGCGTACTGGTCGTTTTCCGACGTGTTTGAGGAGCAGGGAGTCGTGCGTACGCCCTTCTACGGTGGCTTCGGCTTGATCGCCGCAGACAACATTCCAAAGGCGTCCTACAACGACTTCCTTCTCCTGCACAAACTCGGCACAAAGCGACTCAGGGTCAACAGTGATTCGGCGCTTGCCACCAAAGACACGAACGGCAATCTGGTGCTCGCCCTGTGGAACTACGCACCACCCGCGGGAACGGGCCCGACCTACACGGCGCCCACGTCACCCACTGCGCAAAAGTCTTTTCAACTTCACCTGGACCACCTCCCCAAGGATGCCCACGTCAAGCTTTGGCGTGTCGACGAAACACACGCCAACGCTGTAGCGGCTTTTGACGCAATGGGCCGACCACCGGGCGACCTGACACGCAAGCAGGTGGCCGACCTGAAACTTGCGGGCGCGCTCACACCACCGGAGAGCTTGGTCCTGACCAACGGCATGCTGCAGGTCAACATTCCAGCACACGGTCTGGTTCTGCTGCAGGTCGACCGGTAAGCCGCTTGCCTTGCTCTCACAGTTGTTCTGCGCAGAGGTCGCACCACGTGGAGCTGTCATGTCTTCCCCGGTGATCTCTGCCAAGCGATGACCTTCCGCGAACCAAGCAGAACCGCAGCCACGGTGCAGAGTATGCCGTAGCCGCAGGAGATTGAAATGCGTCGCGAACCTCCGCTGTCCCGACTTCATCCAAAACTCTGTCCCGGCTCCCTCGCCTGTCTCGCGATCCTTCTCGCTGCACTGTCCGCGTCTGCGCAGGACTTTTCACGCTTCGGCGACCATGTCTTTTTTGCCAGCAGTACCTCGTCCGGCTTTGATCCCTACAGCCAGGGATCCATCTCCGCTCCCAGCACGCTCAGGCTTGTCCAGGGCAAAGTCCCACTCGAGACAACGCACTTCGTTAACGGCCCAAATGCTTTGGAACTCTCCTGGACGAGCGCTCCCAACGGCGGCTGGGATGCGCAGCTCAATGCGATCCGATGGCGCAATGCAGACCCCGCCTGGCAGGGAGACACCCTCTCCTTCTGGCTGTGGACGGCGCAGCCCATTCCCTCCGGCAGCCTGCCCCGGCTCGCCATGACCGATGCTGACGGTGGCCATACCGTCCCGGTCGGATTAAACGCCTACCTTCAAACTGCTCTGCCCGCCAATCAATGGACACGCATCAACGTTCCAATGGCCACTCTGCTTTCCGCATCGCTGCACCCCTTCAATTCCACACGGCTTGAAGCGGTAATCTTCAGTCAGGATGCCGCGGACAACCATCCCCACACGCTTTACGTCGATGAGATTCGCATTGACAACTTACATTCCGTCGAAGCTCCGCCAGCAGCCCCCACCGCCTTGACCGCGAAGGGCTACGAGCGCCATGTCGATCTCACCTGGCAGGCACCTCAGGATGCCTCGACCACGGCATACGTAATCTATCGCTCGATGCGTGGCAGCCCCTTCCAGGCGATTGGAACCCAGCGTTACGGCGTGCACCGTTACACCGACTACCTCGGCGACTCCAACGCCGAGGCAAGTTACAAGGTCGCCGCACGCACCGCCACGTTGCAGCAATCCGCACAAACGGCGGCGGCGACCGCGCACACCCACCCCATGACCGACGACGATCTGCTGACCATGGTGCAGGAGGCGAGCTTCCGCTACTACTGGGACGGTGCGGAACCAAACAGCGGCATGGCTCTCGAGTCGCAGCCCGGCCCGGATCGTCTTGTCGCCATGGGTGCCAGCGGCTTTGGCGTCATGGCCCTTGTCGTTGCCGTTGACCGTGGCTTCATCACACGCGAACAAGGTGTGGAACGCATGCAGCGCATCACGACTTTTCTCACAAAAGCCGATCGGTTCCACGGTGCCTGGCCTCATTTTCTCGACGGGCGCACCGGCAAAACCATCTCGCTTTTCGGCATCTACGACGACGGCGGCGACCTCGTCGAGACCTCGTTCATGATGCAGGGTCTGCTGACAGCACGTCAGTACTTCAACCGCAATACCCCAGCCGAAACGGGCCTGCGGTCCACCATCAACGATCTATGGCACGCGGTCGACTGGGACTGGTACCGGGCCACGCCTCATCGCGATGCGCTTTACTGGCACTGGTCTCCGGATTATGCCTTTCACATCGCCAACCGCCTTGAGGGCTGGAATGAAGTGATGATCACGTACATGCTCGCCATCGCTTCACCCACGCATCCCGCGCCCGCTTCAATCTACGCAACGGGCTATACGCGCCAGGCGGCGGGTCAAGGCTATGGCATTCAGCACACCTATTTCGGCATTCCTTTGACCCAGGGCTATGTTCCAAACTCTCCGGGACCACTCTTTTTCACCCAATACTCCTACATGGGCTACGACCCGCGTGGCGTTCGGGATCAGTACAGCAATTACTTCCGCAACAACCGCAACGAGGCACTCGTCAGTCAGGCCTACGCAATTGCGAATCCGAAGCACTTTAAGGGCTATGGTGCCGATAGCTGGGGGCTCACCGCGGTCGACGGACCGGACGACCGATACCACGAATACAAGCCGTTTGAAGAGGACGATGGCACGATCGCTCCCACCGGCGCCATCGCTTCCTATGCCTACACTCCGCAGCAATCCATGGCTGCACTGAAGCATTGGTACCGCGACCTGGGTGCCAGTCTTTGGAGCATCTATGGCTTTCGTGACGCCTTCAATGAACAGCAGAACTGGTACTCCGCCACAAATATGGGCCTGAACCAGGCACCACAAACCGTCATGATCGAGAACGGACGTACCGGCCTTATCTGGAAAACCTTTATGTCCAGCCCGGAGATCGCACCCATGCAGAAAGCCATCGGCCTCGTGCCGGATCAGGACTGATCACAGCGGTTTATCCCGCCTTGGTGAAGGCTAAGAGCTCATGGATACAGGCGGGGGACAAGACCTCTTCTCGGGTGACCGACCCCATCGTGCCACCAGCGTTTGAGGAAGATGGAACTTCATCCTGTCTCAATAAGAAGTCTAAGTACTGTCCTTCAAGCGATTCAGGATGGTGTTCCAGAAGGAATGAGCAGCAGGCCGCGACCTACGTAGGACAACCCATCGATGTTAGGTTGGCGGGTAGGTTAACGTGACAGAGCCACTGTGGAAACAGGGCGTCATATGCCTGCTTCGCGATGGGCGCCTGGTAGCCGAAGCCAGCCGCGCCCGGCGCCCGGGCCGTAAACCCGGCAATCACTGCATGCATGCAATCCTTCACGTCTGATGCAGTCCCGCAACTCGGGGCGCCGGGTATCGCAGCGTTGACAAACATGGGGTCGGTTCCAAAAATATTGCCATCGCCAAATTGAAAACCAGGCGCATCGATCGCTTGACTGAACGTACCAAAGCGGCTCCAGCCAAAGTTCTCATCCAGTAAGTCGCTGCGATCTCCCGTGTTGACGTCGTAAGCGTATGCCGGGTTTTGAGGATCGCCATAGCAGCCTGTCTGCGTCGTGACTGCGAGGTTAAGGTAAGCGCTCGTATTCACCGTGCGATAGAGTTGCATCTCGCCACAGTTGGGGTTGCCATACTGACCGGTCGCGCTGCTGTTGCCCCACATGGTGTTCTGGTGCGCGATAATAGTCGCGTGGCTGGCACCTTGTCCGGCGTTGTTATATTCAATCCTTACTCCCACCGCTCCATTGGAGATCGCCAGATTGTTACTAATCACGGCTTGTTGGGTATAAGTCTCGGGCATACCCGTCTGGTCCCCGTCGAAGGTATCCAGGATAATCCCGTTGCCGTCATAACAGCCTGGAGGGTTGGTGTTCCCGAACGAGAGATTGTCGGCGACGTAGATATGCGTCCCCGGAGCAGAATCAAACGCGGACGGCTCATAGGAACTGATGCCGCTGCCACAGTAGGTATTGGAGTAGCCGGCGTGATAGGCAATATTGCCGATGGCAGCCCAGTAGTCCACTCCCGTGTTGCCGTTCGGGGTCATGGCAAAGCCATTCAGCGGGCACCCATTTGCGATGTTGTTCGCAAAAACAATATGGTGAATCACCGCATCCTGTGTGGCCGGAACAGCATTAAAGCAAGTGCCTCCGCCCGCACCACCTGCGGTGTCGTTTACCTCCCAGCCCTGTACCCCCCAAAAGCTTGCACTGACGCGCATGCCGTCGAGCGTTCCTGACGTGATCCTGATTTTGCACGCATCGAAGCTGGCACACTTAAGCCATGCAACATTATTGCGGCCTGCGCACGTAACCTTGCCCCACTTGCCACCGGCGAAAGAACTGGCGGCATAGTTATTACTCGGGGCGGCAATGATGACATCGCCACAGGTAAGTGCATGGCTCGGCGAAAGCCAGGGGCTGGACGGGCTGGTCCCACTGTTGGAGTCTTTTCCGGTTGCGGAAAGATAGTACGTCTTGGCAGTTTTCGCAATGGGCTCCAGCAGAACCAAAGCGCTTGCAGAGCGAGAAGGGTCTGCGTTGCTGGTTGCAGTAACGGTGATGCGTTGAGCAGCATCGATCGTTGCGGGTGCAGTATAGGTTCCCGCTGGGGTCATAAAACCTACGATCGGACTTAACGACCAGGTGACGCCTTTGTCTACAGCATTGGAGACCGTGGCCACAAATACTTGCGTTTGGGACGCGCTGAGCGTGGTGCCGTTCGCCGGGGTCAGTGAAATGCGCGGTGGTGGCGCAATCGTGTACTTGCCTGCAGCCACGGAACTGCTCAGACCGTTGAGCACGGCAATGGCGCGAATCGTGGCGGACTTGGAAAGAGTCAAAACGCCCGTATAGAGTGCAGACCTTGGTGATGGGGTTGTGCCGTCGATGGTGTAGTAGATGTTCGCCTGCCTGGCTGCGGCAAGCGTGACGGACACGTTGCCCGTGTACGTCCCGGATGCGGGAGTAAAGACGGGTGGTGCGATCGTCGGAGCAATGGCGAGAGACCAGTCTGTCGGAGGCGAGCTAAGTGCAGGCTTGTAACTGCTGGAAAGCTGGGACATTGCAAACAGCGCATTTACCTGGTGCCCGGGATGCCTTGCAATATTCAACATGGCTGAGACGGTGTCGCTCGGGAGATTACCCTCAGGCGATGCGGCACTGCTGAGAAAGCTTCCGCAAACCCCGCCGCTCCTGGGTGCAGGTCCGGCGTCATCGACGCACAAAGCCAACATGTCTGCCAGGCTGAACAGCTTTTCACTTGTAATGGCCTGGTCCGGTAGCAGAGCCGGTCCGGAAGCTTCACCCGTCGTGAAATCTACCAGAGCGTTCGCCATGGTGATCGCTGTATTCAGCGCTTGAAGCGTGGTGGCCCCCGATGCTGTTTGCGAGTACGACGACATGAACGGTGCCAGCGCCGAGACTGCGGCAACAGTCGAGACTTCGTTCAGCGAAACAAAGGCCAGGGGGTTTGCGCAGGTGCCGAGCAATCCCAACAACGCGAGATGGACGTTCTCTGCATTCGAATCGGCGCTGGCGCTTCCTCCCGTCGCCACAAGATAAAGTTGGGACGACGCAGAAGGACAGCGATAGCCTGACTGCAGCGTGAAGTCACCACTGGCATTGGTGTAAACCGGCGAGGTCAACAGCGGCACGGACGATGTTCCGTCCCCACCGGTGCCGATCGCGTATAGCTGAATCGAGGCATGGCTGATGGCTTGCTGGCCCCCATGGACGGATCCTTGGACGGATCCTTGAAGCGCCGCAGATGCTGGAAGCACAGCGCGTGCATCGACACCGCTTCCGCAGCCCGCACCGACAAGGGAAGTGATTGCGCAGAGCGCGAGCAAGTTATGGGTCCAGCACCGCAGTGCTTTGCGTAAGAGGCATCCCGAGCTCGGACGAAGGGTCATAGGAAGAGGCCGTTTCTCACTCGTGTTCCATGGAGTGAAGCGCTTCCTAGGGTTTCGGCAAAAGTCAGTCCCGCTTTAATCGCGCGGAGCTATGTTCGGCTCCGGTCGATCTCATTTGACGCGCTTACATTCATCACCCTGGCGGCGCATACCTTGCCACCGATGTGGTCGACCGCCTTGGGTCACCACTTGGGCGCTTCGCGAATCTGCATGCGCAAGCGTGGAAGCAATCACGCGAAGACAAGCAATGGCCCACACAGTGCAGCCTGCGCGGTTAGTCGTCAGCTCGCCGCTGCTTGCATTGACAACCCACAGAGTCGAGGCTTAGCTTGGGCTCCGTTCGTCCCCAGTGCTACACCGGAGTTCCCATGTCGAGTTTTTCCGTCCTGCAGCAGATCCGCCGTTCTACAACTTCAATCGTTGCCCTCGCTTTAGGCTTCTCCGCAGCTTCGGCTCTCTCCGCACAAACCGTTCCCCCCTCTACCGCTTTCGGTTCAAACGTCATCGTCTTCAAACCGTCCATGCCTGTAAGTCAGATTCAGGCGACCGTCGATGCCATTTCCACGCAGCAGGTCAGCAATCAGTTCGGAGGCCAACGCTACGCGCTGCTCTTTGAGCCCGGTACCTACGGGACAGCGACAAATCCGCTCACCTTCCAGATCGGGTACTACACCGAGGTCGCCGGCCTGGGCGCTTCACCGGGCGATGTCATCATCAATGGCCACGTCGATGTCTATAACCAGTGCTCGACCAATGCAGACGGATCGCAGAACTGCATTGCGCTCGACAACTTCTGGCGTTCGCTTTCCAACCTGACGATCAACGTCCAGGGCCTGTCCGGCTGTCGCGGATCCGCCGCCTTCTGGGCTGTCTCTCAGGCAGACCCCATGCGGCGCGTCAACATCACGGGTGCACAGGTGACCCTGTTCGACTACTGCACTGCCGGCCCGCAGTACGCCAGCGGCGGCTTTATCGCAGATTCGCAAACCGGTTTAACCATCAATGGATCGCAGCAGCAATTCTTTGTGCGGAACAGCAACATCGGTTCCTGGACCAACGGTGTCTGGAACCAGGTTTTCTCTGGTGTCACGGGTGCGCCGGCCCAGAGCTACCCCAAGCCGACCTACACCACCCTGACCAGTACGCCCGTCAGCCGTGAGCGCCCGTACCTGACAGAAGATGCGAACAAGAAGTATGGCGTCTTCGTCCCATCCCTGCAGCGAAACAGCACAGGTCTTACCTGGGCTCACGGCGCGACCCCAGGCAGGCTTGTCTCTCTCGACAGGTTTTTCGTCGCGACGCCGGCAACTCCCATTGCGGAGATCAATCTTGCCCTTCTGCTTGGCAAGGATTTGTTACTCACTCCCGGCGTTTACAACCTGCAGGCTCCTATCATCGTCGAGCGTCCCAACACCGTTGTCCTTGGTCTCGGGTTCGCCACCCTGGTCCCGCAAAACGGCACGGAAGCCATCACCGTGGCAGACGTGGATGGCGTCACGATCGCTGGGCTGATCATCGACGCTGGACCCAGAAACAGCCCGGTTCTACTGAAGTTGGGCTTCGGTCTCTTTGGCCTGCCCTTGCCCCGCGGCGGCTTCTTCCAACACATCAACAACCCGTCACTTGTGAGCGACGTCTTTTTCCGTGTCGGTGGAGCGGCTCTTGGCAAGGCAACGACCAGCCTCGAGGTCAATAGCTCTGACGTGATCCTCGACGACATCTGGGCCTGGCGCGCGGACCACGGCACTGGCGTCGGTTGGACTCTCAACACCGGGGACCACGGCGTGGTGGTGAACGGGGACCGCGTGACTGCTACCGGTCTTGCCGTGGAGCACTACCAGAAGGAGCAGGTCCTTTGGAATGGCAACACGGGTGAAACCATCTTCTACCAGAGCGAACTTCCCTACGACCCGCCCAGCCAGGCGGCATGGAAGGATGGCACCGCCAATGGGTATCCAGCCTACTCTGTTTCCAGCGTCGTGAATGCTCACCAGGCGTTTGGCCTTGGCGTCTACTCCTTCTTCAATCAGGGCGTCGCCATCGTGGAGGACAACGCCATTACCGTTCCAGCATCGGGAACAACCATCACCGATGCGGGAACGGTCTTTCTGAGTGGTAGCGGCCAGATCACCCACGTCGTCAACGGAACTGGCAGTACTGCCAACCTGGGCAATGTGGGCCAACTGCAGACAGTCACAACTTACCCTCAATAAGGCAACTAGGGGCGGCTCTGCTTGGAGCCGCCCTTCTTTCAACTCCTCACGCATCCGCGAAGTCGTCGCCTTCACTTGCACACTGCTCTCATCGAGAGAAGACTGCCGCGACAACCTGTTCGTGTCAGGACAGGCGGAAATTTAGCTCTCCTGATTCACCAGGGAGCGCAACAGTTCCAACACGTCGTGGCTGGAGTGATCGGGAGTTGCAAGTGCCCGGCAAAGGGTTTCTCCGGCGATCTCCGCCTCCGACCCGGTTGCCGGTGCAACATGCGCCATCGACCATTGCCCAAAGTCGCGTGTCTCGCTCTCACTAAACTCAAGCACAGTAATGTCACCGTGTCGTTCGTCCTGCTGGATGCGCTCAAACACACTTTCGACGGCTTTCTTCGGACCCTCAAGTACCTGGGCAAAATAACCGGAGTTGTACAGCAGCGCACCCGTAACTTCCTGTTCGGCATTCCTCCGTCGGGCCTTTTGCAGAATGGCAGAAAGCACTTCGGCCTGCTGACGATCTTCCCCCGGAATCAGGTTTTTACTGCAGTAAAGAATGCGGCAAAGGGATCCGTTCATAACACCTCCTGGAGTTCGACTTCGCTTGGGTCTGTTGTGAATGTGTTGAGCAACGACGGCAGATCGTTCGCGGGCACGGCGTGGCTGTAAAAGAAGCCCTGCACGGACTGGCAACCTTCCTGCTTGACGCGCGCCAGGTGCTCCGGCGTTTCCACGCCTGTGGCCAGCGTCGTAATGCCAAGGCTGTGGCCCAGAGCTGAAACGGCACGAAGAATGGCCCGGCTTTTAAGATCGAACGGACCATCGCTCACCAGCGATCGATCGATCTTGATCTTGTCGAAAGGGAACTGCACCAGCTGGCTCAGCGAAGCCAGTCCCGTTCCAAAGCTGTCCATCGTTACATGGACACCCAGCACTCGCAGGCAATCGAGCTTTGCGCAGACGATGTCCTTGTTGTGCAGCAGCAAGCTTTCGGTGACCTCGATTTCAAGACGGCTTCCCGGAAGCCCGGCTTGCCGCAAGGCCTTTTCGACCGAAGCGATGAACGATGCACTTTCAAACTGTTGCGCCGACACGTTGACCGCAACAGCGACTTCGCTCGGCCAGGTTGACGCTTCCTTGCAGGCTGTTCGAAGAGCCCACTCCCCAATCGGAACAAGCACACCAAGCTCCTCCGCAAGCGGCAGAAAGTCTGCCGGCAGAAGCAGTCCGCGGTTCGGATGCCGCCATCGCAGAAGCCCCTCCAACCCAATAATCGACCGTGTCTCGACATCGATCTGTGGCTGGTAATGCAGTTCAAACTGGCGAAGAAGCAGGGCTTTGCGAAGTTCAAGCTCAAGGGCACGCCGCTCTTCCGCGCGGGTGCGCATCAGCGGGCTGAAAAAGTTCCATACACCTCGCCCGGCGTTTTTCGAGTGGTACAACGCAAGGTCGGCACTCCGCAGAATTTCTGTGCGCGTGCTGCCGTCCTGCGGTGCAACGGCAATCCCAATGCTGGAACCGACGTTGACGACCTGTCCCTCAATCAAGAAGGGCCGGCTGATCAGGTCGATGATCCGACTCGCCAGCTGACCCATCTGTTCCGCCGTTGGCTGTTCGCTCAGGATGATGGCGAATTCATCGCCACCCAGCCGGCCAAGCACATCGGTAATCTTCAGTGCTCCTCGCAAGCGGTCGCTGACCATCTTCAGCAGCGTGTCGCCCACGGCATGGCCGAGCGTGTCGTTGACGGCCTTGAAGCGATCCAGGTCGAGAAACAACACCGGAAGGCAACCCTCTATTGCGGGCAGGGTTTCCAGAACAAGATCGAGGTTTTCCTCAAAGGCCGCCCGGTGGGTTGCACCCGTAAGCCGGTCCCGCGACGACTCCTCCGGTTCACTTGCACGCACACGCAAATTGGAATGGATGTTCAGGTGAAGATGCCACTTTGTTCCCGTAATGCGACTGAGTTCTCCGTGCAGCGCAAAAAAGCCCGGCGTCCATTCCGCACCGACAGGCTGGTCGCTTTCCGGCAACGGTTGGGCCAGCACTTCCCGAATATCGGCGAGCATGACTTCGGCTGCTCCCGGCATTCTGAAGAACAGCCTGGACAGTAAGTTTTCCAGCGCGCCCCGGCAATGTTCCGTGCCAAGACCAAGCTCCAGCCGAAGGCTCTTTGAGATAAAGAGGACCTGGCACTGTTCATTGAAAACGATATTGCCAACGATGGAGCGCTGGTACAAGGACGCGCGTGTCGTTCCTGCAGCGGGCTGCCTGGCATGTTCATTGGAACGGACAAGTCGACGTGCCATTCCGTGGATTCGTTCCGCCGATTGCTGTGTTGGCATAAGTTACTGATCGGACATAGCGGGGAAAACTATAACTCCGAACACATCAAAAGTTCTGAAATCCCTTGGCCGTTGAAGAACGGCGAGGAGATTGCACCCGTGGGGAAGCCGCACCTTGGCATCCCACCACAGGTCGCCCGGTATCGCTGTCACGCCCGCAGCAGGGCCACAAGCAGAGTCTTCCACACCTTCAGTGCAGGGCTGCTTACTGCCCGGTTGGCTGCAGAGACCAATGCACCGACCATGGTCGAATGCTTGAGCCGGCCTGCGTTGGGCCCTCCTGCCAAAGCAACTCACCGCGCACCGGGGGAAAACCCTCCACATGGTCCGACGACAGGTTTGCATGCAAATGCAGTGTTGCACCTTGCAGTTCCCAGCAAACAACGACGGCGCCCTGCCCTTTCAGTTCATACTGACTGGCATTGCTAAGCAGGTTGGCCAGCAGCGGTGTGAGCCGCCGTTTCCGAACCGACAGGACCGATTGGTACCAGCGGTACCAGTCGTTATGAATGCCATAATCCTTCTGCTCCCAGTCCAGCTTCGCCAGGCGAAAGGTCGATTCGGCCTGCGGGTCGGGAATCTTCTCGCGCTGCTCCGCATCCTGGAACGCCGGAAACTTCTTGAACTCATCGCGCCGGCCCTGACGCACGGCTTCCCCGAGTTCTCCCTCGAAGTCACAGAAGAAAGGGAACGGCTTTGCCGTGCACCATTCCTCGCCCATAAACAACATCGGCGTCTGCGGCAGCAGCAGGTACGTCGCCGCGATCGCTCGTACCGCGCCTGAAGATGCAATATCGCTGATCCGCTCTCCGAAGGCTCGATTGCCGATCTGGTCATGATTTTGCATAAAGGCAATAAACGCCGCGGCGGCAAGATGGCCTGACGGTTCACCCCGGGGTACGCCGATGGACTCCATGGTCTCTCCCTGAAACGCGAAACCCTCCGCGATTGCTCTGCCCAGCTTTTCAGGATCATCCGCGTAGTCGCCGTAGTACCCCTGTGCCTCCAGCGTGGCCGCTGTATGAAGAACATGGTGCATGTCGTCGTTCCATTGTGCGGTGTACGTCAGGGGCTGGCCCTGGGCATCGACCGTCAGTCGATGAGCCTCATTTTTCTCGTTCTCCAGAATCAGGTGGATTGGCCGATTCCACTCCGTCGTTCGAACACGTTCTGCCAACTCATCCAGAATGTGCCTGGGGCTGTCATCCTGAAGTTCGTGCACGGCGTCAAGTCTTAACCCGTCCAGGTGAAACTCTTCCAGCCAGTACAGCGCGTTGTTTACCACGAAGTCGCGCACGACCTCGCTGCCGGTGTCGTCATAGTTGACGGCATCCCCCCACGGTGTCTTGTGCCGTTTGGTAAACGTCTGTGGTGCATAGGTCGGCAGATAATTCCCATCTGGACCGAAGTGGTTGTACACCACATCCAGAAGGACCATCAGCCCGTGTGCATGCGCTGCCTCGACAAAGGACTTCAACTTTTCAGGACGGCCGTAGGAGGAATCCGGAGCGTACAGCAAAACGCCGTCATACCCCCAATTCCATCGTCCCGGAAAATCAGCGACCGGCATCAGTTCGATCGCGGTAATTCCCAGGTCCACAAGGTGGTCCAGCTTTTCCTGGGCTGCGCGGAACGTCCCTTCCTCGGTAAAGCTACCCACATGTAACTCATAAAGAACGGCTTGGTGCCACGGCAGTCCTGCCCAGTTCGTATCCTTCCACGCGTACTGCATCGGGTCAATGACCTCACTCGGACCCTTGACGTCTTCCGGTTGAAAGCGCGATGCCGGATCCGGTACACGCAAGCCGTCTGGAAGTACAAAACGGTAGCGGGTCCCTGCACGGGCGCTCGGTACCGACGCCCCATACCAGCCTCCGGCTTCAGACTCCATCACGACGCGCGATGCCTCGCCTTCCAACTCCAGTTCGACACGATCGACACCCGGAGCCCACAACCGGAAGCGGACACCGGCCTCGGTCACTTCCGCCCCGAAAGGCATGCGGTGCGCACGGTTCGTCGTTTTTGCTTCCCCTGGCGCAGGGTTGGCGGTTTGGATTAACTTGTGTTCTTCACGCTGCATCGCTCTATCCTCTTGATTCTGCTTGGGATGCGGCGTTTCTGGTGAGTTGGAACCCGCCAGAATTGCCTTTATCCTGCTCTGCTGAAAGGACTTACCGTGCGCCGGTCAGAGCAGCCCGCGAGTTTTACGCCGTGTCACCTCGCTGGTGACGCCGAACACCAGGTGCGCACCCCAGTGTTCCATCCGTGCGGCGGGCGCCTCGCTTGAGGGTGGCGGAACCAGCCGAAGCAGCGGCAGCGAGGATTCGTCCGCGGCCACGAACACGCCTGTGCCAAAGAGCATGCCCATGCCGGCTGTGGTCCATGGCTGATACTCCGCCAGGCCACCGTAGATGGCGCCGCTGAAGGCGCCAAACAGGTAATGAACGACTTCGCCGACGACGAGAAGCTCCCTGGGCGAAAGCGGTTTTCGGCCGAGCTTTTCAGCAACAAGGCTGCCGACCTGGTGAGCCGGGCCATGCCTGTCCGGTACGGTCGTGCCCCTGTGCAGGGAACTCACTGCCGTCATCCAGGCGCGCAGGGCAACGGAGCCCACCAGACCGCCGACCACACCCGCAATGATTCCCTTGCTCAAGCTCTTGCTCATCGACTCTCCATTCGCAGCCCGGTGCTGCTAAACGATGGATGCTCCGGTTCGGATCGAGGCTGCGCTACGGCACGCCCCGAGCCTCGATGTGTTCATGCGCCTATCAAGGGCAAGCCTCAAGCCTTGCGGGATACCCACCGTCTACTAAAGGCCTCGCGTCCGGTCAGGTCCGCGCGCGTCTCAGCCACCCGCGCCTGCCGCAGCGCGCGCTGCGGCGAGCATTGATGCAGGGGCTCGCCTACCCCCATAATGGTGCATGGCGACCTCTCCCTCCTTTGTTCCCGCCTCCGAGCTGCTGGTCGCCGAGGCACCACGCGCCAGTCTGCTGCCCCGCGACTGTACGTTTACCGGCTCCGATTGGCGGGCGCTCGCTCCGTTCTGGTATCCCGTCGCGTTCTCGCATGAGGTGACGAACAAGCCGTATGCCGCACGTCTGCTGGACGAGCGGGTCGTCGTGTATCGCCTTGCAAATGGCTCCATCGCTGCTGCAAGGGACATCTGCTACCACCGTGGCGTGCCCATGAGTCTTGGTCACGTGGAAGGCGACGAAATCGTCTGCAGGTACCACGGGCTGCGCTACGACCAGCACGGTCGCTGCGTGTGTATCCCCGCGCACCCCGGCGGCGCAATCTCGCCGCGGCTGCACCTGGACATGTACCCGGCGCAGGAGCGCTATGGCTTGATCTGGGTGCGCCTGGTCGATAACGGACCGCTTGCCCTGCCCGCGATGAAGGAGTGGGACGACCCCGACTACCTGCAGGTGCTGCCCGACAGCGTTGTTCTTCAGGCGGCCGCCGGGCGCCAGATGGAAGGCTTTCTTGATGTGAGTCACTTTGCGTTTGTGCACCGGGAGAGTTTCGGGGAACCGGACAATCCGGTTGTGCCGGACTACAAGGTCACGAAGACAACCGACGGTTTTGTCGCCGACTACATCAGCACCGTCAGCAACTACTCCCATGAGTTCAAACACCTGAACCCGCCCGGCTTCCAGTGGCACCGCCGATTTGAGGTGTTTCGCCCCTTTACCGCGAAGCTGACGGTAGAGTTTCCCGGTGGCGGCCTGTTGCACATCATGAATGCGGCGTCCCCCGTTTCCGCTCGCAAAACGCGGCTCTTCGTCCCCATCTGCCGCAATTTCGACAAGGACGCCCCGCTCCAGGCCACCCTCGACTTCAACCACCAGGTGTTCGCGGAAGATATTGCCATTGTGGAGCAACAGTTCCCGGAGGATCTGCCGCTCGACCTGCATGCGGAAGCGCACTTTGCCGCGGACCGCAGCTCGATTACCTACCGCAGAGACCTGGCAGGCATCGGTCTGGGTGCGAGCTACACCGCATAACGGCACCCTTGCAGGGGTAGCTGCACGTGCCTGAAGCTGCAGCGACAAAGGCACGACATGCAGGTGGAGAACGTCTGCATGCGATCCCCTGCGTCGGGTAAAGCCGGCAGGTGTGCAGGTCTGCATTGCAATTCGGACCAGAATTGTCGTACTTTGGAACAAGCCAATCAGCGAGGCTCTCCTGAGGGGGAGAGATGATCGCGCGCTCCGCAGGAGCGCGTGCCTCTCCACTCTTGGAAGCGAGCCCGCGTGCTCGAAACACAACAGGGTCGTGCGCATGTGCCCAGGCGGCACAGCCGCGGCACTGTGCCCGAAAGGCTAACCGTTGAAGACGATCTACCGCACGGCGCTGCTTACCGCCGCCATTCACGTCACCGCTGCTGCGCTGTATGGCGCCGCACCTCATGTTACCTGCCAGGTTGACACTACCCAGCCTGCCATTTCCGTTCCGTTGCAGGTCCGGGACGTCGCGGGAGCCCTTATTCCGCTTGCCATCGTCGACCTCCGCTGTGGCGACCACACCCACACCGTTCAGTCCAACGCGGCTGGGAGTGCCGAAGTGCACCTGCACCCGGGCACCTATCGCGTTACCGTCCAGGCTGCGGGGTTTGCCACCCTGACGCAGGAGGATCTGCTGGTCACACCCGGCACTCCCGTCCTGCTTACCCTCCAGGTTGGCTCGGCCACTGATGTCGTGAACGTGACCGCCGACACCGGCTTTGTCCCGTTTGCCTCCAACGCCGGTTCCAAGACGAATACGCCACTGGTCGAGGTTCCGCAGTCGATCTCCATCATCAACCAGCTTGAGATGGAGTCCCGCCAGGTCATTACGACTAACGAGGCGCTGCGCTACACGCCCGGCATCGAGGCAGACGAGTACGGTGTGGAGACCCGCTTCGACTGGCTGAAAATCCGCGGCTTTGACGCGCAGACCTTTGGCGTCTTCCGCGACGGCATGCGTTTTAACTCCCTTGCCGGCAAGCTCGACCCGTATGAGCTCGAAAGTGTCGAAGTCCTGAAGGGACCCAGTTCGATCCTGTATGGTGAGGTGCCTCCAGGCGGCCTGATCAACCAGGTGACCAAGCGCCCCGGTTCCGAACGCCGCACCGAGCTTGAAGCGCAGTTCGGCAGCTATGACCGTCGCCAGGGTGCGCTCGACACCACCGGCTCCTTCGATCCGCAGCAGGTCTTCCGGTACCGACTGCTCGGCCTCGTCCGCAATTCCGGCACGCAGGTGAATGACGTTCCCGACAACCGCCGCCTTGTTGCGCCATCGTTCACGTATCACCCGGGTGACCGGACCAACCTCACCCTGCTTGCGGACTACCAGTACGACGGCACGCGGTGGAGCCAGTTCCTGCCCGAGTCAGGCACCCTGACGACGAACCCCAACGGCATTATTCCCGTCAGCGCTTTTACGGGTGAACCCGGCTTCGACTTTGTTCGCCGTAACCAAGCGTCTTTCGGCTATACCGGCGACCATCTCTTTCTCGATGGCTGGAATGTGCACAGCAACTACCGCTACCAGCACATCAACTTCAAGGGCCAGACAATTTACGGCGCCGGCTTCGCCGCAAATGCGGACGGCACGACCAGTACCACGAACATCTCGCGCGTCTTTTTCGCCACACCCAACCAGAACGACTACAACACCGTCGACAATCGCGCCCTGCGCCGCTTCAGCACTGGCAGCGTGGAACAGACAGTTCTGTTCGGCTACGACTACCAGCACATCAACCAGGCGAATCAGTACTCCTTCCTTTTCGGCAGCACGGTTGGAACGACCTATACGCCTCTCTCGACCATCAACATCTTTCACCCTGTTTACGGCAGCTTTGTTCCACCGACCGGCGCGCCGTACCTGAATGACAATAACCTGCTGCAGCAGCACGGCCTGTACGCGCAGGACCAGATCAAGTACCGCAACCACCTCATTTTTACCGTTGGCGGACGGCAGGACTTTGCCAAGAACGACGTCACGGACTACACCGCTGGCCACAACAACTTTAGCCACCTGGATGACCGCTT
Source organism: uncultured Terriglobus sp. (assembly GCA_964250935.1). Taxonomy (GTDB): domain Bacteria; phylum Acidobacteriota; class Terriglobia; order Terriglobales; family Acidobacteriaceae; genus Terriglobus. The sequence goes on from CAXUHM010000006.1 coordinate 114,911, forward strand.
TACCGGGCGCGTCGGCGTGACCTACCTGACCGACCGGGGGATCGCTCCCTACTTCGCCTATTCCACCAGCTTTCTTCCAAATGCCGGCACCTACGTGTACAACAGCACCACCAAGCTTTCCACGGACCCGGCGCAACCGTCTGACGCTCGCCAGTTGGAAGGCGGCATAAAATTTCAGCCGCGCAACGGGAACAGCTTTGTGACGGCGTCCTTGTTTCAGATCAACGAGACCAATGTCCTTGTCGCCGACTCTGCCTTTGACGAGCACCAGGATGGGGAAGTGCGCTCACGCGGGGTCGAGCTTGAAGGCGTTGCCAGCCTGACGCATGGCCTGAACCTGCACGCCGGCTATACCCTGACCGCGACCAATGTAAATGCGGCGCCGGAGACACCGCTCTCCGTGGGTTCATGGCTGCCGCAGACGCCGCGTAACCAGGTGAGCGGCCTGGTCGATTACACGGAGCGCGGCGGGCGCTTTGCCGGTCTCGGCGGTAACTTCGGCGTGCGTTTTGTCGGCACCAATCTCAGCAACTCGCCCACGGTCGCCAACGATTCGAACAGCTTCTACATTCCCAATTACACCTTGCTTGATGCCGGCCTGCGCTTCGGCTACCGTCACACCATCTTCGCGGTGAACGCGACGAACCTCACGGACAAGCGTTACGTGGCCACGTGTGGCGGCACCGCCTATTGCTACTACGGGTACGCGCGCAATGTGGTTGGCTCGGCCAAGTACCATTTTTAACGATCGGGTCCATCGTGAATCGCGGCCGTGGGCGCATGGCTGCGGTTCACGACATGGGCGCGCGGCACCTGCCTGTAACTCTCAAAAGCTTTCCCTAGCCATGCCTTTTCTGATGAACGTCCTGTACCACCCGCGCAAACTCTTCCTGCGAAGAGCTCTCTTCCAGGTTCATCTCTGGATGGGCATTTTGCTGTCGGTGTATGTCGCACTCATTGGCCTGTCCGGCTCCGCGCTGGTGTTTGACGACGAGCTACGCGCCTACGCCATGCGTGATCTGCGGTTCGACCCGGCTCATCTCGCCGGCGCACAGCAGGTGCTCAGCAATGCCCGGCAGGCTTTCCCAGGCGAGCCGCCGACGTACCTGATGTGGCCCTCGCGACAGCATCCGGCTTACGCCGTCTACCTGGGCAATGTGGCCAGCCAGAGCCGTACCGTGCTTGCCGACAGCACCGACGGACACCTGCTCACCACGCGGCCGAAGCTCGTTCTCGACACGGTTCACGACTTCCATGTCTACCTGCTGATGGGGCAGACCGGCTTTGTGGTGAATTGTGTCGCCGGCATCGGCCTGCTTGTGCTTGCGCTTAGCGGCGCTGTGTTGTGGTGGCCGGGCCTGCGCCTCTGGTTTCGCGGATTCCGCGTCAACCTGCGCGGCAGCTGGAAGCGCATCAACTACGACAGCCACAATCTGGTCGGCATTCTAACCCTCGCCATCGTGTCGGTCTGGGGCGCTTCCACCATCGATTTTCTGTGGCCCGGTCCGACGGCAAAGGTGGTCGCCCTCTTCTCGCCTTTGCGCGGCATGCAGCAGCCGGGCGTACCGGTGACGCCGAAGTGCACCAACTCCGCCGACCCTCGGACCGTGCTCGCCAGCGTCCTTACCCAGACACATACGCTGAATCCGCAGGGCTTCCTTTCCGGCATCGCATTTTCCAAAGGTCCGGCGGGAAGTCTGACGGTGTACGTCGACACCGCTGAGGCTGGCGACTTTTCTCATCGGGACATTCACACCTTCGACGGTGCCACGGGGCGGCTGCTCAGCACGTGGCACTACGGCCGGAACCAGACCGTTGGCGACTGGATCGTGTGGCTCGTGTATCCGCTGCACTTTGGCACGCTCTGGGGCACGCCCGTCAAAGTTCTATGGTGCCTGCTCGGCCTCAGCCTGCCCATTCTCTCGGTGACCGGCCTGCTGATGTACTGGAACCGCTACCTTGGCAAGCGCTGGCACCACCTTGTGAGGCGGGACGACGAGGCCGCGTAGCCACTAGCGCACGTCCTTGTCCACGACGCCGCCCTTCATCACAAATGCCACCTTCTCCAGTGCTTCCACGTGCACCATGGGGTCGCTCTGCACGGCGATCAGGTCGGCATAGTGTCCGGCCGTCAGTTCGCCCACGTCGGCGGATCGCCCGATCAGGTCCGCCGCGTGCACCGTGGCCGCCTGCACTGCCTCTGCCGGGGTCATGCCGTACAGGACCATGTAGTGGAACTGCTTCGCGTTGTCGCCGTGCGGGTAGACGGCAGCGTCGGTTCCAAACGCCATTTTGACGCCGGCCTTCCACGCCCTGCGAAAGGTGTCGCGCTGTTTCTGCCCCACACTGCGTTCCTTGTCGATCTGCTCCTGTGGCAGGCCAAACTTCGGCGCTTCCTGCAGAATGTAGTCGTCGTCGTAGATGTCCATGACGAAGTAGGTGCCATGCTGGCGTGCCAAGGCAATGTCCTCGTCGTCCGCGAGGGACGCGTGCTCGATGGAATCGATTCCCGCCTCGATGGACCACTTGATGCTGAGCGCGCCGTGCGCATGTGCCGCGATCTTGCGGCCCGCCTGGTGTGCGGTGTCCGCCGCCATTTTCAGCTCAGCGAGCGTGTACTGCGGTGCGCCAGGCTGATCGCCTTTACTGAGCACGCCGCCGCTGGCCATGATCTTGATCACGTCCACGCCGTGCTTGACCTGTGCACGGACGGTTTCCTGCACCTGCTGTTCGCCGTTCGCGATGCGAAAATCGCGCTCTGCGGGGTACACCATCGGGTTGACCCACGGTGCAAAGTTGTTCAGGTCGCCATGGCCACCCGTAATCGACAATCCGGGCCCTGAAGCCACGATGCGCGGACCCGGAACAAAGCCCTCGTTGATGCTGTCGCGCAGGTCGACCGCGGCAAACGGTGGTGAGCTCACGTCCCGCACGGTGGTAAACCCTGCATCCAGCGTCTTTTTCGCGTTGACTACGCCGTTGATCCCGGCAGTCACGAGCGTCTCGTGAAAGATGTCGATCTCGTTGTACTTGTCCGCGCGCCCAGTCAGGTGCACATGGCAGTCAATCAGGCCCGGAAAGACGAAGCTGTTCGTCAGGTCGATCACCGTTGCGCCGGCAGGAATGGCAAAGTTCGCTGGTTCCACGCTGCGAATGCGTGCGCCCTCAACGACCAGAACCGCGCCATCCACATACCTGCCCGCATGGCTGTCAAACATCTTGCCCGCGCGGACATATTCCACGCGGGGTGGGGCAGGGGCCGTTTGCGCCGGCAGCGGCAGAAACGAAAAGGCGAGCGTGGCGGCAAAGGCGGCGCGAAGCGTGGCGGTGAGCGTGGACGGCGGACAACGAAACATGCGTGGGAACCTTGGGCTGGGCAGGATGTTCTCACAGCCTAACCGAGACCGCGGGACTGCGCACGGCAGGCACGAGATTCCCCTTGCGCGTTACAGCCTGGCTTCGGCAGGCCAACGGGTGGCGTGTGCTGGCCTGGGCTCATCCGGCGTCGTGCCGCGAACGGTCGAAGACTCCGTCGCAACCAGGGTAAAGGGGAAGCGCACAGCGTTATAGAACAGCAGCAGCAGCAGAAGCGCCTGCAGCAGGCCACCGAAGAGGAAGAGACGCGGTTCGGTCAGCAGCATGAACGATCCAAACAGCGGCACCATCAGGGCGACGCTGCCGCCGACGCCCGGTGCCTGCATGCCGGTGCGCTCGGCACGCAGTGCCACGGCAAACAACAGCGCCAGGGGAGCCAGAAGGTGCACCAGCGTGTGAAAGTAGGAGATCGGCGGAAACAACAGCATGAAGGCCGTGATGGCGAGCAGCTGGTTGGCGACCGGCAGCCTGCGCACCCGACCGAAAAAGAGCAGAAGAAACAGAGCCGCGCTACCCACGAGGTAGACGCGTGTGCCTGCCTGAAACGGCAGGTCGGCCATGCGCAGGGCAAGCTTTACCCAGTTGTACGCAGAGTGGTTGGTCGCAAGCTCATGCAGTGTCCACTCGCCCACGCGCTTGTCCTGATAGCCGAAGACGTTGTGCAGCGAACCGCGCCAGGCGACTGCCATGCTCGGCCCCAGGTACCACAGGGAGATGGCGGAAACCGTGACAAAGGTCGCCGTGCCGACCAGCACCGCCCGAAAGCGGCGCGCCGTCAGCGGCAGCAGCAGGAACAGGATGGGATACAGCTTCATGGCGGCGGCGCACCCCCACAGTGCCGCGGCGGTATGTGGATGTCGCCGTGTCCATGCCCACATGCCCGTTGCCGTGAACATCCAGAGAAAGAGCTCGATGTTGCCGTAGCAGACCATGCCGAAGAAGGGGAAGATCATCATCAGCGTGGTGAGCGGAAACAGCAGGGCCGTCCGTGGTGCAAGGCCCTCCCGTGTGAGCCACTGCGTCCCTGCAGCTGACAGGGCCAGCAGCCAAAGCACGGCACAGGCAACATAGGCGCGCACGGGGTGGCCCGTGGCATACAGCAGTTGGTAGAAGATGGCGCCAAAGGGCGGGTAGGCGACCGGGTTGGTCACCGGGTTGTGGAAGAAGGCGGCGGTGTGCAGCAGCCGGTAGGTCGGCACGTACTCCATCAGGTCGGAGAAGTGCACCGTTCCCAGCGGATTGTAGTGCGCTGGCGGCGCACCCGCGCGATAACGACCGTAGCCCACCAGGAACATGAGCGCGAACAGCAGCGCACAACCCATCCAGAAGCCGCGAAGCACACGCGGTAGCGGCCGGTACTGCCGGGCTGTGGCGCCCAGTGCCTGTGCCATCGAATCCTCCGCAAGTGTACGGAGGCACGCGTACTTCCATCGTCCACCGGCGAAGGTTAGAGGCCTGTAGGGTGCTTTCCCTGGCGCACCCGTGCTTTTACAATTGACCTTGCCATGGCAAAACAGGAATTTCAAACCGAAGTCAGTCAGTTGCTGCAACTGATCATCCATTCCCTGTACTCACATCCGGAAATCTTTCTGCGCGAGTTGATCTCGAACTCGTCAGACGCACTGGACAAGCTGCGTTACCTGACGCTGACCGATGCCGCGTTGAAGGACCTGCCCTTCGATCCCAGGATCGATCTGGAGCTGGACGAAACCAACAACACATTGTCCATCGCGGACACCGGCATCGGCATGAACCAGGACGATCTCATCGCTCACCTTGGCACTATCGCACGCTCGGGGACGAAGAATTTCCTGTCGCAGCTGTCCGGCGATGCCCGGAAGGATTCGAACCTGATCGGGCAGTTCGGCGTTGGTTTTTACAGTGCATTCATGGTGGCCGACCGCATTGAGGTGGTGTCGCGCAAGGCCGGCGAAGAGCAGGCCTGGCGCTGGACCAGCGACGGCAAGACCGGCTTTGACATTGAACCGGCGGAGCGCGCCGTTGCAGGCACCACCGTTCTTCTGTACCTGAACGACGAGGGCAAGCAGTACGCCAACAGCTGGCGGTTGAAAGAGATTGTCAAGAAGTACTCCAACCACATCGCCTTTCCCATCTTTCTGACCTATGACAAGAGCGAGTGGAACGAAGCGGAAAAGAAGGCGGACAAGAAGCGCACCACCGAGCAGGTGAACGCAGCCAGTGCGCTGTGGCGGCGCTCGAAGAGCGAGTTGACGGACGAGGAATACAAGGAGCTGTATAAGTCCATTACGGGCGATTCCGCCGACCCGCTGTTCTGGTTCCATACCCGCGCGGAAGGCAGCCTGGAGTACACGACGCTGTTCTACATCCCGTCCCATGCGCCGCTGGACCTATACCAGGCCGAGTACAAGGGAGGCGTCAAGTTATATGTCAAACGTGTCTTTATTATGGACGACGCAAAGGACTTACTTCCACAGTACCTGCGCTTTGTCCGCGGCATTATCGACAGCGAAGATCTGCCGCTGAACGTCAGCCGTGAACTGTTGCAGGAAAGCCGGGTCTTGGCGAGCATACGCACGGCGAGTGTGAAAAAGATCCTCTCGGAGCTCAAGGGCATCGCCGCAAGGGATGCCGAACAGTACCTGCAATTCATCACCCAGTACAACCGTCCGTTGAAGGAAGGCCTGTATACAGATCACAGCAATCGTGAGGCACTGCTTGACCTCATCCGCCTGAAGTCCACGAAGGTAGAGGGCCTGACCAGCCTTGCCGATGCAACAGCGCGCATGACCGAAGGACAGAAGAGCCTGTACTACATCACCGGCGGGGCAGAATCGTTGCTGCGCAAGTCGCCGCTTTTGGAGATTTACAAGAAGAAGGATATTGAAGTCCTGATCCTCGATGACGAGATCGATGAAATCGTCTTTGGGCAGATTGACAAGTACGGCGAGGTCGACCTGAAAGCGGTCAATAAAGCCGGCACCAGCGAAGACTTTAAGGATGACGCAGAGCCGGAGCAGGATGTGGCACTGCAGCCATTGCTTGACAAGCTGAAGGCGACACTCGGCGACCGGGTGAAAGAGGTACGCGCATCGGTTCGCCTGGCGGACAGTCCGTCGTGCGTGGTGTCCGATGAAGAAGAGCCGTCCATGCAACTGCAGCAGATGCTGCGTGCCATGGGGCAGAAAGAATTACCGGAACCAAAGCCGACGCTTGAAATCAATCCGGACCATGAGATTGTAAAAAAGCTGCTGGCGCATCCAGGTGAAGGGGTGATGGACGATGCGGCATGGCTGCTGCTGGATCAGGCGCTGCTCATGGAGGGCTTGCCGTTGAAGGATCCCTCGAGCTTTGTGCAGCGACTTAACCGCGTTCTGAACCTGTCCATGTAAGGTTGTGCCCGACAGATTGGCCGCCGAACGTTCTTCTCGGCGGTCAATTCTGTTGGTTGAGACAAGCCCTCTCGCTTCGAAACGCCTAGATTATTTTCCCTGCGCCTGTGCCAGCCCTGACTTGTCCGGGCCTACGACCACGTTGTAGTGCGGCGACATGATGTTGATGCCATCCTCTCGAAAGGCGTCGAGGATGTGTTGATTGAGGTCGCTGTACATCTGCGCCATCAGCGCGGGCGAGGAGGTATAGGCGTTGACCTGGTAGGACACATAGAAGTCGTCCAGAGAGGTTTGCAGGACGAACGGCACAGGCGTGGCAAGCACACCGAGCGTGCTCCGTGCGGCATGGATCAGCAGCTGGTGCACCCGCTGCCACGGCACCTCGTAGCCAACGGTCAGGCCAGCGTTCAGGATCAGCGGGCGGTCCGGCGTTGACCGGCTGAAGTTGACGATGTGACTGGTCAGCACCATGCCGTTGGGGACCGTGACAACGACATTCTTGATCGTCCGCACGTGCGTGGCGAGCAGAGTCTTTTCAATGACGTCGCCGACGGTGTCCGCAATCTGTACCCGGTCGCCAATGCGAAAGGCGCGCGTATACGTCAGCATGACGCCGGCCACGATATTGGAAATGGCGGTGCTGGAGCCGAGGGACAGAAGCACGCCAAGAAAGATGGACACACCGCGAAATGCTGCCGAATCGGAACCGGGCAAATAGGGAAATGCAATCACGATGGCAAAGGCGATGAGAAGCAGATCGACGATGCGGCTGGTCGGCATCGCCCACTCGGAGAAGAATCCCGGAACGATGAGGTTGCCGCGCTCAATTTCGCGGAAAAAGAAGCGCGCAAGCTTGAGTGCCTGGAAGGTGAAGAAGCTCACGATCAGCACAACAAGCAGGCTCGGGATGTAGTTGATGAGGCCAATCCAGCCACGGCGCACCGGGCTTACAACGTACTCCACCAGCTCGTGGCCAAACCGTCGCGTTGGTGCGAAAAAACTGAAGACGAGCGGAATGAAGAAGTAAAACAGCACCAGTGTCAGCGCAAGCCGGGCAAGGTGTGCGACTTGTACCAGCAGGTCCGTCAGACGCTCTTCGCTGAGCAGTTCCAGGCGCTGAATGCGAATAGGCCGGATGTGTGTTCCGCGGCGATGTTGGATTTCGCGATAGAGGATTGGAAACAGGAAGTGCAGGCCAAGAAGGATCAGGATGAGCAACATGGCCGCGCCCACACTTTTAAGCGCACCCAGGGAGAGCGAAGTGGCGCTGTACTCCTGCTGCATGCGCTGAAAGCCGAGGCGCATGGCGTCGGCGTGTGCGAGTGCCAGTGCCTGGCGAGTTCGTCCTGCCGGGTCGAAGTAGGCGTCCTGATCGGTCGTGGTTGCAAGCACGGTGTCGCCACAGACGATATCGGTGCTGCCCTCGTGGTCGAGCGTGCCGACGCAGGATGGATCGAAGCCGCGCTTATGCTGCAGGCGCTCCATATTTGCCGAGACGGCGGCTGCGCGCTCCGTTGGAGAATACTGCGCCAGGCGCGCGTTGATCGAGAAGACAGGCTGGTCGTCGAGCAACACGTCCGCCGGTGGCAGCCGCGGACCCGAAACATTTGCGACCGCCTGCACCGGCGCAACCGCGGCGATGGATGCCGCAGCGGCGGCAGGGGCAGGTTGCGGCGCGGCTGACGCTGGGGCTGCGGCGGCAGCTGGCGCCGGCTGCGTTGCGGGGGCCGGAGTCTGCGTGGCGACCGGTGGAGCCGCATCCGCCGCAGTCGAAGACGCTCCCCCTTGTTCGAGCGATACCGGCGCGGCCGCTGTGAGCGGGTTTTTCGGCAAAAGACGTGCGCCGGGATCCGCTGTATCGATGGGATAGGCATCGGTGAGCGGCTCCTGTGCGGCGTGCTTTGCCCGGGCTTTCGACGTGGCCTGCGGCGAAGTCGCGGGCTGGGACCACATGCCAGCGGTGCACAGCAGCCACAGCAGCAGCAGAAAGAACGCAGGTCTTTGGCGGTGGATCGGGGCAGTCATCCGGCAGAACACCTCATTGGCAGAACAGGGCGGCGGCAGGACACGCTGCACTGGCGCATCCTGCCTTCCTCTCCATTGTCCATGGTCCGCAGGCTGTGCGCGTGGAAAAGACGTGGGATACGCCCTCATCGCCCCCGAAGCAGGCAGGTTGTCGGCAAGGCACTGGCGTGTTTCCGGAAGTGCGCCTTTTTCGTCCTGCACAAAGCCTGCGAGTGGTTCTGCTGCATCACGGGCATTTTCGAGGCTAATCACGAAAGTTCATCTGCATCTGCGAGGATAGGGGTATGGTCGCGAATCAACAGCAGGCACGAGCGCACGTGGTAGTGGTGGGTGGCGGATTTGGCGGATGGTACGCCGCGGAGAAACTGGCGCACGTCCTGCTGCCGGACTGTCGTGTAACGCTGGTGGATCGCAACGATTACCTGCTGTACACGCCGATGCTTACCGAGACCGCGGGCCGTTCGGTTAGTCCGGCGCACGTGATTGGGCCGAATCGCACGCTGTCGCACCGTGTGCAGTTCGTGCAGGGCGAGGTGGAGCACATTGACGTGAAGGGCCGTATCGTAACGCTCGTCGACGGCAACATGCTTCGGGCCGACCACCTGTTGATTGCGCTTGGCTCGACAACCAATTACCGCGACATCGAGGGCGCAAAAGAGCACAGCATTGCCATGAAGACGCTGTCTGATGCGCGTCGTGTGCAAGCCACGACGCAGCGCAATGTGGAACTCGCCGCAGCCAGCACCGACCCGGACGAGCGCAAACGGCTGTTGACCGTGGTGGTCGCGGGCGGTGGCTACACCGGCGTTGAGACCATCGCCAGCGTCAACGACCTGCTGCATGACACGGCAAGTGTCTACAACATCAAGGAAAGCGAGCTTTCCGTAACGCTGGTGGAGCCGGGCAAACGGCTGATGGCCGAACTGCCCGAAAAACTCGGCGAGTATGGCAAGAAGGTGCTGGAGAAAGATGGCATTCGCGTGCTGATGGGCGTAGGTGTGCAAAAGGTGGAAGAGCATGCGCTGACGCTGACCAGCGGTGAAGTGCTGAACCCCGGCCTGCTGATTTGGGACACAGGCATTATGCCAGCGCCGCTGTTAAAGACCATGGATTGTGCAAAGGGCAAAAAGGGCGGCATCGCGACCGACAGTTCCTTCCGGGTGCAGGGCGAGACGAACGTATGGGCAATTGGCGATTGTGCCGAAATTCCCACCCCTTATGCGGAAGGCAAGTTCTTTGCGCCAACAGCGCAGAATGCAACTCGCGAAGGTGCGCTTGTGGCGCAGAACATCGCCGCAGTCCTGCGTGGTGCCGAGCCGAAGCCTTTTACCTACAAACAGATCGGCGAACTTGCCGTGATCTCCCGCTATGACGGTGTTGCCCATGTTTTTGGCGTGAACATCAAGGGGCTGCTGGGTTGGTTGATGTGGCGCGGCATTTACCTGATGAAGATGCCGGGCACCTCGCAAAAGCTTGGCATCCTGGGAGACTGGATCAACCTCATGTTCAGCGGGCGTGGACATGTGTCGACCTCTGCGGGCGAGGCCGAAACCCGGGCAAACCGGCATGCGGACGCACTGAATAGCTAGGTACCGAGCACACGATTTCGCGGAACACGAGCTTACGGGCGGCAGGGAACACTGCCGTTCCGCGCTCCCATCGGGACGCGTAAGCCTACCTCGTTGCCGCCAACGCCGTCGCTGAACGAGCTCACACGCCTGCGAAATAAGGGAAGGTCATGGGCTCCGCAGTATGCTGCGCCATGTGCGCTACCGTTCCAACTGGGCCTGCAGCTGCTCCAGGGTCCGGCCTTTCGTCTCCGGATAAATGGTCAGGACGACGACGAACTGTACCAGCATCATGATGGCGAAGAAGTAAAACGGCACGGCGCGCGACAGCTTGACGGCAATGATGGGGAACAACGCCGCAATGATGCCGTTCATGATCCAGTGCGACGACGCACCCAGGCTCTGGCCCTTGTTGCGCACCCGTGTGGGAAACACCTCTGAGATGTACACCCAGATGACAGCACCCTGTGACACCGCAAAGAAGGCGATAAACAGAACCAGGCACCAGACCAGCAGCTCCGGGTGTGTGTGGGTCTGGAAAATGAGACCGACGCCGGTCAGCGCAATTACCATGCCCACCGAGCCCACCAGCAGCAGCGTTTTGCGACCGACGCGATCAATGATCGACATGCCCAGGAACGTTGCGAGCAGGTTGGCCACGCCAATCCACACCGACTGACTGAAGGCTGAAAGCTGGGTCAGGCCGGCGGAGGTAAAGATGCTCGGGGCGTAGTACAGAATCGCGTTGATGCCCGAAAGCTGGTTGAACATGCCGATGGTGACGGCAAGAAACAGCGGCAACCGTAACGATCGCTGAAACAGCGGCTCGTCCTTGTCTGCGCTTTCCATGTGGATCGATTTGCGGATGTCCTCCAGTTCTCCCTTTGGGTCCATGGCGCCCATCTCACGCAGTACCGTCAGCGCATCATCGAGGCTGTTCTGCGAGATGAGGAAACGGGAACTCTGCGGAATGGTGTACAGCAGCGCCAGAAAAAGCACCGCCGGTGCTGCGGCAACGCCAAGCTGCCAGCGCCACTCCGCCGCACCCAGGTTGAGCCGCGCAATGTACCAGTTGCTCACATACGCCAGAAGGATGCCGACGACCACCATGACCTGAAACGTGCCCACCAGCCGACCGCGCCACGCTGCCGGCGCAAGCTCTGCAATGTACACCGGGCCGAGCACGCTGGAGCCGCCGATCCCGATGCCGCCGATAAAGCGCAGGACCATGAGAAACACCCAGCTGGGCGCAACCGCACAGCCAACAGCGCTGAGGACATACAGCAACGCCATCACACGCAGCGCATTGCGGCCGCCCAGCTTTGTGCCAAGCCAGCCGCTGACCAGCGAACCCAGCACCGTTCCCCAGAGTGCGATCGAAACGGTTTGGCCCTGGGCGGCCGGAGACAGCTCAAACACGCGCCCAAGCTGGTCGATGGTTCCACTGATCACGACCGTATCAAAGCCAAACAGCAAGCCACCCAGCGCGCCGACTGCGGTGCTGAGCATCAGTTTTCCTGTAATCGTCAATGCATTCTCCGGCAAACTGCCAAGGCATTTTCTGGTGTCGCAGAAGTGTAGTGTGTCCGGGGCTATTCGGTCGAGGCGAATGCGGACACTCGTCTGGAACGAGGGTCGAGGTCGCATCGTGGATCGAGGGAAGGATTGCTTGAATGAGTTGTGGCTGGCGCTGCACGCCACACTTTAGAATGCCCGCACCGGAATCGCCACTCGAGCGCAGCGCTGGGATCGTTGTCCGGCTATGCCGGCGTCTACCTGGTCTCTGCCGATGCCGGGTCGGGGACGACTGGTTCAAACACCCTGCATGCGGGCGGGTCTGGAAGCGCATCCCCGGTTGCGCTGCTCGTCCACCTGCTCAGTACCCTGCCGCTTTGCCGAACGCGCGCCGGGTGTCGTGGCCACCCAGAAGGTCGCCGTTCGCAGGATCGACCGCGATCAGTTCGCTGTCGCCCCACAGGCCCGGATTCTTTTCGTCAAACTCACCCGACCGCTGCAGGGTGTAGCCCCGCGTTGCCAGCACGTCGATCACGCCCACCGGGTAATGCTTCTCCAGCTGCAGAATGTCCGGCAGATACTGGTGATGAAAGCGCGGTGCATCGGCAGCCTGCTGAATCGTGAGGCCGTTGTCGACCACGCTGATCAGATCGTTGGCAACCGTTGTGGGAATCGTCGATCCGCCGGGCGTGCCCAGGACCAGTCGCAGTTTGCCGTCCTTCGTCACGATCGTTGGCGCCATGCTGCTGAGGGGCCGCTTCAGGGGTGCAATGGCGTTGGCTGGCCCCTGCACCAGGCCAAAGGCGTTCGGAACCCCCTGCTTTGAGGCAAAGTCATCCATTTCGTCATTCATGACGAAGCCCAGACCCTGGATGGTGACGCCGCTGCCGAAGAAGAAGTTCAGCGTGTAAGTGCTGCTGACTGCGTTCCCCTCCGCATCCACCACGCTGAAGTGCGTGGTCTGCGGCGACTCGTGCGTCTCGCGCGCGGCTTTCGGCAGTTCCGGCATAAACCCGGCAGGCCGCACCAGCCTTGCGCTCGGCGTCGCCATCACCGGATCAATGGTCTTTCGCCAGGCTGCCGCATAGTTGGGGTCCGCCATCTGTTTCAGCGGCATCGACACAAAATCAGGATCGCCGAGGTAATCGCCGCGGTCCATGTAGGCGCGGCGAAAGGCCTCGGCAATGAGGTGCACCTGTGCCGGCGAGCGATCGGCACCCAGCTTTGGCAGGTCGTAGCCGCCAAGGATGTTCAAGAGTTCAAGCAGCACGATGCCGCCTGACGATGGAGGCGGGGAGGTGAGAATTTCGTAGCCGTGATAGGTACCCACGAGCGGCTCGCGGTCTTTGACCTGGTACGACGCCATGTCCTGCCGCGTGATCAGGCCGCCGCCCGCCTGCATACAATCGGCAATCTGTTTGCCCATGCTGCCGGTGTAGAAATCCGCAGGGTCCGCGACGATGCGCTCAAGCGTTGCTGCAAGGTCCGGCTGTTTGATGACCTCACCAGCCTTGTAGAAATCCCCGTTCCGCTGAAATACCCGCCGCGACTCCGGGTACGGCGCCATCTGCTTTGTGCGCCACGCGGCGACCTCCGGCTCTGTGCCCACCCATCCATCACGCGCCAGCCTGATGGATGGTTGCATCACGGCCTTGAGGCCGAGCTTGCCGTAATGCTGCTCCGCATAGACCAGGCCGGCGACCGTGCCAGGTACACCGCTCGCGAGGTAGCCCTGCGTGCTCAGGCCTTTTACGACATTTCCATCCTTGCCCAGGTACATGTCCTGGGATGCCGCAGCAGGCGCCTTTTCGCGATAGTCCAGAAAATGCGCCTTGCCGTCCCCCATCATCTCCGGTCCGCTGGCGTGCCCCGGCCGGATCAGCATAAAGCCGCCACCGCCCAGGTTGCCAGCCTGCGGATAAACAACGGCAAGCGCGAAGCCGACCGCGACGGCTGCATCCACGGCGTTGCCGCCCTGCTGCAGAATGCTGACCCCGGCGTCTGTCGCGTCGTGTTGGATGGTCACGACCATGGCATGCTTTGTGCGCACGGGTGGCTTGGATACGGCGTCCTGCGTCCATGCCGGCAGCGTCAACAGCAAAAGGCAAACGGGTAGGCCAAGCACACGGCTGCGGTGAGTCATTCGCACTCCAGGGAACATTGGGATGCGTCGATCATACGCAATGTGCAGGGAAGGGCTAGAACCGCAACAGGTACGACGCCTTGATGAAGAGCTGACGTCCGTCGTTTAAGTACTGGGTTGCCCGCGGCGCGTCGGTATTGTTGGGATCGCAGGTACCGGTCACGGTGCGATTGCACAAGCTGCGACCAAGATTCTGTAAGTCGGAGTCATACCCCACATAAATCGCGGTACCCGGATGCGGCAGCCAGGTCAGCAGAAATTCCGTACTGATCTGCTTGGTGCGATCGAGGGCACTTACCAGCGGATTGCGACCGACAGAGTCATACTCCACAATGGCGCGCGCGGAAAAAGCACGCGTGAACTGATAGTTGATCTTGGTACGCAGGGTCTGGCTTTCATACCCACCCAACTTACCCTCCGCCTGGTGCGTTCGATCCAGAAGATAAGTGTTATCGATACTAAGGCCACCAACAGGCTGCAGCGTAAGGTAGGCCTGCACGGTATCTTCCGTAAGCAGAGTGGGTGGGTTACTCCCGACAGGGCTGTAGTTCGGCGTCGCCCCATGACTCACGTTGAGTGACCCGTTGACCTGTGGCCGCGGTGCAAACCTGAGAAGAAGACCGCCATAGTTTTCTGTAAAGTTTGAGGTACGTGTCAGCGCAGGATAGTTTGCCGGCAGCAGCGTGTCCGAATTCTGACCAAAGAAAGGAACGATCAGCCCATTGTTCGGCAGGGTAAAGATAATGTCTGCCTCTGTGTAATGAAAGACACGGTTCCCTCTGCGGTCGAACGCAAGGCGATTGTTCACCTGCAAGCCAAAGCTCTGCAGGGCACGATGAGTTGGGTACCAGGTGTAACCAATCTGTGTATTGCTTTGGCGTACCTGAGGAACCGTCACAAAGCCGGCATCAGCCTCGTAGCCCTGACTAAAGTCGCGATAGTTCTCGTTGAAGAAAAAACTGTGTCCCTGCCTGGTAAGGGACAGCTTGTTCGCGGGTCCCGCGTTATAACTGCCATCCAGCTGGTGGGTCGAACTTACCACGGAAGCACCCTGCACTGTCCAGTGCTGATCGACATGGTAGCGGAAATCGATGCCGCCGACACGATTGCTGCTTTCTGCCAAAGTACGCTGTGCATATATCACTCCGGCGCTGGAGTACTTTCCCAGGTCCTGACTTATGCGTAGAACGGTGGTCAGCGCACGCTTGCCATGCAGCGGGTCGTCTGGAGCAACGAAGATGCCGGGAGCACGGTCGTCGATGGAAAGAAATCCGAGATTGGTGTGTCCAATCTTTCCTGTCGCGCGTGCGCCGAATTCGGGGATCTCGATCGTACGCGTATAAAGCAACTGAATCGGTGTATCGAAGTAACTCGAATTCTCCAGAAAGAACGGCCGCAATTCGGGGTAATACACGGCAAAGCGTTGATTGATACGAAACTGGGGCTGGTCTGATTCAATCTGACTAAAGTCCGGATTGATCGTTCCATCAAGGACGATGGTGTCCTTGACCACGGCTTTAACATCGCCGCCAACGGTACCTTGCAGGTTGCGGTTGCTGAAGAAGGGATTTGCCGGGTCGTTGATGTCGAGTTCACGGATGCGGTGTACCAATCCATACGGATTGATTTGAACATTGTGCGAGGTGGCACCTTCCATGCCAAGCAGCGAGCCCTCCTGGGTCAGGGTCCCGCTGATCGACTGCGAAATACGTGGCCAGTAATCCGTCTCACTATTCCGCGGCAGGTTGCGGCTCAGCACAACGCCCCACTCCGGCGAAGCGCTGCGCGAGCGGATGCTGCGAAAGGGAATAGCCATCAACGCCAGCCAACCCTCCGGTGTGCGGCGTGCGCTCGAGTTCCACACCTGGTCGTAGCTGTAATCCGGGTCGTTGTTCTCCGTCCAGTTCGCGTCGGCCTGCACCCCGGCAGGGTTGAGCTGGAAGAGCACGCCACGCCGCCGGTCCTGAAACGGATCAAGCAGAAGGCCCACGGAATCGTCATTCGAAATATTCTCGCGGCGTGCCAGGTGGCTTCGCATCGTCTGCGGCTGATGGTCGTAGCACACAAACACGACAAAAAAGGTGGTGTGTGTGCGGCCAAGCCAAACCTCCGTTCGTTCGGTTGCCGGTTTCCCATCCTGGGGCTGGTTCTGAACCATCTCATTCACATACGCCAGCTTCTGGCGCGCGGCGGCGGATGGTTTCATCCCGACAAAATCGCCAAGGGTCAGGTCATGGTCCAGCATGGGAACGATGACGCGGCCCTGCCCCTGCAGCCTGACGGAGCTTGCCGGGTCAGCGAGGTTGCCACGGCTGCCGGGTGGCTCAGGATGGACCGTCGATTGCCCGACCAGCATCGCTGGAGCGAGGCATAGCAGGAGGGAGGCAATCCATAATGCCTGGCAACGATGACGAAAGGCTTGCATGGAAGAGACTCTCTTGCTTATACGCAGAAAACTTGGCTTTTGCTCCCTAAAGTTCAAGCGGGTATCTGCAAAAGTCACGCTGGAAACGGTTGAGTTTCAAAAGAAACAGGAATGAGACGTAGGCCGCCGCAAAAGGTCGTCTTGCCTGGCGAGCGTCTCTTCCCCCGCTACACTTAGAGTTGATGCTCCCGCGTTCGCCGACCACTGTTCGCTCGCTTTCCAAGATTAATCTTGGGCTCCGCATCGGACCGCCACGGCCAGATGGCTTTCACCAGCTCACGACGTTGTTTCAGACGGTGGCATTGCACGATGCTGTGACCGTGGACGCAGCGCGCGCTTCCGAAACGACGATCCAGCTGACCTGCAGCGATGTGCGTGTGCCGTGCGACGCGCGCAATACGATGTACCGCATCGTGCGCGACGCGCTGACCACATTGCAGGTGACGGCCACCGTGCGCCTGCACCTGGAAAAGAACCTGCCGATGCAGGGCGGCATGGGGGCTGGTTCCGCAAATGCCGCCGCGGCCCTGCTGGGGCTGGAACGGCAACTGGACATCGCGCTGCCGCCGACGCAGCGGCAGACTCTGGCGGCCGGCGTGGGTTCCGATGTCCCAGTCTTTCTGGTTGGCGGAACAGTACATGGGAGCAACCGAGGCGAACTGGTGGTGCCGTACCCTGACCTGCCACGGATGCATGCCGTCATTGCAACGCCGGCAGTGGGATCATCGACGCCTGCAGCGTTTCGCGCATGGGACGAGCAGATTGCCCGGTTGACCCCGCAGGTTGCGCACGATAGACTTGCAGAGTTGAGCCGTGTCTACGCCTCTGCCTTTACACCGGCGGGCAATCAGGTTCCGGGTGAATCTTCCACCAGGGATCGGACCGGCGCCTCCGGTGTCTTGGGATCGCCTCTTCAAGACCTGGCCGAGAATCCACTTCTTGCGCTTGTCCGTACCGGGATTGAAAACGACTTTGAATCGGTCGTCTTTCAGCAGCACCCCTCCCTGCGCGAGATCAAGCATGCCCTTATGGGCGAGAAGTCCCGGGAAAGCACGTCCAGTGCGGCTTCTTCTGCGCTGCTGGCAATGCTTTCAGGCTCTGGTTCCTCCCTATTTGGTCTGTACCGGACCGAAGCGGATGCGATCGCGGCGCAGCGGCGGGTTTCGGTGCTGGCCACCGGCGCTCGAACATTTTTGACGCACACCGTAACGCGCGACGAGTACTGGAACGGAATCTTTGCCGATTAAAGGCAATCCACCACAGATCGTAGCGCGAAGCGGCGCAGAAGTTCGTACACTGGTGCTGGCAGTAGCTTTCGGTTGCGGCCTTTCCCGGCGCGGCAGGTAGCGTTGGGCGATCGACTAACGGTAGGTCAAGTGCCTTTGGAGCACTTTGTCCAGGTTCGAATCCTGGTCGCCCAACCAGATAACCCAGGGTCGTTTCGACTTCCGCAAGCCAGGTACTGTTTCGCGGAAGGGAGATCGGCAGGACATTTCGGCAGCAGCTTTCTACCAACGCTAACCGGCTTGGAAAGGACTCGCACCGCACATGGCACCCACAGACGATATGCTCACGCTCGAACTTCCCTCCATTCAGGCTACGGCCAACGGCAGTGACAAGACCGCACAGTCCGGCAAGGTGCCCGCATCCACGCCGGAACGCAAGCGATCTTCGCGCCTTGCCGATGACAAGCGCTTCAAGATCTTTTGCGGGTCTGCGAATCGTCCGCTTGCCGAGGAAGTCTGCGCATTCCTCGGGGTACCGCTTGGGCAAACCCGCCTGCAGAGCTTTTCCGACGGCGAGATCCACTTCCAACTGCTGGAAAATGTACGCGGCGCCGATGTTTTTCTGGTACAGCCGAGCAGCGCACCGGTTGAAAAACACCTGTTGGAACTGCTGATTATGATTGACGCGCTGAAGCGTGCGTCGGCGGGCCGGGTAACCGTGGTGATGCCGTACTACGGCTATGCCCGGCAGGACCGGAAAGATCGACCGCGCGTTGCCATCACCTCGAAGCTCATTGCCGATCTGCTGCAAACTGCCGGCGCGAACCGTGCTCTTCTGGTGGATTTGCACGCGGCACAGATCCAGGGATTCTTTGATATTCCGGTTGATCACCTGTTTGCATCCCCCGTGCTGGTCGGCTACTTTCGCGATCTCGACCTGCCAAACCTGACGGTGGTCTCTCCCGATGCCGGAGGTGTGGAGCGTGCGCGGTTTTTTGCACAGAAGCTCGGCGCGCCGCTGGCGATCGTGGATAAGCGGCGTACGGACATCAACATCACCGAGGTCATGAATGTCATTGGTGATGTGCGCGGTCGTACGTGCATCATTCTGGACGACATCGTCGATACAGCGGGCACCCTGACTAAAACCGTCGACGCCCTGCTGGAGAATGGCGCCACCGACGTGTACGCCTGCGCGTCGCACGCGGTGCTGTCGGGTCCAGCGGCCGAGCGCATTGCCGCCAGCAAGCTGAAGGAACTTGTGGTGACAAACACCATTCCGCTGCGTGACGACGCAGTGGCCACAGGAAAGGTCAAAGTGCTCTCGGTAGCCGGTCTTTTAGGTCGTGCCATTGAAAGCATCCACATGGAAACCAGCGTCAGTTCACTGTTTCTCTAAGAGAAGGGAACAGGATTTAGGGAACAGGGAAGCGCGTCCTGCTCCACCAGGCAACGAGTCGTACCGAGTTTGTCGGTCCGACCTTCACCGCGATCACCGATCGCAAAGGGAGCGAGAAGGCAGAAGCAGCATCGGCGACATGGACTCTGTGCCCTGTTCCCAGACTGTTGTTCCCTGCACTCCGTGCCCGAAAGGAAAGCACATGGCAACTCCAGAAGCAGTCGCAGGAACACTTCGTACGGGCAAGTTCAACAAAAATGCAGCGCGCCGCGTGCGCGTCTCCGGCCTGATCCCCGCCGTAGTGTACGGCGCTGGCCAGGAGTCCATGGCCATTACGCTTGACCCCAAGGCGATCCTCAAAATTCTGCACTCGGATTCCGGCCACAACACCATCTTTGATCTGAATATTGCGGAAGCGTCGGGAACCAAGGCCATGATTGTGGATTGGCAGTACGAGCCCATCAAGGGCCACCTGCTGCATATCGATCTCAAGCGCATTGCGATGGACAAGGCCATGCGTGTTTCGGTCCCGGTATTCCTGACCGGCACCGCCCCTGGCGTCAAGCTGCAGGGAGGTGTGCTCGACCAGATCCTGCGTGAAGTGCAGATCGAGTGCCTGCCAGGCGACATTCCGACCTCGCTCGATGTGGACGTGAGCGGCCTGAACCTGAACGATGCCATTCACATCGCCGATTTGCCGCACTCGGGCTCGATCAAGTTTCTGGAAGATGCGACGTCAACCGTGGCGCATGTGACGCTGATGAAGGAAGACATCGCTGTGGATGCCGCCGCACCTGGCACGCCAGAACCGGAAGTGACCAAGGGCAAGGGCAAGGAGGCCGCTGCTCCGGCTGCCGCCGCTGCCAAGCCCGCAGCCAAGAAGTAAGAGCGGCGCAATGCTGGCTGACCCTGGATCTTCGCCATTCGCGCATTTTGCATACGTCGTGAATGGCGGGGACCGGGGATGGTAGGAGTATGCAGTGAAGTTGATCGTCGGTCTTGGGAATCCTGGTCCGGAGTACACCTTCACCCCACACAATGCCGGCTTTCTTGCCATTGATCGTCTTGCGGAACGCGGCGGGACGATTCTGGCAAACCGGAGGGGCAGGGCGCTCACCGGCAAGGCCGTCATCGCAGGGCAGGAATGCCTGCTGGCCAAACCAGAGACGTATATGAACCTGAGCGGGCATGCCGTTGCCGCACTGGTTCAGGACCTGCAACTCACTCCGGCGCAGGACGTGCTGGTGCTCTACGACGAGTTGGCGTTTCCGCTTGGCCGCATCAAGCTGGGCGCAAACGGCAGCAGCAACGGGCACAACGGGGTCAAATCGATCACCGGCGTGCTCGGCACACAGGATTGGATCCGCATCCGGATCGGCGTCGGCAAGGGCGCCGCACCGGATGGGCGTGAGATCCGAGCAGGTGGTTCCGACTACCTGTTGCAACCACTGCGCAAGGCCGACCTTGCGTTGCTGGACGAAGCTCTCGACCGTGCCGCAGAGGCGGTCGAAACCATTGTGGCGCAGGGCATCGGCCCGGCCATGAACCTATTCAACCGCCGCGATGAGGCGTAAGTCGATCTGGCTGCTGCAGAATGTCGACGAGTCGCGGTGCCTAACTTCCATACCTTCCCACGCGAAGGTGCGGGGCTCACAACTCCGCAGAAAGAAGAACCCTGAATGAGCCGTACCTATGAAGTCATGTTTATTGTCCGCCCGGACATTGAAGAAGCCGACCTGGAAAAGTTGATTGAAGGATTTTCGACCGTGATTACCACGGGCAACGGTGAAGTCAAGCAGGTAGAAAAGCTTGGACGCCGGCGTCTTGCCTACACGGTCCGCAAGTTTCAGGACGGCCAGTACGTGCTGCTGCACATTGCCGCAGACGGCCCGCTGGTTGCCGAACTGGAGCGCCGCCTTCGCGTGACGGAGCAGGTGATCAAGTTCATCACCGTGCGCACGGATGAGGAGAACAAGCGGCTTGCCAAGGTGAAGGCCATTCGCGACACCAAAGTCAAGACCAGCACGCAGCAGCAGTCGGCGCCGCCTGCCCCCGTGCAGACGCAGGCAGAAGCTCCGCTGCCGGCGCCGGTCACCGACTTCATCAAGGCCGACCAGCCCGGCACCGCTTCGACCCCGGTCGCACCGAGCCTGGATACACCGAGCCTGGAGACGCCTGCCGTCGCCGAGCCCGTCAGCGCCTAAGTTCCGCCCGCACCTGGATGGAGAAAGACGAACCAACCGCGACGCTTCACTCCCGTATCGTTCATGGGGTTCCTCGCAACCCCGGAGTGCAAGTTCGCCGAACCAGGAGCAGGAGACCATCTCCTGCTTCGAAAGGACGAAGTCACCATGGCTGACGAAACAAGCAGCAGCACCCCCTCCACACCCTCCTCCGCACAGGGCGGCGGTGGCGGCTACCAAGGGAACAACTCTGGCGCACCGCGTCCTCCGCGTCCTGCGGGCGGTGGCGGCGGGCGCAAGTTCTTCCGCCGCAAAAAGGTGTGCAAGTTCTGCGTGGAAAAGATTGACGCCATCAGCTATCGCGATGTCCGCCTGTTGCAGGGCTTTGTCGCCGAGCGCGGCAAGATCACACCGCGCCGCCTGACGGGCGTTTGCACCACGCACCAACGTCAGCTGTCGCAGGCAATTAAGCAGTCGCGCAATATCGCCCTGCTGCCGTTTGCCGCCAAGTTTTAGCCAACCCGGGCGGCCACAGGCCCCCACTCAGACGGGCGCTCGCGCGTGACGCCGAGCGCCCGGCACAGGGAGAGATCATGGAAGTCATTCTGAAGGAAGACGTTGAGAGCCTCGGCCATCGTGGCGACGTCGTCAAGGTAGCCACCGGCTACGGACGCAACTACCTGCTGCCCCAGCGGCTTGCGATTGAAGCAACCGTGTCCAACAAGGCAGTGATCGTGCAGATGAAGGACTCGGCCGTGCGCAAGGCTGCCAAGGACAAATCGACCGCGCTGGAACAGGCGGAAAAGCTGAATGCCGTGGAGATGACGTTTGAGCGCAAGGTCGGCGCCAACGACGTTCTGTTCGGCTCGGTCACGACGCAGGACATCGCGGCGGAGTTCGAGAAGCAGGGCTTCGAGGTGGATCGCCGCAAGATTCAGCTTGCAGAGCCGCTCAAGCAGCTTGGCGAGTTTCACGTGCCGGTAAAGCTGTTCCGCGAGGTGTCGGCTCACGTCAAGGTAACGGTCAAGAGCGACGATCCCAACTACGTTCCGGGTGCACAGACCGCGCTGGAGGCAGAGCCCGAGGAGTACATCGAGCGCTACGGCGTGGAAGAACTGGGCCGCGACTAGGCGGCCGTTGAACGGTGGCGAACTAGCGTACCGCTCCGGCGGTGCGCTTCTTTGTGTGTGGGTGCAATGCTATGGTGTGCGCATGCGTTTCTCGATTGGTATCGGTGTTGCGCTACGACGGATAGCGGTCGTCCTGCCACTGCTGGTGCCTGCCAGCGGCAGCCAACGAACGCTTGAAGCTACGACGCTGTCACACGGCGTGGCAAATGCGGCAGCAGAGGTGCGGCGTGTTCAGAGTGAACTCCTGGCGGTAAAGACCCGCTCCATGGAAACAGATGTTCCCCTGCCGGTGCAGCGTTCTGTCACCATGCTGAAAGCCGCCATGGTTGCGCTGGTGGACGAGGCCATGCTGTCGCTTCCGCCCGAGACGGCGCCGTCTGCGGCACAGCGAGTACTTGGTTCGCTCCTGCCAGCCAAGAGTTCACATCCTGCCCGAACCGCGGTGCAGGCGGACGGCGATGCTCCTATGGCAGGGACTTACGGCGAGGATCTTGCGGTCACCGTCACCTCTCCAGCCAGGGGCCTGCTCCTGGTGGATGCGAGCTTTAGGATCGAGTGCGGCGAAGACAATCTGCTGCTGGGATACAGCAACAATTCCGGCAGTTGGCGTCGCATTCTGCGCTGGCAGGCAGCGCCGTACGACAAGATCAGCGGAGCGTTTGGTGACCTGTTTGAGACCCACCTGCTCACACCGCAACACGAGGGCAAGCCGGTGCTGCTGGTGGTGCATGGAACACCCTGGTGCATGTCGACCATGAGCAGATTTGCGATGGACACCTTTGCTCTTGGCGCCGGCGGTGGGATCAGCATGCCGTTCTGGCATGGCGAACAGGGGTACCGCCGCGCCGACGACGTTCCACCCTACGCCTTCGCCTTTAAAACCACTCCAGACGGCTTTGAAATTCGCGCCAGCGTCAACGATTGGACGGATGCCATTGCCCGCGTCGGGGTTATGCGCTATCGCCTTACGCCCAGCTCCGTCGAGCGCACGCTGCCCATCGCCATTAACTCCCGCGAAACGGTTGAAGAATGGCTCGGCATGCCTCGCGACCAGGCCGCGCGCTTTACCGATGCGGCTCCGGGTTCGCTCACCTGGCAGATGTTCGACACCTTCACTTACGAAGGCAAGCCGCGCGGTGCGGTGACACCTTCCATGCTTTATGGACCTGTGCGGCCCTGTAAAGACGACCCAAAACACTTCCAGGTCGAAATCGATTCCAGGGTCTACAGTCCTGGCAACAGGAGTTCGTCGCCGGGGCCTGCCTATTACGTCCAGGTCCATGAGACCGGCAATGGGTACCTGCTGCACGACACCACCGGTACGCCCGCAATGCAGTGTACGGGCAAGCCCTTACAGTTCGGCGCAGGGTACGGTTCACTCAACCAGTAACCAGAAGCGTCGGCGTGGCTCATGGCAGGGCTGCGCGGTGAAACAGGCTGCGCGGTCAACAGGCTGCGCGGCGCGAACAGGGCTGCGCGGTGAACAGGGTTGAACATTAGAAGCAGCGGTTGCGCGGTACACTCGACCGATGTTGTTGCCACCCAAGGCGAGGAGGAGACGCGGGCCGGCCCCGGCGCATCCGTTTGACGTGGAGCATGGCACCAACACGGGTGCGCTAATCCCGGGCGAGGATCTGCAAACGGGCCACCGTCACGATCGCTACATCACGGCTTACCACGGCACGGCGCCTTCGCTGTTTGCCAAGGTCATGGCGCACTGGCGGGGCGTGGCGATTCATCCCCTGGCACAAACGGCCTTCGTGGACATCGGTGCCGGCAAGGGAAGGGCGATGCTGCTGGCGTCGCAGATGCCGTTTCGGCGCATTGTCGGCGTGGAACTGCACCCGATGCTGGCGGCCAACATGCGCAGCAATGTGGAGCACTGGCAGGCGACGCATCTGACACCGCGCATGCGTGTGGAAGAAGCAGATGCGATGACCCTGCGCATGCCGACCGGACCATGCTGCCTGTTCCTGTTTAATCCGTTCGACCTGGTCCTGATGGACCGTTTTCTGACTCGCCTGACACGGCAGTTTGGCGGCCGGGAGCAGGATCTGGACCTGATCTATGTCAACGATGAGCAGAAAACTCTCCTGGCGCAGGAGCATCCGCAGTTTCAACTGCTGTGGCAGGGACGGGTCTTCCTGTCGCATGCGGACCGTGACGCCGACAAGGCTACCATCTGGCATTGCGCCGACGGCCTGTATGTCACGAGCGGTTACGAGGATTGCAGTATCTACCGGTTACACCGCGGACCTCGGCGGACCAAGTGAGGACGAAAAAATAGCCCTCCGCGAACGGAGGGCTTCTCCCAGGGGTTTGTGGCTAAACAAAGCGTAACCTCTGGATGGAACACTACCCATGCTGGCAGGTGGAGCGCATGCCTCGAATCGTTCCAGAGTAGGAATTTCTAAGCGCGCAGACGGTCAATCCCCTTGTTGCGGAATGGATCGATCACGATTTTTGTGACACCGTCCTTCTTGTCGCGCCAGGTCTTGTACATTTGTGGCACATCTTCAATGCCAATGCGATGAGAAATCATGAAGCTGGGGTCGATCTTGCCATCCTCAATGCTTTTCAGCAGGGGTGCCAGGTACTTGTGCATGTTTGTCTGGCCCATCTTCATGGTGATGCCCTTGCCGAACGCAGCGCCGAAGTTCAGCTTATCCAGGTCGCCGCCATACACACCGGGAATGGACAACGTACCCCCCTTACGCACCGCCTGGATCGCCTGCCGCAGCACGGTCGGCCGATCCGTCTCCAGCATCAGCGCCTGATCCACTTTGTCGTACAGGGCGGCAACGTCCGTGCCATGCGCTTCCATGCCGACGGCGTCGATGATCGCGTCCGGTCCAATACCGTTGCTGAGGTCGCGCAGCGCCTCCACAATGGACGGATTGCCCGCGGTGTAATCGATGGTCGTGGCGCCGCAATACTCACGGGCTAGTGCAAGCCGCTCGGGGAAACGATCAATCGCGATGACCTTCTCCGCACCGAACATATAAGCGCTGGCAATGGCAAACAGACCGACAGGACCGCAGCCAAACACCGCGACAGTATCGCCCGGCTTGATTTGTGCGTTTTCCGCAGCCTGGTAGCCGGTCGGATAGATGTCGGAGAGAAATAGAACTTTCTCGTCGGCAATGTCCGACTCGATCTTGATGGGTCCCACATCTGCAAAGGGCACGCGCACGTACTGCGCCTGTCCGCCGGCGAAGCCACCGTAGATGTGCGAGTAGCCAAAAAGCGCAGAGCCAGAATAGCCATACATGGCCTCGCAAATGCGAGCATTCGGGTTGCTGTTGTCGCACAGCGACCACAAGTCTGTCTTGCAGAAGAAACAGTTGCCACACGCGATGGTGAAGGGGATGACGACACGATCGCCACGCTTGAGCTTTTTGACCTCCGATCCGACTTCCTCCACAACTCCCATAAACTCGTGCCCAAGAATGTCCCCGGACTCCATGGTCGGAATGTACCCATCGAAGAGGTGTAAGTCGCTGCCGCAAATTGCCGTGCGGGTCACGCGAATAATCGCATCACTTGGATTAATGATTTGTGGATCTTCCACGGTGTGTACTTCTACCTTGCCACTACCCATCCAGCAAACAGCCTTCATTGCGTTACTCCAGCGCGGTGAGCGCTCTTGATCTTGTTCATGGTTGAACGGATAGACGTGGACAGGGCCACGGCTCTAGCTGTCGCGTCCTTCGATGTACAGCAGCGTGCCGAACACCGCAACGGCGGCGGCAGTGCCAAGGATCGCAGGCCAGCTCGACGGGCTTTTTGGCAGATCCTCGGGGCGTGCGCGGTCGCTCGTTCCGGGAGGTGTCGGTAGGTTTTCGCCGTACAGCATCTGCTTCAGCTTGCCGCTTATGCCGCGCCGTCCTGCCGGCTGCCCTTCAACGGAAGGGATCTCTCCCGCCTCAAGCATCTGCTTTAAATGGCGTAGATTTTCCGTGTTGATCTGCGTAGGGCTGCGTGACAGCACGGCTGAAGCCGTCCGGGCGACCCAGCCACCAGGAATCGTGAACTCGGCGATGAAGGTTGTGACCGTTCCGCGGCCAGCAGGATGCGGCTCCAGCAACATCGTTTGGGTGGTACCGGCGGTCGGCCCGGTCAACACACGCGAAACATGGCGCTTCCCCGGAACCGTCTCCACCTCTTCCGCGTCGAACTCGAACGGCGTACCCGTTCCCGGATCCTGCATCTTCCAGTGCAGACGCTTCGGCCCGACTCGCTCCACGGAGACCACGCCGTCCTGCCATGTCGGCAGGGCCTCAATGCTTGCGTAGAGGTTATACACCTGATCAGGCGTTGCGTTAATGGTCTGTACAGCGTGCGCGGCAAACTGCGTGCCCTGCTTTCCTTTCGGAAGCGGTTGCCAGATGCTGCCCTTTTTCGGGAATGTTGGTGCGTCGAACGATTCTGCCGGCTGTGCCATGCTCTTCTCCTGCGTGCTTTTTGCCGGCATCGGCTGCCGGCGCGGGTCTTCCACGCAGATTGAGATGGGATTTCATGAATCCGTGCTGTCTTGCTGCCCTGCCATCTGCGGCCAACGCCGGCATTAGCGTTTGCCGAAGGCCGTTACTGGAACAAAGCGCAGATCTTGACGCTGCAGGAGGGCGGTCACCACATTCAACGTGGTCAGGCGACTCTGCGGTTCCGTCCCGTCCAGGTGAGAGGCATCGTGCAGCAGTACATTGCTGGTGCGGCCGCGCCGCCGGTTGCGCGCACTTGCCTTCTCGACGCGAGCCAGGAGCGGCATAAAACTCAGCGACATCCAATCGCCTGAAGTGACATTCCACATCACCGGAGTCAGGCCCAGCTCCCGCGCCATCCGGAGCACACCAGGCCGACGCGCTCCGTAGGGTGGCCGGAACAGCGCCGGCAGCACCCCTGTCGCATCCGCGATTGTTTTCTGGCAGCGTTCCAGTTCTGACCGCACCCGCTCGGCGGGTTTACGCGACAGGTTTGGATGCATGTCGGTGTGATTACCGAGCAGGTGGCCTGCCTCTGCCACACGTCGCGCCAGGGACGGATACCGCCGGACATGGTTGCCGATCAGAAAAAAAGTCGCCTGGACACCCGCAGCCTCCAGTTGATCGAGCAGCGCCGGTGTGTTGCGTGGGCTCGGGCCGTCGTCAAACGTAAGCGCCATGGTGTGTCGCGCGGGGTCCGGGTCCGGTGCATCGATCAGCGTCGTCCCGAAGATCTGCGAGGTCGGCCAGTTGGCGGCGTACTGCCAGCCACCCACGGCCAGGCCCGCAGTGCCGGCGCCTGCCGCTGCGGCAAGCGCAATCGTTTCTGCCACGACCATCGGACCTAGTGTACTGCCGTCGCCCGCGCCATTCGCTGGCGAATGAGATACACGCCCAGCCCGGTGACCAATACAAATGCCACCAACCGGAGTTCCCGCGCGATCTGCGGTCGCGACACGAGGATGAAGACAAACCCCGCGGTGGCGACCACGGTTGGCAAGGGATACAACGGCATGTTGAAATGGCCACGCAGACGTCGCTCCGCGCGATGTCGCGGAAGCATGACGGCGACGCCCTGCAGCAAAAACTGGAAGAGGATACGCAGAACAACCAGGGAGGCAATCACCTCTTTCAGGCGAAAGACGCAGCACAGCACCATCGTGACTCCGGCAAGCGTCAGCAGCGAGGCAACAGGCACCCGCAGGCGTGGATGCAGGCGACCAAAGAAGGCGGGAAAGTTGCCGTCGCGCGCGGCCGCAAATGGAATGCGCGAGTACCCCAGCAAAAGCGCATATACGCTTGCAAGGGCAGCGAGCGCCACCAGCACCACAGCCACTGTTGCCGCGCTGTGCGCCCATCGGTGCATCGCAAACGCGCGCTCCGTCAGCGTGGCCATGACATACGGGTGCGTGCCCGCGTCGGCCCGCGTCAGCTCCTGCCAAGGCAGGACACCCAGCGTCGCCACGTTCAACAGCAGGTAGAGCGCACCCACAATCACGATCGAGCCCAGAACGGCGCGCGGGATGGTCCGTTGCGGATCACGCACCTCCGCACCCAGAAAGCAAACGTTGTAATACCCCCAGTAGTCGTATGCGCTTACCAGCAGGCCGCCGGCCAGGCCGGCAAAGAACGCACCATCCACGTGAAAGGCCCCTGGTGGAAAGGAGAACGCCTGTCTCGCCGAGAAGTGGGTAAATCCGATTGCAATGCCCGCTGCCAGGGTCAGCAGAACGACCGCACCCAGAGCGCGGGTGACCTGTCCGACCCGCCGGATGGGCTGCAGCAGCAGAAGCGTCGCCACGGCACACGCGGTGACGGCGAGCAGCGCAAGTTGTACACGTGAGAAGCCAGGCCAGAACCAGGCTGCGTATTGTGCAAAGCCGATGCAGCCAGAGGCGATGGACAACGGCGCCGAAAAGAGCAGCTGCCAGGCGTACAGAAAGCTGAACAGTCGGCCAAGGCGCGGCGGATAGGCTGCCTGCAGATAGGCGTAGCTGCCGCCGGCCTCAGGGTGTGCCGTGCCGAGTTCACTCCAGGTACAGCCGTCGCACAAGGAAAGCACTGCACCCAGCACCCAGCCAAGCATCGCCTGTGGGCCGCCCATCGCACTCACGATCAGCGGCAAGGTGATGAACGGACCGACGCCCACCATATCGATGATGTTGGCGCCGAGTGCGCCGGCGGTGCCAAGGCCACGCTCCAGGCTGTCGCCAGTGAGGGCGCTGCGGTCGCGATTGCCCGGACGCGCAACCGCGTGACGAACTCCCGTGCTGTCGTCGGTCATGTCTGTCGTTGTAGCATGCGGGTACTTCCGCCGTTGGGAGATGTCATTTCGCCGGCGCTGGCGCATGCTGCGCAACCGTTCGTCGAGCATCGGCGTACAGACGTTCGCGTGTAGACGAGAGTCGTTCCTGCTCGCCGTCGCACCACGTCCGATCAGCATCCCGTCGTGCTGCCGAGTTTTCAAGCTGTGGCTGCAGGGCGCACGGTGCGGGTCCGCCGATGATCTCGCGCACCTTCACAAAATGCTCTGGATCCAGAGCCTGCAGCAACACGGACTCGGCAATCTCGATGCCCTGGTCGACCAGGCGCTGTCGCACGGCGGCGGCGAGCGCAACCGGGTGATCCGTCACTGCCGCGCGCACTGCAGCGGAAACGACAGCATGCGCCGCATGGAACGACATGCCTGCCACGCGCACCAGCGTGTCGGCCAGTTCCGTCACAGGCAGGAAGGCTTCACCGGCGCGTCGACGCATGCGTGCCGTGTCGAACGTTGCCTCGTTCAGAACGCCGGCCATCAGCGTCAAGGCGCGTTCCCCATCGGCAAATGCCAGCGCCAGCAAGGGTTGCAGGGTGTCTTCCCCGTCGTTCATGTCGGCAAAGGGCGTGTTGTGCAGCGAGCCAGGCACCGCCTGTGCTTCCGTCAACGATCGCGACGCAAGAATGCGCACATGCTCAAGCGGCACGGGGTTTCGCTTTTGTGGCATGATGCTGCTGATCTGCACATACCCGTCGCTGAGCCGAAGATAGCCGAATTCGGCGGTGGACCAAAGAAGCATCTCCTGCGTAAAACGGCCAAGGGACAGCACCGCCGTGGCAAGCATGCTGCACGCCTCGACAACATAGTCCACTGCGGCGATGGCTCCGTAGCTATTGACGATCAGGCCGGTAAAGCCCAAAGCGCCGGCAATCCATTGCCGATCGATGGGGAAGCCGGTCGTTGTGATGGCACAGGCACCCATGGGCGACTGGTTGACCCGGGCGTAGCAGTCCCGCAGACGTTCTGCATCACGCTCCAGCACTTCAAGGTACGCGAGGAAAAAATGCCCAAGCGTTGTCGGCTGCGCTGGCTGGTTGTGCGTGTACGCCGGCATCACGGCAGACCGGTGCTCCTCCGCAAGCCGCACCAGGACATCCCGCAGCCCAAGACTGGCCGCAACGATGCGTAGGAGCCGAGCTCGCAACACCATCCGGTACATCGTCAGGTCCAGATCGTTCCGCGATCGCGCCGTGTGGATACGCCCCGCATCGTCCGTGCCCAGGACCCGGGCCAGCTCCCCTTCTACCAGGAAAAACAGGTCTTCCACGGTGCCGTCGTATGCCATGCTCGAAAGACGCGATCCATCCAGCTCCAGGATTGCGCGCAGGCAACGCGCCGCAACGTCCATCGGCAAGATGCCCTGCCGCGCAAGCATCAGCACATGCGCAAGGTCCACGTCCACCAGGGGCACCAGAAAGTACTGTTGCGCATCGGCAAAGACATGGCGCAGAACAGTCTCTCGGTACACCGGTGCTGGAAACGGCGAAGTTGTTCGGTCCGTCATCCGTGTCTCGGGAGCCTTTCTCGTCGGCTGGAACCCTGGTTCAGAACCCCACCGGCAGATGGGGAGTGCCGGCATGCGGCTCGTCGTTAGAAGTCGATGCGCGCCCCGAACTGCAGAATGCGAGCTTCCAGCACCGATCCGGTTGGTACCAGCGTGGGCCGCGCGGTAATGAGCCCCGCGCTGTTGACGGTAGCTGTGGTGTTAATGCTGGTGAAGTTGCTGCGGTTCAGAAGGTTGTTTGCCTCCACAAAGATCCTGGGCTGTAGCCGTTCAAAGTACGTCGCAAAGGTGCGCGTGTAGCGAAGGTCGGCCTGCACGATCACAGGTGTGCGCAGGGTGTTGCGCGCAACAAACAGGGGACGCTGCTGGCCGACGGAAAGCGCGTCGCCGTTCAAATTACTTCCGGTCACCTCATTCTGCTCGTCACCGCTCGTCGCATTAATCAGTACCGCAAAGTTGTTGTTCGTAAAGATGCCGTTGACGTACCTGTTCTCGAAGTGAGTCAGCGGTGTGTAAACCGTCGATAAGTTAAACGCATTGGGGCGGTTGATCGAGCTGTTGCCGCGGTCACGCTTCCGATTTGTCGGATCTTCGATGAAGTTGGAAAACTCGTACGTGTTCGCTTCTGGCGTATCGCCAATGGAATGCGACCAGGTGTAGTTTGCCGATGTCGTTAACCCCTGCGAAAGCCGGTGCGTGTAGCTGGTAACCAGGGCACTGTAGCTGCTGTTGGACCCGATGTCGACGAAGTTAATGCTGTTAAAAGCAGTGTTGGCGCGCGTTGCTGCGGTGCTGGCGGTACTGAATACCGGGCGTCCATCCGCCAGCGCAGCGACAGGATTGATCAGGTTACTGTTTCTCAGGAACTGGAGATTGCGCCCATTCGTCAACACATAGCCCACGACAAGAGTGTCGTTCTTGGCCAGTTGCTGCTCGACCTGCCCATTGAAGTTCCAGGCATACTCGTTCTTGAACCGTGACGTCAGCGCGTACGGCGTTCCAGCAGGCAGGTTGGTGGCAGTCGCGCTAAAGGTGCCAGGAAATGCCGGTGCACCGGCCGCGGACGAAGCGATCGTCGCGATCAGATTGCCTGTATTTGTCAGCCCATTTGCATACAGCGGATTAAAGAAGCTGTTGGTCGGCGTCGCTTCATAAAAGATGCCGCCACTCAGGCGTGCCACCATCCCCGGTACGGGTGTGTAGGCGATCCCCACGCGCGGCGCAAAGTTTCCCTGCGGTACACGAAAGCTGCGCGTCTCCTGCAGCGGCGCATTTGCGATGCCGTTTGGCGCGCGATATTGGTCGTAGCGCACACCGTATTGCAGTGTCAGCTTCTTTGTCAGCTGCCAGGTATCCTGTGCGAAAAAGCTGAAGAAGATCGTTTGATACCCTGCGCCGGGATGACCGATAGATGCCTTGATGGTGGAATAGGCAAACCTGTTCGCGCCTGTTACCGCCTGCGTGTATGCCGCCAGGCTGGCGAAGTTATATTGCGTGTATACATCCTGCAGCTGCGTGTCGTTGTTCTTTTGAAAGCCGGTGCCGAGTTTGAAAGAGTGGCCGCCGCGGATCAGCGTCACGTTGTCGTTAAAGGATGGAATCTTTTCCTGGAACTTATCGCCGGCGCCGTTTGTTCCGCCAAAGCCATTGGTCACGCCCGAGATGACGATAATTGGACCGGTGCCGGTGGAGGGACCGGGAAAGTGTTGCTCATTGCGGTATGGCCATGAGCCGCGGAATTCATTCAACAGCGTCGGTTTAAACGCGGTAACCAGCTGTGCCCCGAGGATGTGTGCGCGATCCTGAAAATCAGATTCCGCGCTCAACTCATATAGGCCGCCGACGTTTGTGTTGTAGGGGTAGTTGTTTCGAAAGTAGTTGTAGCGAATAAAGCCATTGTTCTTGGCATTGATGTTGAAGTCTCCGCGCACATCAACCCACTGGGCACGCTGCACCTGAGGTGCCGTGTTGAAGTCACCCGGTGCCACACCGAGCGCAATGAGCGCCGCCTGATTTGCCGCCGTAACGGTGTTGGCCTGCGGGTTGGCGCGCTTCAGCTTTTCGTAGGCACCGAAGAGAAAGAACCGGTTCCTTACGATGGGTCCGCCGGCGCGCGCGACGTAGTCGTCGACATGCAGATCGGGTTTGGGCTTGTAGCCAGCAGTGCCGGGCGTGCAGTTCTGCAGGATAGGGCAGCTGCTTGCCGCCTTCGGTCTCCAGATGTACTGCACCGCACCATGCAGGTTGTTTGTGCCCGTTGGTGTCAGGACGTTGTAGATAATGCCGGCCGTGTTGCCGAACTCTGGGGTGAAGGCATTGGAGATCGTCTGGACGGTATCGGTGTAGCTGTCGGAAATGGCGAAAAGACGCAGGCCATAACGATCGCTCTCCGTATCGACCATGCCGTCCAGCTGGTAGTTGATGCGATCGACCAACCCGTTGGTGTTTACCGTGCGCGGAATGCCGTTCTCTGCGTTGGGATGACCGGATACCCCTGGTTGAAACAGGATGAAATTGTAGGGGTTGCGCGAGGTGAGCGGCAGGTTCTGTGTCTCCTGCGACGTAATGGTGCGACTCAAGTCCGTTCGTGTTGTTTCCAGGATCGGTGCGTCGCTCGTGACCTGGATTTCTGTCGCGACGCTGCCTGGCTGCAAGGCTTCATCGACACTCAGGTCGGTGCCCGCATCCAGGTGGACGCCACGCTTGGTGAGCGGTGCAAACGAGCCCGCGACCGCCGTGACCGAATAGTTGCCCAGGGGAAGATCAGGCGCGAGATACCGCCCATCGCCGTCCGTAGTTAACGCACGCGAAAACCCGTTCTGCAAATTTGTGACGGTCACCGTTGCATTGGGCACAGGTGCGCCGGAGGTGTCGGTAATCTGGCCGCGCAGCGTGCCATTGATAGCATTGCCCTGCCCAACGAGCGCGGGTGCGACGGCCGCCAGGGCCAGCGTGGAAAGCATGCGAAGGGTGCGGCTCATAGGTGTGGTCTCCTGAAGGCATTCGCGTTGGGAAGGTACTTTTGAGCTTTCTCCACAAACTGGAAAAAGCCGGTGGCGTCCATCTCGATCGGCAGGCAAGCCTGTTTCTACCAGAGCTTGAATCAACAGAGCAGGTCGACATCCGCTGCCGCAAGTGCAACGGAAATTGCGCCGAATAACTGGGCTTCTGTGCCCAGCGGCGACGAGCGCAACACAGGCTGCGCAAACTCGCTTTGCTGAAGCAGAGCGTCTGTCGCGCGGCAGAGCGCACGGTGCGAACCAACGCCCCCGCCAAGCACAACCATTTGCGGATTCATCAGGAGCGCGATAGTGGCAACGGCATCGGCGAGAATGCGAGCGACCGAGTTCAGGACCTCTCCGGCAAGTGCGTGCCCTTCCTCTGCCAGGTCGAAAATCTGAGGTGCACGCAACGGTAGCAGGACGGACGTGCGGCCATTGCGCTTGTTGCGCAACAGCTTTTGCCACATGGCCTCAATGCCGGCACCGCCGATGGTCTGCTCCAGTTGCCCGGTCTCCTGCAGCCGCATCGGCTGGCGCGCAAGGCCGCTGACCGGCAGGTACCCGATCTCGCCTGCAGACCACGACGCGCCATGATGGAGCGCGCCCTGCAGAAAGATGCCCGCACCCACACCTGTTCCCATGGCGACAAAGACAAAATCGTCGATGCCCTTTGCGGCACCTTCCGCGTGCTCGCCTACGGCGGCCAGATTTGTGTCGTTTTCAATGGTGGCGTTCACATGCAGTTCGCGCTCAACCAGCATGCGAAGCGGCAGGTCCGTCCATCCCTGCAGGTTGGGCGCCGCCAGGATAACGCCGTGCTTCACATCCGTAATGCCCGGAGCGCCGATGACAATGTGCATGACGCGAGTTGTCGCGCCACTCTGCCGAAGCATCTCGCTCAGGCCCTGACCCAGCAACGCCACCACGGCACGCGGTGTTTTCTGGCGTTCGTTCAACTGAACAGCCCATTGCGTGATCGGCCGCCCGTTTAAATCGGCCAGCATCATGCGCAGCCTGGTTCCGCCAATGTCGGCGGCAGCCACCAATGCGTGCCCACCATTAAACCGCAACAACCCGGGAGGGCGTCCACCGGAAGACTCGCCGTCGCCTAATGCCTCCACCAGGCCAAGCTCGCTCATGCGACCTACCGAGGCCGACACGGTCGTTGCAGACAAGCCTGAACCACGCACCAGATCTGCCTTGGAGCAGGGGCTGTTGGCACGCAACAACCTCAGTAACGTGCGGCAGTTTGCTTCACGCAGCTGCGCTGGGCGCGCCGGATCATTGGCGTGCAAGGGCGCACGAATTGCCGTCGACAGCTTGCCCTTGATGCGGCGACGCGGGCTTCGAAAGGTAGAGGTGGCCACGAGTGAGCTGAGTTTATACGGAAGGTGAAGAAAGTCGACATTCTTTTTGAGCTGCGCCTTGCTTTTTGCGCCTGATGGCAAATACCTGCGCAGGAGAAACCACCATCCATGCCACATGGCACCGTGACTTACGGTACATTCGCAGATAAGACGCGTTGCCGTCGCAATACAGGTGGCCTCTCACCGGCAGGCCGTGTGTTGCCTGCACAGAGCGTAGCCACCGCCTTTGACAAGGAGTCTGCAATGCATTCTCGGGTATGCGGCATCGCCGTTTACGGATTGCGCCTGTTCTTCTCGCTGACTGCTGCCTGCCTTGGCTCCACGCTGATTTCGGCGCAGGCACCGCCAACGGCCGGGATACAGCAGCAGAATGCCTTTGCCTACCCTTTGCCACTCGACCGTGGCGCGGTTGGCCTTGCGCAGACACTGCGCCAGTTACAGACCCGTGCCAGCCTCATCCAGATCAATGCGCACCCGGACGACGAAGATGGAGGCATGCTGACCTATGTCAGTCGTGCTTTGGGTGCGGATGTTTCACTGCTGTCGCTCAATCGCGGGGAGGGCGGACAGAATGTGATGACCGGCGACTTCTGGGATGCGCTCGGGATTCTGCGCACGCAGGAGGACCTTGCCGCGAATCGCTATTACGGCGACCACCTGTACTACACACG
>CAXUHM010000007.1:0-48162 GCA_964250935.1 uncultured Terriglobus sp.
CCTCCGGTGGTCGCCGCCATCGCGCCCGCGCCCATCGAGCTCGGCCAGCTCAGCGCCGGTGGTAACGACGGCAACGGCCTGCGCAGCGAAACGGAGAGCATGCTTGTCACGCAAAAGGCCCGCGTGGCAAAGCTCTCCCCCGCCATCCTGACGGCGCATGCCGCCGATGTCGACCAGGCTCGCCGCTTCCTCAAGGGCGCAGAAGCTGCCTGGAACACCGGCGATATCGAGGGCGCCCACACGCTGGTCGCCAAGGCAAAGGTGCTGGTCGACGACCTGTCGCAGTAGCTCGCGCGCCCAGGAACTGTCCGCCCCGGCAACGCTGTACCCGCACCAGGGTCAACTCCGTCCCGGCTCCCTGCCGTTCCCGGTCCCGGTGCAGCTTACTGCCGGCTGGTGCGCTTCGGCTTCTGGCTGCGCCGCCCCTTGCCCGGGGCAAAGCTCTGGCCATTTCCATTGCTGCCATGTATCGCGCTGAATGGATTGACGCCAGGCTCGTCGGAGTTCGCGGTTGCCGGCTCGTCCATGCGCTGCTCGTGCGTATTGCGGAACGGGTTCTGCGGCAACTCCGGCATCGGTGGTGCAATCGCCTCCGGCATCGCCCTGCCCTGCTGCTGCTGCAGCGTCTGCAGCTGCTCCAGGCTCTCGATGGGCGTTCCGTCCGGCGCCAGAATCTGCATGCGGAACAGGTTGCGCAGCGTGTCCTGCTGAAAGCGGCTCATCATCACTTCGAACATCTCGAAGCTCTCCCGCTTGTAGGCCACCAGCGGATCCTGCTGGGCATAGCCGCGCAGACCGATGCCTTCCTTCAGGTGGTCCATCTGCAACAGGTGATCCTTCCACAACCCGTCCAGGACCGACAGCATGACCACTCGCTCGTGGTAGCGCAGCGTGTCCGGCGTCAGGATCGTCTCCTTCACCTCAAACCGTTCCTTCAGTGCGCCAAACAGCGCCTCACCCAGCTCGTGCCGGTTCAGCGTTGCAGGGTCGACCTGGGGAAACTCCGTGCCAAACAGATCGACCAGTTTGCCCTTCATCTCGTCCGTCTTCCACTGGTCCGGATGCACGTTCGCGGGCGCCTCCGCATCCAGAATGTTGGACAGCTCGCTGGTGACGTAGTCCTCCAGGATCAGTTCCTTCTGGTCGATGCCCTCCAGCAGCGAGTGGCGCAGGCCATACACCGCCTCACGCTGCTTGTTCATCACGTCGTCGTACTCCAGTACGTGCTTGCGCGACTCGAAGTTCTGCGTTTCGACCGCCTTCTGCGCGCCCGCAATCCGGTTGGTGATCATCCCGCTTTCAATCGGCTCGCCCTCCTGCATGCCCATCCGCTGCAGCAGGGTGCTGACCCATTCCTTGGCAAAGATGCGCATCAGGTCATCTTCCAGCGACAGGTAAAAGCGGCTGTCGCCCGGGTCGCCCTGGCGGCCCGCACGTCCGCGCAACTGGTTGTCCACCCGCCGGGACTCATGCCGCTCGGTTCCGATAATGTGCAACCCACCCGCGGCAAGCACATCCGCATGGTCCTTCTGCGTGTCGGCCTGGTAGCGCGCCAGCGTCTCGTCCCACTTCGCCTGGCTCGTCTCGTACTCCTGGTTGGAGTAGTAGAAGCGGAAGTTCCCGGGACCGGCCACCGGCTCGATCTCTCCCTCCAGCGTCGACAGCGCCTTCGCCACGCCAGACTTTGCAAGCTCCTGCCGCGCCATAAAATCGGCGTTGCCGCCCAGCAGAATGTCGGTTCCGCGACCGGCCATGTTGGTGGCAATGGTCACCATGCCCAGGCGTCCGGCCTGCGCCACAATCTCCGCTTCCCGCTCGTGGAACTTGGCGTTCAGCACCACGTGACGGATACTCTTCTTCTTCAGAATGCTCGACAGCAGCTCCGACTTCTCAATCGACGTCGTACCAACCAGCACCGGCTGCTTGGACTCGTTCAGGCGTGCAATTTCCTCGGCAACGGCAAAATACTTCTCGCGCGCCGTGCGGAAGACCACATCTTGGTGCTCCACACGCCGCATCTGCCGGTTCGTCGGGATCACGGTAATCTCGAGCTTGTAGATCTTGTCGAACTCCGCGGCCTCGGTTTCCGCCGTTCCGGTCATGCCGCTCAGCTTCTTGTACAGGCGAAAATAGTTCTGAAAGGTGATGGTCGCAAGCGTCTGGTCTTCCTTGCGAACGTCCACACCTTCCTTTGCCTCCACCGCCTGGTGCAATCCATCGGACCAGCGGCGGCCCGGCATCAGGCGGCCCGTAAACTCGTCGACAATAATGATCTCGCCATCTTTGACCACGTACTCCACATCGCGTTTGTACAGCGAATGAGCCTTGATCGCGGTCTCGACGTGGTGCTTCAGGTCCCAGTTTTCCGGGTCGGCAATGTTGCCAATGCCGAGCAGACCCTCCACCTTTTCCCATCCCTCGTCGGTCACGGTAATGGCGCGTGCCTTCTCATCCACCGTGTAGTCACCGGTGTACTTCTTTTCGTCGATGGTCTCGGTAAACTCGCCCAGCTCGAGCTGCGGAATAATGACGTTGACGCGCTCGTACTTGTCCGTCGTCTGGTCCGTCGGTCCGCTGATGATCAGCGGGGTGCGCGCCTCGTCGATCAGGATGGAGTCCACTTCGTCCACGATGGCGTAGTACTGGCCCCGCTGCACCAGGTCGCTCAGCTCGAACTTCATGTTGTCGCGCAGGTAGTCGAAGCCGTACTCGTTGTTCGTGCCGTAGGTAATGTCGGCAGCGTAGGCGGCGCGGCGTTCCCGGTCGTCGAGGTTGTGCACAATCACACCAACCGTCAACCCCAGAAACCCGTAAATTTTGCCCATCCACTCGGCGTCGCGCTTGGCCAGGTAATCGTTCACGGTCACCACGTGTACGCCGCGCCCGGCAAGTGCGTTCAGGTAGCACGGCAGTGTTGCAACCAGCGTCTTGCCTTCCCCGGTCTTCATTTCCGCGATCTTGCCCTGGTGCAGCACCGCGCCGCCGATCAACTGCACGTCAAAATGCCGCATGCTCACCGCGCGCTTGCCGGCCTCACGCACAACGGCAAAGGCCTCCGGCAGCAGCTCGTCCAGGGCGGCACGCTCCGCAGCAAGGATTTCCTCCTTGTCGGTCAGGCCCTCGATGCGTCCGGCAATGCGCTTCCTGAACTCCACGGTCTTCCCGCGCAGTTCGTCGTCCGTCAGCGGCGCCACCGAAGCCTCAAGCCCGTTGATCTGCTCGACGAGCGGCTGCATTTTCTTGACGGCGCGTTCGTTGCTGGTACCGAAAACTTTGCTGAGTACAGAGTTGATCAAAGCGGTCTATGTCCTGTGGCCGGGAAGTACCCGGTAAAGCGCTGCGTGGATTTTGCTTCCCTCACCCCAGGTTGCGGTGAGTTTTGCTGGCCGGACGCTGGCTTTAAGTATATCGCGCCCAGGGGCAGCTCCGCAGTGCTGGTAGCGCTGCCGACATGGCCGAGACGGCAGGGAGCGTGCGTCCCAGCCACCGGCAGACTGGCGCCCACGGAATGAGGCATTGCCGGACCGCCCTCACGGCAGCGTGCACACCGTTCCCGCGACGGAGCCAATTCCATCCCCGTCGGGGGAGCGCCCTCTTGCCTCGCCACCCATGCTCGCCACCTTCGATCGGGACCGATCAGGAGTTCCGTCGGCAGTTCGATCGGCTCCGCCCCGGGCTCGGACTTGGACTCGAACCTGGCCTCGAACTTAGGCTCGAACCTGCGCTCAAATTGGGAGCTTAAAAAACAACATCCTTTGAAACATCCAGCCGCCCTTCCTGCGCCCTCCGTCGTCAGGCACGCGGGTGGCTCTTGTCGTACACCTGCTGAATCTGCGTCACCGTGAGCTGCGTGTAGCGCTGCGTGGTCGACAGCCGCTCATGGCCCAGCAACTCCTGGATGGCACGCAGGTCGGCTCCGTCCTCCAGCATATGGGTGCCGAACGCATGGCGCAGGGTGTGCGGGTGCACATCGGCGGCGAGTCCGCGCGCCACGGCAACTGCCTTGACGATGCGGCCAACGGAACGCGTCGTGAGCCGTGCGGTTCCCCGGGCCGTCTGGTTGATCAGCAACGGTTCCAGCGCCAGCTTGCCGGCAGCGCGTAGTCGCTCCTCACGATGCGGCAGGTAGACGTGGATTGCCTCTCGCGCCACATCGCCCAGGGGCACGTAGCGCTCCTTGCGGCCCTTGCCGCGGACCAGGATCGCGTCGTTCTGCCAGTGGATGTCCTGCAGATTGATGCCGACCAGCTCGGAATTGCGGATGCCGCAGCCGTACAGCAGCTCCCAGATGACGCGCTCGCGCTGCGGCCACTGGACCGCGTTTGCGTCCCGGTCGTCGTCCGTGCGGCCTTCCCGGTTTGCCGGCAGGGTGTCCAGAACGCGGTTCACTTCCTCCGCCGACGGGACGCGCGGCAGGTGTCTTGGCAGCTTTGGCGTGCTGACCAGCTTTGCGGCGTTCTGCTGCACATGACCTGCCTGGGCAAGCCACCTGAACCACGACCGGATGGCCGCCAGAGCGCGCGCCGCGGAAGCTCGGGTCAGCCCACGGTCATAAAGCACGGCCAGGTAGGCACGAATGTCGGTGTGCTCCACCGCCGCCATCTGGAGTGCGGCGCCTTTCTGGGCGCACAGGTGGGCGGCGAAGGTGCCGAGCTCGCGGGTGTAGGCACGCAGCGTGTGAGCGCTCGCGCCGCGCTCCTGTTGCAGCACGCGCAGGTAGCGCTCCACAAGGTCGCCGGGGGTAGTGGCCGGACAGCTTGGGATGGTTGCCGTTTGCAATGAACCAGATGGAGCGCATTCTTCAAGTGTTACTTTTGGCTTTTGCTTGATCTTAGTCATGAGCAAAGCCGTTACGCCGACCCCGAGGGTGGTGCAGCCTGTGGACTTCTTTGAGCCTGCCCAGTGCAAGGTGTGTATATACCTGAGTGGTCGAGATATCGACGTGGCCCAGCAGCATCTGCACCGACCGAAGATCAGCGCCGTGCTCCACCATGTGGGTGGCACAACTGTGACGCAGCCGATGCGGGCTGGCATGGCTGTCGCGCGCCTTTACGATGCGCCAGATCCACTGTGTTGTCAACGCTTTACCGGTGTTCGAAAGGAACAGGGTCCGCTGCAGGCCACGCCGCACGAGTGTGGGCCGGCCGCGTTCGAGGTAGATGCGAACGGCTTCCAGCGCAGGCGCGCCAAGGGGAACGATGCGTTCCCGGTCGCCCTTTCCTCGTACCTGGGCACGCCCCTGATCGAGATGCAAATCCTCGACACGCAACGCAACCACCTCACCCGCACGCAGCCCACCGGCGTACAAAATTTCGAGAATCGCGTGGTCCCGGATGGCCAGAGCCTGACTTTCCGGTTGATTCGCGGCGGCCGAGGAGCCTTGCAGCATGGCCTCTATCTCACTCTCCGCAAAGGACTTCGGTAGAACCTTCCAGGTGCTCGGAGCCTCCACATGCATGGTTGGATCGTGGGCCAGGCGCTTGTCGAGCAGTGCCCACTTGTACAGGCCACGCAGACAACTGAGCTTGCGCGCAATGGATCGGTCCGTGCGGTCGTGCTCCCGCAGATGCTGCATCCAGCCAGCAACGTCGCCATGAGTCGCCGTAAGCAGCAGCCGATGCCGCGCTTCGAGGTACTCCGAAAACTGCTCCAGGTCCTTGGCATAGCTGTCGCAGGTGAGCGGCCGCAGCCCACGCTCGACGCGCAGGCAGGTGAGGTACTCAGTCACGAGCGTGGCATCGCTCACCGGCTTGCTGGCGGACTGGACGGAATCGAGCATCGGAGTCTAAGTATGTCGTTTTGTCTGCAGGGCTCGCACGGTGGTGAACCTCTCTGGTACTGGATTTAGTGCGCTGCACCTATGCGGATTGCGAAGGCCGAGGATCAATGATCCGAAGAGAACGAGATTGGCGAATCGGCGTTGTGTCGGACACGCACGGACTGCTCCGGCCGCAGGTGGTGGATGCGTTACAAGGGGTAGACCAGATTCTGCACGCCGGCGATGTCGGCGCAGTAGCCGTGCTGGAGGCGCTCCGGGCGATTGCCCCGGTTACCGCCATTCGAGGGAATGTCGACACTGAGGGTGCATTGGCGGAGTTGCCGGCGACGGAGATGGTGAGGCTGGGAGGATCTTCGCGGACGGCTTATCTTGTTCATTCCATTCATGATCTCGATCTCGATCCGGTGGCGGCCGGGGTTGGGCTGGTCGTCAGCGGGCACTCGCATGCGCCATCGCTCGAGCGACGAAACGGCGTGGTGTATCTGAATCCGGGCAGCGTGGGTGCGCGGCGTTTCAGGCTGCCGGTGTCGATGGCAGTTGTGACGGTACGCGGAGGCGAACTGGAGGTAGAGTTACGAACGTTGGAGGTTTAGGCGCCCGGAACTGAAGGCGGTATTGACCTCTGGCATCGGAGTCCGGCGTTGCGCACGCGGACCAATGGCGCAACCTGATGCGGACTCTTCGCGGCCCTCAGGCGGGCGCGCGCGCACGTGCGACACCCTAACGGACGCCCGAATCGCCGTGGCTGGATTTGCCCAGCGTTACTGAACCGAGCAATGCCGCGAGCCGTTTGTCGACATCGTCCAGCTGCAGCGAAGTGATCTCCATGGCGCCGCTGGTTTCAGAACAGAAGGTGTTCACGACCAGATCAAACCGCAGGCAGGCCTTGCCCTGCATCGCCGTAAAGACATCGTCGCGCGCCTCGGTGCAGACGACACCGTGTTTATCGTGGCCATGATGAAATGGTGTGCCGTCGATCATGGTCTCCGGTAGTGGCTTGACGGGTTTGCTGCTCGCCTGGGCAGCGCATATGGCCGCGTCGGTATGGGGGAGGACCGAGTAGTAAAACATGGCGCTGGCGAAGGTGGAGACGGGCCATGGATTGAAGTTGATCGCGGCAACGCCACGCACGTCGGTACGGCGACGGGCGGTGCGGGTATCCACGCCAAAGTTTGAGAGCAGGCCGTCTTTCTTCTCCAGATTCCAACCGGCGGGCGCGGTGAAGCTGACCTTGTATTTAGGGTCTGTGAAGGCGCGGGCGGTGGCGGGTTCAGGATGGGCGGGCTCCTCCGGCTCAGTCAGGCCGCGGGCGGGCAGGTGCGGCAATTTAGGCGTGGTGGGCCTGGGACGCTCATGGAGTTCGGGGTTGGGTGTGGTCGCAGCCGGGGGTTCCTGCTGAGCCGCAAGAGCGAGGATCGACGCACCAAGAATCAGGGGAAGCAGGCGTGTGTGCACTTTGAGGAGAGACGAATGGAACGGGCGGATGGTTTACCGCGGTTTCGTGCGGGTCTCTCGACGTGGACCAAATCTGTATCCCAAGCCGCATCTCCTACCGCCGAGGGCCGTTGACCATCCCGGGACCGTTCTCCTGCATCCCCGTGGTGCTCTCCAGCAAAGGCCGGTGACCCCGGCCGCTTGAATCGGGCTTAACTGCGGATGCGGGGGTTGGCGCGCGCGTAGGCGAAGTCAGTGAGGAGGTTGGCGGCAAGGTAGGTCAGGGCGATGGCGAGCGTGCAACCCTGAACGACGGCGTAATCGCGATTGCTGATGGCGGAGATGGTGAGGCGACCGATGCCCGGCCAGGAGAAGATCGTTTCCGTGACGATGGCACCGGCAAGCAGCGAGCCGAACTGGAGGCCAACGACGGTGAGGACGGGGACCAGGGCGTTGCGCAGGGCGTGGCGATAGACGACCTGGCGTTCGCTGAGGCCCTTGGCGCGGGCGGTGCGGATATAGTCCTGGCCCAGTTCCTCAAGCATGCTGGCGCGCACCATGCGGGTAAGAATGGCCGCCAGCGAAAGGCCAAGGGTAACGGCGGGGAGGGCCAGGTGGGTTGCCGTGTCGAGCGAGAACAGGCGGCCGGTACCCGCGCCGGAGACCGGCAGCCAGCCAAGCCGGATGGAGAACAGAATGATGAGGATGGGTCCCAGCGCAAAGTTCGGGAAGCTGAGGCCAAACAGGGACGCCACACCCAGGACGCGGTCTGCCGCTTTGCCACGATGCAGGGCGCTGGTGACGCCTGCGGGGATCGCAAGCGTGAGTGCCACGCCGAGCGACACCACACTGAGCAGCAGGGTATACGGATACCGCTCGGCAAGCAGCTTAAGCACAGGCTGATGGGAGCGGAGCGACGTGCCAAGATCACCGTGCACGATCCCCCGCCAGTAGCGCAGGTATTGCAGATGCAGCGGCGCGTCAAAGCCGTAGGCGTGGCGCAGGGCAGTGAGATCGGCGGCGCTTGCACCTTCTCCAAGACTCTGGGCGATGGGATCGCCGGGAACAAGGTGGATAAGGAGAAAGACGAAGGACACGATCAGCCAGAGCACCGGCAGCGTGAGGAGAACACGCCGGCCAATGTGCGTGGTGCGTTGGAGTAGCGCGCGATTCCGGTTGCTGCGTGGGGTGTCCACGGCTCCAGGTTCGATTCGTGCAGCGTGCGCCATGGCTTACTTCCCTGCCCTTACGCCGAGCGCGGGACAGTCTGCTTCAAAAAGGCCGGTTTCACCGGTGCGGAAGAGAACGTCGAAGTGCGTCTCGATCCTGTTCTGGTCCACGAACTCGACGAACTCAAGTGACCCGCCGTACTCGCCATCGCCGCTTACGAGCCAGACAGAATCGAGGCCAGGCTGTCGGCTGGAGTAGCCGATGCGAAAGACCCTGCCAAGGTATCCGGACCAGGCTGGCTCGTGTGCAG
This sequence comes from uncultured Terriglobus sp., assembly GCA_964250935.1. Classification (GTDB taxonomy): domain Bacteria; phylum Acidobacteriota; class Terriglobia; order Terriglobales; family Acidobacteriaceae; genus Terriglobus. The sequence goes on from CAXUHM010000007.1 coordinate 8,694, forward strand.
TTACGTTCCGGACCCGCATTTCTGACAGGGGTCGAAGGACAGAGATGGGATGGAGTAAACCGCACCTGCTCAACGGGTCGCCGCCTCCTGACCCTCGGCTTCGGCGTGAAGCTCGGCCGCGGGTGCGAGAAGCTCGGTGCGAATGCGGCTGATACGGCGCCCCTCAAGGTCGAGTACCGTGAAGCGGTGGGTTTGGAAGGTGAGGGTCTCGCCGGGTTGGGGCAGGTGGCCGAGCTGGGCAAGCAGAAAGCCGGCGAGGGTTTCGATCCCGGCTTCGCGAGGAAACTTCCAGCCGAGCTGTGTGGTGAGGTCGCGGAGGGTTACGGTGCCTTCGAGGTCGAGCAGACCCTGGGCATTGGGCCGGGGAACGGCGCGGGTCGCACCATCGAATTCATCCTCCAGCTCACCCACGATGGTTTCAATCGCGTCCTCTGCCGTGACCAGGCCAACGGTCGACCCGAATTCGTCCACCACAATTGCCATCTGCCGGCGACGCTGCTGAAAATCCTGGAGGAGTTCGGCGGCAAGCTTGGTTTCAGGCACGACAAGGGCGTCGCGCATGACAGTGCGGAGTTGGAGGGCGGTGTTGCCGTAGGCGGAGGGTAGACGGGAGTCGCGGCGGAAGTGCATGAGGCGGCTGATGTCTTTGCTGTACACGATGCCGATGATGTGCTCGGTTCCGAGAGCGGGGTCATAGACGGGCACGCGGGAGTGCTGCTCCTCGACGATGCGGGCGCTGGCGAGCTCCACGGGCATGTCGGCGGGCAGGCAGAAGATGCGCCCGCGCGGCGTCATGATCTCGCGAACCGCAAGATGGGACAGGTCGATTGCGCGGTGGATGATTTGCTCCTGGAACGCGGGGAGCAACCCACCCTGGCGGGTTTGTGTGGCGACGAGCTTGATCTCTTCTGCGGAATGCAACTCAGCGCCCTCGGCACGCAGGGGCGCGCGGAAGAGGTGCAGGACGCGCGAGGTGGCGAATTTCAGCAGGCGGATCGCCGGGCGGGCAATGCGGATGAAGACGTCCATGGGGCCGGCGACCGCAAGGGCGATGCGCTCCGACCGCTGGAGTGAGAGCGATTTCGGGACCTGCTCCCCCAGGACGACCTCAAGAAACGTAATGAGGGCAAACGCGCCGGTGACGCCGATGCTGTGCGAGATGGCAGCCGCGTGGCGCTGCATGCTAAGCAGGTGCGTGTGCTGCAGGAGCCGTTCGATGATTTCGGCAAAGGCCTGCTCGCCCAGCCAGCCGAGGGCGAGAGAACAGAGGGTGACGCCGAGCTGGTTGGCAGCAAGGAAGTCGTCGATTTCACGTTTGAGCCGGAGCGCGGCCGCGGCGCCGGTGCGATTCTGGTGCAGCAACTGCTCCAGCCGGGTTTGCCGGATGGAGACGATGGCGAATTCGGCGCCGACGAAAAACGCCGTTGCCAGAATGAGAACGGCAACCGTAAGAATGCGCAGCAACGCCCACTGAAGCATGTGTCGAGTGTACGTCTGCCTGATCAGGCATCTGCAGGGGCTTCGGCAATGAGAAAGGCCCGGCATCAAGCCGGGCCTCTTCCCAAACCGAAATTACGCCGAGACTTCGGCCAGTACCTTGGTCACAGACTTGTCGATGGTGTCCTTGGGCACAAAGCCGACGATCTGGTCGGCGATCTTTCCATCCTTGAACAGCAACAGCGCCGGAATGCCACGGATACCGTAACGGCCGGGCGTCGCATTGTTGCGGTCCACGTCCATCTTCATGACCTTGAGCTTGCCCTGGTACTCGGTTGCAACCTGGTCAACGATGGGTGCAAGCGCGCGGCACGGTCCGCACCAGGCGGCCCAGAAATCCACAAGCACCGGTGTGTCGCTCTTGAGCACGGACTGCTCAAACTCTGCATCGCTAACTTCAGTGACGAACTGTGACGACGACATGGTGATCTTCTCCCTTTGTTTCCAGTGGCGAAACATGCGGCAGTGTGCACCGCTTCTTCTTAACTAGATGCGAATCTTGGTAAAGAGTTTCACCGGTGCCGCGGGTCGCTGTTGCAGCAGGATCGGGGCATTCCCTTAAGATGAAAGAAGATGCGCATGACGGATGAGCAATTCCTGCAGGCGGTTGCGGACGCACAGCCGCAGACCGCGGTATTCGACTATGACGGCACACTATGGCCAGGCGACGCGGGAACAGGATTTATGCACTGGACCGTGAGGACTGGTCTGCTGTCGCCGGAGAGCGCGGCACGCGTCTTGGGCCGGCACGCGGCGTACCATCGCGGCCAAGTGCATGAAACCGCGATCTGTGGAGAGATGGTGCAGATCTACGCCGGGCTGAGCGAAGCAGAGGTTCGGGCGAGTGCGCGCGCGTATTTCGCGGCAGAGGTCGAGCCACACCTGTTCCCCGTGATGACGAAGCTAGTGCGGCAGCTGGTGTTCACCGGTGTTGAAGTCTGGGCGGTCAGTTCCACAAACAACTGGGTCGTGGAGGAGGGCGTGCGTGCGCTGGGCATCGCTCCGGACCGGGTGCTGGGAGCGTGTGTGCGGTCGTCGGCCGCAGGCAGGGTGACGGAGGAGCTGATCGATGTTCCCTCGGATGAGGGGAAGGCTGAAGCGTTGCGGCGGGTGGGTCTGTCTCGGCCGGATGCGGTTTTTGGGAACAGTGTGCACGATGCAGCGATGCTGGCGCTTGCGCGCGTACCCTTCGCGGTGAATCCAAGTGCTGGCCTGCTGGCGCTGGCCGCAGAGCGAGGCTGGGCTGTGTACTATCCGGAGTTGCATGAGCTCGCGCCTGTTGGAGCGGCTTTGCTGGTGGGCGATGCGTCTAATCGATAAGTAGCGGTAGCGTTTCTTGTACGGGTAACAGAACAGGCACAGGTTGCGCATTGAAAAATGGCATTCGACGACTGGAAGGACGACGTGGGACGGCGGCAGCGCTCAGCAGCGCACGCACGCTACGGCTGGTGGTTGCGGCGCTTATTCTGCGCCCTGTGGACGGGGGCGGGGAAGAAGTTCTGATCTGCCAGCGTAAAGCCGACCAGCCGATGGCCCTGAAATGGGAGTTTCCGGGCGGCAAAATCGAAGCCGGTGAGAGTCCGGAACAGGCGCTGCGGCGTGAACTGGACGAAGAGCTTGGCATTGTCGCGGAGATTGGCGCGGCCATTACCCAGATTCGTCATCATTACCGCAATGGCGGCGCGGTTGATCTGCAGTTCTTTGCGGTGCGGCAGTTTGCGGGTGAGCTGGACAACCGCATTTTTCAGGAGATCCGCTGGACGGCGTTTCAGACCCTGCCGCAATTTGATTTTCTCGCGGCAGATGTCGGGCTGGTGCGCGACCTTGCCGATGGCAGGATTGCGATTCCCACGGAAGCCTAGTCCAGATCCAGGTCCTGCGCAGTGCGTTCGCGTGCGCTCCCCTTTTGCAGTAACACCTGCACCCGGCCGTCGGCGGCGTCGAGCTCTTTCTTGCAGGCGTCGGAGAGATTCATGCCCTGCTCGAAGATGACGAGCGATTCTTCCAACGGCAGGTCGCCGCGCTCAAGGCGGTCGACAATTGCTTCAAGCTGTTTCAACTGGTCTTCGAACGTCTGAGCCATACGTGTCTCCGGATGAAGCGAGTACTGCCGTCGTAACGGCTGCCTGCGGTGGTGGTTCGAGCACGTCGTGGAGCACCTGGGCGGCCAGTTCGTACCGGCCAAAGGGTGCGCTCACCTGCACGCCCTGGATGTGCGGGTAGGACTGGGCAAGCATCTCCCGGGCAATGCTTACACCCTCGGCGCGCGAGGCCTCCGGCGTGGTCTGCCGGCCCATGCGATCGACAATATCTTCGGGCATGCGCACCTTGAGATCGTTGCGCATGAAGAGCGCGTTCTTGACGCTGGTGAGCGGCCAGATGCCGGCGATGACGGGAATGCGAAAGCCTTCGACACGGCGCAGAAACGCTTCCAGAAGCGCAAGATCGAAGACCGGTTGGGTGATGGCAAACTCGGCGCCGGCCTCGACCTTGGCAGCGAAGCGGCGGACCTCCGCATCAAGGTCCGGCACGCCCGGGTTGGCCGCGCAGGCGAGCGCGAAGCCGGTAGATGGGCCGATGGGCTGGCCGCCGACGTCGAGGCCGTGATTCATGTCCCGCGCGATGCGCAACAGACCAACGGCATCGACATCGAAGACAGCCGTTGCATCGGGGTTCGACCCCATCTTGGGTGGATCGCCGGTAAGGCAGAGCACGTTGCGCAGGTGCAGGGACGAAAAGCCGAGCAGGTCTCCCTGGATGCCGAGCAGGTTACGGTCGCGGCAGGTGAAGTGCAGGACCGTTTCGATGCCGATCTCGCGCTCAAGTTGCAGGCAGAGCGCACCGGCCGACATGCGTGCGCTGGCGCGGGGCGAATCCGGCACGTTGACGGCGTGCACCCCAAGGGTCTGCAGCATGCGCGCTCCCGCAATTTCCTTGCGAGAGTCGATGCCGCGCGGTGGGACAATTTCCACCAGCGACACGAAGCGCCTCTGCGTGATGAGGCGAGCCAGAGCGGATCGTTCGGCGAGCGGAACCGGTTGAATGGGAGGTGCGGGCGCGCGACGTGCCGGGGGTTCAAGTCCCTCCGCCTGCGCCTGGATGGCACGCACAGACGAGCGCATGGCCTTGATGTGGAGGGGGGTCGTACCACAGCAGCCGCCGATCAGCAGGGCGCCGCCGCGCAATGCCTTCCGGGCAAAACTGGCCAGGTACTCCGGCGAAGACAGATACATGCTGCGGCCATCGACGCAGTTGGGCACGCCGGCGTTGGGCATGGCGGCCAGGGGCAGCTTCGTGACGCGCCGCATACGCTCCAGCGTTTGCAGGACAAGATTGGGACCGTCAGAGCAGTTGCAGCCCACCACGGTTGCGCCGACGGCTTCCAGCCGGGTGGCGGCTTCTTCCGGCGGCGTGCCGTCCGCAAGGTTGCCGGCATCGGTGACTGTCACCATGACAACGACCGCAAGTTCGGGCGCGATCCGTTTTGCTGCCCGGACAGCGGCTTCCGCTTCCGCGATGGCGACGGTGGTTTCGACGATGAAGAGGTCGACACCGGCCGATGCAAGCGCTTGCAGCTGCTCTGCATAAACGGCTTCTGCGTCGGTGTCGGCGTCCCCCTTGAGGTCCAGCGATCCAACAGACCCGGCGACCCACGCATGGTGCGCGTGCTTCTCGCGCATATGGTCGACAGCCTCGCGCGCAAGCCGAACGCCGGCGGCATTGATTTCCGCGACCTTCGCTTCCAGGCCAAACCGCCGCAGGCGCAGGGCATTTGCGCCGAAGGTGTTGGTCTCAATCAGTTCCGCGCCGCTCTGCAGGTACTCCTCGTGGATCTCACGCACAAGCAACGGCTGCGACAGGTTGAGCTCGTCGTAGCTGTTGTTGATAAAAACGCCGCGTGCATAAAACATGGTGCCCATCGCGCCGTCGCACAGCAGGGGATTGCCGGAGGCGAGGCGGTCCGCAATGCTTTGGTGCTGGTCCATCGGATCCTTTCGGGGTCGGCAGGTACGGCGTGTCCCGGTCCTTCTATCCTATGCGAGGCCGCTGCCGTGCAGGAGGGCGTGCCATGCGGGGCCGCGTGAGACGGTTGCCGCCGGCAGGCGTCCAACCCGGATACGGGCAGGGCCGCAGGCAGCCGCCATGTGGGCGGTTTGTTATACTTCGGTTCATCGCGTGTGCGCCTTTTGCCGCGTTTCGAGGATGTTTCTGTTGAAGAATTTCGCGTCTGCGCGGTCGGCTGTGAGCCTTCTGCTGCTGTGTGCCATCGCCCTGCTCGCCGGCTGTGGCGACCGCCCCTACAAGACGACTGAGTACCAGTTTGCAGGCCGGCCCGTGCCACCGTCGCTGCTCACGGAACGGGTATTGGTCGCGATCGCAAATTCCAGCTCCGCAGGCACCTCTGCCCTGCAAATTCTGGATGCGTCCCGTGACATTCGATTCAACGTGTACCGGCCCAACAGCATCTTCCCGGTGAGCGGCTTCGGCGGTTCTGCTGCGCCCGTGACGATCTACAACTTTCCGGAGCAGACGTCGGGAGTGGTCTACCTGGCCGACGGCACGACCTACCAGGTCAACTACTCCAAAGAATCAAGCACTTCAGGATTTTTTGCGCCGGCACTGCCGGGCCTGTCCTCGGGTCTGGCAATTCCCGCCGACCAGAGCTTTGGCTACTCCGCTGAAGAGGTCGCAGGACAGTTTGTGATTTCGGATCGCACGGCATCCTTCAGCTACGTGTTCTCGTTGCCAGGCGCTTTTCGCGTCGCCATGAACCCGGCGCACACCGTGGTGTTCGTGATGACGCGGAACAATGACAACCTGTACCGCGTGCTTCGCCTGAACACGGCGCAGACTCCGCCAGCGGGCGCCACCAACTGCCAGCCCATCACCCAGCCTGTGTATTGCCTGCTGCCGGTGGGTAATTCGCAGGCGGATGGCTCGGTCAGCGACCCTGGCTTTCACCGTCCGCAGAACATCTACTTCTCTCCAGATGGCGCGCAGGCTTACATCCTGAGCTGCGGCCGTGAGTGCGGCGGTACCGGCAGTGACGCACAGCCGGAGATCAGCTTTGCCAACACCGCTACCGTTCGTGAGGACTACTATCCCACTTCGCCGACCTATGTGACGCCGGTAGTGGCGACGGTACCTGTGGGTGGCGCGACCGTTGCGTTGAGCGACGGCAATACCGTATATGTGGCGGGCCAGCAATTGCTTGCAGACGGCTTTTTCTCAGGCGTGCTGTCGGTTCTGCCGGTCGCGAGCAAAGCAGTCTCAGCCACCTACACCATCTCTGATGGAACGCATACAAAGATGCTGTTTGCCGATGACAACACGCTCTGGATCGGTTCGCAAAACTGCGCAAGCGGCGAACATGCCGCCAAGGGTCAGAACGCCAACTGCCTGACGCGCTACGACATCGCCGGCGGGACTGCGGCAGTTGTCCCGGCGGTTACGCCGGGATCTTCAACCGCGACGGTGCCCTACCCGAACGAGAACCTGGACCCGTACTACTACGGCAACCTGACCGGGCTGTGCTGGGTGCAGAACCTGCATAAGGTGTACACCGCCTATGGCGGCCAGGTGCATGCCTTCAGCACCGTGGATGGATCGGAGATCAACAACGCGAACATCACGATTCAGGGAACGGCGACAGACGTGGCCTACATGGATGCCACCACGAACGCGGCAAACTGAACTACATGGAACAAAACACGTTGAGGGCGCCCGGTGATCGGGCGCCTTCGTGTTACTGCGCGATCGGGCTGCAGTGTGACTCGATGAGCTGTTGAAGTGCCGCTGAAATGTCCTCCGCAGCCGCAAACACGGGCTTACCCTGGAGCAGTCTGGCGGACACACCCGGCCATGGCAGGTGTTGGGGCAACACGCCGTCGGACGTTACCAACGCATCTGCGCGGTCAAGGTAGCGCAACGCAGAGGGCTTGAAGTCCAGGTTTGCCGGATCGAGCACGGCCAGGTACAACTCCGGCCTGAGAAAACGCAGAACCGAGTTCGACTCAAGCAGCGTGTTCGTAGCCGCACCAATTTCCTTGCGAACCCGCGGCATTGCCTCGGCCAACTGGCCCTGCCGGGTTCGTACCCAAAGCACACGGTGCGCACCCGCAACCAGCATGCGCGAGGTGTCGGTGCCAGCATCGGTTCTGCGCTCCTCAGAGATGGCGACGGTGTGCTCCCCGGTATCGCAATCGCAGGGTTCGCCGTTGGCGGAGCACATGCCATGACCGAACTGCGTCATCTTCATTGCGGTCCAACGCAGGTGCGTAGTGGCGCGCAGAATGGCTTCCATGAGCGTGGTCTTGCCAATGTTGCGCGTATGGCCGCCAACAACGACGACGCTCATCGCGTTCTCCCCAGCATGCTCGCCGTCATCGCTCGGCTCCCTTGCGCAAGCGCGCCAGGTCCCGCAGGTATTGCCGGAGCGGTTGCGCTGGACGGCCCCAGAACACCTGCCCGGGCCCATGCAGCTTTTTGTTGCTGAGCACGCCGGCGCCGCCGCCAAGGATCACATCTGGACCGACATGCGCGTGCTCCCCGATACCCACCTGCCCGCCCAGAATGGCGCCATCCTCCACCACCGTGGAGCCGCTGATACCAGTCTGTGCGGCCAGAATCACATTCCGGCCAATGCGGCAGTTATGACCAATGTGCACAAGATTATCGATCTTGGTACCGCTGCCGATCGAGGTTTCGCCGAGCGCGCCCCGATCAATCGTGGTGTTTGCGCCTATCTCCACGTCGTCGGCAATCGTAAGCGTCCCCTGCTGGGGAAAGAGCAGGTAACTCCCGTCCGGGTGGCGGGCGTAGCCAAACCCGAACGCGCCCAGGACGGCGCCCGATTGCACCACCACGCGCGCGCCCAGGGTCACGCCGGCTTCCACCACCACATGCGCCGCGAGGCTCGAATCTGCCCCAATGGTGACCCCCGGACCGACAAAGCAGCCCGGGCCGATGCTGACGGTTGCCGCAACCGACGCACCGGGGTCGATGACGGCGGTTGGATGGACCACGGCACCGGGTACAGGCCGAAGATGCCGGGCGACGATGCTGAACGCAAGTCTGGGATCGGCGGTGAAGAGAACGCGGTGATCTTCCGCCAGCAAGGGCAGGCCCTGCTTTGCAAGAATCAGACCGGCGGGTGAGTGCAAAGCGGCCTCGAGCGCGGGGATCGTTGCGGCAAATACAACTGTTGCCTGTGTCGCGTGCTCCAGCGCGGCGACGCCGGACACTGCGATCGGCGGCGGATCCAGGAGGACAGGCAGGCCAAGCCAACCCGCAACCTGGTTTCGATCGACCGTAATGGTTCCGGGACTCATAGTGCGATGCTACCGTTTCCCGCGGCCCGCGTGCCTACCGGTGACCATAGATGGCCGGCGCGCCCAGGGGACGGGTCTTCCAACGGCGATGCAGCCAGAGCCACTGACCTGGATACTGCCGCACGTAGCGCTCAGTCACCGCGGCAAAGAGGGCGGTGTTGGTTGCCGCATCCGCCTCCGCGTCGTCGGTGTGGGTTAGCTCCAGTTCCGGTCCAAAGTGCAGAACATAGCGTTGTTCGTCCTCGCTCCACAGCAGAAATCCGGGAATGACGGCCGCCCCTGTCTTGCGGGCGACACGGGCGAGGCCGCTCGCTGTACAGGCCAGTTCGCCAAAGAAGGGGACAAACAGACCCTGCGGCGGGGTCATGTTGGTATCCATCAGGATGCCCACGGTTTCGCCGGCGTGCATGGCCCTGAGCAAGCCGCGGGCAAAGTCGTCCTTGTGCAGGATACGGTTGCCGTGCTGGCAGCGGATGCGATTGACCAGTGCATCGACGAGGGGGTTGTCCAGGCGACGAATGACCATGCCCATGGGAAAACCGAGCAGTGAATGCACAAAGCTCGAAAGCTCCCAGGCGCCCAGGTGCCCGGTCAGAACGAGCACACCCTTTCCCTTGCTACGCGCCTCCAGATAGTGGTTCAGGCCGTCATAACGCATCACCTCGCGGGTGACACGGTCTGCCGGGTACCGTCTCATCTGGGCAAACTCGGCCAGCAGCCAGCCAAGGTTGCGGTACTGCTGACGCAACAAGGCATTGCGCTCCTCCTCGGTCGCCTTCGGGAAGGCAAGTTGCAGATTGCGATGTCCAAAGCGATTCAGCCGCCCAAGCAATGGTCGCAAGGCAAGGGCGATCCCTGCACCCACGGCGCGGGCTGTGTGCCTGGGCAGCGCACCGAGCACAGCCAGCAGCAGACGGATGGCAGCGTATTCCAGGTGGTTTTTTGCCGTAGCCCCAGGCCCACCTGCGTTGCCCATTTTCTGCACTACTCCAGTGTAGCCAAACGTGGATCGTCACGAACGGGGCAAACACCAAAGCCTCCCGGAAGGGGGAGGCTTTGGGTACAAGCTTCGATCGAACTACTTCGTTGCAGCGTGGAAATACTTCGCGACCGTGCGGACGTAGGGCTTCGCATCCACCGGCGTGGGAACGCCACCGCTCAGCACGGTTTTGTAGGGCACGTTGGCGCCGTAGAAGTCGCGCATCGCGTCTTCGTCATCAGACAGGACGGTTCCGTCCAGATCGACGCCGGCAAAGAGCCCCTTGGAGCGTGACCAGGTCAGAAACTCTGCGTTCAGCTTCCAGTCGGTGCCGGCCTGCGCATTACGACCGACCGGGCCCGCCGAAGCTGCAGCATCGCCACCGATCTTGAACTTGCTGGACAGCATGTGCTGCAGACTCTGGTTGTTAGTGCCCACCAGAACGAGGTCGGTCGACTGACCGCCAATCTGGAAGCCAAAGCTGCCACCGGTCAACTGGACAAAGACCGGAGCCGACCAGCCCTTTGCCGTCTTGCAGGTACCGGCACCCTTGCCATACTGCGCGCCCACCAAGAAAGCACCTTTTTTGTACGCGGGGATCACGATGACGCACTCGGCCTGTGACAGGATCTGATTGGGAATCGCCTTGTCCGGGGTAGCCATGATCTCATCCAGGACGTTCTTGGAGTTGGTGAGGCGCTCATCAAGCTTTGCCTTGTCCTCCGCCTGCATGCTCACTGCACCTGACATCATCACTACCGCGCAAACCATGGCTACTGCTCGTTTCATTCCTGCCCCCAAATTTTCTATCGCGGGCGTTGAGCGCCCTGCACTGGTGAAGAGATGTCGCTTTGAGCAGGTAAGTTGTTTGCCGGATAAACAGCAGGGGGTGCATTTCAGGATTACCCGCAAGCGGCCCAGACGAAAAAAATGGGGCTGAGCCAGACCGGCGATGCCGGCAAGGAACAGCCCCTCTTCTCCCAGGTCTGTGTTACGTGACCTAAAGATGAGGCATATCGCCGACACGAACAAGTTACGGACTGCTGCAGTAATCGGTAACCACCTAAGTTAACTGGTTGGTAAACATCGAGCGTGTCAGCCTGGCGATTCACGGCTTTTGCATCTTGAACATTCAAAACGCGTTCAGGGCACGGACGGTGAGTGCAACCCGGTTTGTGACCCCACATTTGCGCAGGAGTCGACCGACCACGCTTTGAATGGTGCGCGGGCTGAGGCCGAGTTGGGAGGCAATCTCCCGGTCGGAGTGGCCGCGCACCAGGAGTTCCAGCACCTGACGCTCGCGCGGTGTAAAGGCGACGGTGGCCACCGGTTTTGTGGCGGTGCCGGGAGAGTACGTTTCGATCAGGCTGGCAAGCACCTTGCGTGGAGCCCAGATCGATCCATCGGCAATAATGGTCACCGCCGTGAGAATTTCGTCCGCGGACGAGGTGTGCGAAAGGTAGCCCTTGGCGCCGGCGGCGACGACCCTGCCGATGAAGCGTGGATCATTGCTTTCGCCAAGGACGAGCAGGCGCAGGCCGGGACGTGCCCGCCGGTACGCGGTCATTACGTCAAACAGCTGCGCGGTCGCATCGATCACGACCATGGTGAGCGCGTGGTCGCGCACCGCATCGGTTGGCGTCATGGGCACCAGGTCTGCCCGTGCACTCAAGAGCGCGATAAGGCCTTCCACACGCACTGGATCGCTTGAAACGGTGCCAATGCGGAGCCGCTCGGGCGTGGGCAGGGCGGTTGCCTCCGGGAGTGGGACGGGGAGTGGGACGCGGCTTGAAACGGGGACTGGGGGCACCGAAACTCCGCGGCGGACGAGGTGACGATTCACACCGATGCGTTATAGCTTTGGTAAGGTGATGCCAACCTGGCCCTGGTACTTGCCGGCGCGGTCGGCGTAGCTGGTCTCACACACCTCATCGGACTGGAAGAACAGGATTTGGCACAGGCCTTCGTTGGCATAGATTTTTGCGGGCAGGGGCGTGGTGTTGGAGATTTCCAACGTGACGAAGCCTTCCCACTCGGGTTCAAAGGGCGTGACATTGACGATGATGCCGCAACGGGCATAGGTGGACTTGCCGACACACAACGTGAGTACATCGCGCGGAATGCGAAAGTATTCGATGGAGCGGGCCAGGGCGAAGCTGTTGGGTGGGACAATGACGCTGTCTGATTGCACCGCAACGAAGGAGCGCTCATCAAACGCCTTGGGGTCGATGATGGCGCTGTTCACGTTGGTAAAAATTTTGAATTCATCCGAAACGCGGAGATCATAGCCATACGAGGAGAGTCCATAAGAAATAACGCCAGCGCGCACCTGCTTCTCACTAAACGGCTCAATCATGCCAGTGCGGGCATGTTCGCGAATCCACCGGTCGCTCTTGATCGACATTCTGCTCCTTGCTGACCCGGCACGTTGATGTTGCGTGAAGGCAGGCTTTGGAGACCCAGTGTACGGCACGCTCCTTGCCGCAACATTCCTCAATAATGTCAATCGTTGACATACCATCACTGCCCACCTAAGATCGCCACACGGAGAGCGGGTCGCATGATCAAGCAGGATTTGATACAGAAGGTCGTGGACCGTACCGGACTTCCGCGAACAAAGGCGGAGCAGGCGGTAGAAACTGTGTTCCAGCGGATGAAGAGCGCCCTGGTCGCGGGGGATCGCATTGAATTGCGGGGCTTTGGCGTGTTTACGATCAAGCCGCGCAAGACGGGCATCGGGCGCAATCCGCGCACCGGGACCGAGGTCGACATTGCGCCGGGGAGTGCGGTGCGCTTTAAGCCGGGACGCGAGTTGCAGGCGCTGGACAGACCGGAAGAGCCCAGCGAACGGAACTGACCTGCTGGCGACGAGGACTGGCCCGCCGGCAACAACCTCTGACCGCTCCCGGCAACGACTGGACTGTCGGCAACGACTGGACTGCCGGCGACGATGGCCGCGAAGGTTCGTGACCGAGGGTGGTATTACGCGCTCGGCAGTTCCTGGGCGAGCAGGTAGCAGACCAGGGCGCAGGTGGCTGTCAGCATGGTGGAGTAAAGCAAGGGCATGGGTTCGCTCCAGGGAACAGGTGTGCCTGCTCCGCTTATCGGCACGTTGTTGAGGGGCATGAGCGGGGCCCGGTGACTTCGAGTTTTTTCCAGGGGAGCCGATAGACGGCAGAGGCGTGTTGCCCGGAGCCCTCTGTGACTGTAGCGGAACCCTTGTTGACGTCGCCCCGTGCGGATGACGCGGTCAGAATGCGAACGCGCGGCCCCGGCCGGTGGGTGCGCTGCGTTGGATGGACGGAGCGCTTTGCCGCCTGGCTGGAACATGCCCTGCCGCTGCCGGTACTGGCCGCCGCCGCGTTTGCCCTGCTGGTGTTTTGCTGGGTGCCGAAGAACATGGCCGATCCGGACATCTGGTGGCATCTGCGCGATGCGGCGGTGCAGCTGACGACCCACGGATGGCTGCAGCACGATCTGTTTTCTGCGACCGCACACGGTGCGGTATGGATCAACCACGAATGGCTGGCCGAGGTACCCTACTACGCGGCCTGGCGGTGGGCTGGACCGCGGGGCGTGCTGATGGTGAGCGTGGCCGTCACGGAAGCGGTGTTGCTGCTGAGCTTTCTGCTCACCTATCGGCTCACGCGACATCTTGGGCTGACGCTGGTCTTCAGCACGCTTGCGGCGTTGAATGCGACGGTCTCATTTGGGCCGCGGACCCTTCTTTTCGGTTGGCTCTGCCTGAGCCTGGAGCTGCTGCTGCTGGACGCGTGGAGCTCGGGCCGGTTACACGCGACGACCGCACGATGGGCGTTGCCGCTGCTGTTTGCGGCGTGGGTGAATCTACACGGCTCATGGCTGATCGGCATGGTTCTGCTGGGTGGGTACCTGGGCTGCCGCGCCCTCACGCGCTGGTCGGAGAAGCCATGGGTCGCGCGCCTGCACCTGTCGTCGCTGCACCACATGGTGGAGTGGCCGCGACGCAGAGATGGTGCGCTTTGGCAGGCGGGGGGCCTGTCCCTGCTGGCGTTGCTGGCCAATCCCTATGGCTGGCGGCTGGTGGCGTATCCCTTCGACCTTGCGTTCCGGCAGACCCTCAACGTGGCAACCGTGGAGGAGTGGCGGGCGCTGGATTTCCACACGCCGCGCGCAAAGATTTTCCTGCTCACGCTGCTGCTCCTGTTTGCCGTGCAACTGCTGCGACGCACGCGCTGGGCGCTGCACGAGCTGTTTTTTGTCGCGGTCGGTGTGTACAGCGCATTCTTGTACTCGCGCTTCCTGTTTCTTGCCGGCCTCCTGGTGTGCCCGCTTGTGGCAAGGCAGGTGGCGGCATGCTGGACAGGGAGTCGCGCCGAGATCAAAGACAGGAGCCAGCACCCGGGTTGGCGAGGTTTGCTGCATGCGGTGCTGATTGCGGCAATGGTGCCTGTGGCGGTCGCGCGCTTCCCTTCCACGCAGACGATGGTAAGGGCAGAAAGCGCGTATCCCCGGCAGGCACTCGCCATGCTGCAGGCCTTTCAACCGCAGGGGCCGGTGTTTAACGAGTACACCTGGGGCGGCTTTATGGAGTGGCACGCGCCGCAGGTGCCGGTCTTTATCGACTCGCGCATGGACATCTTCGAGCGCAACGGCACGCTCCAGGACTACCTGGACGTGGTGCGGTTGAAGCGCCCGGTGGAGGTGCTGGACCGGCACAGGATACGGTACGTGCTGTTTGGACGTGACACGCCGCTCGCGCTCTTTCTGAAGACCTCGCCTGCGTGGGCCGTGCGGTACGAGGACGCAACCACCGTGCTGCTGGAACGACGGGGCACGCGGTGAGCCCGGCAGTATTGGCCTCGACACCAGCTCACCGAAGCACACGGCGGCAGGCGGCGGGCGCATGGGGTGGAAATGCCGTTGAAGTGCTGCTGAACGCCGCCGCGACGCTGCAGGCCGTGTGGTTTTACCTTGCGTATGTGCGCTGCTACCTGGACCTGAGCCGCTACGAGGCAGGCACGGTGCACACACCGTACCAGTACCGCCTCCTGTTGATGTTGCCGCTACGCTGGGCGCATGGGTCGGCGCTGTGCGTCCGTACCGCGGCTACCCTGACGACGATGCACGCCTGGTTTCCCCACGGGGTAAGGCCGGAAAGCCTGGTCGAGTTTCCGTTGGATGTGGCCGCAGTTGCCGTGACCGGGCTGGTGACGCGCCGCCTGTACCTTGCCGCGAGTGCGACGGGGCTGCTGGGCGCCGTCGTATACCCGCTGACCCTGCTGATGGTTCTGGGCACGTATGCGCTGGGCACCATGTACCGGCTGCGCTTTGTGTACGACCTGCCAAGCCTGGGCTTGTTCGCAACCGGCATGGCGCTTTTGTACTTTCGTCGACCGCGATGGCAGTTTGCCCTGCTGTTTGTGGTTGCCACGGTCAACCGGGAGACCACCCTGTTTTTGCTGGTCATGTTCGGGATGGCCTGCTGGCTCCGCGTGAACGATGCCGCCGCACACCCGCAGCCCTGGTTCCGGCGTTTGCGCCTGCCGGTGCGCGACGTGGCCTTTGCCGGCCTGTTGCTGATGGCATGGATTGCCTGGCACGCGTGGGTCGTCCACCAGTTTGCCCGCAATGGCACCGAGAGCTGGAACCGGCTGCGCCTCAACCTGGAGTCGGTGCTGCTGCCCATGTCGTGGCTGCAACTGCTGAGCTGCTTTGCGTTCTGCGGACCGCTGGTGGTGCTGTGGCGGCGAAGGCTGCGGGACCGGGTCCTGCGTCTTTGGCTTTGGGTGGTGCCGCTGTGGTGCCTTTTCATGCTGCGCTATGGTCTGCTGCTGGAGACCCGTATCTTTGGAGAGCTGATTCCCTTGATCGCATGCTGTGTGGCGCTGGGTGCCGAAGAGGCGCTGTGCACGCAATGCTTCACGAACCTCCGCTTCCGGGCAGCAATGGCATCCCGAATCGCGGCGGAGCACCCTCCCGCGGTTTGACTCCGGAGTTTTCTGCTTGTATAACAGACTTGCGAGTTGAGCCGGCGCCCGCCCGCCGGCACCTCGTTTTCTTCTGGGCTTGCATCATGCGACGCTCAGCCTGTTCCGCAGTAGCTCAATGGCAGAGCATTCGGCTGTTAACCGAAGGGTTGTAGGTTCGAGTCCTACCTGCGGAGCCAATCCTCCTGTCCTCCCTTTTCGATCGTCTGACGTGCATGACTGCCTCTCCGTGTGGCGTGGGGACTTCGTGTGCCTTGCACGAAGCCGGCACTGCGGGTTAGCGCCGTTGCAGAGGGAGCTCTAGCGGTACAGCAGGATGGCGAGATTGTAGGTGGTAAACGCGTTTGGTGTGCCGACCGGGCATGCCCCCACGGCTGCCGTCCGATAGCCGCCGGCCTCCATGCGGGCCAGCAGTTGCTCGGGCAGGCGGTCCAGGTCGGCCGTGGTGTATCGCATCACAAAGCCGGGGCGGGTACCCACGTAGCCAGAGTCCTGCGCGCACGTGGCGCGAGCGTCATTCGTCGGTTCTGCGGGAATCCCGCGACGGGACAGCAGGGCAGACACGCGGCCTTCCTGCTCGGTCAGCGGGAGCGCTTCGACCGTGTGGGCAAAGTCTTCCACCGCCCAGAGCTGGCCACGGTCGGCCACAACGGCGACGGCCAGGGCATCTACGGCGGGGTCGAGGATGTTTTCGCGGTGGTGTGGCGAGTGCATGAGCGCATCGTGCATTTGCAGGATGGACTGACCGACGGCCACATTTTCTGAAACGCGCGAAAAGGTGGCTCCCGCAGAAAACGCCCGCTTGGTGAGGTCGGCTTCACCGGGCAGCTGGTGCGAGAGCGTGCCAGTGGCGCGCATGCGCTGGGCGTGGAAGATTGCCGCGCCCTGCAGAGGGTCGCTCCAGCGAAGGGGCGCCAGGCCGTAGGCGGCGCGCTCGGCATTGACACTTTGGAAAAGGTACTGCTCCGCGAGGCTGTGCTGCGCAACAAGCACAGGAGGGCTGAGCACGAGGAGTGCGCCGAGGATGGGGAGCGTGCGCATGTATGGGCAGAGACACCGGCCGTGGGCAAAGGATGCGGCAGGACGAGGAGTCAACTTTGTGGGTCGTGCCGGGATGGTAAAGCTGCGCGAAGGTTTGTGATTCGACTCCCAAGCAGACAGGAACCTGTCCAGCCCCGCAGGTTGACGTCGTTGCAAAGGCCTCCCAGGTCTGGCGAGCCAGGGTTTACTGGCTGGCAGACGTCTGGGTGAGAAGCGGTGGAAGCCGGTCACGGTAGCGGAGCATGAGGGGGAGAAGATCTTTGGCAGCCCAGTACCGGGGAGCGTAGCGCTTTGGTTCATCGACCACGCGGAGCAGCCAGCCGAGATAGTAGCGATCCGCCCACACGGGGATGGCAACCTGGTCGCCGGAAAGGAAGGCGATGGCTGCGCCGATACAGTGAATTCCCGGCACATAGCTCAGGGTCTGGCGAAGATAGAGGCCAAGGCGTTCCTGCGTGCCGCCGCCGATGGTGACCAGGATGTGGGCAGGGCGAAGACTCTCCACCAGCGCGAGGAGCGCCGGGTCTGCAAGCGCGGTGCCGGGACTGCCATACATCGGTGCGTGGTAAACGTGAGATGCGGGGACGGCGATGCCCTGCTCGGCAAGCCAGTGCAGGTTGAGCTCCGCGGATTTCTGGCCCGCCATGATCCAGAGCGTGCTCCCGGAGAGACGGACGGCGTCCTGCTGCAAGAGGTCGCGCAGGTACTCCAGGCCGGAGAGGCGGCGGATGCGGCGTGCCGGGCATAACGCATTCCAGATCAGGACCATGTAGGCGCTGTCCGGAATCACAAGATCGGCACTGAGCATGCTGGCGCGGTAAGCGGGCTGGCTCTGCAGGTCTTTGAGCGCGGGTGCGGCCGGGACGACAAGCAGGCCACCCCTGAGCATGCGCTGCACGGCGGCGTGGACATTACCCGTGTAAAAGGGAATGCCCAGGATCTGCTCGGTGCTTGCCACGGCTGCCGGGGGAAGAGGCAGGTTAGTGCGCCCCTACCGGCACCGCAGCATGCATCTCCTGCTCGATCCAGGCGTAGGTTTTCGCGAGGCCGTCGCGCAGACGAATGGACGGCTCCCAGCCGAGCTTCTCCAGGATCAGCGTGTTATCGCTGTTGCGGCCGTTGACTCCCTTGGGTGCGGACAGGTTGTACTTGCGCTCCAGCCGGATGCCGCCGATCTCTTCTGCGATGTCCACGAGCTGGTTGATGGTAACCAGTTCGCTGGATCCAAGATTGAGCGGCTCGCGCTCGTCCTCGGTTGCGATCATCTGGGTGCCCTTTACGCAATCGTCGATGTACATGAAGGAGCGGGTCTGGTGGCCGTCGCCCCAGATCTCAATCTCGTGCTTGCCGGACTCCTTCGCCTCCAGAACCTTGCGGCAGATGGCGGCAGGCGCTTTTTCGCGGCCACCCTGCCATGTACCCAGCGGGCCGTAGACGTTGTGATATCGCGCGATGCGGGTTTCCAGGCCGTAGTCCTCGTAGAAGTGGCGGCACATGCGCTCGGTAAACAGCTTCTCCCAGCCGTAGCCGTCTTCGGGCATGGCGGGGTACGCATCTTCCTCTTTCAGGGCGACAACATCGGGCGAGGTTTGTTTGTCGCCGTTATAGACACAGGCAGAGGAGGAAAAGAAGAAGCGCTTGAGGCCGGCCTCTTTCGCCGCGACCAGCAGATGGGTGCCAGTAAGTACGCTCAGCATGCAAAGTGCCTTGTTGTTTTCGATAAACCCCATGCCACCCATGTCGGCGGCAAGATCGAAACAAACCGTGGCTTGCTGGAGCGACGTGTGGCAGTTGTTCAGGTCTTTCAAATCGAGCGACAGGTTTCGAAGCGAAGGCGCCTTGCAGACCTGGTACCACTCCGTGAGGGGCTTGATGTCGGTTGCCGACACCACCTCAATCCCCTGATCGAGCAGGGCCCGGGTAAGGTGACCGCCGATAAAGCCGCCGGCACCGGCAACGGCGACGCGCTCGTTCTTCAGATCCATGCTCATGTAGTTCTCCGCTGGTAGGTCGTGCACTCGTCGTGGGCCGGCCGGACTGATAGCTGGCGCGTGCCCCCAGTTTCGCATGAGTCGGCTGTGCCCTCCAAGAGCTGCAACCGAGGGGAAGCAGCACCAGCAAGGTACGGAACGACGAGGAACACGCAGTAGGATGGCGGTATGAGGAACCGGACAACCCTGGCGGCGGGCGGCGTCCTGCTGCTGTTTGTGCTGTGCGCAATCTTTGCGCCGGTCCTTGCGCCGGCGGACCCGGCGGCCCTCCACCTGAGCGACCGGCTAATATCGCCAGGCATGCAACACCTGTTTGGTACCGATGAACTGGGCCGCGACATCCTTTCCCGCGTCCTATTTGGAGCGCGGATCTCGCTGACCGTCGCGGTAACGGTCGTTGCGCTGTCACTCATGGCCGGCCTGGTCACGGGGGCGGTGGCGGGCTTTTACGGCGGCTGGCGCGACACGCTGCTGAACGTGTATGTGATGAACGCGTTCATGGCCATGCCGGGGATCCTGTTGGCGATCGCGTTTGTGGCGTTTCTCGGTCCGGGGCTGCGCAACCTGGTGCTTGCGCTGGCGTTGACGGGTTGGGTCAACTACGCGCGCCTGGTGCGGGCGCAGGTCATGGCGGCCAAAGAACGGGAGTATGTGGAGGCAGCGCGAGCGCTGGGAGCGAGTGACGTGCGCCTGCTATGCCGGCACATCCTGCCAAACATCGTGCAGCCCGTGATTGTGCAGGCGGCTATTGGCATGGCGGGCGCCGTATTGGCAGAGGCGACGCTTTCGTTTCTGGGCCTGGGGGTGCCACCACCGGCGGCGAGCTGGGGGTCAATGCTGAACGACGCGCGCGCGCACCTTTTCGACGCGCCGTACCTCGCGGCCTTTCCTGCAGCCGCAGTCATGCTCTGCGTCCTGGCGTTTTCGTTTCTAGGCGATGCGCTGCGGGATGCAGCGGACCCGCGTACGCGCTGATCGCGCCTGCATCAGTCTTGAGGTCCCTCGCGCCTGTGAGAGAGCAGAAGGTGCACCCGTCCGCCGATGGCTGGAGGAGATGGGTCGAGCGAACGTGCCGTGCAAAAGGAAACGCCCGGACCGTAGGATCGACGGGCGTTCTCACAGTGCAACTCTCCCCAAGAATTGACTGCGGAAACCAATGTACCATCAGGCGTCTATTGGCGCACGTGGGTGAACCAAAGTGGAAAAGGACACGCTCATGGGGCAGCTTCCTCCAGGCCAAGCTGGGCGGCCGAGCCGATGGAGGTCACTGCGGTGGTGATCGTGAGGCCTGTGGCGATCGCCTGCGACTCGACACGCGACTGGACGGCCGCAGGACTGGCGGTCGAGTCCAGGATCAGCAATACCGACGGTCCGGCACCGGACAGCGCCACGCCAAGGATGCCGTCCACCCCGGCAAGCGGCAGCAGTGCCGGCAGGAGCGGGCAGGCCTGGGCGCGGTAGGGCTGGTGCATGCGGTCGGCCATGGCAGTGCGCAGGAGGTCGCCACGGCCGGTGGCAAAGGCCGCGGTCAGCAGGGCGACAGCCTGCACGTTGGCGATGGTGTCGGCCCTGCTGTAATGATCGGGCAGCAGTGCGCGTGCCGTCTTCGTGGACAGTGAACTCTGCGGCATGGCGAGAACCATCGGCCATCGCGTCGCGATGGGCAAGGTCACAGCATGAACAATCACCGTTCCGTCGCCTTCGTTCTGTTGCATCGCAGAAGCGGTAAGACCACCGAGGACGCAGGCAGCGACATTGTCCGGATGACCCTCACGGACGGACGCCGCGGTAAGGATCTGATTGCGCGTCCAGCGAAGCCCGCCGAAATGGCTGGCAAGGGCAACGCCGGCAACCAGCGCTGCCGCGGACGAGCCGCAGCCCATGCCGAGTGGAATGTCGTTGTGCAGGGTCAGCGCGAGATGCGGCGCGCTCCTGCCTTCATGCGCGAGCACCTCGCGATACGTTGCAAGAAGAAGGCTGTTGTCGCCGCGCTGAATCGTGTCGGCGCTGTGGCCCGTTGCGCGGAGCGTGGTCTGCGACGCAGGGGTCGCCTCCACGTGGAGCGCAAAGTCGAGCGCCAGGCCAAGGGCGTCGAAGCCGGGGCCGAGATTGGCGGACGTGGCGGGTAACCTGAGCCGCAGCGGTGTCTCACCTCTGTTCGCCGCCATACCCGGGTCTCGGTCCGCGCCGACGCTCAAGGCTGCTTCATCTCGGCTTCCAGCGCACTCAGCACCTCGTGTTCGTCGGGCTCCAGCACAAGGGGCGGTTTGCGGTAGGGATTGGCTTCCGCAAGGCCGGTGGCAAGCAGGTTCCGGTGGAAGTCGATGGTGTATTCGGGATCTTTCAGCGTGTGGCCGGTCAGGATAAGCACAACACGCTCACCCGTCTGGATGTGGCCGGACTTGACCAGTTTTTTGACGCCGGCGAGGGTCACGGCGCTTGCCGGTTCGCAGCCAATGCCTTCGGCGCCGATCTGCGCCTTGGCAAGTGCGATCTCGTCTTCCGATACCTGCTCGCACCAGCCGCCCGTTGCCGCGATGACGCGAGCCGCCTTGCGCCAGCTTGCGGGGTTGCCAATGCGGATCGCCGTCGCGCGCGTATCCGCAACAACGGGCTGCAGGTGTTTTTCTTCGTTGGTAAACCAGAGAAACAGCGGGTTGGCACCCTGTGCCTGGATGACGGAGATCCTGGGAATGCGGTCGATAAAGCCGAGGTGCTTCAGTTCGGCAAAGCCCTTGCCCAGTGCGGAGCCGTTGGCAAGGTTCCCGCCGGGAACGACGACGTGCTCAGGCACCTGCCAGTCCAGCTGCTCGCAGAGTTCGATCGCGGGGGTTTTCTGGCCTTCAAGGCGGTACGGGTTCACCGAGTTCAGCAGGTAGATGGGATTGCGGCGAACCAGTTCGGCAAGCATCCTGACACAGCCGTCAAAATCGGTCTTCAGCTGCACGGTGAGCGCGCCATAGTCCATGGACTGCGAAAGCTTGCCCCAGGCGATTTTGCCTTCGGGAATAAAGACGATGCTGCGCAGGCCGGCGCGGGCGGCGTATGCGGCCATTGCAGCACTGGTGTTGCCGGTCGAGGCACAGGCTACCCACTGGAAGCCCTTTTCGGCGGCGACAGACAGTGCAGCCGTCATGCCGGTGTCTTTGAACGAGCCGGTCGGATTCATGCCCTGGTGCTTCGCCAGCAGAAAATCGAGGCCGAGCAGCTTGCCGCAACGGGGCAGGTCGTACAGCGGGGTGTTGCCCTCGCGCAGGGTAATGGCGTGTCCGTCGTCCGCGAGAACGGGCAAGAGCTCGCGGTAGCGCCAGACACCGGATTGATCGATGGGCAGTGTGGAGTCGCGGCGTTCTGCCCAAAGATGGCGCAGGGCGGACGCATTGGGCTTGTTCACCGCCTGTGCACCCGGCTCGCCAGCACCGCCCGTGCGCGTTTCACTCCAGGGATACTCGATCTCGTAGAGCTCGCGCGAATCCGGATCGCGAAAGTCGCTGGCAACGTCGGCGGGCGCGATACGCTTCCCGTCCGCGATGCATCTGAGGGTGTGTGAACGCTGAATCATTGATGCCTCTAGCCTACCGCACCGGCTGTCTGGGTTCGGGCCGCCGCCGGATTGCCCTCGTTTGCGCCATGTTGCTCATGGGGGCCGTCGCAGTGGCGCAGCCTCGCAAGACCATTGAACCCAAGATTACGCCTCCCACGGGCGACCTGACCGTGTTTGCCGCGGCAGACATGCAGCCGGTCTTTGAAGTGCTTGGGCCGTACTTCGAACGGCGTACCGGCATCAAGTTGAAGATGGTGTACGGCGCGTCCGGCACGTTGTCCGAGCAGTTGGTGCACGGGGCCCCGGCAGATATTTTCTTCTCCGCCGACTTTACGTTCGCCGAACGCGTTGTTGCGGCAGGCAAGGCCGACAACATCGACCCCTATCCCTATGCAAAGGGACTGCTGGTGTTGTGGGCGCGCAAGGATTCCCGCTTCCAACCGCTCAGCGTGGACGTTCTCTCGCGCAAGGATCTGAAGACCGTCGCCCTGGCGAATCCGGACCACGCGCCTTACGGACGCGCGGCGATTGCGGCAATGACCAAGCTGGGACTCTGGACCAACGTGCAGCCGCACATTGTGCAGGCGGAGAGCGTCGGGCAGGCCGCGCAGTTTGCGCTCACCGGCAATGCAGAGCTCGCGCTGATCAGTGAGACCATCGCCTTCTCGCCGCAGTACAAGGCAGCCGGTTCCTCCGTGCTCTTTCCCCTGTCGACTTACCTCGATATTCGGCAGTGCGCGGTCGTCTTGAAAGATGCGAAGCATCGCGGTGAAGCCCACACCCTGCTGAACTACATCACCAGCGACGACATCCAGAACCACCTCTCGGAGCTTGGACTGCAGCGATTTCAGTAGAGTGGGCCCGCCGACTCAAGTCGTCTAAACTCGTAGGGCACAGGTGTGCAATGCGGGAGGGCAGACGACGGTGGACTTTTCTGCCCTGCTGCTGACGTTGCGTTTGGCAGGTGTGACAACGGTTGTGCTGTTGCTGATTGCCGTGCCACTGGCCGCGATCATCGCGTTCGCGCCTACCCGTTGGCGCTATGTGTTGGAAGCAGTCGTTGCGTTGCCACTGGTGCTGCCGCCCACGGTGCTCGGCTTCTACCTGCTGGTGGGATTCAGTCCGCTGACGTGGCTGGGACGGACGACCCAAGCGGTGCTCGGACACCAGCTCGTCTTCTCGTTCGCTGGCCTGCTGGTCGGGTCCATGGTGTACAGCGCGCCGTTTGCGGTGCAACCACTGGTGGCCGGATTACGGGCAGTGGATCCACGATTGCTGGAAGCCGCGGCAACGCTGGGTGCCGGGCCCGTGCGAAGACTTCTGCGGGTCGCGCTACCAGTGGCGAAAAGCTCCCTTCTGGCGGCGGGAGTGCTGACGTTTACGCATACGGTCGGTGAGTTTGGCGTGGTCCTGATGCTCGGCGGCAGCATTCCCGGCGTGACCAGGACGCTCTCCATTTCGCTGTACGACCTGGTGGAAGATGGGCAATTCGAGCAGGCCGGACACCTGGCGCTGCTTCTGCTGGGCGTAACGACCCTGGCCCTGCTTGCCCTGTATGCGAGGCCGCTGCTGGGCCGGGTCGTACGGAAGCAACACGCATGAGCCTGCACGTGCGTTGCGATGCGTTAGCCGGAGCATTAGAGATCCGCGTGGAGGCGGAGTTGACCGCGCCCTGGACCGTGCTGTTTGGCGCCTCCGGATCGGGCAAGACGTCCCTGCTGCGCCTGATCGCGGGGCTGTGGCAACCGCCAGGGTCGTCGGTTGTCCTGGACGGGCGAGAGCTTGCCGGTGTGCCGGCACACCGGCGGCAGATCGCGCTGGTCGCACAACACGCCGCGCTGTTCCCAAACCGGACTGTGCGGGGTAACGTGCAGTTTGCCGCGCGGGGTGGGCCGCAGTCGCGGGAGGTGGTCGAGGCCATGCTCGAGCGCTTCGGGCTCGGTTCGCTTGCGGGGCAGCCGGTGACCCATCTTTCCGGCGGCGAGGCACAACGTGTCTGCCTGGCAAGGGCCATGGCAGCACGGCCCCGCGTGCTGCTGCTGGATGAAAGCTTCAGCGGCCTGCACCGCGCTCTGCGGGACGACCTGCTGGCAATGTTGCGGGAGTTTCAACGCGGGCCGGCAGCGATGCCCATCGTCTCGGTCACGCACGATGTGGGCGAGGCATTTGCATGCTCGGATGAGGTATTGCGCATGGATGCCGGTCGCGTCGTGGCGCGCGGGCCCGCCGCAACGGTGTTGTCGGCGGAGCGGGAAGATCTCTTGCAGCGGCTCGGACCAGAAAGCCGTTAAGGATTCAACTGCGGACCTGAGACGGCCACGGAACGATCCTCTGGCAAGCGGCGGAACATCGTAGCCGCCTTGTCCGTCGGCGATGCGGCCCTAGCCGACGGAGACGGGTTCCTGCTCCAGCGTGATGCCAAAGCGATCGCGAACCGTGGCGACGATGCGTTCGCGCAGGGCAACGATGTCGGCATGGGTGGCGTGACCCCGATTGATCAGCGCCAGGGTGTGCCTGGACGAGATACCCGCGTTGCCAAGCGTGGTACCGCGCACAAAGCCGGCGCGCTCCAGCAGCCAGGCTGCCGGAAGTTTGACCTGACCGCCGGCGGCGGGCCAGTGGGGGACGTCGGACTCGGGCAGCTTTGTCGCCAGCGCAAGGTGCGCAAGGTGCGCGGCAGGGATGATGGGGTTGCGGAAAAAAGAGCCGGCGGAGCGGGAATCGGGGTCGGCGGGATCCACGACCATGCCCTTGCCGCGGCGGATAGAGCGGACTTTTTCGGCCGTTTCCGCCAGGGTGGGTTGGCCGGCGCCGGCAAAGGCGCGCTTGAGGTCGGCAAACGCGAGCGTCGGCGCGCCATGCGGGTGCAGGGCAAACGTCACGCTCAAGATGACGTAGCGGCCGCGCTCCGTGGTGTTCAACCGGCTGGTCCGATAGCCAAAGCCACAGTCCTGATTGGACCGTTCCACAATCGCGCAGGTGTGCGTATCGAAACAGCGAATGGTGTGGATGGTCTGCGAAACCTCCTGCCCATAGGCGCCGACATTCTGCACGGGGGTCCCACCGGTGGTCCCGGGGATGCCGGCGAGGCATTCCATGCCGGCAAGGTTGGCATCGACGGTGTACTGCACCAGCGTGTCCCACGATGTGCCGGCAGCGGCATGGACAAGGACCCGCCCCTGCGCGTCCGGGGCCTCGGCAGCGATGCCTCGCAGAGCGACATGAAGCACAAGGCCGGGAAAACCGGTGTCGGCGACAAGCAGGTTACTGCCGCCGCCAAGGATGAACAGCGGGGCACGCAAGTCCTGCTGCGCCAGGCGAACGGCCTGCTGCACGTCGTCCTCGGTGTAAGCGGTGGCAAACCAGCGCGCCGGTCCGCCGATGCCCAGGGTGGTGTAGGGGGCGAGCGCGACGTGTTCTTCGATCGGAAGCGACGGCAACGGAGAAGTCCTTGGGCGCGGATGGCGGCGGCGCGCAACAGCCTGCAGGAACAGGATAGAATCAAACAGGCGGCCGGTGTAACGGCACTTGCCGGGAGGCAACGATGTATCCAGAGATCATGGTCATTCCGATGCGCGAAGAGTTGACGCGCGCGGGCATTACGGAGGCACGCACCGGCGCAGAAGTGGACGCGGCCATTGCACAGCCGGGCACAACGATGGTCGTTGTGAACAGCGTGTGCGGATGTGCAGCTGGCAAGATGCGGCCAGGCGTGCGCATGGCCCTGCAGCACACCAACAAGCCGGACCACAGCGTGACCGTGTTTGCCGGGCAGGATCGCGAAGCGACGGACAAGGCGCGCGCACACTTCCAGGGTCATCCGCCCACGTCGCCGGCCATCGCCATGTTTCGCGACGGGCAGCTGGTGTACCTGCTGCAGCGGTCGGCGATTGAGACCAGCAACGCACCGGCGATCGCGCAGGAGCTTGCGCGGGCATTCGACACGTATTGCGCCAAGGCCTCGGCGTAAGGTTTCCAAGGCTTCAGCGCAGTTCTAGAGTGCTGTTCAGGCGGGAGGGCTTCGGCTCTCCCGTTCTGCTGTGCATCGGTGTGTACTGTGCATCAATGGGTGTCCTGTTCTCGGTCACTGCTCCCTGCGTTCAGGCGTTGAATGTTCGTCGGGTCGCGCCGATATAGAGGGTGTGAACACCGCAACGCACGACCCACCCTCGCAACTGCGCATTGACCTGCGGCACTGGCGACTCGATGTCATCGTTCGGCGGCACGTGGAAAACGTGTTGCTGCGCTGCAACGGGAACAAGCTGCGTGCCGCCGAACTGCTCGGCATCAGCCGCTCTACCCTGTACCGCATGCTGGACGCACACAGCATGATGATGCCGGGCGAAACGGCGTAACCGTCTATCCGCGGGTGCATTCCGCTCGCGGGTGCTGCTCTACTTCCCTGCCTTGACCACTGTTGTTGCACCATCCTGTCCGTGCCGCCTGCCGATCTTCCGGCATGCGGCATCTTTTTGCGTGCTGCCGGCCCCGTAAAAGCATGCACACGCCGGCTCTGCGATCAACTTCGCCAGGCACAGGCGCCGCGCAACACGGGTGCGGTGCGACGGTACACTGCTGAGCATGACGCTTTTGCCTCGCCTCGCCATTGCCGCCGTCGCGGCAGCACTCTCGCTTTCGCCCCTGTTGCCCGCGCAGGCTGCAGCCACCGTGCAGGAGCGCACGACGCAGTTGAACAAGCTGTTCGACAGCTACTGGCAGGACTCGCTGCGCCACGCGCCCGAAGAAGCAACCGCGGTCGGGGACAAGCGGTACAACGACCAGTGGAGCAACTACAGTGGTGCCGCCTTTAACGCGTGGGTTGCCAGGGAGGGCACGTACCTGACCCAGCTTGGTGCCATCAGCACCGATGGGCTGGATACCCAGACCAGGCTGTCTGTGGAACTGCTGGAGCGGTCCATCGTCGATGACCAGGAGTCCGTGCGGTTCAAGGAATGGGAGATGCCGGTCAACCAGTTCAACGGCCCACAGACGACCATTCCGCAGATCCTGGCGATCATGCCGCTGGACGACACAAAGGACTATGACAATTACATCGCGCGGCTGAACAAGGTCCCCGGCCTGTTTGCGCAGGTGCAGGAAGCCATGACCCTGGGCGCGGATGAGCACCGCACACCGCCGCGGCTGGTCATGGAGCAGGTGGTAAAACAGGTCACCACGCTGGCCACCGTAAAACCCGAGGACAGCCCTTTCCTGACGCCTTTGTCGAAGTTTCCAAAGACCGTGTCCGCCGCAGACCAGAAGCGGTTACGGGCGGAGATGACCGACGCGGTCGCACGGCAGGTCACCCCGGCGTACGACCGTTTCCGGCGGTTTCTCGTGGCCCAGTACCTGCCGGCGACCCGCACAGAGCCGGGCATTTCTGAAATTCCGGATGGAGTGGCCTACTACGACTTCCGCATTCGGCAGAGCACGACCCTTCGGAAGAGCGCGGATGAGATTCACGCGATCGGTGTGGCCGAGGTAGCCCGCGACGAAGCCGAGATGCTGGTCATTGCGAAGAAACTTGGGTACAGCGACCTGAAGACCTTCAACGCTGCCATCAAGGCTGATCCAAAGCTGCACCCAACGTCGCCGGACGCTCTGGTGGCAAAGTACCAGGCGTACCTGGACGGCATGCGCCCGAAGCTGCCCCAGCTGTTCGGCCGGTTGCCGAAAGCTCCCCTAGTTGTGATGAAAGTGCCGGCATACATGGAGGCGCAGCAGAGCGCCGCGTACTACCAGCCGGGCACCCCGGATGGGTCTCGGCCGGGTGAGGTATTTGTGAATACCTATCATGCGACGGACCGCGGTTTACAAAGCGTCGAGGCCGTCGCCTACCACGAGGGTCTGCCGGGGCATCACCTGCAGGGGTCCATCGCGCAGGAGGTGACCGGCCTGCCGGAGTTTCGCAAGGAAAGCTACTACACCGCGTACACCGAGGGCTGGGGTCTGTACAGTGAGCGGCTGGGCAAGGATGTCGGCTTCTACCAGGACCCCTACAGCGACTATGGCCGGCTGGAGGCCGACATCTGGCGGGCAATCCGCCTGGTGGTGGATACGGGCGTGCACAGCAAGCACTGGACGCGACAGCAGATGGTCGACTACTTTCACGACCACTCGGGCATCGACGAAACCAATATCCAGAGTGAAGTCGACCGCTACATCGCGTGGCCGGCGCAGGCCCTCGGATACAAGATGGGTCAACTCAAGCTGATCGAGCTGCGCGAACGCTCCAGGCAAAAACTCGGCCCAAAATTCTCCCTCAGCGACTACCACGACCTGGTCCTGGACAGCGGTGCCCTGCCGCTCGACGTACTGGAGCGACGCGTGGACACCTGGATTGCCGCCGGTGGTGGCAAACAGTAGGCGGTTTCGCTTGCGAGGCACAGGAGAGCCGCTGCGTTATTGCAGCGGCTTCTTGTCCTGGACGCCGACACCGTGCTCGTAAATCATGAGGCCACCCAGGTGCGCGGAGACGGAGATCACGACGTAGCCGGCAAAGGCCAGCAGGCGTGCCGTCGTGCGACTCCCCTTTTGACCGTTGGCCTGCTGTCGGCCGGCTTTTGCGCGCGCGTACAGGGACATGGCAAACAGGCCGGAAGCAACAACATTGCTGATGCCGTGGACCGCGCCGAGCCGGCGGGCCGGCCCCTCCACGTCTGCCCAGTCGTTCAGACCGGTGACGGCAGCGCCGGTCGCACCGGCAAGGCCAAGCACAAGCGTTGCGTCCGCGGGAACATTCATGCTGTCCGCGCCAAGCGCCGCCAGCGCATCGAACGCCACTGTGCACGTCCAGGCACCGATCGGCACCTCCACCAGCACCACGTGGAGCGGTTCATGCAGCCACGTCCCGTGCAGCAGGTTGCGCACGGATTTGCGGGCGGGTCCGAAGATATTGAAGGCGTTGCGAATGGCGAGCTGCGCAGGTTCTTCCCACCGCGCGGTCAGGGTCTGCCGCTCTGCCAGACGGCCGAGTGGATCTTTGCTCAGGGCAGTTCCGCCATCCTTGGTCATAGCGATAGGATGCGCTCCCTTCTTCCATTTTCACGCGCCGGTGACGCCATCTCGCTACAGGCGTGCAAGCATACGAACGCTCAGGAGGCGCTCCTCCAGGTGTCGCTCAAGCATGGTACTGGCAAAACGGCGAAGGTCGGCGGCGCGGGTGCGGGGCCACTCCGCATCCTCAAACGTGGTGATCGGATGGCGAAACATGTCGACCGCCAGGGCGAGTGAGGCTGCGGAGAGCGGCAGGCTGCCACCGGGCCGGTACTGCGGCAAAAACAGGCCGTCGACAGACGTTGAGAAGTAGACGTTGGCGGCAGCGCGCAGGTGCTCGTTGCTGGCGGCACACCGGTTCAGATCCGGCATCCATCCGAGCAGCCGCGGCACCCACAGCAGAAAGTAGGTCGCCGGTAAAAAGATGCTGTCGTTCTGCGTGCGTTTGAGCACCGCAAGGGCGAGCCGGTACACGTCATCCTCTGGAGCGCGCTCGGGCAGGGCCGCCTCCAGAACTTCCGCCACAATGGCGAGGGCGGTGGCGCGGGCAGGATCGACCGGCGCGCGCAGCGGCGACCACAGGATGTCCAGATGGTCCATGCGGACAAGGTCCTGGCGAGGTCGCTCGGTCCAGGTGGCGCGCACCTCCGTCAGCGGTTCAAGCGCCCCGCCGAAACGCTTGCGGGAGCGCATTGCGTGGCGTGCGATGCCGCGAATGATGCCCTGCTCGCGCGTAAAGATGGAAAGCAGCAGGTCCGCCTCGCCGAACGGCCACGAGCGCAGGACGATGGCTTCGGATTGATGGGTGACCGGCACCGGCTTCTCGCGTCCGCTAGACGTGCAACCAGGGTTGAACCAAGGCCGCGGGTACCGTGCTGCTGCGGAGCAGGCCGGCAACTCCACGCGGGACCGGCACTCCGGTCGACCCCGAACCCGCCGTTGCCCGCATCACCCCTTCTTTCCGCAGGTGACCTCTACGAAAAAGCGCGCCGCCTCGGCTGCGCGCTTTCATTACCACGACCGAACTACCGGCCAAAATGGGTAGCATTCAAGGTTGCAAAGTCCGCCCACTTGTCGGGCAGGTCATCTGCGGCGTAAATCGCGGAGACGGGGCACACCGGGACACAGGCACCGCAATCAATGCACTCCACCGGATCGATAAACAGCTGATCGACGGTTTCGTTCCCGTCCTCACCCTTTTTAGGGTGGATGCAATCGACCGGGCAGGCATCGGCGCAAGCCGTATCTTTGGTGCCGATGCAGGGTTCTGCGATGACGTAAGCCATGGGAGCTTGTGTTCCTTTCAAAGGCGAACGTGGGTTCGCATGAGAGTCTGATGATAACAGTTGGTGAACTTAGAGCGCTACGGGCGAGCGGTGTTCGGCACGCACCGTCGCCCTCCCCCGCCTTCCACCAATCCGGCGTCAGGCCGGTCCGGCATCGCGACGGCGTTTGAACTCTTCCGGCGTGGGAATCGGTTCCAGGTTGCGGCCGGCAAACATGTCGGCAAACACCTGCCGAAGCTCGCCGCCGATCCTGCCGTTCGTCGCCAGCACCTCTTTCGAGTCGAGCCTGAACCCGCTTCCGTCAAAGCGGGTTACCTCCCCACCGGCTTCTTCCACCAGCAGAAACCCGGCCGCGGTATCCCACGGATTCAGGTTGAACTCCCAGTAGCCATCAAGCCGGCCGCACGCGGTATAGGCGAGATCCACCGCAGCCGCGCCGGCGCGCCGCAAACCATGCGTGCGCAGCGTGAGTTCGTGGTAAAAGTGGATGTTCGGCGACTCGTGACGCTTCTGCGACGGAAATCCGGTGGCGAGCAGGGACTCCTGCAGTTGCGCCGTTTTGGACGTGTACATGCGCCGCCCGTTCAGCCACGCGCCCATCCCACGCTCGGCGTGGAAAAGCTCGTTGCGCAAGGGCTCGTAAATTACCGCCGCAACCATCTCGCCATCCTCCTCGTCACGCAGATCGGCGGTGCGGTGCTCCAACCCAAGGGAGACACAAAAGTACGGAAAGCCGTGGGCAAAATTTGTGGTCCCGTCAAGCGGGTCAACGTACCAGCGGTACTCCGCGCCCAGGCGCTCGCGGGCACCTTCCTCCCCAAAAATACCGTGGTCGGGAAACGCCGTGCCAAGTCGTTCCGTGATCAGCTTTTCGCTGGCACGGTCGGCCTCCGTCACAATGTCGACCTCGCCTTTAAACTCGGCCGTCACGCCTTTATCGTAGTAATGCCGAAGCAGGGCACCGGCTTCGCGGGCAATTGCGGCAGCGGGTGTGGCGAACTTGAACTGGCTGGGGTC
Source organism: uncultured Terriglobus sp. (assembly GCA_964250935.1). Classification (GTDB taxonomy): domain Bacteria; phylum Acidobacteriota; class Terriglobia; order Terriglobales; family Acidobacteriaceae; genus Terriglobus. Next base: position 40,345 of record CAXUHM010000007.1, read on the forward strand.
GTAGACGCTCATACCCGGCAAGAATACGGGAGCGGGCCCAACTTGGCGAACATCCACCACGGTCAGTCCAGCTTTGCCGCGCCTCAGTGGCTAGCGTGCGTCGGCGTAGTAGCCGGTGCGGTTGCGAACGGCGAGCCTGGCATGCAGGGCCGGGTCCGTCAGCTGCACGTCGATCGCCCGAAAGCTCGTGTCGTGCCCATGGCGGGGCGCGTAGTAGCCGAGCAGGTATTGCGCCCGCAGGTCGTCAGAAAGGTGGGCAAAGGCGGTCTTCAGATCCTGCTTTTCGGTCACATAAAAATACTTGCCGCCGGTATCGTTCGCCATTTCGATCAGGGCATGCTCCCCGCCGGTGTTGCGCCCGGCGTCCGCCAGAATGGGCACAATAATGATGGGATAAATGGCGGCGCCGGCGCGCTGTGCGGCCTCAATGGCCTTGCTGTAGCTCATCTCGCGCTGCAGGGGGTTGTCGCCACCATCGGTCACCAGCACCAGGATGCGGCGGCGCTCGGCGTCCGGTTTTGCCTCGCCCAGCCGCTGACTGGATACGTAAATGGCGTTGTACAGCGCGGTGTCTTCCCCCTTGCCCAGGCGGTTCAGGCCCTGCTCGATCCGTTTTGGGTCGTTGGTAAACGGCACGATCTCGTCAGACTGGGCAGAAAAGCTGATCAGGTCCATCTCGTCCTGCTCGCGCAGAATGTCGCGGGCAAAGCGCTTGGCCGCATCCTTTTCCGTGTGGAACTGCGTCAGCACCGAGCCGGACGTATCGACTGCCATCACGATGGAGAGCGGCGTCGCGGCTTCCCGCTCGAACACAGCGATGCGCTGAGGCTTGCCATCTTCCCGCAGGTTGAAATCGGCCTTGGTCAGGCCGGGGACAGCTGCGCCGTTGCTGTCCGTTACGTTGACCGGAACGTTAATCAGGCGGGTGTCGACGCGCAGGATCGGTGCGCCCGTCTCGGGTGCCTGATCCTGCTGTTGCGCGGGCAGGGCAAGGAACGCGGCGGCAGCCAGGACGATAAGGATTTTCAACAGGACTCCGCTGCTGCGTTGGACGGGATGGCGCAGCGGCGGTGAGCCTACGCGCTGGCGAGCAGCTCCGGGGGAAAGGCTTCCCCGTCAGCCCAGACGGCCCCGTCCTCGAAATGCTCCTGCTTGTAGATCGGCACCGTCTTTTTCAACGTGTCGATCAGCCACCGGCAGGCGTCGAAGGTGACACCGCGATGCGCTGAAGCGACTGCGATCAGAACGCTGGTTTCACCAATGTCGAGGTTGCCAAGGCGGTGCACCAGCGCCACGTCACGCACTGCAAAGCGGGTAATGGCCTCCGCGGCCAGGTTCTCCATCGCGGGCAGCACCATGGCTTCGTAGGCGGTGTACTCCAGATACAGGGTGCGGCGGCCGCGCGTGTTGTTCCGCACAATGCCATCGAAGACCGTGACCGCCCCGTCGGAGCCATGCTTCAGGGCTGCCGTAATGCCCGTGGTGTCGATCGGTTCGCGTGTGAGCTCAACGTGCATCGCTATTCCCTTTCGCGCCGCCACTCACGGGTGGCAGAAGCGCGATTTCATCGTTGTCGGCCAGGGTCGTAGCTGCCCGCGCATACTGCTGGTTCACGGCAACCGCCATGCTGTCCCACAACGACGCAATCTCCGGTGCAATCACGCGGTAGTACTGCAACAGGTCGGCAACCGTCCGGCCCGGAAACTGCTCAAGCGACTCCCGCTCGCCAAAGCGGTCCCGCAAGACGCCGAAGAAGAGAATGTGCAGCCGCATACCTGTTCAGCATAGCGGGTTCGTTGGGACAAGTCTTGCATCGGCAGCCTTTCGCGACGGTATCTCCGGCATGGCACGATGGCCGTGCGCACCACTCATCTTGAGGACTTCCCGTGTGGCGCGGCGACCGGACACATGGCCCATGTCCGCCGCAGGCAGCGGAATCTACACGGAACGTTTCTTGGGCGAAGCTTTCACCGCGGTCTTCTTCGCAACAGCGGGCTTTGCAGCAGCTGGTTTGGCGGCAGTCGGCTTTGCGGCAGCTGGCTTGGCGGCAGCTGGTTTCTTTGCCGCCGTGCCTTCTCCAGACTTCTCCTGTTCCGCATGGTACCTGGCCAGCAGGGTGTGACCCTTGGCTGCCAGCGTGTGCGCGGCGCTGACCGTGCCCGGCACCTTCTCTCCCCAGGCATGGGCACTCAGGGCCAGGCGGGTGGGCTCACCGTTCTTGTCCAGCATCGGGCCGCGCGGATGGGTAAACGTCCGCACCAGGAAGGAGCCCTTGCGCAGCATCTCTTCCGGCGTTCGTGCCGGGCCGGTTACCCCCGGTTTCAGGTGCGAACCATCGCGTGCGGCAAAGAAGGCACGTCCTTTTGCCGTCAGACCACCCTTGGGATCGCGTCCGTCTTTGGGCATGCTCTTCGGTGCGGCTTTGGCGGCAGCCTTCCCCGCGTTCTTCTCTGCCATGGATCTCCCTCGTGTGTTGCTGTTGTGCTGCAGGTTAGGATGCCGCTCCCACTAGGTTGTGCTGCTCCCGGTGGCGGGCGCTGCGAATAAGGCAGCATCCGCCGCCGCTAACGCGCATCTGGAACATGGTCGGAAGAGGAGGAAAGTCTTATGGGGAAACTGGACGGCAAAATCGCCCTGATCACCGGTGGTAGTGAAGGCATCGGCTTTGGAACAGCGAAGGAGTTTATCGCAGAGGGCGCGTTTGTCTTCATCACTGGTCGCCGCAAGCCACAGTTGGACGAGGCCGTGGCAAAGCTGGGCAATAACGCCGCAGGGATACAGGCGGATGCCGGTGTGCTTGCCGACCTCGATCGCACGTTCGAGACGATTCGGCAGCAGAAGGGCAGGCTGGACATCGTCTTTGCCAACGCCGGGATTTATGAGCAGGTGCCGCACAACGCAGTGACGGAAGAGTTCTTCGACAAAACCTTCGACATCAACGTGAAGGGGGTGTACTTCACCATCCAAAAGGCATTGCCGCTGATGGACGCAGCCGGATCGATTCTTTTGAATGGCTCGTTCATCGGCAGTGCGGGCTTTCCTGGCATGAGCGTGTATGGCGCAACCAAGGCGGCACTGCGCAGCTTTGCACGCACCTTTACCGCAGAGTTGAAGGGCACGGGGCCGCGTGTGAATGTGTTGAGCCCGGGACCCATTCACACCGAGGGAAACGCTGCCATGATGGCCGGCAACAAGCAGGTCGAGGAATTCATTACCGGCATGGTGCCACGCAGTCGGATCGGTGTGCCGGAAGATATTGCCAGGGTTGCCGTCTTCCTGGCGTCCGACGATGCACGGTATGTGGCGGGTACCGAGCTGTTTGTGGATGGTGGGCTCAACGCCGTCTAGGCCACCACCCCGTCCTGAAACATCAAAGCCCGCGAGAGCGATACTCTCGCGGGCTTTGCACGTTGCCGAGCGTCACGCGGCGGGTGGTACGTTACGCGGCAGCGAGTACCTCGTCCCGCATGTGCTCGGCGTCAATGGCGTCGCGCATGCTGTGCGGCAGCGCCACGGCCAACACGTCCTCAATGCGCGAGGCGTAGTGGATGGTCATGCCTTCGGTCTGGTCCGCGGTCAAATCTTCTTCAACGTTTGGTTTGACGTCGATGGGAAGAATGACATCGCGAACACCGGCACGCTTGGCGGCAAGGAACTTTTCCTTGATACCGCCCACCGGCAGCACATTTCCGCTCAGGGTGATCTCGCCCGTCATGGCGAGCAGCGGCCGAATTGGCATGTCCGTCAGCAGTGAGACCAGTGCTGTCGCCATGGTGACGCCGGCGCTGGGGCCGTCCTTTGGAATCGCGCCGGCTGGCACGTGAAGGTGCAGGTCGATATCCTTCAGAACGTCCGGGTCGAGTCCGAGCGAGGTTGCATTGGAGCGCACCCATGTGAGTGCAGCCTGCATGCTCTCCTTCATCACGTCGCCAATCTGGCCGGTGATCTGGAAGTTGCCCTTCCCCTTCATGCGGTTCGCCTCGATGAACAGGATGTCGCCACCGACCGGCGTCCAGGCAAGACCGACCGCAACGCCGCTTCGCTTGGTACGCTCCGCAATTTCTGTGTCGACGCGCACCTTGTAGCCGCCGAGGAACTCGTGAATGACAGCATCCGTCACCAGGAGCGTTTCGGTTTTGCCTTCGGCAATGCGGCGCGCCTGCTTGCGGCAAACTGTTCCGACGAGCTGCTCCAGCTTACGAACGCCGGCCTCCCGGGTGTAATGTCGCGCGATGATGCCGAGCGACTCCCGCGGAAAGACAATGCGCGGCTCACCCGGAACGGCCTCCGGCAGGTTCGCCTCGGGAACCACAGCCTCAGGATCGACCGGGGTTTCGGTCGCGGCCTGCGCGTTTTCCTTGGCCTGCTCGGGCTCCGGCTCCAGGCCGTTCTCCTTGATCTGCCGTGGAACCAGGTACTTAGCCGCGATATTTACTTTTTCTTCTTCGGTATAGCCTGTAAGTTCAATAATCTCCATGCGATCGAGCAGCGGCGCCGGGATCGGATCGAGCTGATTTGCCGTGCAGATGAACAGAACCTTCGATAAATCAAAGGGTTGGTCCAAATAGTTGTCGCGAAACGTCCCATTCTGCGCAGGATCCAACGTCTCCAACAGAGCCGAAGCCGGATCTCCGCGGAAGTCACGGCCGAGCTTGTCGATCTCATCGAGCATGAAAACCGGGTCATTGGTTTCGACACGCTTGAGGTTCTGCACAATCTGTCCGGGCATGGCGCCGATGTAGGTACGGCGATGGCCGCGGATTTCTGCCTCGTCGTGCATGCCACCCAGGGAGATGCGCGAGAACTTGCGGCCGAGCGCACGTGCGATCGACTTGCCGAGAGACGTTTTGCCCACACCGGGAGGTCCGACAAAGCAGAGGATGGGACCCTTCATGTCCGGCTTGAGGCGGCGGACAGAGAGGTAGTCAAGAATGCGATCCTTAACCTTCTGCAGGCCGTAGTGGTCCTCATCCAGGCATTCCGCTGCCTTTCTGATGTCGACCGCTTCGCCGCTGGACTTTGCCCACGGCAGCACGGCCAGCCACTCGACGTAGCTCCGCGTCATGCCATAGTCCGCCTGAGCGGGATTCATGCGCTGCAGACGGTTGAGCTCCTTGAGAGCTTCCTTCTTGGTGTCTTCAGGCATGCCGGCGGCTTCAATCTTGTCGCGCAACTCCTGGACGTCCTTGCCGGTTTCGTCCTGTTCGCCAAGTTCCTTGCTGATGGCCTTCATCTGCTCGCGCAGGTAGTACTCGCGCTGTGACTGCTGTACCGCGTCCTGTACCTCGTTCTGGATTTTGGAGCGCAACTGCTGCACCTCAATCTCCTTGACGAGGTGCTGGTTCAGACGCTCCAGACGAGCGACGACACCGGTCGTTTCAAGCAGATCCTGCTTGTCGTTGGTGGTGAGAAAGGGCAAGGAAGATCCGATAAAGTCGGCCAGCCGGCCCGGCTCTTCGATATTGAGAGCAATCGTCTGCAGGTCGTCAGAAAGGGTCGGTGAAGCGGCAACAATCTGCTGAAACTGGCTCACAACATTCCGCTGCAGAGCTTCCAATTCCGGGGATTTGGGCGCGTCCTCATCGGGAATGCGCTCAAACTCTGCCGTCAGAAACGGCGTAGTCTGCTCAAACGTGCCGACGCGTGCGCGCTCCGTACCCTCGGTAAAGACGAAGAGTGACTGGTTCGGCATCTTGACCACTTTGTGAATCGTCGCAAGGGTGCCGACCTCATGGAGGTCACCCCCGTTGGGAGAGTCCTGGCGGGCATCACGCTGGGCGACAACGAGGATGGTGCGCTCGTCGCCGAGGGATTGAATGAGTTGGATAGAACTCTCGCGGCCAACGGTCAGCGGCAGCACCGCGTGAGGAAACAGGACCGTTTCGCGAACAGGAAGCACGGGCAGCGCACGCCGGGAGCGGGGTTTTTCAGTGTCGGCACCGGTAGGCTGGATGACGCTGAGGAAATCATTTGCCATGTGAGTCAACCTCTATCAAACTTTCCCACATAAGATGCCGCAGGTTTGGGGGAAGATGCAACCTCTTCCCTATCGGCGCATCCCGGCCGAAGCAGCAGGAGTGGCCGGTGCCTCTGCCGTCGGTGTCGTCCCGTATCGACCGAGCAGGCGGAACAGAGTGCACTCTGCCTGGAGCCATTGCGTCACCTGAAATCCTGCGGGTGCGCCAGGGACGCGCAGGTCAACAAAGAAGATGTATTCCCACGGTTTTCCAGGGACCGGGCGCGACTCAATGCGGGTGAGGTCGGCACCCGCGAGCGCCAGGCCCTGCAATACGTGCACGAGGGAACCAGGACGGTGCGGAACGGCGAAGGCCACTGTCAGCTTGTCTGCCGAACCCTGCAGTCCGGCAGCGGTGCGGATCCGCTCTGCATCGGCAACGCGCGCAAGCAGAAAGAAACGGGTAAAGTTTTGCGGGTCATCTTCGAGATCGCGCTGGAGGATAGCGCCGCCGTACACCGAAGCCGCAGACGGAGCGGCAATCGCAGCGGTGGACGGGTCACCACCGGCAACAACATGCTTGACGGCTCCCGCCGTGTCGTAGAACGGAACCGCCTGCAGGTCAGGATGCTCCAGAAAAAAGCGGCGGCACTGGCTAAGCGCGACCGAATGCGAGAAGACGCGGCGGACGCTGGCCAGAGATACCCCGGGAGCGGCGATGAGCGCATGACGAATGCGCAGAGCGGTTTCGCCGACGATGGCGATATCGTGCTCGAGAAGCAGGTCGTAGTGGTCGGCGACGGCACCGTGCAGGCTGTTCTCAATGGGCAGCACCGCAGCGTCCGCATGCTGCCGGGCGAGTTGCTCAAAAACCTCGGCGGAGAGCGCACAGGGAGCAAGGATTTGTGGCCCGAGGAGAGCGGTGACGGCGAGGTGACTGTTGGAACCAGGCTCCCCCTGGATGGCGACACGCACGTTGGTCTGCTCCGGTAAAGCGGTGGCACGCCGGGTACCGCGAAGGCATTCTGCAGTGCGCTTTCGCCACATCTTTCACAAGGGGATGTGGCAACCACTGCAGTGTACCCGGCAACTATGTTGATGTGGCTGAACGGCCCCAAATTGACGCCCCGGCGAAAGCGCCAGGGATCTGGAGATGAACGATGCTTTGGACCATTACGATTATTTTGGTTGTGCTGTGGGCGCTTGGCCTGGTCGGTGGATACACGCTTGGTGGCTGGATTCATCTCCTGATTGTGCTGGCGATCATTTCGTTAATCTTTAACCTGTTGGCTGGCCGACGCGCGCTGTGACGCGGAATACACGACATCCGGGAACGGCTTTGTAAACACCTTTCCGCTGCCGAAACCTGTAACGCTGTAGACGATGACGGCTTCGCCGTGAGGGAGTGCATCATGAACATGGATGAGATCAAGGGTAAGCTTCAGAGCGGATTTGGCAAGACTGAATCTGCCGTGGGCGGCGTCATCGGCAGCGACAATCTCAAGGACGCCGGGGCAGAAGACCAGTTAAAGGGCGCTGCAAAGGAGACCTGGGGCAATGCAAAGGATGCCGTGCATACGACAGCAGACAGTGTGTCGCAAAGCGCCGCAGATACACGGGATCAAGCCAGTTACGAGGCGGGTAAGGCACAGGGCCATGTGGACTCGGGAACGGGAACGTTCCGGGACAAGGTGGTCGCAGGCGCGGATCACCTGAAAGACTCCTTTGAGGACAAGGTGGACACCTACAAGGCGGACCAGGCTGCGAAACGCGACTAGGCATTCCTCGTATCCGTCCTGAAACACGCCAATGTACCGGCCGGGGGGTGGTGGTGGGGGTTTGGGGCCCAACACCGTTTGTGG
>CAXUHM010000007.1:48172-130596 GCA_964250935.1 uncultured Terriglobus sp.
CCCGCCCTCAACCCCCAAATTCCCCGGCCGGGTTTGGGGGCCAAAGTGGCCCCCCCAAAAGCCGTTTCTACGTGTGGCAGACAGCCAGTAACTCCTGCTGCTTTAGGAGGAACTGTGAACGAGAAGAACGTCGGAGGCCACGCTGAGGAAGTACACCACCGAGATGATGCCGTTCAACGTAAAGAATGCGGCGTTGATGCGGCCCAGGTCTCGGGGAGAAACAAGGGTGTGTTCGTACAGCAGAAGGATACCGACAAGGCCGACACCCGCAAGGGCGAAGGCATGCAGGTGGAACAGGAATACGAGCCAAACCAGCAGAGCCATGAGCACCACGTGCATAGAGCGCGCGAGGGCAAAGGCACCACGGAGGCCAAATGCCTGGGGTATGCTGTTTAGGCCGTTGCTGCGGTCGTGGTCGAAATCCTGGCAGGCGTAGAGGATATCGAAGCCGCCCACCCAGAGCAGAACGGCGACGGTCAGGACGACGATGCGAGGATCAAGCGTACCCCGGACGGCGATCCACGCGGCAGACGGTGCAATGCCCAACGCAAGACCGAGCACCAGATGGGACCAGCGGGTAATCCGCTTCATGTAGCTGTAGGCAAGCACGATGAGGAGCGCGACGGGCGCAAGCAGCAGTGTAAGCCGGTTGAGCATGGCGGCACCGACCAGGAAGACGCCGCAGCTCACGAGAATAAAGCCAAGGGTAAAGCCGCGGGAAAGTGTGCCGGCGGGGATGGCCCGCATGGAGGTGCGCGGGTTGGCGGCGTCGATGTCGGCATCGGCCAGCCGATTGAAGGCCATGGCGGCGGAGCGAGCGCTGACCATACAGACCACGATCCAAACCAGGACGGACAATCGCGGCCAGCCATTCGCCGCGAGCACAGCGCCGGTCAGTGCGAAGGGCAGCGCAAAAATCGAGTGCTCCCACTTGATCATCTCGAGCGTGATGCGAGTGTTACGCCAAGCGGTGGAAGTTGCACCCATGCTTCCAGTTTAGGCGTTTTGACGACCCCTGGCGTAGGACAGCCTGCGATCATGCGCTAAACGAGCAGTCGGAGTTGCCAGGGAGCGAAGTTGTCAGCGCAGGGCACCGGATTTGCCCGCGACCTGCAGACTGTTCGCCACGCTCAATGCTCCCGAGACACCTCTTGCGCGAAGTCCGGCGACATCCTTGTCGGCCTGACTATCGACAACACCGGTGAGAGTGACATTGCCGTTGACGACGGTGATCCGGATGGGTTTGGCCGGGTCGATGGCATAGCGGTTGAGTTGTGGAAAACCATAAATGGCGCGCGCGCTCTCAACCCGGATGCGGTCGTCATTGGGGGAGACGGGCGCAACTTCAATGTCGTCCATGACGTCTTTGACGCCGGGATAGTGTTCGACCACCGAAATGGCAGCATCCTTGTCTGCAGGTCCGTACGCGGTACCGCCCAGCGTGACAACCCCATCCTGCACGCCGACGGTGAAGCTGTTGAACGCGGTGGTGCCGTAGCCGACGCGGGCGTAGGCCAGCTTTTCCGCAAGCTTGTTGCGCAACTCGACGTCGGAGATGGCGGTTGTGTCGGCGCTTCCACCAACCGTGAGCAGGTTGCTTACAGCGGTGACGCCGTGCCTGTGGTGAATCCTGTGTTCCGCCTCTTCTTTTGTCGCGTACAGGTCCACGTTGCCGGTAAGGGTCACGAGGCCGCCAGTGACGGTGGCCTTGACATCGCCGAAACGCTTGCCGGCGAGGCTTTTCTGGACCTCAGCCAGGATCTGGCCATCGGCCGGTGCAGCCTGGGTGAGAGCAGGCTGGGTAAGAGTTGCTGCGAGGATGGCTACCATGCAGTGCTGTTTCATGAGTTTCGTCTGCATCGCATTCTCCCGAAAGTGTCCAGGTAAGGCTAGCGGTAGCGTTGACGGATTTTGTAGACGATGGAAAAGACACCGTTCTCATCGCGTGTGGCCACAACGGAGACGTTGTCGCTGATCTGGTACTGCGCCGAGATGAGCTGCTGGGTTGAGGCATTAACGCTGGTAGCGAAGGTCACGGTGATTTTGGGCGTGAGCTGCTGCTCGACCGTGATGCGCGCCGATGAAGTACCGAGCGAACCGACGTACGCGGGATCGATCTTGACCTTGCCAGAACCGCCGAACAGCTTGTTGACGCGATTGGAGACGGTTGCGTTCAGCGCGCCGCCGAGCAGGGCGTTGGTCGTCGGGTCCTGTCCCTGCTGTTGGAGCTGCTGGGTATTAATGGCAGCTTCTTCCTGCGTACGGCCAAGGGCAAGCAGGTTGAAGACGTCGGACTGGCTGAGTGGCGGCTCAGAGCGGTAGGTGAGCTTGGGGTTTTTTGCTGTACCGTGGACGCCGATGGTTACGTCGTAGTTTTCAACGCGAGCCGTGGCGTCAATGTCGACTACGGGGTCGATGCGGATGGGATTGTTGAAGTAGATGGTGCCGCGCTGAAGCTGGTACAGGGTGTCGTTAAAGGTGGCCGAGCCATCGTTGAGGGTAACTTTGCCGAGGATGGAAGGAACGGCCGCAGTGCCGCGGACGCTGATATCGACGGTGCCGGCAAGGCGAGCGTAGCTGTTTTGAAAGTCAAGCGCCGGCGATGACTGGACGTGGATATCGAGGCCAATTTTGTTCAGGAGGGAGTCCGGATCGGGGGGAGCAGACACGTCGCTGGCACCAGCCGCGATGGAACCGAAGTCGAAGGTTTGCGCCAGACCGAATCGGGTGATGAGGACAGTTCCGCCGAGCAGGGCGCTGTCTCCCGATCCCTGTAGATGGATCGTTGCATTGGCGGTTGCAGAAACACCGTAGTAGCGGACACGGACGGCCTGCGCGTTGAGCGTGAGGTCTGCATACAGGCCGTTGCGGTACTGCACAAATCCAACAACCTTGACCAGGCCGCCGCCGCTGTACGCCGTGATGTTATCCACGACGAGGCGATTTTCCGTGAAGGTCGCCGTGCCGTTCACATTCGACAAGCCGTTGGGCACTTCGGCGTAGGCCAGATTGGTGTCGCTGAACACGACCTTGCCGCCAAGATCAGGCTTGGTGGTGGTTCCCGTTGCTGTTACATCCAGCTTGATAACTCCGGAGGCAATGATTTCCGGGTTGATGCGATGCGCCAGAGCGACGTTGATGCTGCCATTCGCTTTGAGGTCCAGGCGCCCGCCAGCGGCCGGCAGAGGCGTGCCATCGGCAGAGAAGACCTGCGCAGAGCCGGTGGCGGAGAGGTCTGTCTCGGGACCGGTGATGTGCAGGAGGTCAAGGTGGACGAGGCCCGCGGCCAGCGTGGCACGGATGGGTGCGGCACTGCCGAACTGGAGGCCCTGAACCTTGAACGCGAGCGTATTGACGACAAGGGAGCCGCTGAGTGCCGCGGGCTTTTTGGCCGGCCCAGTCAGGGTGAGCTCGCCGTTTGCATTGCTGCTCGCATCCACCGTGGAACCCATCAACTTCAATACGGGCGCAACATCGAGTCCCGTGAAAGTCGCGTGAGCCTGCACGGGGTAGTCTCCGGTGAGCTGGAGTTGGCCGGTAGCGGCGATCCTGGTATTGAGCAGGTCGGAGTTGGCGGTGAGATAGATGATGTCACGATCACTGCGAACGTCGGCATTGAGCTGGCCTATGGGCTGGCCGGTGTAGGTCGCATTGGCAAGCGCGAGGTGGGCAACAAGTCCGGGCTGCTGTACCGTGCCATTGGCATCAGCGATGAAGGTGAGCACACCGTCAAGAGGAGTCTTTGCCTGCTGTACGCACTTAAGGTTCGACAGGCGGATGCTGTTGCCCTGCAGGTGCGCCTGAATGTGCTTGCTGGTGAGGTTGTAGCTGCCGTTTCCATCCACCTGGACGCCCTGGGCGCGAACCTGGAGCGTGGTGGCCGTGACCTGCTGGCCCTGCACGGCGACGTTTGCCGTGACGGCATCGAACGGCTGGTTGTACGCAACACCATTGCGCAGCGACACTGTCGCGCCACCCGCAAGGTTGCCGAGGGTTCCGGCAACATGGCCATTGGCAGCGAGGATTCCGGTAACAGGAACAGCTCCCTGCCCCGCGATCTCAAGCACGTCATGCGCCTGCGCATCACCGAGTTGCACGGTTGCATTGACCTGGGCGAGATCGTCGAATTCGTAGGACGGCACACCGCGGCGGATGACACGGTGAGGCTTGACGGAGCCGGCTACGTTGAGCACAGCGGTGCCACGTCGAATGGTGGAACTGCCGACGGAAATGTCGGCAGCCGTATACTCGGCGTCCGCCACGAGCGAATCAATCGCGAGGTCACCCTCGCTGCCGAGGTGCGCCTGAAACTGGTTTGCCTGCAGATGGCCCTTGATGTCGAGATTCGCGACAGGACCGGAGACTGTACCTTGAAAGTGAGCGTCGCCATGCAAAACAATGGGAAGCGCGGCACTGCCGGTTTTACCATTGGACTTGTACCCGATTGCAGTCAGGACGGAGTCGAACTCGCCCAGATCACGCGCGTCCAGCTGCACGTTGAGCCTGGTCAGAGGATCACCCTTATTGAGGCCGAGGGTACCGGACGCAGAGAGCATGGTGGCAGGCGTTTGGGTCTGTAACTGTTGAAGAGTGACGGTCTGGTCCGTGCCGCGGTAAGACGCCCGGAGCACTCCATTCAGCGGAACGTTACGCAACGCACCACTACGCCGAATGCCCTGGGGCGCGAGCCTGAGATCTGCCTGAACAACGACGGAACCAGGCAGATCGTTGGTGTTGCCGCCCCATTCCACATGCACCGGACCATTGACGGCGGTGTCGATGCCAAGGTCCGTGTACTGCTTTGGCTCGGTAATTTCATTGACGGTGCGCAGCGAAATGTTCGACACACGGACGTCTAGGTAGGCGTGCGCGCGTTGTGTGGGACTGATGACCGGCGTACCGGTGACGGGTGGGGCAACCTTCGCAATCTGGGCGGTTGCGTTGATGGTTTTCTGGCCGCCGGCAATCGTGGCAGATTGAGCGGGTGCTTCCGCAGGAATTTCACCCAGCCAGTTGTTGATGCGGAGGTCGCCGGCAATGGCACCACCTGCGGGTAGGTTGAGAGCCAGGGCCTGGAAGAGGAGTTCGGTGGGCGTGACCTGCAGGCCAGCCTTGCCATTGACACCGGAGATGTTGACATACTCGTCGCGGTAACCGACGTTATGCACCTGTGCATTGCCGGCGACAAGGTAGCCCTTGAGGCAGTCGGGACTGGGCGGAAGCGTCTTTGTATCGGCCTTGCTGGTCTTGGGGTGGCGGCGTTCCCAGAAACGCGGCTCCTTTTGTGCAACTTGCGGTGTGACCGCACACGAGTGACCCGCAAGATCGAGGTCGAGCACACCCGCGGTCAATCCTGGCACGCCGCTGAGCACGGAAATCTGTGGCACCTCGAGGTTGCCTTTTACCTGGACATTCCAAACCGGGTTGTCGAAATTCTCGACACGCGCATTTGCGTCAAGATGCGAACTCTTGCCGGTGTCAAAGCTGATGTCCTCGATGGCAATGAGCTTGCGGCCAAGCTCTGCCTTGAGGTTGAGCCGCGATTGCGCGACCGGCATGGCCTGCATACGGGTGCGCAGATCGCTGATCCCGAGCGTGACACCGTAATGATCGGTCGCCGTGATGTAGCGGACGTTCACACCGAGATTGTTGGCCTGCAGGTCAAAGGGAATGGCGCGGTCGTTGAGCAGAACGACACCGTTTGCCAACTCGACCTTGCTTGCCTGCAGGTCGAGCAGGGTATCCAGCACGGGCTCGGTCGAAGTGCTTTTTGTTTTTGGAATGGGCTGATTGGTCGTGCCGTCCTTGTTGATGATGAGGTGGACCTGTGGACGATCCACGTGCAGCAACGCCAGCGTGATGTACCTCATGGGACCGGTGCTGTTTGTCGCGTGGGCAAAGAGGTTTTTGAGCGTAATGCGAACAAGAATGCGGTCTGCGGAGATATAGGGCAGCTGCCCGGGGCCTTCCAGACCGTGAATGACGAGACCATCTGCCTCGACCGCAAGATGCCACAGGCTGAAATGCACCGCAGCGAGATCGACCCTGCCGCCGGTGGAATCTGCCAGGGTGGAAACGAGCGTTGAACGCACGCGATTCTGAAAGTCGGCGGTGCCGGTATAGATGGCAAGCCCACCAAGGGCAAGAACAAGGAGCAAGACAAAGGCTGCGGCGATCCAGCCAATCACCTTCCAGGCGCTTCGCCGGTGTGGTGGCTTTGGAGCGGCGGCTTGTTCAGGTTGCGGCACGCTCATCAGGGGGCTACCTCGCCGTCTTTCAGAATGCGTACACTGCCGCTGTCTCGCAGGGTGGTCAGCCATTGATCAAGGAGAGCACTGACCTGCCGCTGCAGGAGCAGCTCTTCAATCCGCGAACTCAGGACCGCAACGGTCGGAGGTGTTGCGTGCTCCTTGGCATACTGGGGCAACATGGTCTGGGTGTAGAAATCCTGGATCTGCTTGTCGGAGATGCGGATGCCGCTGCGGAACCGCTGCTCGATAAAGCGCAGCACTTCGGCCCGTAAACGGATACGCGCGCGCAGCTCCTCCTCGGTAAAGCCGGAGTCGGTGAGGAATTTTTGCCAGCCGGCGTCGGAGGTGCAATCGGCAGCGATGCACGCCGGCAGATCTTTGCGCAAATCGGTCTCATCCTTGTCGAGCTCGGCTTTCGCGATTTCGGGTTGCACCCCGCGAATCTGCTGCAGGATCAGGTCTCGATCGATCAACCGCGTGAGTGCCTGATCGCGCTCCGTTTTGCCACCGGTTGTGCTGTAGGGGTAGAGCCGGCTAAACCGCTCCTCTTCGTCGAGATCACTTTCCAAGATGATGTCGTTATTGACGATAGCGACAAGGCGATCCACGACGTCGCCGCGCTCTGCCGGTGCCTTGTGGGCGTCGGCTTTCGCCTGCTCACTTGTTGCCGGCTTGCCAGCCTCCTGCGACTTGGGCGCGATCGCGGGGGTTTGTGCCACCAGAGCCGGCAAAACCAGCAGGAGCGTTCCAACCAACCACGGACCGGACTTGAAAAGAGAAGTGGGCATGTTAGAAGCTCTGGCCGATGGAGAAGAAGAACTGAAGATGACTCCCCTGGCCGACGGAGTGATTGGGGAGCGCCTGGGAATAATCATCGATAATGGGGTAGATCGGCGGATTGAGGTTATAGCTCAGATCGAGCCGGATGGGGCCGACGGGCGTGTGATAACGAGCACCGAGGCCAACGGCATGCGAGAAGTAATTGAAGTCGCAGGTACCCACGGTCGCAAAGCCTGTGACCTGACGGCAGGTTTGCTCGTTTGGCTGGTGGAATCGACCAAACGATGGGCCGACATCGGCGATGTGGAGGAACGTGTTGCCCATGTCGTGGAAGACCACAAAGGAGACGCTGTCACCCACGACCGGCAGCACGGGCGCGGGTAGACGGAGTTCGAAAGTGTTGACGAAAACGGCCGTTCCGCCCACGGGGTAACCGGTGGTCAGGTCGCGCGGGCCGGCAGCGTTGATCCCAAATCCGCGATGGGAACTGGCTCCGCCGGCGTAAAGACGTTCCGGCAGCGGTACCGGGTCGCAGGAAGCGTTGGTATTGAGGAGAACCCCCGCACAACTGGCGACGCCGGCGTTCGGGTTTGTGCCGGTGGCATTGATGAAGCCGAAGCGCGTGTTCCGCGCGAACGTGTACCGGTGCTTGACATTGCCAAAGGAGTAGTAGGTCGCGAGGCTGGTATCGAGCCGGTTGAAGTTAACGCCGGAACCGAACTTGGAATTGGACAGGAATTCCTGGACCGAGAGGTACATCCCCTTGGTCGCGTCCAGCGGCGTCGGGTTGCGCGTGTCGTGGAACCACGTGAAGCCCGGACCGCCCACCTGCACCGGCTGAGACAAGAGCGGGATGAGGTTGGCCGTGACCTGCAGGCTGTTCTGGTCGACAGAGACGCGGCGGTATTCCAGGTCGTAGATGAAGGTGTCGGCCTTGGGCACCTTCTGCGTGACGCGAAACAGGCCCTGCAGCGTGCTGGACTGGAAGGTTGCGATGTTCTGCACGTTGGAGTAGCCACCACTGACCTGGGCGCTCAGGTTCGGATTGCCGGTGAAACGTGGAATGTTCAGGGTAAGCGTGGCGATGCGCTCGAGCAGGCCGTAGGTGGTGTGCAGGGTAATCGATTTGTCGGTGCCAAAGAGGTTGATGCGCGAGACGTCCGCAGAAACCCGAAAGGAGGCACCGGCCCTGCCCTCGGCACCGCAGTTGTTGCCGGTACTGCCGTTGCCGAGGGACGCCTGCGCGCGGCAGTTGGGTTGCGGCGTGGAGAGCTGGGCTTCAAATCCGAAACCGTAGGTAACGTCCCAACGCTTGGACTCCGAGAGCTGCACCAGTACGTTTTTGCGATCGCTTTGCCCGGCAGGATTCTGCACGGCCACATTTGCCTCGCTAAAGATGGCCAGATCGTAGTAGCGCCGCTGCATTTCAAGCAGGGCCGATTGGTCGAGTGGGTCGCCAGCCTTGATGGTCTGTTGGTCGGTAATGAGCTTGGGCTTGGTGTGCAGGGGGCCGGAAAAGAGGAGGCGGTTCACAAAAACCTCTTCGCCCTCGGTGACAAGATAGGTGACGTCCGTGCGCGTGGGGTCATCCTTCTCCAACGTCTGGCGAACTTCGACCCGCGCCAGGTCGAACCCCTTTGACAGATACTCCTGCAGGACGCCGTCGCGATCGCCGGACAGCGTTGCCAGTGAGAAAGGCTGGCCCTGCTGCGCGGTGATGAACTGCTTCATTTCCGCCAGGCGTGGTTCGGCAACACCCGTGATGTTCACCGTGCCGAATCTTTGTTGTGGACCCTCGTCGATATCAATTTCTACGGTGAGCTTGGCGATCTTTGCATCGGCATCACTTTTCATCTGCTTCGAGGTAATCTTCACCTTTTCAAAGCCATTCGCGCGGTAGAGCGACGTGATGGAATCCGTGTCGTTCGACAACAATACCGGAGAGAACTTGCCGTACTTGACGAAGGCATCAGCCTTCACAATCTGCATGCGCTCCCTGATGTTGGCGGTTTCAAAGTACTTATTGCCGACAATATCAACCGAGGCGACCTTGTAACGTTTGCCGGGCGTGGCGACAAAACGAACAGTTTGCGTCATGTTGCTGGGAGGCGGCAAGAGCGTTCCATCGGCGGCAACGGTATTGATCGTCTGAGCGGGCGTTACCCTGGCTTCGACGCTTGCATCGAAAAAGCCCTGGCGCTGCAGGAACTCGCGGAGGTTGTGCGCGCCCTCATTTAGAAGGTCATTGTCGACGGCGCTTTCTTCATAGATCGGGAGCAACTGCTTCTGCCTTGCCTTGGACACCTTGACGCCCTCGATCGCGACCTTGACGAGGGGTCCCTGGTGATCGGTGAAGGTGTAATCCAACTGCTTGCGATCCGGGGCGTACTTTGACTTCTCAAGTGCAATCGCCGCTTCGAGCCGCTGATTCTTCTGGTAGTCCTTGCGCAGTCGCGCAAGGCCGTTGCCGACCGTGTCACGCGTAACGCGGTTTTTCGTGTGGAAGTACTTGAGCGTGGTGTTGGTCGTGTTGAGTTTGCCGATGTCGCGAAAGTGCTGGACACTCATGCCCGGATCACCGTTGACCGCAACGTTGCCCACCAGGGCGCGGGGGCCGAGGGTGACATGGTAGGTCACGTTGGTCTGATGGCCGTCTTCGTCTCTTGTCACAATTGGCGTGATTTTTGGTTCGTAATACCCACTTTGAGCAAGCGATTGAACGATGCCGGCCTGCCCCGCCGCCACATCGGTATCGACGAACGGGTAACCCGGCTGCAACTGGGTGGCATATTCCAGCAGCGAGCTTTGCCGTTCGGACTTGACCCCCGTAATCTGCACCCTGCCGACGAAATAGCGGGGGTCTCCGACGAAGGTAAGAATTACACCCGTGGTGTCGCGCTCGCTGCGAACGGAAATGTCACGGTAGCGGCCGGTGAGAAACAGCAGCCGGGTTGCCGCGCGCACCTTTGCGGGGTCGAGCGTATCGCCCGCCTTGATGCCCAGTCGCTGTGGCATGGTCGAGTCCGCATTGAAGTTGACACCCTGGAATCGAATCGCGGCAATGCGCTGGCCGCGCAACTGGAACAGGCCTGCCGTGGCAGCGACGGCCTTGGCCGCCGCCAGTGCCGTGTCGGTTTGCGTACCAGGTGCTGTTCCCGGTACGGCCGTAGTTCCGCCACTTGCGGCACCCGGCTGCTGCGATGCCTGCGGCACCGGCAGACTACCCTGCTGGACATTGCCGGTCGAAGGCGCACCCGCCGGCTGCGAGCCCTGCGCACAGGCAGCGCCGACCGTGAGCGCGGCCACCACGATGGACCGCACGGCGTGCTCCGCCAGCTCGCCGCGACGTACGGGAGAGGCCGCTCTGTTCGCCAGTTGCGCCACGTGCATTGCGCCCCGCAAAGACCGTATCTGCACCAACTGTTGCGATCCTTCCAAAGTCTGTGTCCTGTCCGCTTCCACAGCAAAGCTGCCGTGGACCGGCCGTGGTTTCGGTCGCGACCGTTGCTGCCTCGACAAGTGGCGGGCAGTAACGGCCAGGCTGGCGAACAATCCTGTGTTGGGACCGCTCGCTTGGATGCACACCGAGGGTACCGCGTGACGCAACCCGGTGAGAAGTCGCTACACTGGTTCCCGCCCCGGTACATCGGTGTCACCGGGCTTTCATCTTTAGAATAACGGGATGAGAGACGAAGGCGAAGCGGAAGAGGTGTCGTCCCCGGCAGAGGTGGATGACCGGTATTCGCGCCAGGTGCTCTTTGCGCCCATTGGCAGGAAGGGACAGCACCGCCTCTGCACCGCGCACGTTGCCATTGTGGGATGTGGTGCGACGGGAGCAGCTGCAGCTGCGCTGCTGGCACGCGCCGGCGTGGGTACGCTGACCATCATCGACCGCGACTTTGTGGAGTCGTCGAACCTGCAGCGGCAACTGCTGTTTACCGAGGAGGATGCCGCAGAAGCCCTGCCCAAAGCGGAGGCGGCTCGCCGGCGGCTATCGCTGATTAATAGGCAGGTACAAGTGCACGCGCGGGTGACGGATCTTGTACCGGGAAATGTGCACGGGCTCTTGGCCGATGCAGACGTCGTGCTGGACGGGACGGACAACTTTGAGACGCGCTACCTGCTGAACGATTACGCCGTGGAGCAGGGTAAACCGTGGATCTACGCGGCCGCAATTGGTAGCTATGCGACGACCATGACGATTCGCCCGACCGAAACAGCCTGCCTTGCGTGTGTGTTCCCGCAGGCGCCGGGCGGCACGGTAGAAACCTGCGACACCGCGGGCATTCTAAACACGGCGGTCAATGTTGCAGCTTCATTGCAGGTGACGGAAGCCCTGAAGCTGCTGGTCGGAGATCTCCCAGCACTGCGCCAGACCCTGTGGGCGATGGATCTCTGGACCGGCGAACAGTCGCAGGTGCGTACCTCAAAGCCCCGACTGACATGCACCACCTGCGGTCTGCGTGACTTTCGCTATTTGCGGGGTGAAGCCAGGCCACACATGACCCTGTGCGGCAGGAACTCGGTGCAAATTCACGAGCGTCACCGGCCGGTAGATTTTCAGGAACTCGCGTCAAGACTGCAGCCCCATGGAGCGGTCCGCTTCAATACGTTTATGCTTCGCTTTGTTGCAAAGAGCTGCACGCTGAGTGTTTTTCCGGATGGACGGACAGTGGTACAGGGTACGGCCGATCCTGCGCGTGCGCGAACGCTCTATGCGCGCTACATTGGCTCATGATGGCGGCCGCGGGTGTCCCACATCGAAACACGTCCGCGACGAGACAACCGTAGCTCGGAAAAACTGTCTCTCATCCGTGTCCATTATGAACGACGACGCGTGTTGCCCCGGGTAGCCTGCTGTATTCTCAAAAGAAAGCATCGGTTCCGAAGCAATCAATTTCAGCGTCAATGTTGGCGCACGATGATCGCGAGGCCTATGCACTTACAGGTTTACGGCATGACACAGGCAAACTCGACGACGCCCCCTCCCGGGCTCTTTAAACGGAACCCACCCATTGCGGGTGAGGCAGATGCGCTGGAACGTGCAAAGAACGGCGACCCAGACGCTTTTTCGAAGCTCTACTCCCTCCACAAGCGCCGTGTTTATACGCTGTGCCTGCGCATGCTCGGCAACGTCAGCGAAGCAGAGGATATGACGCAGGAAGCGTTTCTGCATCTCTATCGCAAGCTCGGTTCGTTTCGTGGTGAGAGCGCATTCAGCACGTGGCTGCATCGATTGACCGTGAACCTTGTCCTGATGCACCTGCGCAAGAAAGGCCTGCAACTGGTGTCGCTGGAGGAGACAATCAATCCTTCAGAAGAAGACGCACCCAAGCGGGACTTCGGCTCGCGTGATCCAAGGCTGTCGGGATCGGTCGACCGCGTGGCACTGGAACGTGCGGTGGGAACGCTGCCGCCGGGGTATCGACTTGTGTTTGTGCTGCATGATGTGGAAGGGTACGAACACAACGAAATTGCAGAGATGCTGGAGTGTTCCACCGGCAACAGCAAGTCGCAGCTACACAAAGCACGGTTAAAGCTGCGTGAAATTCTGCGGCAAAATGAGCAGTCCGCGACGACGCTGGTTCAGGGGGAGATGGCACGATGATCGACCCTCATCACAATCGCGCCTGGACCTGCAAAGAGTTTGAGGAGGCGCTGCCAGAGCTGTTTGAGCGGGCGCAAGGTGGGAAGCTGAGTGCTGATCCACGGTTTGCGGCCATCCTTCGGGATTGTCCGCAGGCAGCGGAACTGGTGCGCGATTTGGAATACATTGCGGAAACAGCGCGCATGCTGCTGGAACCAGAAATTGCAGCGCCAAGCTCCGAGGTCTGGTCCGCGATTCAAAGCAAGCTGAGCAGCGACCCGGACGATCCAGCAAGCACCGATCTCAAGGTGAATTAACAGCTAACATGAAACTGCGTTTGTTTCGCCGGGTAAGCCGGTGTAGTCTTCGGGTGGATCGATGTTGAAGCGTGTCCCTGTCGTGTTCTTTACGAACCGCTATTGGTGGACAATAGCGGCCAGGACGAGTGCGAAACGATCTTTTTCTCCGACGTGATCCGGATCGAGCCGACTATCCTGTAAGCCGCAACCCACACCGGTTGCGGCTTTTCCATTTCGCCATCGTCCCGCGTCGAAAACTCTGCCTCCAGGAGCAGTCATGACAGCATCCAGCCCCGTTGAAGAAAGACCCCAGGCGCCGGTAAGCCTTGCCGTTGCCCGCACGCCCTCTGCAATGCCGACAGCGGCACAACGCATCGTCCTGACCGGATTTATGGGTGCGGGCAAGTCGACGGTTGGCCAGTTGCTGGCGGAACGCCTGGGCTGGCGGTTGATCGATGTGGACCGCGCTGTTGAAGAGCGTGCGGGCATGGGGGTAGCGGCAATTTTTGCAGACCTGGGCGAGTTTGCATTCCGACGCATGGAGACATCTGCCATTGCACGTGCGCTGGGCGAGCGGCGCGTGGTGATCGCCCTTGGTGGTGGGGCGCCGGAGGTGCTGGCAAACCGGCTCTTGCTGGAGCAGACACCCGGGACCGCGGTAGTGCTGCTGGAAGCTCCACTGGAACTGCTGCTGGATCGTTGTGCTGCCCAGTTCGGCACTGCGTCGGAGCGCCCAAACCTTGCAGACCGGGAACACGCTGTGGAACGCTTTCGTTACCGCGCACCGCTGTACCAACGCATTGCGCGCAAAACGGTTTGCACCACGGGCCAGACACCGGAGCAAACGGCAGACGCTGTGCTGGCGGCGGCTGGCATGGACAACAAAGCGCAGTAAGCTGGTCTGGACCTTGTGCGCTGTTCCAGGGATAGTCATCGCGAGCAGGAGATGGGTGTGCTCGTCCGGAACTCCCGCGTAGAGAGATCGATTTCTGTTGAAGGAAGTGGCAGATCGGGACAGCAGAGATAAAACGGGCGGCGGCGTCCCGGGGCTTGCGGTCGAACATCGTGTTTACGGTGATCCTGCTGTGCGCTCTTGGCCTGAGCTGGTTCCTGCGCCACGTGCTGCAGATCCTGTATGTGTCGGCGCTATTTGCGGTTGTGCTCACACCGGTGGTCAAGCGCATCCAGCGGCTACGGGTCAAGAACTACCATCCGAATGAGGCCGTTGCGGTGTTGCTGATGATTGCTGCCATCGCGACGGCACTGGGGCTGTTTTGCTGGATTGGTTTGCCACCGGTATTGAGCGACTTTTCAAGCTTTGTGTCGGACTTGCCGAAGCACATTCCGGAGGTGCTGGGGAAGATCCGGCATTTGCCACTTGCGAACAAGTTCGACCTGTCGAAAATTGCAGCAGCCGCGCAGAACGCCCTGGGTGCCGCGGTCGCCTACGTGTTTGCTGCATTGCCACAATGGGCGGCGCACCTGCTGGATGTGCTGACGGCATTCATCCTGTGTGTGTACTTCATTCTGGAGGGTGCGGAGGTATACCGCTTCTTTCTGTCGCTGGTCCCGATCGATGAGCGGAACCGGCTGGCAAACACCATCCTTGCGGCGGAGGAGCGGGTCTCGAAGTGGCTGCTTGGTCAGCTTGCGCTGATGGGCATTGTGGCGGTGTACAGTCTGGTTGTGTTTGGCGCGCTGCACCTGCGCTACTTCGTGATGTTCGGCATTCTGATGGGCATCACCAACATCATTCCGGTAGCCGGCAACCTGATCACAATGGCGATGGTCCTGATGGTGGCGGCAAGCGATAGCTGGAGCAAGGCGCTCTTTGTGCTGCTGGCCTACCTGGTGTACGTCCAGATTGAGAATGCCTTTCTGACACCACGCATTATGAAGACGAGCGTCGACCTGATGGGTGTGACGGTGCTGGTGGCGTTGCTGGTAGGTACGGCGATCGCGGGCATTGTTGGAGCGTTGGTGGCAGTACCGACGGCGGCCATGGTCGTGGTGTTTGCAAACGAGTACCTTGTGCAGCGCGACAACCTGGAATGACGCCTGCACCACCGTATGAGACGCATGTGCGCCATCGCGCGCTGATCGTGCACAATGCCGGTGCAGCCCACCCATACGCGCTATGCTTAGGATTGAGGCAGATGGCAACCACGGCGTCCATCCCGGCTACCTCCACCGCCAGCCGGTACACGCTGCTGTCGGACTATGCAGAGTTGTTCAAGCTGCGTGTGTCGCTGATGATCGTCATTACCGCGGCGGCTGGGTACTACCTGGGCTGCCTGCGGTCGGGAATCAGTCCGCTGCAGGTGCAGTTTGTGGAAGCGATGGCAGGTATTGCCATTGTGAGCGCTGGTTCAAGTGCGCTGAACCAGGTACTGGAACGCCGGACGGACGCCCTAATGCCCCGGACCGCAAGGCGCCCCATGGCGGCGCAGCGCATTGGCCTGGTGCACGGATCTGTGCTGGGACTGCTGTGTATTGCAGGTGGCTCGCTCTTTCTGGCGGTCACGACCAATCCGCTGACCGGGTTTCTGACGTTGTTGACGGCGGTGAGCTATGTGGCCGTGTATACGCCGTTGAAACGGATCAGCATGGTGGCAACTTTTGTTGGGGCTTTTCCTGGTGCGCTGCCGCCACTGATTGGCTGGACGGCTGCACGTGGAGTTGTCGAATGGCAAGGTATTGCCCTGTTTGCATTGATCTTTGTTTGGCAGTTCCCCCACTTCGAGGCAATTGGGTGGATGTATCGCGTCGATTACGCCAAAGCCGGCATTCGCGTGACGGCTGTGGTGTCACCCGGCGGGAGGGCAACCGCAGCCCAGGCACTCTTCTACGCGATCCTGATGATTCCGGTGAGTCTGTGGCCTGTATGGATCGGCATTTCCGGATGGGTTTATGGTGGGATTGCTGTTGTCCTGGGCATGGGATACCTGGCCTATACGGTTCGTTTTCTGCGGATCACACGGGGCCTGCCGTTGGATGAGTCGCGCAGGATTGCGCGCAATTTGTTGAAGTTCAGTGTCATCTACCTGCCGCTTTTGCTTGCGGCGATGATTCTGGACGCGCGGGGTCGGATTGCCTACTAAAACTGAAATGCCAGCCACCGATGGAACGATTCCGGCCGCGGAGCGCCTACACACACCTGCGGCTGCGATCTGGGGTATTCTCGCCGTCAGCGCAGTTGCCAGCCTGTTTCTGGCATGGCTGGTGTACCTGCATCCACCCATCGACACGGCGCATACGCGGTTTCTGTTTCTGCCTTCGCTCAACGCCGTCTTTAACGGTTTCGCAGCGATTGCCCTTGTGGTCGGGGTGTACTTCATCCACAGGCGCCAGATCCGGCAGCATCGTGCATCGATGATGACAGCGTTTGTCTTCTCGACGCTCTTCCTGGTGTCCTATATCGCAAATCATGCTCTGCATGGCGAATACAAGCTGCCCATTGCGCACGTGGGTGCCTTGTGGAACACCTACATCAGCCTGTTGCTCTCCCACATTTTCCTGTCGGTCATCGCGCTGCCGCTCGTACTCATTACCTTCTTTTTGTCGCTGTCGGAGCGGTTCGCCCAGCATCGGAAGCTGGCGCGCTGGACTTTTCCAATCTGGCTCTACGTTTCGGTCACGGGTGTCGTGGTTGCCTTGATTCAGGCTGTTGTTCGCAGATGAAGGAGCCGGATCGCAACAAGCTTCCAACCGGACGCATGCGCCGGGACACCCGGGCGATCCTGCGCGTTGCCATTCCCATTGAGATTATCGGGCTCATCTGTTCCGCGATTGTCATCATCAGCGGTGGCGTTTCCACGCATGGACCGACCACGAACGCTGGCTGGCTCGCCCTGATGATCGGCCTTGGCTGCGTCCCGACGGGAACGCTGTTTCTGCTACTGGGAATAGGGAAGTATTTCGAAGACCGCAAGCGCCCCGACTAAGCTGGTCCACCGGCTAGACTACGCATGTGACTGCAGAGTTGAACCCGTTGCCAGATCAGCCGTTACCACCCATGCAGGCGGTGCCTGGAGCAGAAGCGGGGATTGCTGACATCACGATTGTGCGCAGTTCACTGCTTGCTGACGTGGATGACGTCATTCATGGCTTTTCCACGCGCACGGGTGGAGTTTCGCGCGTGTACCGTCGCGGGCCAATACAGAATCTGGGTGACCTGAATCTTGGGTTTACCGCCAGCGATGACGCGGAGAGTGTTCGAGAGAATCGCCGCCGCTTTCGGAACGCACTTGGTGCGCCAGCGATCAAGCATTTCGTGCTCTTGCGGCAGGAGCATACGGCGATCGTGCAGGTAATCGGGGATTCAGCGGCCCTGGCCACCGACTTTTCCGCGCCAGGCACACTGCGCGGTGATGGGCTGATGACCAATGTGCCCGGCGTGCTCCTTGCCATTGGAACGGCCGATTGCCTCCCTGTGCTGGTACTTGATCCGGTGCAACGTGCGGTCGCGGCCTTCCACGCCGGTTGGCGCGGTACTCTGGCTCGTATTGTGGAGCTCGGCGTAGGTGCGATGTGCCGGCAGTACGGGTCACGCCCGGACGACCTGCTGGCGGTGATCGGCCCCGGCATCGGACCTGCGAGCTATGCCGTTTCGCCACAATTGCGGGAGCAGTTTGAGTCGGAAATCCGCTATGCCGCGCAATTGTTCCGAGAAGTACGGATCCCGGAAGCAACAAACGAAGTTACTTCCTTACCCAGCGCTGCATTCGTGGCCCTGCCTCTGTCTCCTATGCCACAGATCTACCTGGACCTGTGGCAAGCCAACCGGCAGCAACTACTGGATGCCGGAGTACCAGCGGGTCACATCGAGCTCTTGGGCCTGGATACGGCTACCGACACGACGAGGTTTTTTAGTCATCGTGCTGAGCATGGGCATACCGGGCGCATGTTGTCGGTGATTGGATTGACGGCGTGAAGTATGGGTCAGGGTCAACCAAGCGTGATTTCGAAATTGCGCGTGTGTTCCCGCACCAGTCGCTCGGTCAGGCGCAGGAGTGACTCGCCCGTTTTGGGCAAGACGAATGACGCTGTAACTTCGTGCCAGTCCAGCTTAAAGCTGGTGGACAGCGCTGAAATCCAAATCTGGGCGACGGGAGTATTGGGTGTAAACACAAACTTGCCGGCAGGATTGTCGAACACGACGTTGAGCACACCGTTATTTTCCTCGACTTCAAAGCCGCCGTCCTCTTCCGCATCAATCAGTGCCTGTTTGACCTGTTCCAGCGCACGCTCTGCTTCGCGGCGAAATGTTCCCTCATCGATCATGCCAGCAGTTTATCGCGCCGCTCGCGGCGCTGCTCTGTCCTGAGCCAGAGATGCTTTGACGGCGTAAGAAGATGATGCGCAAGTTGAGACCAGTTGGGGTATTCTGCGTCTAATAGGGCAGGGTGAGCTGCGCTCGATCGCCTCCCGGGAGTACCCACCAGCATGCAGATTCGTCATCTTGCGTTGATTGCGACCCTTTCCGTATCCGCCAGCCTGCCGGCGCAGACAACACCCTCGGCCGTGCCCACGTCGCCGACAAGTACCAACGGCTCGCCAAGTGCGTCGGACCCGACCAAGGCACCAAGTACCAGCCCCACGAATGGGCCACCGCCGAGTGCCACCTCTGCAGACCTGGATAAGGCGCGCATCGAGGCGGCCAAGAACAACAACGAGCCAATTCCCGATCCGGGCGACGACCTGAAGAAGAACATTAAAAAGGGATCTGCGGACGATGTAGAGGCTGCGGGAACGCGTGACATCGGCGGCCGCGGACTTGGAAACTGGTTTTCAACCGACTGGGAAGTCCGTAATGGCAAGTCGTACGCCATGGAAGTGGAGCGGTCGTCGAAGCTGATCACCGACCCGGTCATCGTGGAGTATGTCAACCGTGTTGGGCAGAATATTGTCAAGAACTCTGACGCGAAGGTTCCGTTCACGATCAAGGTCATCGATTCTGACGAAATCAATGCCATGGCCCTGCCTGGCGGTTTTTTCTACGTGAACAGCGGGCTGATCCTGGCAGCGGATAACGAAAGTGAGCTTGCCGGTGTGATGGCTCACGAGATTGCGCACGTGGCGGCGCACCATGCCGCGCGCGAAAATACGCGCCTGAACTACATGCAACTCAGCACAGTTCCACTGATGTTCATTGGCGGTTACACGGCCTACGGATTGTACGAAGCGTCACAGCTTGCCATTCCCTTGAGCTTTCTGAAGTTTTCTCGTGAGTTCGAAGGACAGGCCGATTGGCTTGGGGTGCAATACAGCTACCGATCGGGCTACGATCCGCAGGGCCTGGTCACCATGTTCGAGAAACTGCAGGCGCTGGAAAAGAACAAGCCAGGCGTGCTGGCCAAGGCATTTGCGGACCATCCGCAGACACCGGACCGGATTGCCCGATCGGAGGAGGAGATCGCGACTATTCTTCCAGCGCGACCCGACTACCTTGTGACGACTTCGGAGTTTGACACCGTGAAGACGCGGCTTGCACGAATCCAGAACAAACGGAAGATTGACGGTAAGACGGACCCAAGCAAGCCGACGCTTCGGCGCACGTCTGCCAGCAACAACGATCCCAACAGCACGGGCGGATCGACGCAGGACAAAAGCGGAGATGACCGTCCAACGCTGGGACGGCGGGACTGAAGCTACCCGCATCCGCAAGGCCCCACGTCCCGATGGAACGTGGGGCCTTTCTGTTGAACAAGCGGCTTCAGTTGCACTGCTCCTGCAAGAATCCACGGAGTGATGCTGACAATCTAAACTGTCATCATGGCACTAACTGAGCGTTATACCGATGAGCACGCCGCCGCTGGGCTGGACTTCGCCTTTCCCGCGATTGAGACGTGGCCGAACCAATTTAAGGCGTACGAGATCCTGATTGACGATCCGGAGTTCACCTCCGTGTGTCCAAAGACGGGCCTGCCGGACTTCGGAAAGATCGAGATTCGATATATGCCGCGCGAGCGCTGCCTTGAGCTGAAGTCGTTGAAGGAATATCTGTTCTGCTACCGCAATCTCGGTATCTTCCAGGAAAATATCTGCAACAGGGTGCTGGATGACGTGGTGAAAGCTGTCGATCCAGTGTGGTGCGAGATCAAGGGAGATTTTCGGCCACGTGGCGGCATCAGCACGGTGGTGTGGGCGACGTATCCACGGCCGGAAGACCAGACTGCGCCGCCCCCGCGGCGGTAGATGTTCTGCCAAATCAAGGTTGACCTGCTATGCTCGTCGCGATGAAGGCGGAGAACAAGCTGGGCAGGAGTCCTGACGCGAAGGCAGCCACGGTTGCACTGGTGTTGTTGACGGGGTTGAACCTGGTGAACTACATCGACCGGTATGTGTTGCCGGGTGTGCAGGAAATGGTAAAGGCAGAGTTTCATGTGTCGGACGAGCGGCTGGGCTCGCTTGCGACCTACTTCTTTTTGACCTACATCATTGCCGCGCCGGCGACTGGCTGGATGGGCGATCACTTTCCACGCAAGCCGCTCATTGTGATCGGCGCGCTGTTCTGGAGCGGGATCAACCTGTTCACCGCGATGGTGCACAACTTTGACGCACTGCTGGTACGACACGCGGCCCTGGGCATCGGCGAGGCCAGCTTTGGCATTTTTGGGCCGGCGGTGCTGGCGGACTTCTATCCGCCGGAGCAGCGCAACCGGGCGCTGACGATTTTCAATGTGGCGATTCCGGTGGGCGCAGCGATTGGGTACGCGGCGGGTGCGGCCATTGGACAGGCGCACGGTTGGCGAAGCGCATTTTATGTGTCGGCGATTCCGGGATTGCTGCTTGCGGTGGCGATTCTGTGCCTCATGAAGGAGCCGCAGCGGGGTGGGACAGACAGTGCGGCGGAGAACGCGCAGGGATCAAAGACGGACCGTTACCTGGGCCTGCTGAGAAACCCTGCGTACATGTGGGCAACGCTGGGATATGCGATGGCGACCTTTACCATTGGCGGAATTTCTACGTGGATCCCGACCTTTTTGCAGCGTACGGCACACCAGACGGCGGCGCATGCAGGATTCACCATTGGCGCGATGACAGCCGTGACGGGGCTGCTGGGCACAGCGACTGGCGGCTGGCTGGCGCAGCAGTGGATGAAGCGTGATCATCGTGCCCTGTACTGGGTGAGTGCGCTGGGTGCCGGCCTGTGTATTCCATTTGCGCTGCTATGCTTTTTTGGGCCACTGAAAACCATGTTGCCGGCGCTTGCTCTGGCGCAATTCACCCTGTTTCTGGGGAGCGGACCGGTCAATGCAGCCATCGTGAACAGCGTCAGCGCACAGGTGCGCGCAACGGCGCTTGCGGGGCAGTTGTTTCTGATTCATTTGCTGGGCGATGTTCCTTCGCCGCGAATCATCGGTTTTGTGAGTGACCGCAGCAATCTGAGCTGGGGCCTTGGTGTGACGGTACTGGCGCTGGTGCTGTCGTCGCTATTCCAGGTGATTGGCTCGCGGTATGCGCCGCAAGACAGCCGCGTCGACGCGCCGGCACACGCGTAAGTGCGCATGGCTGGGCTCAGTTCGGTATCAGGACCGACCATCCTGCGCCTGTGCTGGCTGGCGAGCACCTGGGTTGTCGCAGCGGTGTGGACGCTGCGAACGTTGCCAGCCATTGCTGGCCTGCGGCGCGTGCCCGACTTGTTGCAGCTGCCGGCAGATTGTCAGCCAGACGGGCTGCCGAGTTTGTGTGTCGTGGTGCCGGCAAAAGACGAAGCACGCAACATCGAAGCGACGCTGCGTTCATTGGTGGTGCAGGACTACTCAAATCTTTCCGTAATCGCGGTGAACGATCGGTCGACCGATAGCACGGGTGTGCGCATGGAGGCGCTGGCAGCCGACTATCCGGAGAGAGTCAGCGTCCTGCATGTGGAAACTTTGCCGGCTGGATGGGCCGGAAAGGTGCACGCGATGACACTTGGGGCAGAGGCGGCTTTGCAGGCTGGGTCCGGTTCCCTTGTTGCCGCGTACCTGCTGTTTACGGATGGTGATGTCCTGTTTCAGCCGGACGCGCTGCGCCGGGCGCTGACGATGGCCGTGCGTTTACGGGCCGACCACTTTGTGTGCCTGCCGACGCTGCACGTGCAACGTTGGGACGAGGGTGTTCTGCTCTCGGTGTTTCACGCGTTGGGTGCGCTTGCCGTACGCCTGTGGAAGGTGCCGGACCCACGAGCGAAGCACGACGTCGCCGGTGTAGGCGCCTTCAACATGGTGCGCCGTCAGGGCTTTGAGGCCATTGGCGGGTTCGCGGCGGAACCCATGGCCATTGTGGAGGATCTTCGGCTGGGTCAGCGCATGAAGGACGCAGGCTTGCGGTCGTATGCTGTGCTTGGATTCGGCCTGGTTCAGGTGCACTGGGCGAGCGGCGCACTTGGCATTGTGCGTACGGTGACAAAGAACTTCTTTGCCATTGCACAGTTTCGTGTAACGGTCGTGCTCGTGGTGGCGCCTGTAATTCTTGCGCTGTTCTGGCTGCCACCCATCGGTCTTTTTGTTTCCGGGCTACGCGTCCCGGCGGCAGTGGCATTGGTCGCCATGAGCATCGGTTTTTCGCTGAGCGGCCCGCGAACGGGAGTATCCGGCTGGTATGGCCTGCTGTCACCGGTGGGGGCGGTCGGTGTGTGCGCCGCATTCGTGTGGTCGGCACTCACGACGCTTCGTCAGCAGGGCATCTGGTGGCGTGGCACCTTTTACTCTCTCGAGGAATTGCGGCAGCAGATGCGCAAGCCTTAGCCGCGCTGCGTCCTTCCCGGGGTAGCACTCATCCAAGTTCTATGAACAACACGCTGAATATTTCCGTGCTCGACCTTGTCAGTATGCGAGTTGGTGAGCAGACAGGTGAAGCCATTGCGCGCACCGTGCAGGCAGCACAATTTGCCGAGGCACAGGGTTACACGCGGTATTGGCTGGCGGAGCACCACAGCATCCAAGGCCTGGCATGCTCTGCGACGGCAGTGTTGATCGGACATGTTGCAGGGGAGACGAAGTCGATTCGTGTGGGTTCGGGTGGGGTCATGTTGCCGAACCATCCACCGCTGGTTGTGGCAGAGCAGTTTGGGACACTGGCGTCGATCTATCCGGATCGTATCGATCTCGGGCTGGGGCGCGCACCCGGTTCTGACGCACCCACGATGCGCGCCATGCGACGAGACCTGCGGTCGACGGGCGAGGACTTTCCGGAGTTGCTGGCCGAGTTACAACGGTACCTCGGCGCGGTACAGCCTGGCCAGACCGTGCAGGCGGTGCCTGGGCAAAACACCCATGTGCCGATTACGCTTCTGGGATCGAGCGGGTACTCAGCGCAACTGGCTGGATACCTGGGCCTGCCGTTTGCATTTGCCGCCCACTTTGCGCCGGACAACCTCGAAGCGGCGCTGCAGCTGTACCGGCAGAAGTTCCGGCCCTCCGCCACGCTTGCCGAGCCATATGCCATGGCAGCGCTTCCCGTGATTTCTGCCGAAACCGATGCTGCCGCGCAATGGCTGTTTACCACACCGCAGCAGCGCTTTCTTTCGCTCATCCGCAGCCAGCCGGTAACAGTGAAGCCGCCGGTGGACAGCATGGACGCGCTCTGGAGCCCGATGGAGCGTGAAGCGGTCGAGGCACGCCTGCGTCGCGCAATTGTAGGTAGTCCAGCGTCCGTGCGGCAACAGCTGCAGGCGACGGTAGAGCAGCTTGGACTGGACGAAGTTCTGGTGGTAACCGACACCTACGATACGGCGGACCGGCTGTTTACCTATGAAGCCGCCAGTGCGGCGGCGCAGCAGATCTCCAGGGGAAGCCTGGTCGCCGCTTAGTCGCCAGCATCGCAGTTTGGTAGCCTTGGTGACGAGGATTAACCGCAATGGCAGCCCTGCTGGAAGCAATCGAGATTAAACGTAAGAGCGTGTTCGAATTGGATGATGTTCCATATGCATGCCTGGAGGCCGACGTGAGTTCGCCAACGGCACGCGGCGGTCAGACGCTGGTGCGCTTGAAGATGCGGAACCTCCTGACCAATGCGGTATTCGAAAAGAGCTTTAAAGCGGGAGATAAATTCAAGGAACCGGACTTGCAGCTGGTGCCTGCCTCGTACCTGTATAGCGACGGCGATGGATCACACTTCATGAACCAGGACAGCTTCGAGACGCTGACTCTGAACGAAGAGCAAATGAACGATGCTCTGGACCTGTTAATTGAGGGCACGTTGCTCCAGCTTCACCTGTTCAACGGCAATCCGATTGGACTGCAGCTGCCGATTTTTGTCGAGCTGGATGTGAAATACACAGAGCCGGCGGTCAAAGGCGACTCCTCTGCCGGAAGCGTGACCAAGGCGGCTACCCTGGAAACCGGTATGGTGCTGAAGGTGCCGCTCTTTATCAAAGAGGGCGAGAAGATCAAGGTTGCAACGGAAACGCGAGAGTTTGTGAGCCGGGCTTAGCGTGCGCGGTGCGTGCTGCCTGCGCTTCACGATCGAGCAGAGCTCTTTTCCTGTCGAGACCCCAGCGATAGCCACCCAGTTCTCCGTTGCTGCGCAGCACACGATGACAAGGCACCAACAAGGCAACAGGATTGCGAGCACACGCGCTGGCAACGGCGCGGGTTGAGGTGGGCATGCCGAGTTCCTGAGCTGCCCGGGCATACGACCGGGACTGGCCGACCGGTATGGTTTGCAGGTAGTCCCACACGCGGAGTTGGAACGCTGTCGCCTGAAGGTCCAGCGGGATCGCAACGTCGAGTGACGCATTGTCAACGAACTGCTGAATGGTTTCGACCCAACGCGGGAAGTCGGGGTGTGCCGTCCCGTCCGCACAGGCAAGCGCGGCATTTGGAAATTCGCGCTGCAATGCCTCGAACAATGCCGGTTCACTTTCGCCGAACTGCAGGAAACAGACTCCGCGATCGCTGGCGGCAAGGAGCATCGGACCCAGAACTGTAGCAATAGGCGCATAGCTCAGCGTCAGTCCCCTGTCACCGTTGCGATAGCTCGCCGGCACCATTCCCAGCGCGTCATTGGAACGTTCGTACAAGCGGCTCGAGGAGCTAAAGCCGCTGGAGTACAGGCTGTCGGTAACGCTGCTCCCCTGCTTGAGGTTGCGTTTAAAGTGCTGCAACCGCAGACCATCGGCGTAACGTTTGGGCGTGATGCCCACGATCCGTCTAAAAGCCCGATGAAAGTGCGCGGCACTCAGACCGGATTGGTGGGCCAGAGATGTATAGACGGCCGGCTCACCCACGTGTTGCTCCATCCAGCGAAGAGCTTGCTGAACCGCAACCGTGACGGAAGCGGGTGAGCGAGAACCCTGTTTCGTGGGGTGACAGCGCAGGCAGGCACGAAAACCCGCGCGTTCCGCTTGCGCCGCCGTGTCGAAAAAGCGCACATTGCGCCGGAGTGGCAGGCGAGATGAGCATGAGGACCGGCAGAACACGCCGGTGGTAGTTACGGCATAGATGAAGTTGTTTTCTAAGGTGGTCGTTCTATCGCACAAGGCGAGCCAGCGCGCATCGTCGTGGATCGTCTGGGATGGGGTACGGTGCGGGTCCGCCAGTTGTGACGCAGAATACTCCTGTGTTTTCCGATCCACCATTGCATGTCTCCCCAGAGTGCCGTTCCTGACCCTCAACATCAGCATGCATCATCGGCTTACCCCGAGACACTCCGAATCCTGCTGACATTGCTATGCGAGTGCACGGGCAGACCACGCCGGACCGTTGATGGAAACGAAGAGCCCCACGTGACTTCACGTGGGGCTCCTTTCTATGCCAGAGAACTATTCACCCTCGCTGCTGCACTCCTCCACGGGTTTTGCACCATCACGGAAGACCCGCATGGATCGACCACCAAGAATCACCTTTTCACCAAACGTGCAGTGCTGAAACGGGTCTTCGATGTTGTTGGTGTCCAAAACGCCGACCCAGGGACTCTCCTTCAGAGGCTTGGGAAGGGTGAACTCCACCCCATCCGGAGAGGCATTAATGATCAACAGGAAACTCTCGTCGGTCACGGGATTCCCTTCCAGATCCGTAACCCCCAACGTGTTGCCATTGAGGACGAGCATCAGCGACTTGTTCCAGGTGGTACTCCAGTTCTCATCGGTGAATTCCTTGCCGTCGGCGCCGTACCAGGTAAGATCCCGCTCGACAGAACCACGGATTTTGCGATCCTGGAAGAACTTGTGACGACGCAGGTTGGGATGCTTGTTGCGCAAGTGGATGAGCTTGGACGTGAACTCGATGAGACGTTGGCGCGGTGCGTCCAGATTCCAGTCGTACCAGGTCAATTCATTGTCCTGGCAGTAGCCATTGTTGTTGCCGCGCTGAGACCGAGCAAGTTCATCACCACCGCAGAGCATGGGAACACCTTGCGAGAGAATGAGCGTCGCCAGCAGATTCCGTGTCTGGCGCTCGCGCAGCGTGTTGATGGCCGGGTCGTCCGTTGGACCTTCCGCACCGCAGTTCCAGCTGTCATTGTCATTGGCGCCGTCGTTGTTGTCGTCACCATTGGCTTCGTTATGCTTTTCGTTGTAGCTCACGAGATCATCCATCGTGAAACCATCGTGCGCCGTAATGAAATTGATCGAAGCATTCGGCTTGCGGCCGTCATGCTGGTACAAATCGGACGACCCGGTCAGGCGGTAGGCAAAGTCCGATAGCGTTCCGTCATCACCTTTCCAAAAACGGCGAACCGTATCGCGATATTTGCCGTTCCACTCTGCCCAATTTACGGGGAAGTTTCCGACCTGGTAACCGCCGTCTCCCACGTCCCATGGTTCGGCGATCAGTTTGATCGTCGCGAGTGTCGGATCCTGGTGAATGACGTCGAAAAAGCCGGACAGCTTGGATACTGCGGCTTCTTCACGCGCCAGGGTGCTGGCGAGATCGAATCTGAAGCCATCGACGTGCATTTCCTTTACCCAGTAACGCAGTGAGTCCATAACCAGCTGCAAGACCTGTGGATGCACAAGGTTAAGCGTGTTGCCTGTGCCCGTGTAATCCATGTAGTGGCGCGGATCGCCTGCAACACGACGGTAATAGTTCGTATTGTCGATGCCCTTCATCGACAGCAGGGGGCCCATGCCATTCCCCTCGCAGGTGTGGTTGTAGACCACGTCCAGAATGACTTCAATTCCGTTGGCGTGCAGCGTCTTTACCATTGCTTTGAATTCATTCACCTGGCTACCGTCATCGCCGCTGGAACTGTAGCGCGACATGGGGGCAAAGTAGCCTAGGGTGTTGTAGCCCCAGTAATCGCGCAGGCCCTTGTCGACCAGATTGCCTTCATCGATAAAGTGGTGCACCGGCAGAAGTTCCACTGCCGTGACGCCCAGCTTTTTCAGGTATTCAATACTTGCGTCCGAAGCGATTCCGGCGTAGGTTCCGCGCAGTTTCTCCTCGACGGCGTTGTTTGTCTTCGTAAAGCCGCCAACGTGAACCTCATAGATTACAGAGTCCGCGAGCGCCGTATCAGGCGGGCAATCTCCCGCCCAGTCGAAGTCAGATTGAACGACAATGGCTTTGGGCACGGCGTCGGCGTCGTCCTGATCGTCAAATTTCAGTTCATCGCCGCTGGTGATGTCGTACGGAAAGATCGGACCCTTCCAATTCACCTGGCCTTCAATCGCCTTGGCGTAAGGATCGACCAGCAGCTTGTTTGCGTTGAAGCGATGCCCCTGCTCCGGATTCCATGGGCCCTGGACACGGTAACCATACCGTTGTCCCGGCTCGATATGACGGATGAGGCCGTGCCATACAAACCCGGTACATTCCCGCAACAGAACGCGGTCAGTTTCATTCCCGTCTGCGTCGAACAGGCACAGGGATACACCGGTTGCGGTTTCAGAAAACAGGGAGAAGTTCGTGCCTAGCTTTTGCGGAGTTGCACCGAGCGGGTATGGTTTTCCAGGGAGCAGCGTGCGTTCCATCGTGTTCTCAAAACCTCTGGGTAAAACATCTTTGTCGCGATACACTTTGTGGATGCACGGTCAAGCCCTGGAGTCGTCTGACGGACTGAGCTAATACGATTGGCGCTCTGCTTTTGGGCGCATGACTGATGCAGAGAGAAAGACGCCGTCGAAGGCCCGTGACCAAGAAGTCCATTTACAAGCTGAGTGAGGGCAGTCCCAACCCGCGTGGCGCCACGTGGGACGGTCGCGGCACAAATTTCGCCCTTTTTTCTGAACATGCGACACGTGTGGATCTATGCCTTTTTGATCATGAAGGCAGGCGCGAGTTGCAACGGGTGACGCTGCCTGAGTTCACGAATCAGGTATGGCACGGGCACTTGAAAGGTGTCATGCCCGGCACCGTATATGGGTACCGGGTATATGGTCCGTATGACCCGCGAAATGGGCACCGCTTCAATCACAACAAGCTGCTGTTAGACCCCTACGCAACGGCGCACATCGGCATGCTGCAGTGGAAGCCGGCGATATTCGGCTACAGGATGGAAACGCGCGACGACACCACGTTCGACGAGCGTGACAGCGCCAGTTGCATGCCGAAGTGCATTGTGGTCGACCCTCAGTTCGATTGGAGTGGACAGCCCGCGCGCCTTGGCCGCCTGCGCGTGAACTGGGACGAGACCATCCTGTATGAACTCCATGTGAAGGGATTTACGAAGCAGCACCCGGGAGTCCCTGAAAAGCTGCGCGGCACGTACGAGGGTCTGGCGGACCCGACTGTTATCAACTACGTGAAGACGCTGGGCGTCACATCCATTGAACTTCTGCCAATTCAGACGTTTATCACCGACAGTCACCTGCACGAGTTGAACCTGACCAATTACTGGGGTTACAACAGCATCGGCTTTTTTGCCCCTGATCCCCGCTATGCGGCGACACCCCGACGTGCGTTGCATGAATTTAAAGAGATGGTGGCCCGCTATCACGAGGCCAATATCGAGGTCATTCTGGACGTGGTGTACAACCACACTGCCGAGGGCAACGAAATGGGCCCAACGCTGTCCTTCAAAGGAATCGATAATGCGAGTTACTATCGCTTGTTACCGAACAATCTGCGCTACTACATCAACGACACCGGCACCGGGAACACTGTCAATGTCAGCCATCCACGTGTGTTGCAGATGGTTTGCGACAGCCTGCGTTACTGGGTAGAGCAAACGCATGTGGACGGATTTCGCTTTGACCTGGGTACGATCCTGGCGCGCGAGCCGAACGGCTTTGATAACAAGAGCGGCTTTCTGAAAACTGTGTCTCAAGACCCGACATTAAGTACGAGCAAACTCATCGCCGAACCGTGGGACATTGGTCCCGGCGGCTATCAGGTAGGTGGATTTCCACCAGGATGGACGGAATGGAATGACAAGTTCCGTGACACGGTGCGCGAGTTCTGGAAGGGCGGATCGACCGTTGCCGAGTTAAGCAAACGGTTGACAGCGTCCGGTGATCTTTTTGACTGCATGGGTCGGCGACCCTGGGCTTCCCTCAACTTTGTGACAGCCCACGACGGCTTTACGCTGAACGACCTGGTGAGCTACAACGAAAAGCACAACGACGCCAATGGTGAGCACAACAAGGACGGCGCGAATAACAATTACAGCTGGAACTGCGGCGTGGAAGGCCCAAGCAGTGACCCGGCCATTGACGCACTCCGCGCGCGCCAACGCCGCAACCTGCTCGCAACGCTGTTGCTTAGCCAGGGAACACCCATGCTGCTGGCCGGCGACGAGTTTGCGAGGACGCAGAACGGGAACAACAATGCCTACTGTCAGGACAGTCCGATCAGCTGGTTCGATTGGGCACTGGCCGACAAGAATGCGTCCCTGGTCCGCTTTACGAAGCGTTTAATCGAGCTTCGGAAAAAGCACCCGATTCTGCGCCGTAATCTGTTTCTAAATGGCAAGCTCGACCCGGAACTCGGGGTGCGCGATCTGATCTGGATCAATGCACGTGGCGACGAGATGGATGTGGATGCGTGGAAGGACCCACGCACGCGGTGCTTCGGCATGATGCTGGACGGTCGCGCTCGGCCCACGGGCATCAAGCAGCACGGGCACGAGGGCACGTTGTTGCTTGTCATCAACGACCACTTTGAAGAGGTTTCCTTTTGCCTGCCCACCGTGCATGGTGGCGCAACGTGGAGCCTGATTCTACAAACCCACGCGGCCGAAACCCACGGGAGCCACTTTCCAGCGGGCGAGCGATACCACGTTCCCTCACGCTCGTTGCTGCTATTCGAACTGGACGAAGCTCTGGCCGGAGTCGAGGAGCTCTGAGGATCGAGGACTACCGCTGCTGCCGGTGATGCCTGGTATTGTGCTTGTCTGCCGATTTCGCGGCGGTGCTCTTCGTCTCTGCCTCGTTCTGGCGGTGATCCTCGGTACCAGTGTGTTTGCCGTCCTCACCATTGCGTAGGGGATGCGTTACGACTTGAGAGGCTGCGGCTGCCATCTCCTGCAGAGCGATCATGACGGCGTCATGCACCTCCGCTCGAAATGCCTCGCGCACCGTCTCCGCGACTTCGGCAGGCTCGAAGGGCACGTCGGAGCCGCGGTGCATCACGCGTTCCAACACCTGCTCCACCATCTCTTCGACGTGGATGTGCTTGATCACCGACCTGGCAATGCTATGCGCCGGGATGTCGAGCATTGTCTCAACGCGCGTTCGGATTGGCGGCGCACCGGTGGCCCAGTCTTTCTCAAAGACATTGACCATCTCACGCACGGATTTTGAATCGCGGAAAATGACCCCGATTTCCCGGCGAGCCTCCATCTCGAGCTTGCGCAGACTTTGGCTGCCAAGGAAAGCTTCTTTACCGTCACGCAGGATTGCGCGCACGTGAAGCCGCATGGGTATGGAACGAACTTCAAGCGAGTTGTTCTTGGAACTGACTTTCCCGATGATGCGTACATCGACACCCTCGGACTTTTTGAGGGTGAGTAACTGCATGAAGTCGGCGTCGCTGATCTTCATCTCGTACAGCAGGAGCTGCTTCTTTGCACCGCGAATGAAGCTCATGAGCTGCACACGAGCATTTGCAGGGCTTACCACCAGGTCGTCGCAGCCGGCACGATAGTGTGCGCGAGCAATATCCGTTTCAAACAGACGCACTGCCTCCGCGACCACCTCTGGCGTGCGAACCACCGCGGCGAAAGAGCGGCTCAACGTGATGTCCATATGCGTGTAGTTGAAGGCAAGAAGCCACAGTTCCCTGCGGTCAATGATGAACATTTTGCCGTGATAGCGAACCAGGTCGTCGGCAGTGCGTGAAACGATGACGCCCGCGCCCAACAGGCGGCTTTCAAGCTTGCGCAGGTTTTTTTCTTCTCCACGATTCGTAAAGGCAATCAGGGCCTGCACTTGAATACCGCGCTGAACGGCTTCCACCAGGGCGCGCTCGACTTCGCTGCGATCAAAGCGGAAGATCAGGATCTGAATACTCTTCTTCGCACTGCGAAGACCATCGAGGAGCGGCTCGATACCGCTTTCCGGCTGAACAAACAGCTTCAATCCCTACCGCCTTGTCCGACGCGAGCGAATGTGTCACCAGGCGCAGGCAATCCTAACTGATGTGAGAGAGGATGCAACCCTGGTCAGGAAAGATGTTCCTCAAGGCAGCCTCAAGACGCTGGATTGGCTCCAAGCAACCATGGCAATGAACCACGCCTTGTCCGCCGTTCATGCCATGCTGGAGATAGGATGACTCGTTCTGCCTTAATCTGTCGTGTATCGGCTCGCCTGCTTTGGCTGTCACTGCCTGTTTCCGTTTCTGCCTGTGCGGCAGAGACCCACACCTCGACTGCAGCCTACGCGCCGGTAAACGCTGCTTTGCAGGATGGCGAGCACGAAAAGGACGACGCAGCGGGTAAAGCTGCCAAGGACAATGACGCACCCCTGCCTGCGTCGCGCGTACAACGCCCCGTGCTTTGGAAGCAGCCGGCATCGATCTCCTCACTCGATCTGTACGAGGGCCAGGGTGGGACAAAGCACGCCCCGAAGGAGCCATTCACCTTTCTGGAAGAAAATAGTGGCGGCACAAACCCGAAATTTGACGTAAGTGACGCTAATGGGAAGAAGTGGCGTATAAAGCTGGGGGACGAGGCAAAGCCGGAGGTTGTCGCATCCCGCATGCTTTGGGCAGTCGGTTACTTTGTGAATGACGATTACGTACTTCCACAAGCGGCGATCGAGAACCTGAAGATGCAGCGCGGCGCAGATCTGGTCAAGAACGGAACAGTGACGGACGCGCGGTTTGCGCGCAAACCTGGCGAAGAGAAAAAGATTGGCATCTGGGAATGGAAGGCGAATCCCTTCCTGGGCAAGCGTGAGTTCAACGGACTGCGCGTGATGATGGCGGTCCTGAACAATTGGGATCTGAAGGATGTGAACAACGCCGTGTACAGCGACAGCAAGACCGGCGAGCAGATATTCCTGGTCAGCGATGTAGGCGCAACCTTCGGCTCCAATGGTCTTGAGTTTTCAAAGTCGCGCGCCAAGGGCAATGTTGATAGCTTCAAGGCGTCAAAATTTATTACCAAGGTGACGGCGACTTCTGTGAGTTTTGGCACACCCTCTGCGCCCAAAGGAGTTCTGGTGGCGAGCTTTGGTACGAGCGGCCTCTCCTACCTCACACGCAGGAATTTGCAATGGATCGGCCGGGACATTCCGATTGAGGATGCGCGTTGGATAGGCGGCCTCCTTGCCCAGCTGTCGCATCAGCAGTTGGTGGACGCTTTCCGCGCGGGCCACTTTTCGCCAGAGGCCACGCAAGCATATGTCGAAGTAGTAGAAAGTCGCACAATGGAACTGCGCCACCTGGAACCAAAACGCTGACCTGACCGGTGCCCATCAGGAGATGGCAGGACGTCGTACGTCTTCCCTCTCAGGCGAGTAACGCTGGTTCGGCTTCGCTGCTGTTGAACTGAATGTCGTAGAGCTGGCGATAGACGCCGCGTTCACGCTGCAGCAGGACTTCGTGCGATCCACTCTCGACGATTCGGCCCTCTTTGACGACATAGATGCAGTCAGCGCGGCGCACGGTCGAGAGTCGGTGCGCAATCACAATGGCGGTCTTTTTTGCCATGAGGCGGTCAAGCGCTTCAAAGACCAGGTGCTCTGATTGTGCGTCTAGTGCCGCCGTGGGCTCATCCAGAATGAGGATGGGACTATTGCGCACGATCGCACGTGCGATGGCAATCCGCTGTCGCTGTCCGCCAGAAAGGCTTAGGCCACGCTCGCCTACAACTGTCGCGTACTTTTGCGGCAGCTTGGTAATGAACTCCGCAGCATTCGCATCTTCTGCCGCGCGTACGATTTCTTCCTTGCTCGCTTCGGGCCGGCCGTAGGCGATGTTGTCCCAAATGGTACCGCTGAACAGGACCGTATCCTGCAGCACAAAACTGATCTGCTTGCGCAGCGATCCCTGCTTGTAATTGCGGATGTCCGTGCCATCAATCTTGATCTGGCCACTGCTGGGATCGTAGAAACGCGCGATCATGTTGACCAGCGTGGTTTTGCCGGAGCCCGTTGGACCGACAAGTGCAATCGTGTGGCCCGGCTCGACTTTCAAGCTGACATCCTGCAGCACGGGACGGTCATCATCGTATTGGAAGCTGACGTGGTCGAGCTCAATCGTGCCGCGAAACTCCGGCGCATCTTTTGCTCCGGGTAGGTCAGTCATGCTGTCGTGGTTGCCGATGATTTCCTGGATGCGCTCATAGCCGATGTCGGCTTTAGTGTAGCCGTCCATGACCTTCGACAATTCCTGCATGGGTTTGTACATCTTGGTCAGATAGGCAATAAACAGCACCATGGAACCCGCAGACAGACCACCCTGCAGGGCGAAACTTGCGCCAAAGTAGAGCACGCCGCAGGTGCCACAGGCAACGACGATGTCGACCATGGGCGAGAGCTTTGCCTTTAAAGAACGCGCTTTTAAAGCAGCTTCCACGGTTTCGAGCGACTCGCCCTCGAGACGGTGAATTTCATAATCCTCGCGCGCAAAGGCCTTCACAACACGAATGGAGCTGATGACCTCCTGCACCACAGAGAGCATTTTGCTCTCGTGCCTGCGCACCTCGCGCGAGGCTTTCTTTGCCTTTCGCGTGTACGTGTACACGATTAGAAAAAGGATGGGGACGACCGCAAGGGCAACCAGCGTAAAACGCCAGTTGACGTAGAACATGACGGTGATCATGAATACGAGCGTAAGGACGTTGACCAGGACACCAAGCAGACCCTGCACGATGAAGCTCTGAATGGAATCGATGTCGCTGGTGACCCGACTGATGAGGTCGCCTGTCCTGGATTGATCGTGGTACGCGAGAGAGAGCTTTTGCACGTGCGCATAGAGGTTGCGACGCAGGTCGTGCGTGACCCATTGCCCGACCGAGGTGGTGAGGTACTTGTCCCCATAGCTGAAGAGTGCGTCCAAAAGCGCAATGACCAGCACGGCGACACATGCCAGCAGCAGGATGTGGTGGGGGTCGGTGCCGACGTGCTCCGTGATGACTCTGTACAGCCAGCCATGCGACTTTTTATGGCCAATAACATTGTCCAACACAATTTTGAGCGGCCACGGCTGCAGCACGTCCGCTGCACTTTCCCCCAGAATGCAGCCAAACCCTAGCCAAAGCTGGCGGCGGTGCGGCCGCAAGAGGCTCATGATCGTCATGCGGCTTTCGCGGCCGGAGAGTGGAACGCGTTCTGTCGGTGCTGCTTGCATGCCGTAGCTAAGTGTCCCCGCTGCAATGGATCACGTCAACGAATCTGTAACGTTCAGCGTAGGATAGACTTCCGTCCAGATTTGCGAAAGACTTTGTACGTCAGGGCAGCGTGTACGGAATACCAAAACGACCGATTTGCAGCACAGCTCGATCGCCGGGAACTGTCATGCGAAAGGATTCAACACGTGTGCCCGAGGGCATTTGACGAGCGAGTGCGCTGCCACGATCATCGCCCGTGAGGGCATCGAAAAAGTGAACGTCAAGTCCGTCTGCCGATCGACTCCAGCCAAAGACGTATTTGCCCGGGCGCAGGAGTGTCGAGCCCACGCGCACAGAACTTCCAACCAGCAGGTAATGAGAGTACTTTCCGTCGGCTGAGTAGCCTGCAGTAATGAGCACAACACCGCCAATGAAATGTCCCTGGTCGTCCACGATCCCCGAAGCAGAGCGCATCTCCGTTTCTATGTGCTCCTTCTGCACTGGCGCACGCGCGGGGATCGCCTGCAGCAACTCCGCTTCCGACGCCATATGCCACGTGGCATGTGGGTGATCCACAACCTGCATTGCATGCAGCACCAATGGTGGTGCCGCAAGATGCGGAGCAGGGAGAAAGACGAGCGCGAGAAACAGGAGGGCCTGAGTGCACATGATCGTTACTTGAGGTGCACAATGCCGCGCTGGATTGCAACGGTCGCGGCATGGGTTCTATCGGCAACACCCAGTTTGCCGAGCAGGCTGTTGACGTGGGTCTTTACCGTTGTTTCAGAAATGCCGAGATCATGGGCGGCATCCCGGTTCGAACGGCCTGCAACGATGCGTTTCAAGACATCCAGTTCTCGCGCGGTCAGGTCCTGGCCGCTCACCCGGTCGGCGAGCTTTTCAGCGATGGGGCCAGGGATGCGCGCTTTGCCCGCATGCACGATGCGTATCGTATCAATCAGTTCATCGATCGTCATGCCCTTCAGCAGATAGGCTTTGGCACCCGCCTGAAGAGCGCGATAAATATCCTCGTCACCGTCATACGTGGTCAGTACGATCACCCGGGCATTTGGCGTCGCGGCACGAATATGGCCGATTGCATCGACGCCCCCCATGCCCGGCATTTGCAAATCCATAAGGGTGACGTCAGGATGAAGCTCCGCATGCCGTGCAATCGCGTCGCGGCCGTTTGCGGCCTCGCCCACAACTTCTACGGATGCGGATGCGGTGAGCAGTGCGGCCAAACCCTGGCGTACCACATGGTGATCATCCACGATGAGAACCCGAATCTTTTCTGCCATGTGCTTTCCTTCCGCATGGAGCCGTGGCTCAGGTTGCAAGTCGCAGC
The DNA here is from genome assembly GCA_964250935.1 of uncultured Terriglobus sp. Classification (GTDB taxonomy): domain Bacteria; phylum Acidobacteriota; class Terriglobia; order Terriglobales; family Acidobacteriaceae; genus Terriglobus. The sequence continues at coordinate 84,080 of CAXUHM010000007.1, forward strand.
GAGATCGTGGTTCCCTCGCCAAGCACGCTGGTTATCGTAAACGCGGCGCCCATGGATGCCGCACGCTCCTGCATGCCACGGAGGCCATAGTGTCCTGCGCGTGCGGCGCCACTCTCAACGCTGAAGCCTCCGCCATCGTCGCGCACGGTGAGGACGAGCGCATCATCCAAATAGATGAGGGTGATCTCGAGAAGCGTCGCGCCGGCGTGGCGAACCGCATTCCCTGTAGCTTCTTTCGCGATACGCAAGATTTCCTTCTCAAGGGACGACGCGAGCGGGCGGTAACTCCCCGTCACGGTGAGTGTGTGCACCGGCGTTGCAGGCGCTGCCTCTACCATGCGTCGCAGACGTGCTGGCAGATCACCCGCGGCCTGGCCTGCACGCAGTACCCAGATGCTGTCTCGCGCGTCGCGAATGCCGTCACGCACAAGCATGCGAGTTGCATCGACCTGCTGCTGCGCCGCTTCCGTTGCCTGAACTTTCAGCAACTGTGCCGTTACTTCAAGCTGCAACGAAACGGCAACGAAGTCCTGAGCAAGCGTGTCATGGATTTCGCGGGCAATGCGATTTCGTTCATTCAGCACGGCTTGAAACTCATGCTGCACACCGCGCAACCGCAAACGATAGCCGGCATACACAATTGCACCGGCACCCAAGACCAGAAGGATATAAGACCACCAGCGGCGATAGAGCGGCGAAGCAATGTGAAGGCGCAAGACGGCCGGTTCAGCGCTGGGCGTCCCGTCCGCGTTGCGCGCTTCTACAAGGAACCGATACTTCCCCGGGGGCAGGTTCGTGTACTCCGCCGACCGCCGGTTGCCGGCAACGGTCCAATCGCGGTCGAAACCCTCCAACTTGAAGCGGTAGACGACCTGTAGCGGCGCACGCAGGCTGAGCGCTGCATAGTCGAAAACAAAACGGCGATGCCCAGGTCCAAGCTCCAGGGCAGCATCGGGAGCAAACGTAAGGTCATCGACCTGCACACGCTCCAGTACCAGTGGAGGCGGGACATTGTTGATGGGCAGATGGGCGGCATCGATGCGTGCGAGGCCGCGACGGGTGGCAAACCACAGCACGCCATCCGCGGCACGCCATGCCGAGGGATGACCATCGGAGGAACTGTCTACGCTCGGCATGCCGTCGGCGGTGCCGTACAGTCGAATGGGCAGCACGCAAGACATCTCTGGACTACACCGGAGCAGGGCATCCAGCGGAGTTCGCTGTACGCCGGCCGGGGTGCGCACCCAAACATTGCCTGCCGTGTCCAGCAGCAAGGCATCGATCTCACCGGTAAGACCCGCCACGTGCACAGCCACGAACTGCCCACGCCTTCTAAAGGCGAGGGCGCCACTGTGTGTGCCGGCAAGTGGTGTGCCATCCGGTAATTCAACCAGCGCCGTAATGCCGTCGCCTGCTTTTCCGCCAGTAAATGCGATCGGTTGCGCACCACTACCCCGAAACTCAGCCAGGCCGTGCAGTGTGCCAAACCACACAGCACGATCCTGCGTCTGCAGCATGGTGCCCACAACGTCACTTGGCAAACCGTTCGTTGCCGTCAGCAATCGATCGACGATGCCGTCCTGCAGATGAGCTACGCCATGGCGAGTACCCACCCAAATGGCATCGGGGCCACTCGCAAGAAGAGAGCGGATGAAGTCATCCGGCAGACCATCAGCGGAGGTGGTATGGCGTAGTCTGCCATTTTGCAAATGATCCAGACCTTCTGGCGAGCCGATCCAAAGATCGTCGCTGGTTCCCGGGGCAAGCGACAGAATAAGGCCGTGCGTGAGTGACGGCGGCACCGCAGCAACGGGTACATTGGCATCGGTAGACATCTCTCGAAGGCCGCTGTCACGAGTGCCCACCCACAAGATTCTGTTCCGCATTTGCACAACGGAAGTGACAGCGTCATTCGCGAGCGCGGCTACTGTGCCTACAGCGCGAGGTCGAAGCACGGAGAGACCGGCAGTATCTGTGCCGACCCACAAATCGCCTTCACGATCGGTGGCGGCAGTCAGGGCCGCGGTGTTCTCAAAGTCCACCAATGGCTGGGCCTGCGCTTTATCAGCCGCCAGTTGAAAGACTCCGCGGTTGGTACCCGCCAGGACCACGTTTCCGGCAAGGCTCAGAGACAAGAGACGCGAGCCAGGCAGATCGGAACCGATGCGCCAGTGACGCTGCACACCAGCTGCTACCGTCCATACCTCCGACGCTGACCGGAACCATAGCCGATGATCCTTCACCTCAAACATTTCCACAGGGGCCGCTGGCAGATGAGCCGTCAGGCGTATCGCGCTGCCATCCATTTCGAGCAACGTTGATCCGGCGGCGACCAGGGTTGCAGAGTCGTAGCCACGCCCAAGAGCAGTTGCATCAAGGTTTCCGGGAAGGACGACGGCTGTGGCCTGCAATCCACGCACGCGCAGCAGGCCTTGCGCTGTGAGCACGAGCAGGCTGCCGGCCGGCCCAGCGACAACTGCAGTTACCGGGCCGACGGCGACGCGGTCGAAGCGTCTGCCTGACCAACGCACAAGGCCGTCGGAGGTACCGATCCAGAGCATACCGTCAGACGTTTGCACCAGGCAACATGTGTCATTGCTCAGGAACGCTGGCTGGTTTTCTGTGCCGTACCGAACAAAAGCGATTCCGTCGAACCGTGCGACTCCGTTCTCAGTCGCAACCCAAAGAAAGCCGTCGCGCGCCTGCAGCACAGCGTGAACGCTGTTCTGCGGAAGGCCGTCTTCCGTTGTAAGTGTCTGCCGTTGCGTTGGCTGCGCACGCGTGCCCGCTGGCGGCAATAGCAGACCGGCAATGCAGCCCAACAGGCGAAAAATAGAAGAGATACGCACCCATGAAGAAGCGTAGCGCATTCGTGTTGTGCAATGTCTGTGATTTGCGAGTAACGGCAAGGATATGCAGCGCATCGCAAGAGCATGGGAATGAAAAACATGGCACCAAAGCAGCAAGGCGTGGTCTGTCTGTGACTTCCCCTTTCCTGCAGAGTTTTTGGATGGGCGGCTTCGAGGGTGGCTCCCACAGGCGACCGGACGGCTTGCAAATTGACGTTCTCCGCAGCATGCGTCACGAGGTATGCGCCGCGGAAGACTACCGGCTACTTGCGCGAGCGGGTGTCCATACTGTGCGTGATGCTCTGCGCTGGCATCGCATCGAGGAGCATCCGGGTAGCTACGACTGGTCCAGCTTTCTGCCAATGTTGCGTGTCGCTCATGAAACCGGTACACAGGTCATCTGGGACCTGTGCCACTGGGGATTACCGGTCGATCTGGATGTTTTTGCTCCCACATTTATCGACCGATTTGCGCGCTTTGCCGGAGCAGTGGCAACTGTGGTCGCCGGTGAGACGGACAGCATTCCCTTTTATGCGCCGATGAACGAGATCTCGTTCTGGTCATGGATCGGCGGCGATGTTGGAGGCTTCTACCCGTACCGCAAAGGATGTGGGGATTTGCTGAAACGGCAATTGGTACGCGCGGCGATCGCTGGCATGGAAGCCGTGCGCGACGTCGACCCGCGCGCCCGATTCCTTCAGCCTGAGCCGCTGATCCACATTGCACGCAATACGCACAAGCCAGAAGAAGACGAAAACGTGCATCGATACAACGAGGCACAGTATGCCGTCTTCGACCTGCTCAGTGGCCACCTGCCAGATTGTGGGGGTGCGCCCAAGTATCTTGACATAGTGGGTGTGAACTATTACTGGAACAATCAGTGGGTCCACATGGCAGAAGCTGTGCCCCTAGGACACCTAAGTTATCGCGCCCTGTCGTCGCTGTTGATTGATCTGTCCTCACGATTTGATCGACCTATTTTGATCTCCGAAACCGGCGCGGAGGGTGAAAGCGGCACCGGGTGGATGCACATGGTCGCAGCCGAAATCCGCAAGGCAAGCCAGGCCGGAGTTCCTCTTTGTGGCGTATGCATCTATCCAGTGTGCGATTACCCCGGGTGGGATGACGACCGCCATGCTCGATGTGGGTTGATCGAACTTTCAGACGACTATCGTAGTCGCCAGTTGAACGCTGAACAAGCGGAGGTACTGCGCTTCGTACAGAAGTAAATTCCCTAAGCCTGCTACTTTGGTGATCAAATCTAGAAACAAATAGCAGTGCCGATAGAGCATCGGCACTGCGTAGGCCGCCTATTTACTAGGCAACAGCTTGGCTGGCTACTTGCCGTACAGCATCGCTGTCAAGAGAAAGCCGCTTTGGCATGGAAGTCTCTTCCAGAATGCGACGCGCGGTCTTAAGAGCCTGCGCAATTACCTGATCCATGTTGAAGTATTTGTAGTTTGCGAGCCGTCCTAAAAAGTAGACGTGCTTTTCGCGTTCGGCCAGAGCACGGTAACGGGCGAAGAGATCTGCACTTGACTGGCAAGGAACCGGGTAGTAGGGATCGCCTTCTTCACGTGGATACTCGTATACAACGCTTGTACTCTCATGGGATTGACCTGTGAGGTACTTGAACTCAGTAACACGGGTGTAATCGTGGGTGTTTGGATAATTGATCACGGCTGCTGATTGGGCCTTGGTGCACGCAAGCGTTTCATGTTTGAACTCAAGCGACCGGTAAGGCAATTTTCCGTAACGATACCCAAAGTACTCATCGATCGGACCGGTGAACACAAGCGTGCGAAAAGGCACAGTTTTCGCGATTTTGGCATAATCCACGCCGAGTCGAACTTCAATGAGCGGATTCGACAACATGCGCTCAAACATCGCGGTAAAGCCTTCGCGCGGCATCGCTTGAAATGTGTCGGTGAAGTAACGATCATCATGACTCAGTCGGAATGGAACACGTGCTGCAACGGATGAGTCCAAGTCTTTTGGATCGCGACCCCATTGCTTTCGTGTGTAATTACGAAAGAATTTTTCATACAGTTCCTGCCCAACCTGGCTCACGACAAGATCTTCTGACGTTTCAATCCGATCCCGCTTTTCTGCCAAGCTTTGCATCAGGGCAGCAACACCGTCCGCATTAAGAGTTGTCTCGAAATACCCGTTCACGGTGTCAATGTTGATCGGCATGGGAAGTAGCTTGCCGTCAACTTCGGTCAACACGCGGTGCTCATAAGGACGCCACTCGGTGAATTGGGAAAGATACTTCACAACGTCGGTAGAGTTGGTGTGGAAGATGTGTGGCCCGTAACGATGAATTAAGACACCTGCGTCATCGAGACAGTCATACGCATTGCCGGCAATATGTTCCCGACGATCAACGACAAGTACCCGATGTCCGTTTGACGCCATGCGCTCTGCCACCACAGAACCCGCGAATCCAGCACCCACTACCAAAAAATCAAACAATCGATGTCTCCCTATCTTCTGTTAATCTGCCGGCCGCACGTTAAGCTGCCTTGACTGAACGCGAAAGCACCGCGTTAATAGCGCCCTGCATGCCCTCCCATGTCTGCTGCCACGAGTTTGTAGCAAGCATCGTGTCTACCGCTAGAAGCCACTCCGGTGTCGCAGGCAAAAGTGCCGCTTCTAAAGCAATAGCAAAAGAAGGTGCTCCATTTGCAATAGTTACAAGTCGCTTGTCGCCATAAGGCGTAATTACGTCGTAAATCGGCGTGGAAACGACCGGACGATGCGCAGCAAGATACTCGGGAGTCTTTGTGGGACTGATAAAACGCGTGGATTCATTAAGGGCAAATGGAAGCATTGCTACGTCCCATCCTGCTAAATACTCCGGCAACTCCGTATAACTTTTTGACCCGAGGTAATGAATGTTGCTTGCTTTCGGCAAATCCTGCTCTTTGATTTTGGCCAGTGGTCCAAGTACTACGAAGTGCATCCCGGACTCTAGCTCTGCAACTTCTCTGAGCAGCTCAAGGTCGAGCCTTTCGTCCAACACCCCGTAAAAGCCGATGCGCGGGTGAGGAATGTGCCGTTGATCTTCCGGATCTGGCTGAGAAACTCTCGATTTAGCAAAATGCGCAACATCAACACTGGAAGCAAATAAATGCACATTTGGATGACGATGCTTTTTGCTTTCGTACAGACTCGAACCACCCGCAAACACAACGTTTGCACGTCTCAGCAGCTCCCGCTCATAGTTGAGCAACTCGGGTGGCGCTCCGCGAAACATGGATAACTCATCCATGCAGTCATAGACGATTGCCTCGGGCTCCAGGTCGGCAGTGAATGCCAGCGCCATTGGCGTGTAATACCAACATACGAAATGATCAATCCTCCATTTTTCCAGAAATTCATGGACTAGATCGTGCTGAGCTTGCTCGATGATCCGTACAGCATCATGCTTCGTTTGCAGCCCCTCCGGTAACACGGGCTGGATTACGATTACCCCACCATCTACCGTTCGGGCCTGCATAACGGGCTCTAAAACACTTTCGAACAGGGGCTCTTCGAAGTAAAACACACGTCCTGATCTGGCGGCTCTGGTCAGCAAATGCTGGGGTCGCTGAAAGACGAAATCCCAGCGAAGATGACTGAAGCAGACGATATCGAAGCCGGTGCGGGAGTCCTGCACGACTTGATCGGACGCTGCAATACCCTCCCGAGCAGAAGTCGGCATCGAATCACTCCATCAATTCTTAAACTTGGCTATAAGCATAGATGCGGAAGGTGGTATGTAGGATGTTTCACACCTGCTTACCCGGTCGGTAACAGACCAGCGATGCAAGGGAGGGAACGTTTGTTTGATCACGGCAATGCCTCTCGCCTAAGAACCTCTGCTGTGAACGATTAGTGTGCTGCAATCCGACAAATCTTTTGCGAAGTACGATTACGCGCATTCTGCAATTGTTTGCCGCGCGACCTGGCAAGGCGAGAGTTGCTTTCACGTGCAGTTTTCATCTGCGCTGAAAGGGTCAGGCGTTACGAGCAATCAGCAATTATGCTTTCTCTTCAGGCATGTGCGCCGTGTATCGCCTTCAGAGTGCAACCATGCTAGATATTCACAGGTGATGGAGCACTTACAACACCGCAAGCGCGTTGCGGCGTAGGACATCCATGCGGTAGGTTGCTTGTGGGCGCGCTGCTACCGTCTGCCACCATGGCTGCTCCAGCCACAGATCGTGGACGACATCTCCCGGAAGCGGATAATCGTGGACCTCCGGCGTCCAGTGGACGAGTAGAAGGTCGGCGCCTTCCGATTGATGCTGCGCGATGCAGCGACATGCCGTCTGCAGATCTTCCGCAGACCAGTAATACGCGACTTCACACACGGTAATCAGGTCGAATATTCCATCAGGAAACTGACTGGGCAAAGATCGTCGCTCAAAGCGCACGGCCGGCTGATCGGTACATCGTTCCTTTGCCTCCGCAAGAGCCTGTGCGGCGATATCAACGGCCAGCAATTGGCTGCAACGCGGTCCTAGCATCTGTGTGAAGACACCGATCGAACAACCAAGTTCCAACGCGTTCCGATAATGTTTGCGCGGCAGAATAGCGAGCGAATCTGCATATTTTTGCGCTTCGTAGGCACTGGTCTCAAAATGCCATGGATCACGGCTGACCCGATATACGTCGTCGAAGTACTGCTGCGACAATGACTGATTCGGCTGCTTGTCTCTTGTATCGAGGAGCCTAGTACGGTCGCTCATCGTGCTTCCTCCGGCGTCGCTTGCAATGTGCGCTGTCTAAATCAAAAGGCAGCCCATGGCGACTGGCCTGTTAGGATACGTGCCGATTTTATGGGCACACCGTACGGTGCAGATCCCTGGTCAAAGCCGGAACAACGCGTGACCCAAAACATGAGTCAGTACGTTACGGTCGCGCTAGACTAAGTTTATGCTACAGCCATGGCTGCCGCATGTCTGCAAGGGCTTATCAAGGAATCGAAGTTGCACGCGATTGGTACTTCTAATTCGATGAAACTTCCCTCGCCTGCCGCTGTGCCACAGTGCCACGGTGCGGCTGATCTTCCGAAGAGAATGTGACACACACGAACAGGTTGCGTGCACTTGCATTGTTGTTGATCGCCGACCGATAAGTGAGCGGGAGAGGTCGCAGGCTCGTTGCTTCTTCCCTTGTCAGCTACGGCATGCGATTCGTATTGAGAGGCGATGGCGCCGCTAGTCCGTCGGCAAGCAGCCCATGCTGCAGTAAGATGGCGGTTTGCCACGCGGTGCTCAGTGCGCGCACATAATCCACCTGCAATTGAAAGAGTGTTCGCTGGGACACAAGCACCTGCGGGTAGGCGGCAGCCATAATGGTGTACTTCTGGTGATACAGCGCGTAGGCGCGCTGCGCGCGCGGCAGAAGTTCGTCGCGGTATCGTTGCACGGTAAGCTTTGCAGCTAGGTAATCCTGCTGTGCCTGCTCGGCCTGTAGGCGTAGCTGCAAACGTGTTCGATCCACTTCTGCACGGGAGGCATCTACGGCTGCCTTTGCGGCCTCGATAGCGCCTTGATTTCGGTTCCATAGCGGAAGTGTGAGCCCTGCTTGCGCCACGCCAACGACGCCGACCCTGCTACCTGTGCTGTCCAGCGGTTCGTTACTCTGCTGCAGACCCGCGTGTAATGTAAGTTCCGGCATGGCCTGTCGCCGTGCACTGCGCAGAGCAGCATCCTCAGCGACGGTCAGTTGTTCGGCAATGCGCAGCGTAGGGCTATTGTCCACGGCATGCTGCGCAATGGCCATCTCCAGTTGCGGCAGAGCGTTGAAATCGCCTTCCAACGGAGTCGGGAGACTTGTGGCATCTCCGCAGGTGGCGGCCAGCGTGGCGAACATTTTGAGATACGCGCTCTGGGACGTCGCGTATTCCAGTACGGCTTGTTCGCGTTCCACCTCACTCTGCAAAACATCGGGAGCGTCTGCCTGGCCGACATTGGCCAACTGATGCGCCGTTTCCGCCGCATCCACGGAGACCTGCAGCAAGCGCGCACGCACCGCCGTCTCCTCCTGTGCTGCAAGGGCCGCGTAGAACGCCTGCTGCACAGCGCTTCGCACACGCTCGCTTTGCGCTTCGAGCAGAAGTTGGGCGGAACGCACTTGCTGCAGCACGGCCGCATGTGCCGCTGAGCGCTGGCCAGCAAGTGGAATAGTTTGCTGCACATAGCCGCCCTGTTCGCCACCCGCGTAACTACCACCGCGAATGTGGTCGGCCTCATAGCCAATCTCTGGATTTGTCCAGAGACCCTGCTGCTTCGCGTTACCCTGCAATCGGCGCACTTCAGCCGCGGCGGCGCGCAACGTTGGATTGGCACGAATCGCAAGGCCCTCAAAGATCGTGAGAGACTGCGGCGTACGCCCTCGCACCTCTGTAAGTAGATCCACAATCGGCGTTGTGGGCGAGCCTGTCTGACGGGCAGGGTGCTCCGGTTCCTGCATGGTGCCGTTCCTGGCGAACGGCGTTTGTGTCTGCGGTAATGGACCAGCAGGAATGCTTGGAGAGATGCCGTCCGCAGTGCGACCTGGGGGAACTGGCTCATGCTGCATCCCTGGCATATTTTCCATTTGTGCAACGATCGACGGCACCCACAGGGATAGCGCAGCAAACGCAAAAACGATACGGCTGCGCTGAAGTGCTGCCACACGAGCGATCATGAGCGACCCGCATTTTTTGTGGAGGGAGGAGTTTGCAGGTCCATTTTCATTGCTGGATCCATTGGCATTGCACCCGGTGTCGCTCTGGGCGCGTGATGCACGGGGGCAGTGTGTGCTTGCGGGGCCGCCGGTGTTGGCGTTGCGGCGTGCATGGGCATTGTTGTTCCTTTCGCCGCCGCAACTTGTCGCATCACCTCGTCATACTGATCCGGTGGCAGCACACGCACAAAGGTCATCATGCCCTGCATGTTTTCGCTCCAGCCGCGTGGCAGACCAAAATTTTCCGGTTTCTCCACCATGGCGTCCATGTTCATCATTGGCCCTTCCATGAAAGCATCCTGCGGATAGTTTGGAACGGTGTTCGCATTCGGCGCAATCTCGAGCCGCTGCATCCCCTGCATCATCTGCTGCTGCATGGCGTCGTCACCCATGGGCATTGTCTCGCTTGGCTTCATCTGCATACCTGCACCATCTGCGTGCGTGGTCAGCATGCCGTTGGTTGTGGCCATGTCCGACGTCGCGGCGACACCCATACCGCGGCCAAGGCTTCCGCCATAATCATCACCCATCGGCACAGTCGGCGTGCCGTTCAACATACCCATGCCATTCTCCATGTCAATACCGCTCGGCATGCCTTTGGGCGCGCCCATGCGGCTCAGTCGGCCAACATTGCTGCTCATCTGATTCATCATGTGGTGCGGCAAATGGCAGTGCAGCATCCAGTCGCCTGGATTGTTAGCAACAAACTCGATCTCGCGCGCCTGTGCCACGCCGACCAGCACCGTATTGCCTGGCCACCACGCCGTCTCCGGGATGCGGCCACCCTCGGTTCCAGTGATGTAAAAGGTGTGACCATGCAGGTGCATTGGGTGATGGTCCATGCCAAGGTTTACAAAGCGAATGCGCACTCGACTCCCGAGGCGCACGACCAGCGGTGTTGGCGCTGGACCACTCTTGCCGTTCAACACCAGCCAGTTGTACTCCATGCTCATACTGTTAGGCACAGTGCTACTTGGCAAAACGGCATACTCCTGCAGGTGCAGCAGGAAGTCGTGATCGGGAGGTGGCGTGTGCGCCTGGCGAGGATGCATGATGAAACCGCCAAGCATGCCCACCATCTCCTGCATTGCCATGTGCGAGTGATAAAAGAAGGTGCCTGTTTGGTGGATGGTGAACTCATACGTGTACTTGCCGCCGGGTGGCACGGCCCGCTGTGAGATGTTCGGCATGCCGTCGTTGCGAATCTGATCTTCAAAACCATGCCAGTGAATGGAAGTCGGCTCGGGCAGGCCATTCTCAAAATGCACGCGTACTCTGTCGCCCTCGCTTACCTGGATGGTTGGACCGGGTGCAGAGCCATTGAACCCCCACAGGTCGACCACCTTGCCTGGCGCAATTTCGCGGCGCACAGGCTCCGCACGGAGGTGGAATACTTTCCAGCCTCCCTCCACTGTAAAAGGCAGGTCAGCGACATCTGTCGTCACCACGGGCACGGGCGGCTTGCCTGCACCGCCGGCATTGGCGCCCTGCTTGATCAAGGCTGCGCTTTGTGACGCAGGACCGATATTACTGCTTCCGGAGCCAGCCGGCGCACCCTCTGCCACGGTGTTTACTTCAGCAAGGGCTGGCGCGGCAAGCAGACCTGCACCAAGGCCAAGAGCTCGTTGCAAAAAACTTCTGCGATCACTCATCGCGGGGCTTTCCTCTGAATACATGCTTCGTTCACGCTTGTCTTGTTAGCCGCACTGAAAGGTGGCAAAGCGGCTCTACCTGCTTACGAATGCAAGCGACGGAGCAATCAGATACGAAGCGGAGACAATCTCAGGGCGATGCGCGTCGGCTTCGTAGTGACACACTGAAGTCCCAAGCTAAGCTGCGCCGGTAGTATCCACGCCCTTCGGTCAAACGATGCGGAAGGTGACGCTTGAAGGAGGCGTTCGTCTCTACTGTGAACTTCTGCCGCCAGCGCGACCGGGCTTACACATGCAGCGGCGCATATCGGCGACTTAGCGTGTCCGAAGTGATGCTTTCTGGATGAGTCCTGCCCGTCTGACGGTCGTTTTGCAGGACAGCACGGACGATTGCAGTCGGCTGTCCCTCCTGCTTGCGTGACGTGCTGGTGCACAATCATCGACGAGCATACTGTCGCATCGGCATGCGGCAGCGATACCGCTGCAAGCAGAAGCACGAGGAGCAGCAGACTCGCCGATTTGAAAACACGCATTAGCACACTTTAAGCATGCGCCTTCCTGCACGGTTTTCCAAGAGGCTGGCTAGCTTAAAGGGGCACGCGCAATGACCTGCATGTCCAGCAGTTCGATATCCGGCGTGAAATAGCCGTTGCGCACCGGCTCTTCCTGAAGCAGACCGGTGCTCAGGTACTTTTTATTATCGTCACAAAAAACCGTTGCCAATACAGGAGCATGCTCACAACGCAGGCCAGCTTTTACGGCGGCGATGAAGTTGCATCCTGAAGAGATTCCAACAGCCAGACCGAACTCTCGCGCCAGCTTCTGTGCCATCAGAATGGCGTCACCATCATTGACCGCGAGCACCTCATCCAGCACCTCCAGGTGAACGATTGCCGGTATGAATTCATCGGAAATGCCCTGAATACGGTGCGAGCCAACACGGTGGCCGGTTGTCATGGTGGGGGACTCCGCCGGCTCAACCGGGTGGCAACGCGTTGCGCTTCCCTCGCCATAAATGCCGTTGGCGCGTAATGCCTTGGCCACGCCCATAACCGTTCCGCCCGTGCCGACACCCGCAACAAATGCATCAAGCGCTAGTCCGGCACGCCGCATCTGTGCCACCAACTCCGGTCCGGTGCCGGTTGCATGCGCTTCCACGTTCGCATCATTTTCAAACTGCCGCGGCAGGAACACCTCGCGAGTAGTCTGGCCCAGCCTGCGACATGAATCGATGCTGCCAAGAAAGCCACCCTGCTCTTTGGAGATGCTGATCACTTTCGCGCCATAACTACGAATTAGATCGAGGCGCTCGCGACTCATCCAGTCTGGCATATAGATGGTGACAGCGTGGCCCATGGCGGTTCCGAGTGCCGAGAAAGAGATCCCCGTGTTGCCACTGGTAGCCTCCACAATGCAATCGCCTGGCTGCAGAGTTCCGTCGGCATAGGCGCATTCAAGGATGTGCAACGCCATCCGGTCCTTGATCGACCCGCTCAGGTTCAGATGTTCAGCTTTGGCGCAAATGGTTCCATTCTGGCCCTTGTAGCGGTACTCCATCACGATCATGGGTGTGTTGCCCACCAGCGCGTGCAGGCCCTGGAAGCGGCGTTGTGCTGCCGGCGTGAGCGAGGAGCGGGGTGGCGTAGCGACAGAGGAATTGACTTGCATTAGGCGATGGTAACTTCTTCGCTCAGCAACTTAAGCTTCGATCCAAAGGTAACTGGCCTCTTCTGCTTTACTTTGTTCGTTATGATCAGTAGATGCAAAAGGGTCGAAAGTCAGCAGTGCAAGCGAAGGAAAGCCCGCAGAAGTCAGTTCGGGCCAGCAATACCAGGACGGCACTAGCCCGACAGATGACGGCCGACACGGAACGACCCAAGCAAGCGTCTTTACAACGAGTGACGACATGGGATCTGGATGCCATCGATCTCGCACTAATCGAGGAGTTGCAGGAGAATGCACGAACCAGCTTCGCCGAACTTGCACGACGAGTGCATCTGTCCACGCCGGCAGTCATTGACCGCGTGCACCGGCTGGAGGAGACGGGCGTAATCCTGCGATACCGTGCAGAGATCAATCCCGCGGCGCTGGGCCTGCACGTGCGGGCCTTTGTGAAGGTCACGGTGGCGGGCGATCGACTGAGCAGCTTTAGTCGCATTGTGCGCGAGGTGCCGGAGATCCTGGAGTGCCACCGTGTGACCGGCAACGAGAGTTTTATCGTGCAAGTTGCAGTACGCGACATGACCCACTTGGAGGCGGTAATTGATTCCATGATGCCGTATGTCGCGACCAACACGTCGATGGTTCTGAATTCGCCAGTTCAGAGCGGCCGCATCGCTGCCCACACCGGCACTCTGCCGACTGCCAGCGCACGCAAGACAAAGTCATGAAGCAACGCACGGCAGCGCGCGTGTTCCTGCTGGATGCTGCGGATCGAGTCCTGCTGATCCGTTTCGTGTTCCCGCAAACCGCGGGCCCGCTGCACTTTTGGGCGACACCCGGCGGCGGTGTGGAACCGGGCGAGATGCCGCTTGCCGCAGCGGCACGGGAGCTATTTGAAGAACTCGGCATTGCGCCCGCGCTTACCGGTCCAGTCCATCATGCGAGCGGCGTTTTTGAATATGAGGGTGTCTGGGTCGACAATGTCGACATCTTCTACCTTGCCCGATGGAGCGGGCCGATGCCCCGGCTTACCGGCGTGACGGCCCTGGAGCAGGACGCCATGCGCGAGGTGCGCTGGTGGACGGGGGATGAACTTCGCCAGACCGGCGAGACGGTGTATCCGACGGGCTTGGCCGAAGTGCTGGCGCGGCTGCTACAGCCGGCAAATGAGTAGCTCGCGCTCGTAGATCATTTCCGGCGGAAGATGGTCGTGCAGGTCGATGAAAAGCTCTTCATGACTCATCACCTCACGCCGCCATTCTGCCAGATTGACTCGCTGTACGTCTGCAAATTGTTCGGGGGTAAAGTTCAGGCCCGTCCACTCCATGTCGTCGTAATATGGCGTCCAGCCGATGGGAGTCTCCCGGCCCAGCGAGCGGCCGCGCACACGATCCACAATCCAGCGGAGCACGCGCATGTTCTCACGGAAGCCAGGCCACAAAAACCGCCCTGCTTCGTCCTTGCGAAACCAGTTGACATGGAAGATCCTGGGTGTTGTTTCCAAACCACGCTGCATCCTGATCCAGTGCCGGAAGTAATCACCCATATGGTAGCCACAGAACGGTAGCATCGCCATGGGATCACGGCGAACGCGGCCCAACTCGCCAGCCGCGGCGGCCGTTGTTTCAGAGCCCATCGTCGCGCCGGCGTACACGCCTGCGCTCCAGTTAAAGGACTGGTAAATAAGTGGGATGGTGTTCGAGCGGCGGCCGCCAAACAGGATCGCGCTAACAGGCACACCTTCAGGCTGCTGCCACTCTGGATCAATGGTCGGGCATTGCGATGCGGGCGCCGTGAAGCGGCCATTGGGGTGTGCGGCTTTGGCTCCGGTCGCCTTCGCGATTGCGGGTGTCCAGAGCTTTCCTTGCCAATCCAGACATTCCGCAGGCGGAAATTTCGTCATGCCCTCCCACCACACGCCACCACCAGGGGTCTCCGCTACGTTTGTGAAGATCGTGTTTCGCCGCAGCGTTGCCATCGCATTTGGATTCGTGAGTTCGCTGGTGCCGGGGGCCACACCAAAAAAGCCTGTTTCCGGGTTGATGGCCCTCAGTTGACCAGCACTGTTCGGCTTGATCCAGGCGATATCATCCCCTACCGTCCACACCTTCCAACCCTCAAAGCCGACGGGCGGAACCAGCATGGCAAAGTTCGTTTTGCCGCAAGCCGACGGGAAAGCCGCAGCGATGTACGTCTTCTCTGTCACACCTCGCGCGTCCGGTGGCGATTCAACACCAAGCAGCAACATGTGCTCGGCCATCCAGCCTTCATCGCGAGCGATGTTGCTTGCAATGCGCAGCGCGAAGCACTTTTTACCCAGCAGCGCATTGCCCCCATAGCCAGAGCCATAGCTCCAGATTTCCCGCGTCTCCGGGAAGTGCACGATGTACTTCTCTTGATTACAAGGCCAAGCAACGTCTGCCTGCCCATGCGCCAGCGGCGCACCAACGGAGTGTACACATGGCACGACACGCTGCTCACCCTTGTCGATCTCGCGCAGCACATCTGTGCCAACACGGCACATAATGCGCATGTTAACGACGGCGTACGCGGAATCAGTAAGCTGCACACCGATGCGCGACATAGGGCCGCCAACCGGACCCATGCTGAACGGCAGCACGTACATGGTGCGCCCATGCATGCAGCCGCGAAACAGCTGCTTCAACTTGCGCCGCATGGCAAACGGGTCCATCCAGTTGTTCGTAGGACCAGCACCATCTTTCGACAGCGAGCAGATAAAAGTGCGATCTTCAACGCGGGCTACGTCGTCTGGTGACGACCGCGCTAGAAAACAGCCAGGCCAAGCCTGCTCGTTCAAACGGGTAAATGTCCCGGCATGGACAAGTTGATCGCACAGCCGGTCGTATTCTTGTTGCGATCCATCAACCCAATGGATCGCATCCGGCTGCATCAGGTCGGCCATCTTTTCGACCCACCGGATAAGGTGCTTGTTGGAGGTGGGCGGCGGAACCGCAATCGGCGGGTGCTCGGTCAAGGCCGCAGACACAACAGGTGCTGACATGGGAGCACACTTTCAGACGCGAAACGTTACTGGAGAACGTCTCCTATTGCATCGCAGACAAAACCGTACGTCAACCTCACACACCCGAGGTAATCACGATCTGTCAACAACCTTGATGAGAACGATCAGAGCGCAGAGGGTATAGGCCCTGAGTTGCCGGTACGTCGCCACGCAACAATAGCCAGTTGCGCCGCCTTTCGACAAATACTTCCCTCTTTGTCGAACGCCGGCTACGGTTCCGTTGCTGATTAAGAGATGGCATGCTGCTCCTATAGGAAAGCACCTCTGCTGGCAAAAGCATCAGCACTGCAGGTGCATGTCAAAGGGCCTCAATCTGAGGCCCCTCTACAAATTGAGTGCGTGTCAAAGATGTCCCCGCAAGGGTTGGCAGACGTTTACAGCGAGCTCATGTTGTGCAGGAACTCACTATTGTTGCGTGTCTTGCCCAGCTTATCCGTGAGCAGCTCCATGGCTTCGGTAGGCGACAAGGGATTCAGTACCTTGCGTAAGATCCAAGTTCTCTGCAGGTCTTCCTTCGGGATGAGTAACTCTTCCTTCCGCGTGCCAGACCGCTGGATATCAATGGCCGGAAACACGCGCTTGTCGACCAGCTTGCGATCCAAAATGACTTCCATGTTTCCGGTGCCTTTGAACTCTTCGAAGATGACCTCATCCATGCGCGATCCAGTATCAACCAGCGCCGTTGCCATGATCGTGAGCGAGCCACCCTCTTCAATGTTGCGAGCCGCTCCGAAAAATCGCTTGGGACGCTGCAGTGCATTCGAGTCGACACCGCCAGAGAGAACTTTGCCGCTGGGCGGAACGATGGTGTTGTAAGCGCGCGCAAGGCGGGTAATACTGTCGAGCAAAATGACGACATCCCGCTTGTGCTCCACCAAACGCTTGGCTTTTTCGATCACCATTTCCGCGACCTGCACATGGCGTGCGGCGGGCTCATCAAAGGTGGAGGAGATTACTTCGCCCTTTACAGAGCGCTGCATATCCGTCACTTCCTCGGGGCGCTCGTCGATGAGCAAAACAATTAACACGACCTCTGGATGATTGGCCGTAATGGAGTTTGCAATGGCCTGCAGTAGAACAGTCTTGCCGGTGCGCGGAGGCGCCACAATCAATCCACGCTGGCCTTTGCCAACCGGTGTCAGCAAGTCCATGACACGTCCGCTGATATTTTCGCGAACAGTTTCCATCCTCACGCGCTCATCGGCGTACAACGGCGTTAGATTGTCGAAAAGTATTTTGTTACGCGTCTCCTCTGGAGACTCAAAGTTGATCGCCTCAATCTTAACCAATGCGAAGTACTTCTCGCCCTCGTGCGGTGGACGCACGTTGCCGCTGATGGTATCGCCCGTCTTTAGATCGAATTTGCGGATCTGCGATGGTGAGACATAAATGTCATCCGGGCCCGGGAGATAGTTATAGTCGGGCGAGCGTAGAAAACCGTAGCCGTCCGGCAGGATCTCCAATACGCCCTCAGCGAAGATGTGGCCTTCTTTTTCGCTCTGCGCCTGCAATATTTTGAAAATCAGATCCTGTTTGCGGAGAGCGCTGGTGCCCTGGATATCAAGGCCGCGCGCGAGCTTGCCAAGTTCAGCGATGCTCTTTTCTTTCAATTCAGAGATGGTCATTGTCACCTGTACAGCGATTCAGTTTTGGAAGGGTTCTGCCGGAAGGAGGTCGAGCGGAGGGAACTGCAGCAGTGCTTATGTTGCGGGGAGTCGTTCTACAGAAATGCGTATCGCGAAATAGATGGTACGGAGCAGAAAGCAGTGCAGCACAGCAAAAAGCTGGGGTACTTTAAAAAGCAGCTACAGGACCGCCAGCCCTGTAGCTGCTGAAGGCTACGCTGCTCGGCGCTCTTCGATATTGTCTAAGATCTCTTCGGGCTCAGGGCCAACCTCAAACGTGGTTGGCACCTGCTCGCGAAAGCGGCCCAGCACTTCGTTCGTCGTATCCTGCAAGCGGGTATTGGGTTTGTGCAGCTTGCGTGTCGCCTTGCTGGCCAACTGGCAAAGCTGGTACCGGTTCGTCACATGGGTGAGCGCACCGAAAATCAAATCAGATCGCATGAAGTCTTACTCCTTTTTGCTGTTGCACGCCTGTACATCCTTCCACGTCCACTAAATGGTAGATAGGGGGGAAGTTCAAAAGATTAGACGTGACAACCAGTGATTAGGGTGCACCCCGTGGCCCTTTACCGGCATGTTCTTTGGCACTTTTCGCAACGAGGACACATCCGCTGCAATGAGACACGCCAGAAACACCGAACTCTGCAATGCCTAGAGGTCATACCCAAGTGGTCAAAACGTCTTATACCAAGACTCGGAAAGAACACGGAATTCGATTCCTTTGAGACTGTAGATGCTAACACCACGGAACGCAACAACTTTTTGCCCGCATTGTTGCATGTCTAGGACCAGTAGCTGCGGTCGAGAGTGCGATATTGAATCGCCTCGGCTATGTGCTTTACTGCGACATCTGCTGCCCCTTCAAGATCGGCGATGGTGCGGGCAACCTTCAAAATACGATCGTGCGCGCGAGCGCTCAGGCCCTGCTGCTGCATGGCACGTTCCAGGAGTCGCTCCGCATCGGTCGACAGTTCGCAAAAGATGCGAATCTGCTGCGTGCTCATTTGCGCGTTGGCGTGAATCAACTTTTGCCGCTTTGCCGGCGCCATTGCATTATCCACGCGGCTGAATCGCTCATACTGGCACTCGCGCGCGGCAAGCACCCGCGCACGAATCTCTGCTGATCCTTCCGCCGCTGCGCCCTGCCGCAACTCTTTATACTGCACCGCTGGAACCTCGATATGGATGTCGATACGGTCGAGAAGCGGTCCACTTACCTTAGACACATACCGCTGAATCATCGGCGGCGTGCACATGCATTCACGCTGTTTATCATTGAAGTAGCCGCACGGACACGGGTTCATTGCGGCCGCCAGCATAAACCGCGCCGGAAAACTCAAGCTCATGGCTGCGCGCGAAATCGTGACGTTACCGTCTTCCAGCGGCTGGCGTAGCACTTCCAGCACGTTGCGCGGAAATTCCGGGACCTCATCCAGGAACAACAAACCATTGTGTGCCAGCGACACCTCACCGGGCCGCGGGATCATGCCGCCACCAATCAAACCGGCATCGCTGACTGTGTGGTGGGGCGAGCGGAAGGGACGATGCGTGACGAGCCCCTCCTCACCGTTCAGCACGCCGGCGACGGAGTGAATCTTTGTCGTTTCAAGCGCCTCGTCGAATCGAAGCGGCGCGAGAATAGACGGCAGGCGTTTTGCCAGCATGGTTTTGCCGCTGCCGGGAGGCCCAATCATCAGGATGTTGTGCCCGCCCGCGGCGGCAACCTCCAGCGCACGCTTTGCGGTTCCCTGGCCGCGTACATCTTTGAAGTCGAGTGGAAAATGCTCCAGTTCTCTTAACAGGTCACCGGCGGGCACCCGCAGCGGCACGGCGGTTTGCGTTCCGAAAGCGTCGGCGTTCAATAATTCCCGCACTTCATTCAGAGAGCGCACGGCGTAAACGTTGACACCTTCGACAACTGCGGCCTCACGCGCGTTCTGAGCCGGAACAATCAGGTTCGCAATGCTTTTTTCCCGCGCAAGCACGGCCATGGGCAGCACGCCGGGAACTGGGCGCAGGCTGCCATCCAGTCCAAGTTCTCCAATAAAGAGGTAGCTGCTCAGGTCTTTGCTGTGCAGGGCGCCATATGCACCTAAAATGCCGATCGCAATCGGAAGGTCGAAGCCGGAGCCCTCCTTTTTTAAATCCGCTGGTGCCAGGTTGATGACGATGCGCGTGGTCGGCAAGTCAAAGCCAGAATTCTTGATGGCCGAGCGTACACGGTCGCGACTTTCACGCACCGCCGCATCGGGTAATCCCACCATGCTGAATTCAGCGCGTTCCAGCTTGATACCGGCGAAGTCAATTTCCACCTCGATCAGGTGAGCGTCAATCCCGTAAACTGCGGCGCTAAGTGCTTTGAAAAGCATGCACGTGGAGTGTAGCCTATCGCAGGCATTTCAGGGCAAGCGATCGGCACGGCGATGTTCGAGCACGGCGTGCGTTGACGCGCCGGCACCAACAATCGCATTGGCACCTACAATCAAAGAGCAGTGACCAGTCTCTTTGAACTCTTCAAAATTGGCGTTGGACCTTCCTCTTCCCACACCGTGGGACCTATGCGGGCGGGGCTCTCCTTTGCTCGGGGTGTACAGCGTGCCGGCGTACTTCCAGAAGTTGCGCGGGTGCAGACGGATCTGTATGGCTCCCTTGCACTGACAGGTATTGGGCACGGCACAGAGAACGCGGTGCTGCTTGGACTTTCCGGGCGTGCACCGGACTCTGTCACGCCAGACGAGCAGCAACAGGTCACCGCAGATGCGGCGAGCGGCTGGCTAAAGTTTGCCGATGCTCACGCCATCCGCTTTCAACGCGAGCGCGACCTCTTTTTTCATCGCGATCAGATGTATCCGGATGCGAATCACGTAACGCATCCCAACGGCCTACGCTTTACCGCCTTCGAACATGCCGGCGTAGTGATTGCCAAGGAGACCTACTACTCCATCGGCGGCGGTTTCATTGTGACGGCGGAACATTTCTCGCCGGCGACGAGCGCTACCCCACAATCGACGCGTCGAGTGCCTTATCCGTTTCGCAGTGCGGCTGAGTTGCTCGCGCTTGCCGAGCAGCACGATCTCAGTGTTGCGCAGATCGTCTTTGCGAACGAGCTCGCGATGCTCGACGACCAGAGCATTCATCGGCCTGCCATTGCCAAAACCCTTGCTCAACCGGAAGCACAGGTCCGTGCGCACATTCTTGCGCTTGCGAATGTCATGCTCGACTGCATCGACCGTGGTATCGCAACAGATGGCATTTTGCCTGGCGGTTTAGGTGTGCGCCGACGCGCTGCTCGGCTGAGCGCGCGCCTAATCGAACAGGGCAGCACCGACCCGCTCGCCCCGCTGGATTGGGTCACTGTTTTTGCAATGGCAGTCAATGAGGAGAATGCTGCAGGTGGACGCGTCGTTACTGCTCCCACCAACGGCGCCGCCGGCATTGTCCCCGCTATCGCGCGCTACTACCGCGACTTTATTCGCGGAGCCGACACCGAGGGTTTGCTGCGTTATTTTCTTACTTCCGCGGCAATTGGCATTCTTTACAAGGAAAATGCCAGCATCAGTGGTGCGGAAGTTGGCTGCCAGGGAGAGGTTGGAGTTGCCTGCAGCATGGCTGCAGGTGGCCTGGTCGCCGCACTGCACGGCAGCAACGCACAGGTAGAGCACGCGGCAGAAATCGCGATGGAGCACAACCTTGGCATGACGTGCGACCCCATCGGCGGCCTGGTACAGATCCCATGCATCGAGCGCAATGCGATGGGTGCGGTCAAAGCCGTCAATGCCTCACGCATGGCTATGAACGAGAGCGACGAACACAAGGTCTCCCTCGATCAAGTCATTCGCACCATGTATCTCACCGGCCTAGACATGCAGTCGCGCTACAAGGAAACATCACTTGCAGGACTTGCGCTGAACATCATCGAGTGCTGAACTCCCTGCACCGGTGCATGTCCGTGAGACCCCAGCAAGGGCCTTTGCCAGACCTCACACCTTGCGTTGCGCAACTCGAACTCGATCACATCGACACATCATCCACAGGCACGCTGCACTTTTCTGTTGACACTGACTGCGCACACTTCTATACCTTCGAGAGAGCAGCACAGCGGTCTCGCTCAGGGAGAGTAGACGGCAACAGCGAAGCGGTGGCAAAGGCTGCAACGCAAGGGAAGGCAAACGAGCAGCACGACGGGAAGCGCTAAGCGCTTCCCGTTTTTGCGTATGCCGTTTGCATGTTGCCGGTGGGTGCATTGCAGAAGCGCATCTGCAGGCGTAGAACATCAGACCGAGCGGGTGACCAGACGCGTCACCATGGGAAGTTTGGTTTGTTCTAGGAGAAACGGACTGGGCTGGACCGCGTGTCGACAGAGGAGAGACCAGCAACAGAAGCCGCGAAACAGCACAAGGCCAAAGATGCCTGTGATCAAGAAGTAGCGCATGCGGGACGCTCCTCTTCGACGACATGAGCGACTGTGTGGCAAAAGCAAGTCGGCGCTGCACATAGAAGGACAAGCAGCGGCAAGGCACAGGTGATCTTCGAGCGAGACGTTATAAGCGGCGGAGGCGCGAGCACATGATTTGCAGCACCGTTACACTCAAAGCTGCATGACCCGCCGACGATGGATTGCTGACAGCTGGAACGACACGCGTACGAATGCCGCCCTGACTGGCAGCCAAGCCACCCACCTGGCACGTGTGCTGCGAGCGCAACCGGGGCAGACGTTTGATGTGGTTGCGAATGGATTCCTGCACCGGGCCGAAATTTCAAGCGTGCACGAGGACGAAGTGCAATTTACTCTGCACGAAGAGCTTGAAGCAGATAGTGCGCTGCCTTTGCACCTGCTGCTTGCTGTCTTTAAGTTCGATCATTACGAGTGGGCCATTGAAAAAGCGACCGAGCTCGGCGTCGCGCAGATTACACCGGTGCTTGCACGCCGCACGGAAAAGCACCTGGCGCAGGCAGCGGCGAAGCGAGTAGAACGATGGCGCCGCATCGCGCATGAGTCGTCGCAGCAATCGCGGCGGACAGATGTTCCACTGATCCACGAACCACTTGCGCTTGCCGCCGCACTTGCCTCAAGCGAAGGAATCCCCACGCGCATTCTGCTGGCAGAAGTGGAGCAGCAACATACATTGCGCGCTGCTGTGGAAGCGGCGGCCGTTGACGATGCACGTGCGCGTGAACCTATTGCGCTTGCGATTGGGCCAGAGGGCGGGTGGGCTGCAGACGAACTGCAACGCTTTACGGACGCGCAGTGGCACCACGTTACTCTCGGTCCACGCATTCTGCGAGCAGAGACAGCAGCGATCGCCGGCATTGCCATCGTGTCGGCGTTGCTGCACTAGGAATCATGCACTGAAAAGCAGGCATTCGCGACGACGCGGGTCAGAGCTTGTGCTTATGCATCTAGATTTCGCAGGCGCGAAGGAAGTCCCTGGCTTGACTGTGCCATGGTTCAGAAAAGAAGCGGGCTTTGACTTAGCTCAATGTCTGACTTCTCCTATTCCCTGTTATGGATGCTCAACGAGTAAAGCGCTCGTAGACTATGCCACGAGCGCTTCCCAGGATCCCTGAAGGCCTAGTGAAACATCTCCCGCACGCGATCCATAAGCCCATGCGAGTGCGGTGTATTCTCTTTTTCCATCGTCTCGCCAAGCTGTTTCAACAGGTCACGCTGTTGTTTGCTCAGCTTGGTCGGCGTTTGAACGCGGACTTCGACGACCAGATCGCCTTTGCCCGTCGCATTCAGATGAGGAACACCCTTATTCTTCAATTTGAAGGTTCTTCCGCTTTGCGTACCATCAGGAATTTTCAGCACGGCAGGCCCATCCAGGGTACTGATCTCAAGCTCATCGCCAAGCGCTGCCTGGGTGTACGACACGGGAAGCACGCAGTGCAGGTCGTCCCCATCTCGTGTGAACACTTTGTGGGTCTTGACGCTCAGCATGACGTACAGATCGCCTGCGGGACCGGCGTATTTGCCCGCCTCACCTTCACCCTGGTAGCGAATACGCGTACCGTCTTCGACGCCCGCCGGTACCTTTACCTGAATGGCGTGTTCCTTTGTGACCCGCGACTCACCACGGCAGGCAGGGCACGGGTCGGTAATCTGTACACCCGTTCCATCGCACCGCGGGCACGCCCGCGCCACCGAAAAGAAACCCTGCTGGAATCGAACCTGGCCCGCACCCTTACACTGCGAACACGTCTGCGGCTGCTTGCCATTGGCAGTGCCCACACCGTTACAGTCGGTACAGGTCTCCGCACGCTTAATCCTGATTTCCTGCTCTTTCCCGAAAACCGCTTCCTCAAACTCCAGCGACATGTCATAGCGTAGGTCACGGCCACGTTGTTGACGCGTCTGCTTGCGTCCACCACCCTGTCCGCCTACGTTGAACATCTCGCCGAAGATGTCTCCGAAGATGTCGCCCAGGTCTTGCGGGTCGCCTCCGAATCCACCCGGAAAGCCAGATCCGCCGCCAGTTGCACCACCCACGCCAGCGTGCCCAAAACGGTCGTATGCCGCACGCTTTTGCGGATCGCTCAGCACGCCATATGCTTCGGAACATGCCTTGAATTTTTCTTCTGCCGCGTGATCACCCGGATTGCGGTCCGGGTGATACTGCATAGCGAGCTTGCGATACGCCGTTTTCAGTTCGGCGTCGGAAGCAGTCTTCGACACCGACAAGACTTCGTAGTAGTCCATCTTTACCGTTGCAGCCAACTCATCTCTCCTGACCCGGAACTATTCGAAACTGGCACCGCTCGGAGGAGCGACGCTGCTAAGCCTCACGTTGTGAAGGGTTATGCGCGACCTGCACCAGTGCCGGCCGCAGCAGGCGATCTTTAATTTTGTAACCACGACGGATTTCAGCGAGTACTGACTCGTCCGGATGCTCCAGAGTCTCGGTCTTGCCGAGTGCTTCATGCACTCGCGGGTCGAAGGGCTGGCCAACCGTGGGTACCACCGTCAAGCCAAGCGAACGCACTGCTTCATCCAGCTGCTTGGCGATAAGTTCAATGCCTGAGCGAAACTGCTCCGGAGTTCCATTCGCCCTCATGGCCAGACCGAAGTTGTCCAACACCGGCAGCAGGCCCTCTACGGCCTGACCGACAGCATAGTCACGCAGGTCGAGGCGCTCCTTGGCTTCACGCTTGCGAGCATTGTCAAACTCTGCCTGCAACCGCGCAATGCGATCCATGACCTGATCGCGCTCACGCTTGACTTGGTCATACTCTGCCTGTGACACAGTGGCCGTCGCGGCTGCTTCCGGTGCCTGTTCTTCGCCTGTGATTGCGCTCGGAAGTTCCTCGTCTGTCATCGGCACCTCTGCCGCTTCATTCATCCCGTTCATGCCTATCCACTTCCTGTATCGATCCGTTAGGTTCACTGCTTCAACTCGCTTGTTGCTACTGTCGCGATGTGCGGCACTCAGAGTCCCGCCTGGGACTCTGCAAAGAGCTGCGCCACATACTGCACCGCGTTCATCGTGCTTTCGTAGTGCATGCGCTGTGTGCCAATCACGCCAACGGCACCGTGCTGTGTCCCTTCGCTCATTGCCGGGGCTGCGATCAAGACCAGGCCCTGCATCTCCGGCGCATGAATCTCCATATCAAAGACCACGCGCACGCGCGCCGACTGTAGGGCAACTTCGGTCCCCATGTAGGCATAAAGCAAGGCAATGACACGCTCTTTTGTTTCCAAGGCGACCAGCATCTCGCGCAGACGGCTACGATCGTACCCGTCGCCGATGAGGTTACTCACACCTTCTACAAAGACCGTCTGCTGCGGTTGTGTACTATGCAGCATCGCTGCCGTCCAGAGCTCTTCTGCTGCCTGACGGAGACGTTGGTATTCACTACGCTCAGTTTCTGCTCGCCGTGCAATTTCGGCACGCACGCCGTCCATGGTCCAGCCGCGAAAATGCTCATTCAGGTATCGGGAAGCTGCGTCCAGTTCGTGTCCCTGCGCATCCTGCTCCAAGGTCAGGACCCGATCGCGTACAACACCGCTACGACTCACCATGACAGCCAGGACGCGGCGTGCAGCCAGTCGTTGAAAATGCACGTGCTCCAGGACGTCACCTTCGCGCGCTGTCGCAATTGCCACACCGACGCCACTCGATAGCGCAGCGAGAACCTGCGAAGTGCGCTCCAGAAACGCCTCGGTCCCACTGACACCGCCCAGCGTCGCATCGATCTGCGAACGGGAATGGACAGGCAGCAGCGACGTTGTAATGCGATTTCCGCCCTGCAATTGCTCTACATGGAGGCGAAAGGCACGCGCTGTGGGTACACGACCCGCAGAGGTGTGCGGCTGTTCCAAATATCCTGCATCTACCAAGTCGGCCATGGTGTTGCGTACCGTGGCGGAACTCATACCGCTCATGGCCGCAATACCCTGCGATGCGACCGGCTCGCCTGTCATTACATACTGTTCGACGATGGCGGTGAGGGTCGCCTGCTGACGTGCGGTGAGGGCCGCGCCGAAATTGCCGCCGAGTTGTGGGGCCGCATGCATTCTGTTTAGAATACAGTGGTGCGGCAAAGGATGCGCGTGCATCTGAGCCGTCCGCACTCACATCCCGTTTACAGATTGATGTTAAAGGATTTCAAAGACGTTCTTTGTCGCTGCGGAGACTTCCGCGGCGCGTTCAATCACCGCTTCGGCGATGCGGAAGTAGCTGCCACCACGTTGGTCGTCTGCACCCGCAAGCGCTGCCGGCTTGCCCCGGTCGCCACCTTCGCGGATGGCCGGGTCGAGGTCGACCGAGCCGAGGAACTCAAGGTTGTACTGGCGTGCCGTCGATGCCGTTCCTCCCGCGCCAAAGACATTCAGCATCTCTCCGCTGGGCAGCCGCAGTTGCGACATATTCTCCACCATGCCAAGCACCTCGACATTTACCTGATGAAACATCTCCAGCGCCTTTCTCGCATCCTGCAGCGCAACTTCAGAACCGGTCGACACAACTACCGCACCCGTCAGCGGTACTGTTTGCACCAGCGAAATGACAACGTCACCGGTGCCCGGCGGCAGATCGATAATCAGGTAGTCCAGTTCGCCCCACGTTACCTGCTGCAGAAACTGGCGAATGATCTGGTGCAGCATGGGTCCTCGCATCACCAGTGGTTTATCTCCTGGTGAGATCAGGCCGACGGAGATAAATCTAACGCCAAAACTTTCCAGCGGCTGCATCATGTTCTGCTCATTCACGGACGGCTGCCGCGTCTGGCCCATCATGGTCGGCACGTTGGGGCCATAGATGTCCGCGTCGATCAGGCCAACCCTGTGGCCGAGCGCTGCCAGTGCGACCGAAAGATTGACTGCTACCGTCGTTTTGCCGACGCCACCCTTGCCGCTACCCACCGCAATCACATTCGCGATACCTGGCAGCGGCTTTGGTCCCGTTTGGGCCTGCGCCGGATTCCCCTGTCCCATATGTCCCATGCTTCTCCTCTTGCGTTACGCGTGCCAATTCATCGTGAGCGTTTTGCGCATGTCGCGTTTGCGTTGTACTTCTCCGGCGCGGCTTTCTCTGCGACGCAAGGCATCGTCGTAGCGCCGTTTCTCGTGCTCCGTCTCCGGTACGATTTGCTCCACTGGAACCGGCGTTCCCGTCGCATCCACGGCAACGTAGGTGACATACGCGGTCGATACATGCCGCAGCGCGCGTGTTTTCGGATCCTCCACCATGGCCTTCACACCGACTTCCATGCTCGTAGTAAAGGCGCGGTTCACGCTTGCCTTCAGGATGAGCAGATCGCCCACGTGCACCGGAGCGACAAAATCCAGGCCGTCCATACTGGCCGTGACGACAAGCATGGCACGGGCATGACGGTACGCCGCAACCGCGCCGACGAGGTCGATAAACTGCATCAGCTTGCCACCAAACAGATTGCCCAGCGAATTTGCGTCGCCGGGAAAGATGATTTCACTGCGTTCCGACTGCGACTCCCGCACCGTTCTGAGCTGCTGTTCCATACATCCTCAGTTTACGTGGTGCACCCAGTTGCGCCGCGCTGCCAGAACGCGAACAATGACCAGATGGATAAGATCGCCATGCTCACCGAGATTCTGCAGCAAAACCCTGCCGACAGTTTCGCCCGCTACGGCCTGGCCATGGCTTACCTGGCGGACGGCAAGACAGAGGCCGCACTGGCTGAATTCAGCGCCACGACGGACCAGAACCCGGACTACGTGCCGGCCTACCAAATGTCGGCTCAGACACTCGCAACGCTGAATCGCAATAACGAGGCCATTCAGCGCTTAAAAGCCGGGTTGAGCGCGAGTGAGCGCACGGGCAACACCCACGCTGCGTCCGAGATGCAGGCACTGCTTGACGAACTCTGAACTGTCGATGGCTCGAGCCGGGAGGCGAAGCGACTCGACGGGAGCCGCGACTCTGACTGATGAAGGATACGGGTTCAGCGCATCCGTTACTGGATGACCGCGTGTGCGATCTGCCGGCCAACGATTCACGCCGTGCGGTCCAACTTGAGTACGTGGTAAGCAAGCCCCACTGGCCTGGCTTACCGACGAACTTAGCGGCCATACCTTTGCTGCAATCGTTGTACGAGTGGCCACTCCACCCACAGATAGGCCGCCACGCTGACCGCGGACGTTAACCCGAGCAGTAAGGTTTGCACGAGCAAGGCAGACGCCCACGGCGTGGCGGTCCGTGTCCAGAGGTCAAACGGCTGCAGCAGCCGGGCAAGCGTACGACCCACAAGTGGTCCCAACAAATACAGCGAATACGAGGCGTTACCTAACAGCAAAAGTGCTCGGCCCACTGTGGACTGGGTCTTTGGCGACCACACGACTATCCCGGCAACAATCATGGCTGCGGCAATCCCCCATGTGGCGACCCGCGTCCAAACGCCCTGATTCGTGAAAATCATCTGAAAACCGGTTGCCGCGCCGACCGGCCACCGTTCCAGCACTGATGCCAGCAATACCCCCGCCAGGACTAACGTCTTGCCAGCCCATTGCGGTAAACGAACTTTCGCGAGCGCAAGTGCGATCCACACCCCAGCAACAAACTCCAGAATCATTGGGTTACCGAAGTAGATGAAGAGTGGATGCGTAATGCCGCGCACAAGCCCGGCAAGCACAAGCAGGATCAGACACGCTGAAGCGGCCTGCGTCGCTCGGGTCGTCCACAGCAGGGCAGCCGAAAGCACGGCATAAAAGCACATTTCAAAGACCAGCGTCCAACTCTGATCAATAATGCCCTGCGTGTATGGCCAGTGCAGCATGGGCATCAGCAAAAAGGTGGGCAGCACATTCACTGTGCGGAAACCATGCGCAACGGCAAAGGACAGGTACAAAGCTGCCGAAATCCAGAACATGGGATAAATGCGAAGTAACCGGCGTCGCAGAAACCTCCACGCGTGGGTTATACCTGCAGTTCTGCTGGATCGCAGAAGAATCGACGTCATGATATAGCCGCTGATCACAAAGAAGACGTCAACGCCAAAGACGCCCAGATCCGGCAGCGCGTACCGGCCATCGCGTGCCAAGTCCTGGCTCAGGTGCACCCAGGTTACTTCCAGCGCGGCAAATGCACGAAGAACCTGGAGCCCGTCGATCTGCCGCATGCCGTCGGCGAGTGCCGGCAGGTGCAAGTCCTTCGTCGCAAGCTTTGCTCCCACACCACTCCACTCGTGCTACTTCGTTGGCCGGAACAGGCTGAGCGTAGCACATGGTGCCTGATTGCAGCATCTTGTTCATGTTGCGGATTTCTCCACCCCTGTCCAACGAGAAGGCGTGGTGGATGAAGTTTTCTGGAATCCCTCGTTGGCTGGCGCAAAAGGCTGCTTGAGACTGGCCGGGTTTCACCGTCATATCGCGCCGAGCCTCGTATACTTGTGACAGATGGCAACCTCCAAGATCGCTCCGCAGACCGCGTCCCCTGCCACATCACACCTGCCGCAAACTCTCGGTGCGCTTCGCACCAGCGAATGGGACGTGGAGCGCGTCTCCCGTTCGGTGAAAGACGAATTACGCGACAATTTGATTGCGAAAATTCGCGCCAAGGAAAGCATCTTCCCCGGCATCGTCGGGTATGAAGACACCGTCGTTCCGCAAATCGTGAATGCCGTTTTATCGCGTCAGAACTTTATCCTGCTTGGTTTGCGCGGTCAGGCTAAGAGCCGCATCCTGCGCGGTCTTACGACGCTGCTCGATCCCCTGGTGCCATATATCGCCGGATCGGAAATTCGTGATAATCCGTACAAGCCCCTGTCGCAATCAAGCAAGAATCTGATTGCTGAAAAAGGGGATGACACGCCGATCTCCTGGCTCACGCCTGATGATCGCTTTGTCGAAAAGCTGGCTACGCCGGATGTGACGGTTGCCGATCTGATTGGCGATGTCGATCCCATCAAGGCGGCGCGCAGTGGCGAACAGCTTTCCAGTGAATTGACGATGCATTACGGCCTGTTACCCCGTGCAAATCGCGGAATTTTTGCTGTAAATGAAGTGCCTGACCTGGCCGGAAAGATTCAGGTCGCCCTCTTCAATATCATGCAGGAAGGCGACGTGCAAATTAAGGGCTACCCCGTCCGTCTGCAGCTTGATGTGGCATTAACGTTTTCGGCAAACCCGGAAGATTACACTGCCCGTGGCAAGATCGTTACACCGCTTAAGGATCGCATCGGTTCTGAAATCCGTACGCATTACCTGGACTCGTTGGAGCAGGCGATCTCTGTAACAGAGCAGGAGGCGTGGGTTACGCGTCCTCAGCTGGAAGTGCAGATTCCGCGGTATATTCGCGAGGCTGTGGAGCAGATCGCCTTTGTCGCGCGCGAAGACAAGCGCGTCGATAAGCGCAGTGGTGTTTCGCAGCGGCTGCCAATTTCAACCATGGAACTGGTCCTATCCAATGCGGAGCGCCGCGCCCTGACGCATGGCGAGACGGTTGCTGTTCCCCGCATCGGCGACATCTACACCGCATTGCCTGGCATCACCGGCAAAATTGAGCTCGAGTATGAGGGGGAGATGCGGGGCGCCGACACTGTCGTCCGGGAGATCATCCGCACCGCGGTTGCTCGGACCTTCGACGGATACTTCGCCGACACCAACACGCAGCAGATCGAGCAGTGGTTCAATCTGGGCGGCACGGTCCAACTCTCTGACGCCAACGCTGCTGAAGAAAGCCTGAAAGAACTGCAGCAGATCCAGGGCTTGTTCGACAAGCTCAAGCCGCTAGGTCTGGAGAAGCGCGCGGGAAACGAGGCGCTTGTCTCCGCTGCCGAGTTCCTGCTTGAGGGTATGACAGCCCACAAACGCCTGAGTCGCAACGAGGAGCGCAACTTCACCGCTGCCGAGCGCACTACCCGCAAAGATCGTGCCACCAACTTTGCCGAGGAAGCGCGTGACAAAGAACGAGAACAGCAGGAATACCAGCGAAATCGAACGAAGCGTGGTTTTAACTAGAAGCAGCGAGTCAGTTTCGCGAGCCGATCTATATTGCACTCTCACTCACTTTAGAATTGCAGGCACAAGTTATTTCCTATTTGCTGTCCCGCTGATTGGCTGCCCTGTATGAAGCGCACACGCTATTCGAAATACACCGGCGACCTTGCCAGCGAGCTTGCGCTCGATGATGTTATGCAGGCGCTCTCGGATTTTCTTCTGGACTCCGGCTTCCAAGACCCTTTTAGCCAGTTTCAGGAGCTTAACGGCGAGCACACCATGGAGAATCTGCGCGAAGCCCTGCGACAGCTCATGGAGTCAGGCGACTTCCTCGACGAGGACGCTCAGGAAAAATACGAGGCCATGTCTGATGAGGGCCGAGAGCAGATGCTCAGCGACCTGATGCAGCGCATGGAAAATGAAAACTTTATCCAGGGCCAGCAGCAGCAACCTGGAAAGTATGACGATGGCAAGGTCGACCATGCCAATGGTCAAGGCCAGATCGATCAGCCGGCGCCGCCGCAAGGCGAATCTCGCTTTCAAGTCACCGATAAATCCATGGACTTTCTCGGTTACAAAACCTTGCGCGATTTGCTGGGCGGCATGGGCCGTGCTGTTAGCGGTCGTCATGACACGCGTTACGAAGCTTCAGGCGTCGAGTCCAGTGGTTCCAGCAAGCCGTACGAGTTTGGTGACGTCCTGAACCTGGACGTGAATGCAACACTTGCCAATGCGATGCAGCGGGAAGGCATCGGCTTGCCGCTGAACGTGGAATACAGTGATCTGGAAATCCGTCAGTCTGAGTATCAGTCTTCCTGCTCTACCGTTGTGATGCTTGACTGCTCGCACAGCATGATTCTGTATGGTGAAGACCGGTTTACCCCTGCAAAGCGGGTTGCTATGGCCCTTGCACATCTTATTAAGACGCAATTCCCGGGTGACACCCTTCATCTTGTTCTGTTTCACGACAGTGCTGAAGAGATGCCAGTGCAGCAGGTTGCTCGCGTCAAGGTTGGGCCCTGGTACACCAATACCCGCGAGGGTCTCCGTGTAGCTCAGAGAATTTTGCGCCGCAGTAATAAGGACATGAAGCAGATCGTGATGATCACCGATGGCAAGCCCAGCGCTCTCACCATGCCCGACGGCCGCATCTATAAGAATGCTTTCGGCCTCGATCCTCTCGTGATCGCGGAAACGCTGGAGGAAGTCAACCGCTGCAAGCGTGCCGGCATTGTTATCAATACGTTTATGCTGGCGCAGGATTTCGCCCTGATGCAGTTTGTACAAAAAGTAAGCGCCATGTGCCGGGGTAAAGCCTATTTCACGAGCCCTGAACGCCTGGGCAGCTACGTGTTGCAGGACTTTATGACGCGCCGCATGAAAACCGTCCAGTAGCGCCGGTCACGAAAGCGGAACGGGAGATACCTTCCGCATTAGCTTTCATAGACAATATTGGGATGACTTCTCACGTTCGGTCCTCCTCTGCTGATATGCACACTGGCCCAGTTGCACCGGAGGATGCTCCAACAAAAACCGTGTCAAGTCGTGAAGTGTACCGCAACCGGTGGACCCGCGTACGCGAGGACGCCATCCTCCATGCGAATGGGCACCCCGGCATTTATGGAGTTGTAGAGAAGGATCCCGCATGCATCGTCATCCCCCTGGAGCACACGCCTGAGGGTGATTTTGTTACGCTTGTTCACCAATTTCGCTACACCGTCCAAGGCAGCTATTTTGAGCTTCCGCAGGGTGGCTGGGAGGAAGCAACGCCAGACTCTGAAGATCTTGCGCGTGGGGAGCTTCGTGAGGAAACCGGCCTGCTGGCAGCTCGTATGACCCTGCTTGGACCCAATTGGATCGCCTATGGCGCCATGCACCAGCGTCATGATGTGTGGCTGGCCGAGGACCTGACACGTGGTGAGACAGCACTTGAGCCGGAAGAGACTGGGCTGACCGTACACCGCGTATCTGTGGCAGAGTTCGAAGGCATGATGCTGGACGGCCGCGTCATGGACAACTGTACGCTTGCAGCCTGGGCCATGTACCTGGTGTGGCTCAAACAGCAGCCGATCCCTGAGTGATGGACTATGGCAACTCTGCCGTGGGCCGCAGTACTTCAAGGTGTGATGGATACTGCGCTGAAGTCATGATTGAGATGGTCGCGGGCTGGTATGCCGCTGCAGGCGCGGTCGAAATATTTTCGACATACGTCTGCGGGTTACGATCGTAGAGTGGAAACCACGTCGACTGTACTGTGACTTTCATGCGATGGCCTTTTAGAAAGGTATGATCCGCCGCGTGCAGACTCCAGCGGTACTCCTCGACCTTTCCAGCTGGAATTGGTGACGCATGCTCAAAACTTGTCCGGTATCGTCCCCGGAAAATTTCGCCGACGATCATTTCCTGAAAACCGGCAGGCGCCTCGCTGTGGGGTGCCGCGTCTGCCGGGTACTGATCGATTAGCTTTACGACGTAGTCGCTATCGGTGCCTGACGTACTGGCAAACAGGTCTGCCACAATCTCCCCGGTGATGGTTGTATCTTTCTCAAGCGGTGGTGAAAGGAAGCGAGCGATGTCCCCGCGACCGTCAAGCGACGACTGATCCTCTGCCAACCACAAGCGCCACTTCGATGTCTTGCCGTACGTGGACTGAATGGGGCGCTCGCGATAAGGGACTGGATTGGCAGGATCACTGACGTAAAGCACCGGGAATGCGTTCGCCTGCGAGGCACCGAAGCCCAGCGTTCCGCCAGCTCCTAGATAGAGGCTGGCCGGAGTAAAACCAGCGATTGGAGGAAAGGCGTCGTAGCGTTGCCACCGTTCTACTCCGGTACGGAAGCTTGCAGTGTCGCGCAGGTTGAAGCCGGCTTTGTCTTTCAAGTAGAACTCAAAAAAAGGTGCTTCAATTGTCTTTCGGTACTCTATACCGGTCGGTTCGCCAAAGTTCAGTGGGCCCAGCACACGTCCGGCACCGTTCCACCCACCATGATTCCAGGGCCCGAGTGCAAGAAAAACTTTGTGTTGCGGATTGGAAACACCTTCATGCGCACGCAACACAGCGTATTCCGCTTGTGGTCCGAACATGTCTTCCTGGTCGAAGAAGCCACCTGTCTCAAGCGTGGGCACCTCTGGCACAGTCAAGCGACGCTGTACGGCCATGGCTTCCCAACTCTGCGTGTATGCGGGTTCCTGAAGAATGTGCTTCGTCGTTGGTAGCTCCGTGGACTTAGCAGCAGCCGCAGCCCCCGCAAAGTCCACATGCTTCAAAAAGAAATCGAATGTGTCGCCCGCCATGTCTGGCGATTGGTCTTCCTTGCCCCGCTCCAATTCAAGCGAGTAATCAAACGCGTACGTCTGGCGTAAAGCCCCATTGTGGAAGAAATCGTCTCCCATCCAGACATCAGTCATGGGTGCCTGTGGGCTAATCGCCTTTACTGCGGGATGATGATCAACGCCAGCCATCATCGCCAGAAAACCGGGATATGACACGCCCAATACACCCACTCGCCCGTTATTGTTTGGCAGGTTCTTTGCCAGCCAGGCGACGGTGTCGTAAGCATCGGTGCTCTCGTCCACGAGCTTTGGGTCGTCATGGTCGCCTAGATGGTGCACTACTGGACGGTTCATAACAAATTTGCCCTGCGAAGCAAAGCGACCGCGGATGTCGCCGTAAACAAAAATGTAGCCGCTTGCGGCAAGTTCCGGCTTACTTTCATGAATGGAGTGATTGGAACCGTTCGCGCCATACGGTGTGCGCGAGAGAAGGATGGGCAGGGGAACTCCCGAATTCTCGCTGCCTTGCGGGCGAACTACGACAATGTGGAGCTTGACGTCGTCGCGCATCGGCACCATGGCTTCTGTCCGACTGTATCGAAGACCGTGATCAATCGGCCGGGCCTGCGCAGAGATACGGGTGTACCTCACTCTGACGCTGTTGGCATCACCAAGCAGGAAACCAGTAATCTGTCCGTCTTTACTGCGTTCAAAGGTACGGCTTGCAAGCTCGTCGTCGGTCGTGAATCGATCCGTTGCCGTTAGTTTCAGCGTCTCGGGGTAGAGACGTTCTGCATCGACCGTCAAGTGCCCCTGGTTGAGGTAAACCGACTCAACCGTATCCGGCGCGTCATCACGACGGTACTGCCCAACATAAGCCGTCAGCCCAACTGCGATTGGCGCCTGGCACAGCGCTTCGGTGCGTAGCGAGTGGGCGGAGACAATGCCGCTGACAAAGGTCAAGGTGAGCACAATGCAGGATCGCTGGCAGATAGTCAACGGACCTACTTGCTCTCGCCGGTAAGGTTACCGGAGACTGACCCCATGATATTGGTCGCTGCAGTTTCGCCGCCAGTAAGGTTGCCGGAGGACGCATTACACTGCCAGCCGATCTTGTTGTGGGAACCGTCGCAGAATGGCCGCTTTTCGCTCACAC
Source organism: uncultured Terriglobus sp. (assembly GCA_964250935.1). Lineage (GTDB taxonomy): Bacteria > Acidobacteriota > Terriglobia > Terriglobales > Acidobacteriaceae > Terriglobus. Next base: position 119,471 of record CAXUHM010000007.1, read on the forward strand.
CGCAGCGACATAGCGATATGGCGGGCTTGCCGGTTAGATCCCACTCGGCACCGTCGGCATCAATCAGGCGAATGCCGCCCTCAATGCGTAGCGGGCCGTTACGGCGGACGGTGATCGTTACAGGCTCAGACATGTGATCCTTCGAATAAAGGGGATGACCGAAGGATAGCAGCACGCCGCCAGTCACGTCCTACCCAGGCACGGGTCTCAAGCAGCGCGCAGCCGCATGCGTAGATCATCGGCCATGGAGCGGAGTTGGCGGAACCGCTCCTCTAAGGCCGGTGATAGTGTCTGGTCCCGAAGGGCCAGGTCCGATTGCAGCAGCATGCCAGTGACGGTCGAGCGTAAATCGTCGGCCATGGCGCGGGTCACATCCTGACGCACAATCGCCTCCAATTCGCTACGCCGCTCCAAAACGCTTCGCAACAGGCGAACGATGGATGTGCCACCGAGTGCAGCCAGATCAAGCTCCAGAGGAACAGCGCCCGCGGCATTCTGCCAGAGCATTTCCGTATCTGTGACTTCATTCATCGGCAATGCCGCATCCACAATCACTGCCGCGTATGGCTGCCTGCGAAGCGCTGCGAGTGCCGCTCGACGACTGCGCGCAACTTCCACGACCACGGTCGCGCCTTCACTCAATGTCATGGCAAGATGTTCAGCGCCCTGCATTGCGGTCACGAGCAGAACCACACGTGTTTCTACCAAAGCTTCACCCATTGCTCACCTTTCACGCGAGCCACAGACTGGATAGGCAGAAGAGATTCAAATAGTGCTGGACTACAAGCAATGCGTAAACTCTGACGGTTTGTTCGTTTACTGTAGCTGATTTGACTTGAGGCTGGTGCAATGCCGCTCGCGGCACGCTACAACTATCGTGTTAGAGCGCCATCATGCCGTCTTCATCGATGCCGTATTCCTTCAGTTTTCGGTAAAGCGTTGTTTTGCCTATGCCAAGGAGTTTTGCCGCCATCAACTTGTCCCCATTCAACGCATGAATCGCCGTCAGGATTGCGTGCTTTTCCAACTCGGCGATAGAGACAATCTCGACCTGGCTAGTGGTAGACGGCTGTGAGCCTGTGCCATGACTGGACCGGTCTGCTGCGACGCGGGTGTCAACGCGTAGGGTCTCTACCTCAAGCTGGTGGCGGTACCCGCGAAGTTGCGACGGAAAATCCGGTAAAAAGATCGTTGGACCGCTCGAGAAGGAGCAGGCACGTTCAATGCTGCCCTCAAGTTCGCGTACGTTCCCCGGCCAATCGTAGCCCTCCAATGTGCGCAGAACCTCACCATCCAGGTTGTACTCAAGCTGCCGGACCTCAGCCTGACGTTGAAGAAAATAGGCAGCCAGTAAAGGGATGTCATCTTTCCGTTCGCGCAGGGGCGGCACACGCAGGTGTACGACGTTCAGGCGAAAGTACAGGTCTTTGCGAAAAGCCCCGGACTCAACGAGATGGGGCAGATTGCGACTGCTGGAGGCAAGCAGGCGGGCAGTTACGGGCAACGCAGCAGCAGCGCCGACGGGCCGCACCTTACGTTCTTGCAGTGCACGCAACAAGCGAGCCTGCAGGTCGAGTGGGAGCGCGCCGATTTCCCGGAGAAACAGTGTTCCCCCGCCCGAAATGGTGAGCATGCCCTGCCGCTCCTCGCGTTCGGCAGTCCCCTCGTGCCGCACATAACCAAATAATTCCGTCTCCAGCAGCGTCGGTGAGAGGGCTGAGCAATCGATCGACATCATGGGCCGGTTGGAAGGCTTACCTGACGTCGAATCGATGAGCCGTGCGACAAGCTCCTTACCGGTACCGCTCTCACCGACGATCAGGACCGGGTGCGTTGCTGGTGCAACCTTTGCAACCATGCGCAGTAGCTTTTCCATGGCGGCGGATCCGCCAATAAGTCCTTGGCCGCCGGCATCGGAAAGCATGCGGTCCTGCAGTCGCCGACTTTCTACGTCAAACTGGCGCCGCTGCGCCGCCAGTTCAAGCGTTCCGGTGAGTTCGTCCATGGCAAACGGCTTTGTAAGATAGTCACTGGCGCCCATGCGCATCGCGTCCACGGCAGAGTTGACGGTGGCAAAGGCTGTCATTACCACGATCGGTACGCGGGGAAAATTTTGCCGAATCTGCTGCAGGAAGGAAAATCCGCGGTCGTGCGGCAACAAGTCGAGCAGGACAACATCAAGGCTTTGGCGCTCGAAGATGTCGGCTGCCGCCGCTGGCGTACGTGCAGAATGGACGGCAAAACCCATGGACGCCGCAATCTCGCAGATGGCCCGCAGCACGTGATCGTCATCATCGATCACAAGCAGATGCATCATCGCCATGCCCGGTAGCAGGCGCGGCAGCACTGCCCCCTGGCTCCGGGCAGATTGCGCCAACACCCCAGCCGCAGTAAGGTCGGCTATTGTCGCCGCTTCATCGATGGGTGTAACCAGGCGCAAGCCATCGCTCTCGCGACGGAGCGGCTCGCTGGTTTGCAGCGCACCAACACTATTAGCTTTTCGGCGCTGCACTATTGTTTGCTGTGCTAAAGTCTCGCTTCCCGTCCCCATACATGCCCCTTGCGTGATCACATTGCCAGGCATGGTTGCCTCGGCGTACGTCTCATGACCGGGTAGGAGCAAATCACAGCAGAACAGGGTCAAGCTCACGAACCATACACAAAGATATGCTGGCCCATCTCACACGGATTGCTCGAGATGCCAAGCATGAGTGCGTGACCTGATCTTTGCACAAATTTGCGTCTCCGGCGAATCAGCCTCGGCACTCGCTTCCATATACTTAAAAGTGTGTCAACTTCAGAGGTCTTCCGCAGTGGCGGCCGGGACGCGAAAGCACTGCGTCCTATCATGCTCACACCAGATTTTGTCGCAACCGCAGAGGGTTCGGTGCTGGTGGAATTTGGCAACACGCGCGTCCTGTGCAATGCAACCGTGGAGCAGACGGTACCAGCATGGCTGCGCAACAGCGGTAAAGGCTGGGTAACGGCCGAGTACAGCATGCTTCCGCGAGCTACACTAACGCGTACGCCACGCGAGAGTGAACGAGGCAAGATCGGCGGCCGCACGCATGAGATTCAGCGGCTGATCGGACGCTCACTGCGCAGTGTCATGGATCTAAAAGCACTTGGCGAACGCTCGATCATTCTGGATTGCGACGTGCTCCAAGCCGATGGCGGCACACGTACCGCCGCCATCACGGGGGCGGCAGCTGCGCTCTCCCTTGCGCTGGGCAAGCTTGTTACAGCGGGAACGCTGCCGAGATCACCCATGCGGGAGTTAGTTGCAGCTGTAAGCGTTGGAGTCGTCGATGGCCAGGTGCTACTGGATCTGGATTACAGCGAAGATTCGCAGGCTGACGTCGACAGCAACGTCGTCATCACTGCGAGCGGTGGCTTGGTGGAAACGCAGGCAACAGCAGAAAAGCACCCCTACAGTCGCCCACAGCTCGATACGATGCTCGACTATGCCGAATGCGGAATCCAGAAGTTGATTGCCGCGCAACAAGAACTACTTGCGCGATAGGATATCCGGTTTTCGCTATTTGAAGGGAAAGCGATACCATGGGCTCTACGAAGCTGGAGGATTTGCATGTCGCTTAAGAAGCCTACCCCCGGAAAGCTTGCCGGGCTGAAAGCCGTGTCCGATGCACGAGGCGTTATTGCTGCCGCAGCCATGGACCAGCGCGGGTCGTTGCGCAAGTCGATTTCCGCCACGCGCGGGGATGACGCGCATGACCAGGATCTCGAGATCTTCAAAACCGATGTGACGAATGTGCTGACACGGTATGCATCGGCAATTCTGCTTGACCCGGAGTACGGTCTACCCGCAAGCACACACCGCAACAGCGCAGGCCTTCTACTGGCCTACGAAAAAACGGGCTACGATTCAACGACACCCGGTCGTCTTCCTGACCTATTGACCCATTGGAGCGTTCGTCGCCTAAAGGACGCAGGGGCGAACTGCATCAAAATTCTTCTTTACTACACACCCTTTGAAAGTGCCGACATCAACGACCAGAAGCATGCCTTTATCGAGCGCATCGGCGACGAGTGCAATGCCCACGACATCCCATTCTTTCTGGAGGTAGTCGGCTACAACCTTGATGGTACAGGCGAGAAGACCCTATCTTATGCCAAGATGAAGCCGAAAATTGTTAGCGGCTCCATGGCAGAGTTCAGTAAAGAAAAATACTCGGTGGATGTGCTGAAGGTCGAAGTTCCGATTGAGATGACGTTCGTCTCCGGCACCCAGGCATTCAGAGGCGAGGAGGCCTACACCCGTGCGCAGGCTTTGCAGCTTTTCCGTGATGCCGAAGCAATGACGGAGAAGCCGTTCATCTACCTTTCAGCGGGCGTGACAAATACGATCTTTATTGAAACGTTGGCACTTGCTGGTGAGAGTGGCACAAAGTTCAATGGCGTCCTTTGCGGGCGCGCTACGTGGTCTGACGGTGTGAAGGTGTATGCGAAAGATGGCGAACCCGCCTTCGTCAAGTGGCTTGAAAGTGAAGGCGTCGCAAACATTGAAAACGTAAATCGTGCGCTCAAGTCCGCGTCGCCCTGGTACCTGAAATATGGCGTATCCAGCCTTCACGAGTTGGACTGACTCATAGAACGCGGTAGGCAAACAAGGCCGCCTGAGCGGCCCTGTTTGCTGTGTGGACTCCATTGTTCAAGGTCGTATCTACATACTGCGTGGAAGTGGGCAAGCGGCACTCTTATTGCGAACTACTCCCATTCGATAGTCCCAGGCGGTTTGCTTGTGATGTCGTACACCACGCGATTGATACCCCGCACTTCGTTCACAATCCGACTACTGATGGTTCGTAGCACCTCGTAGGGAAGGGGTGCCCAGTCCGCTGTCATTCCATCGTCGGAATACACGGCACGAATGGCACAGGTGTAGGCGTACGTCCGCTGGTCGCCCATCACACCGACCGACTTTACCGGCAGCAGAACGGCAAAGCTCTGCCAGATGCTCCGGTAGAGACCCGCTTTCTTGATCTCTGCGACAACGATCTCGTCGGCATTTTGCAGGATGAGAACGCGCTCCGGTGTTACCTCACCAACGATGCGGACTGCTAACCCCGGTCCCGGAAACGGTTGGCGTTCGAGGACCTCCGACGGCATGCCAAGATCAGCGCCGACCCGGCGTACCTCGTCCTTAAACAAATCGCGCAGCGGCTCGATCAGCTTAAGCTTCATATTTTCAGGCAGACCACCAACGTTGTGGTGCGACTTGATGGTTTGCGAAGGACCCTTGACGCTGGAAGACTCGATAACGTCAGGATAAAGCGTACCCTGCACCAGCCACGCAATTTCTGCGCCAATGCTGTCGTGTGCTACGTCACCCGCTGCTTCCTGGACGCGCAGAATTTTTGCTGCTTCCTCATCAAAGACTGTGATGAACTCTCGACCTATGATTTTGCGCTTGGTTTCCGGGTCTGTGATACCGCCCAACTGCGACAGAAAACGCTTTGACGCATCGACCGCAACGACGTTGAGGCCCAGCAACTCGCGCATGTTCTTCTGTACCTGCTGAAACTCATTCTTACGCAGAACGCCGTTATTGACGAAGATGCAGGTAAGCCGATCGCCGATCGCTTTCGCAACAAGTACAGCCGCTACTGCGCTATCCACCCCGCCGCTCAAACCACAGATTGCATGGCCGTTGCCCACCTGTTTGCGGATACCTTCAACCGTCGACGTGATGAAGGTATCCGGAGTCCAGTCGGCACGCGCGCCACAAATTTCCAACACAAAGTTCTTCAACAGCTCCGTTCCCTGCTTCGAATGAGCAACTTCTGGGTGCCACTGAACCGCATACATGCCGCGCGCCTCATCTGCGATGCTGGCCAGAGCGCTGCGGGATGATGCGGCTACAGAGAAACCATCCGGCAGGTCTAGCACGCTGTCACCGTGACTCATCCATACCTGAAGAGTTTTTGGCAGCCCTGAAAAGAGCTTGTTTTGTTGCTCTATCTGCACCTCAGCATCGCCATACTCGCGCTTGTCTGCCGGTTCCACTCGGCCGCCCAAGTGTTGCGCCATCCATTGCATGCCGTAGCAGATGCCGAGCGTGGGCAGACCCAACTGCAACAACGTAGCGTCCGCCTCGGGTGCGTCTGCGTCGTATACGGAACTCGGACCACCGGACAGGATCAAGCCTGTCGGGTGATATGCCTGCACCTGGTCAATGGATGCCGTACACGGCAAGACAATGGAGAACACATTGAAGTCGCGGATACGACGCGCGATCAGTTGCGTGTACTGTGCGCCGAAATCAAGGATGACGATCGTTGAACTACTCACACAAGTAAGTGTAAGCGAGCCGCCTGTGTGGAGCGCGGCTTCCCTCGCCCGTTAAGAGGGATCCTTGGTACGCGTGCGCTGCACTCCCGTCAGCACTCCTGCACCCAGCAGGATAACGGCGACAGCCAGGATCCAGTGCTGCGGAATATGCGCAAGATTCATGGCGTAAATCACACCACCAATAACAATCAAGTATCCAACCAGATAAATACCGAAGTTCATTTAAGGCTCCAAGGCAAATTGTGGATTTTCGTTCGGCTTTAGGGTGCAGTGCTTACGCCACTTCACGCCGCGAAGCGGACGCACGGAGTAGCGCAATGTAGCCATGAAGCCGTGCAACATGAAAAAGATCAGACGCTGCAAAATACCACACCGTGATAATTACCGACCAGAGCAGGATGTACCCCTCGGTCATCACATTTGCAAACGGCAGGGGAAACGCGGAGAACGCTACAGCAAGTACAAGCAACATGATCTTCACAATGGCGAGCACCATGTTGATTTCGAACAGAGACCCACGAAGATTGTGCAGGCGTGCAGTTGCGACTAAGCTGGCAATCGCACCCAGATCATCGCGCATGGCGATCACCGGAGCCGCCGTAAAAATCCAGCTGATACCAGCCGCAAATACGAACACGCTCAGCGATAGCAAAATCACTCCACCTACATAAAGCATGGTTTGCGGTTCACCACCGTTCACAATGGGATTGACGATACTGTAGGTCGCGAGTGACTGCAAACCAAGCCACCAGCCCACGCCCAGCGAAATGATCGGCAACAGTCTTAAGACCTGCAAGGCCAAGAGGGTGCCTGGGTGAGGCTTCAGAGCGGGATCGAGTCGGTGTAGAAGAACTGTACGACCGGCGGTGCTTAGCAAGGTCCATGCCACTAGCAACACTGGCGCAAGCCACACAAGAGTATGCATCAGCCCGGGCATAATCACGTCAGCAAACGCGACCAGTTTTGCTGAGGCCTGCATGGGATCCGTTAGCAGTTCGTTGGCTGAAAGTGTCTGGATGCCTGTCGAACGCCACGGTACGGCAGCGAGCACACCACTGCCAGAACGGTAAATCAGGAACAGCGCTGGGATGCCAAAGACCCATCTCCACGCAATCTCAATCGCCGTGAGTGACGGGTGCGACCAAACATATGTCAGTGTGGACACGAAGCCCTGCGTTGCACGCTGAGGTCTATGCGAACGCCGACGCTCGGTCATGGCTGCCATGGCTTAGCGCACCACGAAATTCACAAGCTTGCCCGGTACTACGATGGTTTTCACAATGGTCTTGCCTGCAAGCCGACCGGCAACTTTGTCGTCCGCGTGCGCACTTGCTTTCAGAGCTTCCACGTCCGCGTCGGCAACGACACGAATAATTGTGACAAGTTTGCCGTTCGCCTGAACGGGTACCTCAATCCTGTCTTCTTTCGCCAACTCTGCATTTGCAATCGGCCACCTCTGTCGAAACACAATGCCCTCATAACCGAGTACGGTCCATAATTCCTGTGCAAGGAATGGAGCGAACGGTGCAAGCAGGAGCACTGTGCAGCGGAAAATTTCACGCTGCGTGTAGGCATCGATTTCACCGGATTCCATGGCAGGCTCGGCCGTCATCATCTCATTTACCAGGATCATAATGCTTGCAATGCAGGTGTTGAAGTGCCATCGACCGCTGAAGTCGAGCGTGATTTTTGCGATGGTCTGGTGCAAGGTGCGTAGTAGCTGCTGGCCTTCCGGTCCAGGCATCTCCTGGATCGCGCTTTCCCTGCCCATGCGCAGGTTTGGCGCGTATTTACTGATAACGCGGTAGATGCGGCTTAAGAAGCGGTAGACGCCGGCGACACCATCTTCCTGCCACTCCAAGTCACGATCGGGTGGCGCTGCGAACAAGGCATACATGCGCGTTGCATCGGCGCCATACTTGGCAATCATGTCGTCAGGCGAAACGATGTTTCCTTTCGACTTTGACATCTTCGCGCCGTTTTTGATGACCATGCCTTGCGTAAAGAGACGCTTTGCGGGTTCGCTATTTGCAATTAGACCAATGTCACGCATGAACTTTGTCCAAAAGCGCGAGTAGATTAAGTGCAGAATGGCATGCTCAACACCGCCAATGTACTGGTCTATTTCGAACCAGTGGTTTGCTGCTTCGCTGCTAAAAGGCGCAGTCGAGTTTCTTGCATCGGTGTACCGGTAAAAATACCAGGACGAATCGACAAAGGTGTCCATGGTGTCTGTTTCACGCTTCGCAGGGCCATCGCACATGGGACAGGTCGTATTCACAAAGGCAGGCACATTGGCGAGAGGCGAGCCCATTGTGTTGGCAACATCAATCTCTTCAGGCAAGAGGACCGGCAACTGTGCCTCAGGAACGGGCTGCAGACCACACTGATCGCAGTAGACGATGGGAATGGGAGTGCCCCAATAACGCTGTCGACTGACTCCCCAATCTTTCAGACGATAGGTGGTTGTGGGTTTTCCGAAGCCGTTTGCCTCGGCAAATTTTGCCATCTTCTGCTGTGCTTCGAGCACAGGTTCGCCAGTCCATTCACCACTGTCGATCAGAACAGCTTCGGCTTTGCCGGTGTATGGCAGCGAAAGTTCGTCGGTGTCGAGGTTTGGTGCAATCACGCGAAGGATGGGCAGGTTGTACTTGGTGGCAAACTCGAAGTCTCGCTCGTCGTGCGCAGGCACAGACATGATGGCTCCGGTGCCATAACCTGCAAGGACATAGTTGGCAACCCAGATGGGAATGCGTTCGCCGTTGAAGGGATTGATCGCATAGCGTCCAGTAGAGACGCCATGTTTTGGAAGCTCACCCAAGGCGTCGGTGTCGCGAGCGGTTTTCTGCTGTGCAACCATCTCATCCACCTGTGGCTTCAGCGCTTCGTCAAAGCCACACCAATGCTGGATGATGGGATGGTCAGGAGCGAGTTGGAGGCTGGTTGCGCCGAAGATGGTATCAATGCGCGTGGTGAAGACGGTGATCGACATGTTGTCGGTGCAGCCATCGACAGGGAAGGTGACTTCTGCACCTTCGCTTCGACCGATCCAGTTTCGCTGCATGGTGCGAACTTTTTCAGGCCAGCCATCCATGCTGTCGAGTCCGTCGAGGAGTTCGTCAGCGTATTTGGTAATCCGGAAGAACCACTGAGTGAGGTCACGCTGCTCGACGAGCGTGTCTTCGTGACGCCAGCAGAAGCCGTTGATGACCTGCTCGTTGGCCAGAACCGTGCAGCATTTGGGACACCAGTTGACTTTCGACTTTTTGCGATAGGCAAGGTCACGCTTGAACATTTCAAGGAAGAACCACTGATTCCAGCGATAGAAGTCAGGAAGGCAGGTGGTGACTTCACGATCCCATTCGTAGCTGAGACCGACACGCTGCATTTGCTTTCGCATGGCTGCGATGTTGCGCAAAGTCCACTCGCGTGGTGGAGTGTTGTTCTTGATGGCAGCATTTTCAGCAGGTAGACCAAAGGCATCCCAACCCATGGGATGGAGAACGTTTTTGCCAGTCATCCAGCCGTGGCGAGCGAGTGCGTCGCCGATTGCGTAGAGACGCATGTGACCCATGTGGAGCACACCGGAGGGGTAGGGCAGCATCTCGACCAGGTAATATTTTGGTTTGGTGCTGGTGAGAGGCTCAGCTGCGTAGAGCGTTGGGTCGGCGTCCCAGGCGGCTTGAAGGCGAGGCTCGATTTCTGCTGGGTTGTAGCGAAGTTCGGTCGACTCTGGCATCGTTTCCATTGTACGAGGTACCCCCTGCCCCCTTGCCGGTTCGCTGTAAATTCCTGATTCGATTGGATTGTTTGCGCAAGTTCCTGATTCTGTTGGATCGGGCGATGCCCCATGTGGAAAGGGCCACCCCTGCGGGTGACCCTTGAGACCTATTTCCAGTATAGCGGACCGGGCATAAATACCATGCCAGCCGTAAGTTGCTCACGGGACTAGGGTTACGCCCCAAAGGGGTTGACAGGTTTCAGAAGCCGGAGGGTGGAGCGTCGCTGGGCGGTCCACCGGGGCCGCGGCCATGGCGGTCATGCGGTGTGGCGGCCTTGACGGTGTAGCCTTCAGGGACCTTGAAGAGAGAGGCGTCGGGCTCGGCCCTGGTGAGAGTGGTCAACGTGTTGGTGCTGGTGCCATGGACACCGGTTTCGGTGCTGCTGACCTCAAGCTTGAGGTCGGGTGAGAACCACGTTTCGTGGGTCATGGTCACCGGCGCTGTGGATGCAGGGGTTGAGGCTGTTGACGTCGCGGCTGTTGACGCCGCGGTCGCTGAGGTTGCGGTGGAGCTGTCCTCCCGCGGCGGGAAGGTAAACGTGGTCCGGGTGCCGGTTGCAGAGATGCCGGCAAACATTTTGGAGCCGAGGGAGGTCACGGTGCTGTTGCCGCGCGCATGCGGGCCGGCAGCCTCGCGCGCCTCCCGACTGATGGCGTGTTGAAAGAAGTCTGCCGGGACGGTTTCCACGACGGCAACTTTCTGTTCTGCAAGGAGGCGGGTCACGGTGTTGGCGACCGGGTCGAGGATGACCGTCATGGTGCGCGGTGTCCCCGGCGCAGGAGCGGTTGCCGACGTCGTGGAGGAAGCCTCGCGCGGATGCGGCGGCGGCGGAAGGGTGACGTCCTCGCGGGTACGGCCGAGGGAGTCGCGGTAGACCGAGGTCGAGCCGTCGCGCTCGACCGACTTGCCCTCGCGCGTGGTGAAGCTGGAGGTCGAGGTGTACTTCGCGGTGAGCGGTGCGCTGGTGACGGGAGCGACGGCGGTGTGCAGACCTTCACGCCCGAAGCCGGGTCCACCGGGACCGCGATGCAT